>JBNKVS010000022.1:0-7997 GCA_050299315.1 Polyangiaceae bacterium
CTGTGGGCAATCGGCGGCGAGTCCGACGAGCAGACCGCCCAGTAGCCCTCCACAGCTCAGCTCGCACGCGTCCTCCATCGCACTCGAGTGCTACCCGAACCCGCCTGGTCAAACCAGGTGCCCTCCAAGGGATGCTTACAGCCCAACGACGTGATGCAAGCCCAGCGCCTCGGCCTGGGCCTTCGGCAACCGCTCGAGCTGCTGGCGTAACGCGGAGGCGCAGCGAGCCCTCTGCAGCGCCGCTTCGGGATTGGCCGCCGAAGACACGCGCCGCACCGCTTGCCGATAGTGCTCCAGCGACAGCAGCTTCCGTCGGTCGGCCGCATTCCGGCGGCGCGTGGCATCGAAGCCGTCACCGACGACCGCATGCGGCTGTACGCCGTGCCCGGGCTCTGAGTGCTCCTCAGGCGAATGGGCGGCGCGGCGGCAACCGGCGCCGCGCGAGCCGGTCGACGAGCGCCACGAAGAGGGCGTCGCGGAAGGCGAGCACGCCCGGCGGGCAGCTGGGAGAAAAGACATGACTCATCGCACCCTCGGGACCAGGTCGTGAGAAATCCGGGCTAGGCGCCGGCCGACGGGAGGCCCCCTCACTGCGGCGGTGGGACCGGAGGAATGGCGATGCTTTCCGCAGTGTCGGGCCTGGTACCTTGGCTCCCATCCTGAAGAACGAAGCTGAAGGCGAAGCCATTGGCTTGAGCCACGCCGTGGCAGCCCATGCATCCGCCCATCGAATGGCCAACAGAGCCAAACTGTACGTTCTCGTCCATGGGCTCGAAACCCGCGTCGACCGTATTGCCGATCTGCATGGCGTAGTTGGCAACCGGATTGACGTTGGGGGGCAGCCCCTGAAACTGCTGAAGCCCCAGGTTCGTCTCAATCACCAGGTTCGCCAGGTAGTAGGGTTGATGGATCCGCAGGGATTCCGCCTCGCTGTTCGTCGGAAGAAACTGCGTACCGATCAGACGATAGTGCCGCCAGACCGAATCGCTCGGCAGCTGGCGATGGACCTCTGCAGTCACACGGGCAGTGCTCGGCAGCGGATAGTCCTGCACGCGACGGACCGCGATGCCGGTGTTCGTGTTGGGGTAGGGCCTGTTGCTCTGCTGGTCCACTCCCTGCGAATACGGGTAGTTGACGTACGAGTAGCCGCTGCCGTCGCCGATGGATTCGTGCTCCCAGGTGGCAAAGATGAAGGTCCCGCCCACCGTTTCCGCGCGGTGAGCCGATGCCGCCCCCGCGTGGACGCGCTGAATGACGTGCAGGCCGATCAGAACGAACTCCTCCACCGAATAGCACAGCCCCTCCGGCGCGGAGGGCGCCTCCCGATAGAAGACGGCCTCCGTCCGGTGATAGTCGTCCCGCTCCGCTTCAGGGACCAGTCGGGACGGGAGCCAAGCGGCCTTGAGCTGCACCGAGCCCACTCCCGGTGGCTTGCTCGGCACGGGCTCGTAATGGGTACCCGCATCGCGGTCGTCGGCGACGGTGGGGCAAATCTCCACTTGGGCGCAGTCATTCAGCTGGTCTGAATAGCAGCGGTGCGTCAGCGCTGCGCGATAGCCACAAATCGGCAAGCCATTCTGCCTGCTTTCCTGCGCGAGCCGCGGCGCGCTCGTGCGACTGGGAAGTCGGATCTCCGTTCGCCCTTCGCGCCGTGCGGCACGCGTGGCCTTCCCGTATTCTGCGTAGCCGTTGGTCGCGACGTAGTTGTAGTAGTCCCAGTTGACCTTGACTTCGTAGTAGACGAAGTTCTCCTTCGCCGGCCTCCCCCTGAAGACGCGAGGCCCCACCGGAGCGCGCGAGTTGGCCTGGGTGGCGGAATATTCGGCTCCTGCGTCTCTGCCGGGAGGCGGCGCAGGGTAAGCGCTACGGCATGCCGCGCCCGCATCCCCCGAGTAGCCAGCGCACAGAGTCGCTTGCGACTCCTGCGCGGGTGAGGCAACTTCCGCCGTTTCGTCCAGCTCGTCGAAGCTCGATGGCGGCACTTGCTTGCCGAGCTGTGCCACCACCCGCGGACGGCGCTTGACCCGCTCGAGCCTCGCAGTTTCGATCTGCGGGCAGGGCGGCACCTGCCCCTCGAGGAAGTCGGGCGCGTACTGGGACTCGTAGGTCAGATCCTGCCAGGCGCCAGCGGTCGACCGAACGTTGAAGACCTCCCGCTTCTCCTTGAAAGTCTCCCACACCAACACGTCGCTCGGATCGGCCCGCGCGAACGATTGCGTCGTATCCGGCACCCCCCGCACGAAACCAGACGGGTACCTTCCGACATCGTCGGACGAGAGCGCTGGCCAATTGTATGCAACGAACGAGTTCCACGCCCAGAGATCCCAAGACCTGGCCAAGCCCGCGTCGACCTCGCCCTCCGCTTCCGGAACGGGAGAAGCGAAAGTATCGGGAGGAGCCGCGCAATTCAGATCGACGTTGGAGCCAGCGCCCTCGCAGGAAGGACGCCCGGCGGCAGCGGACCCCGCATCGAGCCCGTCACTCGATCCGCCGGTCCCAACGGCCGTGGTGCCCTCGCCGCCCGTGTGCAGAACCGTGCGATCATTGTCGTTACAGGCCAGCAAGACACACGCCAACAGCGCGCCTCCCAGCGGCACGGCAACGAGCCAGCCTTCTCGGAACCGGACATCCGTCTTCATATGTTCCCCCAACCGCCCCGGGCGGATTCGCGCCATGGTAGCATGGGGCGCGACCGCATTCCATCGCCAATGCGCGATCGGTTGACTCTTGATCGGATGGCTCTCGAAACCCGTCGTGCCGGTGCCTACGTGCAGCACCAACAGCGCCGCCGTTTCCGCCAAAGCCTCGTCCTTGCGCTTCAGCTCGCGCTCGAGCTCCTTCACTCGCTCGCGACTCTCCGCACTCGCTCGCGCCTCTCCGCACTCGCTCGCGGTTTCCGCGGCGCGAATACCGACGAGGCCCGCTCCGCCAAGACCTCTCGCCACTGCCGCAGGTGCTCCTCCGTCAGGCCCTTCCGGCGCAGCCAGGTGCCGAGCTCGGTGTCGGACAGGCTCGCTGCCGCCATCACCGCCGCCAGCTTCTGCTGCGGGCTGCAATCTCCCGGGCGCTTCGCCCTCGGCTTCGTCCCTTCGTCGTCGCTCACGACGGAGACTCTTCCGGCCGACCTCAGCCAGAGCGACAACGTCGGTCGTGCAACTCCCACCTCTCTCGACAGTGCACTCGCCGAGACCCGGCCGGGTCCCAGCATCGTCTGAATCATCCTCTGCTCGATATTCTCCGAATATCGTTTCTGCTTCACGGTCCGTCGTCCAGACCGCCCCCTTGGGTCATCCTGCTCTCAGCTCTTCAGCCGAGCCGCCAACTTCCCTGCGACCGGGGGCTTCCGATGTGAAAGCCGGGCGCCTCATTCGACTCTTGCCCGACTGGATCGCCATGGAGGCTAACCCGAGCCTCTCGATGCCCTCGCGACGAGGCGTTTTGCCGCCAGTTGGAGCTCTTGCTGATTTCCTTCTCGACGAGGTGCCAGGCGCGGCGGCGTTGTAGCGAGCGGCTCTACTCTCGGTGAGGCCTGGGGACGCTCGTGGACGCGCAGGCGATTCAAGCGCCCCCCCGATGCCGGGCGCGGCGTCGCGGGAACTCCCGAACCCTCCGGTATTGATCCCTTGGCGCACAAACCCAGGCGCGGCTCGGGCGATGGGGAGGGTAGCGCCCCGAAGTTTGCACCGGCTGCGCGCCTTCGCAGGCCCGGCCCCCTTCCTCTTGCCTCCACGACGGAGCCGGCGAATCTTTGTGAGCGTTTCAGCAGGGGAAGAGCCCCGCTGCGTGCACGCCGAGAGCCTCCGGGTCGCCCCCTCGCCGCACTCCGCGTGGCTTGCAGGAGGGGGCTCGGAGCGCGGCGCCGATTCGCCGAAGCGCCGAAGCGCCGAAGCGCCGAACCGCCGAATCGCCGAACCGCCGATGCGACGCGAACCGGGAAGCATCCGCTGCCGACAGCCGCCGGGTTTGCGGGTCGGGCTGGGTCGGCCAACTTGCGAGATGGGGCCTGCGAGCTCGGCCTGAAACGACTCGCCCCGTCGAGGGGCCTCGGCGAGCGGCCGCGAGGCGGCGGCGCCAGCCGCACCCGAAGAGCCGGAGGACGAGTCGCCCGAGGCAGGCTCGAACGCTCCGCCCGAGGCGCCCTGTGGGCCCACCGCCCGCGGCGTCGTCGGCGTCGTGGGCGTCGTGGGCGTCGTGGGCGTCGCCTGGGCTTTCCCTGGGGCAGCTCGGAGTGGGCGAGCACAATCCGTTCCGCGCTCGCGGGGCGGTCACGGCGCGCCGAGCCCGGGCCAGGCCGGGCGATGGTGCGAGAGCCAGCCGCGGGGCAGGGGGCGGCGCGCCGGCACGCGACCCCTCTTTGGCGCCCAGCGCGGCTTGGAAGCTCGACCGGTTCTTTCGCGAGCAGCTGGCGCGGGCGGATCAGAAGACCGGTCTCGGCGCGGACGGCGTCCTGCTCCCCGGCGTCGAGAGGCTCGCGTACGCCGAGCCCCAGGCCCCATCTCAGTCGTAGAATCTCTCGTGTCTTGCGCATGCTCAGTCGTGTGCTCGGCACCGGTAGTGCCCGCCTCTCTGACTCGCCAAAGTCGAGGAGGACATTACCCTTTTTGGGGGCACCGAGCGGCGTCGACTGAGCCCGATCGGCTTCAGCCGGATTCGGTGATCGGCACCCCGGAATCGTGATCGGCTTCAGCCGGAATCGATGATCGGCTTCGCCCGGAATCCGCGATCGACTTCAGCCGGATTCCCTATCCTGCGCGACATCGACCGCGTCGCCTGCGACGCCCTGCGCACGGTCGCCCGACGCAAGCTCAAGGAGGTGGACCGCTCCCTTGTCAGCGCTTTCCTCGCTGACGAGAACTGACCCGCGACCGCCCCACCGGTCGCTTGCCCCCGTGATGCCCATCGGAGCCGTGCACCCGGCACGAGCCCCGATGGGCATCACGCCGTGGTGGCTACGACGCGCGCTCCA
This sequence comes from Polyangiaceae bacterium, assembly GCA_050299315.1. Lineage (GTDB taxonomy): Bacteria > Myxococcota_A > Polyangia > Polyangiales > Polyangiaceae > SZUA-265. The sequence goes on from JBNKVS010000022.1 coordinate 4,967, forward strand.
CCGTTGCCGCGATGGGCATCAGATAGCCCGATCAAGACGCCGTCGGATTGCGTGGTTGGCAACACCAAGGAGGCGCGGGCCCGGCCGTCACGCCGCCAAGTTTCGGGGCGCGACAAGTCTGCCGAGAGGTACCGGCTTCATGCGGCCGGCTGCTATCGCCAGACGACTGGCTTCTGCAAGAGCTCGCTGAGCTCCAGATTCGGCGCGGCAACCGCGGTGACTGAAGAAACCGAGGCAATCGCGTTGCGTAGCTCGAGTGCCCACGTTTCCCCGAGCGTGCTTCGCCAGTAGTGGCGCTTGGCCGCTTGCCGCTTGAATGCCTTCATCCAGGCGCCTGCCAGGCGGGGCTCTACCGCCGATAGATCTTGCCAGAGATACTCTGATTCGAGCCGTGCGACACGCCCGAGAGGCAATGTGTGGGAGACCAGGTAGGGACCAACGACGTGCGCGGAATCGCCGGGGACCTTGGCGAGCAGAAAAGCGGCTCGGGTATAGTCGTAGTGCTCGAACACCCATTCCAGGGGCGAGCTGTCCAAAGGATTGTCGACCGTCAATACGGATAGGCGCGCTTCCCAGATGTCTGCCGGTGGCGACTCGTTCAATGGCAGGTAGGTGACGTTCAGCGCGTTCGTGCAGTATCCACGAGCCGCCGAAGATTCCTCGAGTAGGAGGTACCGCACCAGCACGGCGGCAAAGCGTGCTTTGGTTGCTGTGTCGGGCTTCGCTCCCAACAGCAAGTAGCTATAGAGCCCATAGCCGGGATCTTCTTGGCGATCCGGAAGTAGAAACGCGCGCCCCGTGACGCGCGGCACGGCTTGGGCTTCACACGCGCGCTCCGGCGTCCGCCCCGTGCCTCCGAGTTGCTGCCCACCGCAGCTCCAGGACAGTTTTCTGTGGGCACAGCTGGACTTGAACCAGTGACGAAAGCCGTGTGAAGAGCCCCGAGTAGCGTCTCAGCGCGACCCGGCGTTGCAAGTGGCTGAAATCACGACAACTGGCGTTACTCGGGCGGCCTGCGCGTTACGCCAAGTGGCGCTGGAGTGGTACCGGGGGGCGGGGCAGTACCACCCTGACGCGCATCGGTCTGCTCCGGTCGAAGGGCCTAGCTTTGGCTGTGGTAGGATGGCAGCGTGCCTGCGGAAGCTCAGACTGACTCGATGATCTCCACCAACCCCGACGTCCTCGGCGGCAAGCCCTGCGTCACGGGGACACGCCTGAGCGTCGAGTTCATTCTGGAATTGATCGCGGGGGGCGCGAGCGAGCGCGACATCGTAGAAGCCTACCCACAACTGTCGAACGCTGCCGTCCGCGCAGCGGTGGCGTACGCGGCGCAGGCGATGAAGAACGAAGTCGTCTGGGACGTGAAGATCCCGGCGTGAGGCCGCTCGACTTTCCGCGTTCTGACTCACGATTCCGACTTTGGACGGCTCGGAGTTCGTCTCGGACACGGTCACGTCGGCATCGTGTATCTCCGCCCTGGACACATTGATCCCGCATTCGTCTTGCAGAGCTGCGCAGCGATCGAAGCAACCGTTCCCCAGCGTCGAACCGGGGTTCATCATCGTTGCAGAGCATCGCGCGGACCAGGTGTAAGTTCGTCTTCGACCAGCAGCGCTGGTGTCGGGCAATGTCTCGCCATTTGGGAGGGCGGCTCGGGGTCTCGGGCGATGTGCCGTTAGGGTTGTCCCCAGCTCGAAGTGAAGAAGGCGCTGTTGGCCAGAAGGCGCAGAAGCGCAGTCGATGGATTGGGGACCTGGCCGCCTGCTCGTCGGTATGAGTGATTTCTCACTGCGGTTCTTCCCACCGCTTGCGCTCACTCCACTCGGCGGTCGTCCTGCCCGTTGCCCTTTGCGGTTGCCACGGATAACCTTCCGATCACTCTTTCAATCTTGACTCTCTTGCGTGGCGGTACGCCGGCGGACGTTCAGGGCGAAGCAGACGAAACGGTTGCCAGGGCGGAGCTGCGTGAGCAGCTGTCGGAGGTGATCTCCGCTGCGTTCTCCGCGATCTGGGGGGACCCCAAGAAGCACACAGTCGATGTCGACGGTGAAGAACTACGCGTCGGCCGTCAACTCGCGCGCCACCGGTACTTCGCACACTACCTGAAGGCCAACGTTCAAAACGGGCACGTGAAGTGGTGGTGGAGCGGGTGTGGGACTGGGCCATCGATGCTGGGAGCCGCCATCGCGGGGCATTGCTTTCCAGCTGCGGCCCATGGGGCCAGCAACGACCTGCTTGCCGCCGGATCCCAGATCGCAGAGGCCGAATTCCGGTTCCTTTACGAGGACGAGTCGCTTTGCCTGGTGCCGGAGCAGGTTGTCCGTGCGCTCACTTCCGACGCACACAACTGTGAGTTGGCCAGAAAACTCCTCGTGCGTATGGCTGGGTAGAAGTCGTAGTGGAGGACTTGGGGGCTGCCTCGCCAGTGGCGAGCTATGGCCGGAGGTGGCGGGGAGGCCGACGCAGATGCTCTTGTCCCAGTCGACGTGGTTGGCTTATCAGGCGCGGCATCACGGCATCAAGGGGGGGCTGGCGGTGGTGGACCCGACACACCCATGCAACCCCGAGGAAGCCGCGGACAGAGTCCACAAGCGCGCCCCAAGTGGTACTGCAGGTGATACCGGTCACGAAAAAGCCAGCTAGACACTGCTGTCTAACTGGCTTCAATCATTCAGATTTTTCTGTGGGCGCAGCTGGACTTGAACCAGCGACTTCAACCGTGTGAAGAGCCCCGAGTAGCGTTTCAGCGCGTTACTCGGCGCTACAAGTAGCTGAAATCACGATAGTTGGCGTTACTCGGGCGGCCTGCGCGTTACGTCACGTGGGGAGAAAAGTGGTACTCCGCGGGGTGGGGTACCACTTGGGTTGAGTAGGGCACGAGTGACGGGTCAACTCCGAAGGGGTGGCAGAGGGACGCCGGCATGAGCTCCGATGTTGCTTGCGAACTCGGGAACGATCTTTGACGCGGCTCGGGTTTTGTAGACACCGAGCGTGGATAACCTCCTCGCTCGGTGTCTACAAAACCCGAGCC
>JBNKVS010000023.1:0-3700 GCA_050299315.1 Polyangiaceae bacterium
CCATAGCCGGCCGGCACGCGTCTTGCCGAGCCGCGCCATCGGCTCCGTCCAACGCGACGATTACGGGACTGCGCTCGGCACACCCCATGCCGACGATGCGTGCCGTCCCGTCGCCGCGCACTCCCGCAATCGCCCTACTCATTCTGTGGAGCTGGCGATTATGTGGAGCCAGGCTCCAATGGTCTGTCATTCCGCGGCCGGGGCGTGACGCAGCTCCACATAATCTGAGAGTCCTTTCCTCCCAACGCTGAGCACGAGGCTCGGCCCAAACAGGAGGAATGGACATGCTCGACTACTTCTTTCGCTCGCCTACGCGGCTCCGTCAGCTGCGCCGAGGACCGCTTGGGGAGCATCTTGACGGCTTGGCAGCGGAGCTGCGGCGCCACGGATACACCATGAGCACGGCGCGACGGATCTTGCCGATCGCGGGAAGGTTCAGCCGCTTCCTGGAGGCGGTGGGCGTTGCCAATGTCGCGGCAATCGACGAAGCGTTGACCGCACGTTTTGTCGCTGAAGAGCTCGGCTCGGAGGGGCTCTACCATGGTGCAGGCCGAGTGATGGCATGTTTGCTCGCGTACCTTCACGGACAGGGAATTGCGGCCCGGACCCCGGTACCGAAACAAGAGGGACCACACGACGCGCTTTTGGAAGAGTACGACGAGCACTTGCGCACGGTTCGGGGGCTGGCGGCCTCCACCCGGTACAACTACCGGAAGGGCGCGTTGCGGTTCCTCGCATGGCTAGACGGGCATCGCGTCGGCACGCCGTTGGCCGAGCTCGTCGGTTCAGACGTCTTGGCGTTCGTGCTCGACTGCGTCGAGACGCCAAACGGACGCTCACGCGACCTGCTCGCCAATCAGCTGCGCAGCTTCCTTCGCTATCTTCGTTGGAATGGCACGGTACAGGAGCACCTCGACCGCGTCGTGCCATCGGTTCGCCGGTACCGGCTCGCGACCCTGCCGCGGCACCTGCCATGGACGCAGGTTCGAGCTGTCATCGACAGCGTGGACACGACTCAGTCGGAAGGGATGCGCGACAAGGCAATCTTGCTCATGCTCGCCGGCCTTGGGCTGCGCAATCACGAGGTCCGCCACCTCGAATGCGGCGACATCGTCTGGCGCAAGGCCCAGGTTCGGGTTCGACGGAGCAAGGGCAGCAAGGAGCGCATTCTCCCTCTTCCGGAAGAAGTAGGCGTAGCGGTCGCAGACTACCTGCTGCATGGGCGTCCGCTGCTGGAGATACCGCAAGTATTCGTTCGCCATCGAGCGCCCCAGGGGCCGTTCTCGACCACGACAGCGGTGGCCGCGGTGGTGGCAAGTCATCTCAAGCGAGCTCGGATCCCGGTCACCACGGCAGGTCGCGGAGCCCATCTCCTACGGCACAGCCTGGCGACACGGATGGTCAATGAGGGCGTTCGCATCAAGGACATCGCTGACATCCTCGGGCACTCGAGCATCGACACCACCGCCGTCTATGCCAAGGTCGACATCGCTGGCTTGGCCGAGGTCGCGCTGCCCTTCATTGGAGGTGCAGAATGACCGGGTTCAAGAGCGCATATACGACGCAGCTCGCCGACTACGTCAAGCTGCGTCGCGGCCTTGGCCTTCGCTTCGACGGTCAGGCCGCCATTCTCCGGCAGTTCGATCGCTTCCTCGTGGCCCATGCGCACGAGGGCGCGATCACGCAGGCTCTGGCGTTGCAGTTTGCCAGCGCAAACCAGGAGGTGAGCCGCGCAGAGCAAGCAAGGCGATATCAGGTCGTTCGTCACTTCAACGAGTACCTGGCGACGTTCAGTGTGGGCGTGCCGCGCGTGGACCCGCACGCCCTTCGGGCGCCAGTTCGGCCGACTACGCCACGGATCCTCACTGAGGACGAGCTCGGCCTCCTGGTTTCGGCGGCGAAGAAAGCCTCGCCGACGCTGCCGGTACGAGGACCGGCGTTGCACGCCATGATTGGACTCGCCGCGTGTACGGGTTTGCGGATCGGAGAAGTCCTGCGTCTCGATCGGCAGGACGTCGATCTCAAGAACGCGCTGTTGACAATCCGGCGCACGAAGTCCGCCAAGGATCGCCTGGTCCCTATACACCCGACGACGCGGGAGGTGCTCCGCGAATATGGCCTTCTGCGAGACGCGGCCTTCCCGACGCCCAGCGGACCATCGTTCTTTCTCAACACCAGAGGAAGGCGGTTCGCCGTGCCGACCCTCGAGTGGGCAATGCACGACCTCGGCCACCGCACGGGGCTTCGCGGTTCCGGGAAGAAGGGGCCTCGTTTCCATGACCTTCGGCACACCTTTGCCGTTCATCGGCTCGTAGCTTGGTACCGAGCGGGGGCTGATGTGCAGGCCAAGCTTCCGCTACTCGCGACCTACATGGGGCACGTCGGCTACCAGTCGACCGCGTACTACCTGACTGCGACCGCAGAGTTGCTCGGGCTGGCCGAGGAGCGCCGTCGCCGTTTTCTCGAAGAGAGCGGGTGCACTCATGAGTAGCGTCGGCTCCATTTCGCTGGCAAAGCTCCTCGACTCCTTCTTCCGCGAGCGGTTGGCCGCGCAGCGCCGAGCTAGCCCCGCGACGATCGCGGCCTATCGCGACTCCATCCGATTGCTGGTCCTCTTTGCCGCAAAACGATCCCGTCGAGCGCCGAGCCGCTTGCGCATCGAGGATCTAGATCGAGACGTCGTGTTGGCCTTTCTCGACCACCTGGAATCCGACCGCGGCAACACCGTACGTACCCGCAACGCACGACTGGGTGCCATCCGGTCTCTTTTTCGCCACCTTGCTTGCATGGATCCGACCGCGATGGGAACGGTCGAGCGGGTGCTATCGATCCCCACAAAGCGAGGCCCACGCGGAGCGCTCGACTATCTGACGGTGCACGAGCTCGACATGCTGCTCGGCTCGATTGACAAGAGCAGACCACGCGGGCGCCGAGACTACGCGCTGATTCTCTTCCTGGCGCGTACTGGTGCCCGTGTGTCGGAGGCCGTGGGCGTCAATGCGGTCGACCTGCGCTTAATGCCCCCGTGCCAGGTGCTCCTGCGCGGGAAGGGGTCAAAGGAACGGGTCCTCCCGCTCGGCCGTGACCATGCCGATGTACTGAAAGCCTTGCGTAGCGAACGACGGGTCACACGCGATGCTCGCGAGCCGATCTTCGTCAACGCGCGGGGAAAGCGATTAGGTCGTTTCGGGGTCATTCACATCCTCGATGCCGCGGTGAAACAGGCCGCGGAGCGTGAGCCCTCATTGGCGATGCGCTCCATCTCACCGCACACCCTTCGCCATACCGCAGCGATGCACCTCCTCCAGTCCGGGGTCGACCTCGCCACGATTCAGTCCTGGCTCGGCCATGTAGCCATCACCACCACCCACCACTACGTCGAGGCTGACCTCGAGATGAAACGGCGTGCGTTGGACAAGGCATCACCGACTGATGCGATCCCGGGGCTCTACAAGCCCACAGACGATGTCCTCGCGCTCCTGGAGGCGCTATAATTATGTGAAGCACTATGGACCAAAGACCCGGCCGTCATCGCTTTCTGGCGGCCGGCTCCACATAATCGCCAGCTCCACAGAATTGACCCTCGTCCTCGTTGGTCTGCCCGAGCTCTGGGCGCGCTTGCGGCTCCACAAGAACCGCTCCCTTTGGTCGCGCATTCACTGCCGCGTCGCCATCGACGACCCGGCGCCCGAAGACACCG
>JBNKVS010000024.1:0-6182 GCA_050299315.1 Polyangiaceae bacterium
ACAAGCGCCTGCTGGAGAAGCGCAAGAAAAGCGTTGCCTAAGGACAGCTACCCGACATCTCTACTTTGCTCAGATCCCGACATTTCTACTTTGCCTTGACACAGTGTGCGTGCAGTCCGGGCGGATTCTGGCCAACTTGGCTGCAGGCCTTTCCTTTCCGTCATGCGGGAGACAGCGACGATTGGACCCTGCTCTCTCGGGCAAAGGATACGTCGGGGGTGACGCCGCGCAAGCTCGGTCCGGTCCTCTAGCGATGGGCGCAAGTGGGAGCGGCGGCAGTGGTCCGACCTTTGCCTGCAGAGTAGACTGCCGGATGGCCGCTGGTCTCATGCAACAGGTACTGGTCGGTCTCACATCGGCCCTTTTCTTCTTGTGTCTCTGCGACTCCAGTGTTGCCGACAACGGTGGCGAAACACCGCGCTTGAGTGTGATCGGTGGCGTAGGAGCCGTCGTATACGAAGACCCGGCGTCGAACGTGGAGCGCGAGGGCAGTGGCTTCGGCGGCCTACTGCAGGCCGAGTATTCCGTGCCCTGGAAACGGTGGATTCGTGCCAAGGGCTACCTCGGGGCGCTAGTGACGCGCCCGGAGAACGATTGCGAGGCAGGCGCGTCCCCGTGCAACGTATCGGTTCAGGTGGCGCAATTCGGCGGGAAGGTGCGAATCGCTCCCCCCCTGCTGTACATTGCTCCGTTTTTCGAGCCCGGCCTCGGATTCGCCTTGGGTCATTTTTCCACGCGCATCGGGGCCAGCGTGGATGAGAGTCGACGGGGCCTCGCGCTGCAGATTCCTTTGGTCCTCGGGCTGGCATTGGGGCGTGACCGAAACTTCGAGCTGGCTTTACACGTTTCGATGCACCCCCAGCTCCTACAAAGCACGGTGATGCCGACGCTCGGCTACTCTTTCGCTCTGCCCCAAGCTTCGCCCACCCGTCGGTATTCACCCGGGGATTCCGTTCCCGACGGGTACGAAGTCACGCAGGGCCCCAACAATCGCCTAATTCTAATCGGTGCCGCCGCGTTTGCGGTCCCCTATTTGCTGGGCGTCACTTCGAACAATCGAGCTCTCGACATCCCGCTGGTCGGGCCGTGGATCGCCATCAAGCGTTGGCGCCCCCCTTTGAGTGATGCGGCTCTCGACTTGAGTCGCTTCGCGTACGGAATCAGCGGACTGAGTCAAGCCGCGGGGGTCACGCTGATGGCGCTGGGGTTCCTGCTTCCCCGCCAAAGCCTCACCCCCACGGCAAAACTGGAACCCTTGTCCGCGCAATTGGTGACCGCCCCGGGCGGCCTGGGGGTGGCCGGTAAGTTCTGACCTCATGAAGAAGTTCAGCAGTTCAGCGCTCGTCAACCGCTCTCGCGCTCGACTGGACTGCGGCCGCGAGAGCTCGCATCTGGATGCCACTCAGCCGTCGCGAAGAAACTAGGCAGCTTTCGGGAACGACCGCGCGATTGTGGTGGTGTGTGTGGCCACAACCTCCTGCAGTTGTGGCCACACAGACACCGGTTGATTTCCGACACTTGCGGACCAGATTTCCCCAAGACCAGCCCGGCGAGGGGGTCTCGATGACCGCCCAGCTCGACCCGTATGGCGCCTTCGAATGGTTCGACGATGCAGTCGTTGACGGCGGAGCCCTCGAAATCCACGAAGCCGTCACAACCCCCGCGCCAGGGCTTGAGCTAGCTTTGCAGCGCAGCCGCGACGGTCACCTGGTGGCCTACTGGGTCACTGACTCCGGCTCCGTTGTGACGAGCCCTCAGTCGGCTCTGCATAACCAGCCCAATGCGGAGCCGCGGCGACTATGGTTCGCTCCCGGTGCAGCGCCCCTCGACATCGGGTGTCTCCGTCGCCAGGAGCGCGCAGACCCGCAGACCCGGGTCTCACCGTGTGCCTCCGGCAGGCGTGCATGACAGCCAGTATGAAGCCGCGGTAGCGTGCCCCGGGTGAAAGCCGGGGCCGCTGTCGCAAGCACCAATGCGATGGGCGAAGCGAGCCCGAGCGCCCGCCGGGCCGCTTCCCAGGGCGAACGCAGAAGCTCCGGACCGTGGCGGCTCCCGGCTCCCGCGGCTGCGCGCCTCCGAGGTGGAGGCCTCGCTTGATACTGAAGCCATCCGTGTCTCCGCCGCACAACCCGGCGCCGCGCAAGCGGCCGTGCTCCACCAGCTCGGCGGGGAGGCTCTTGGTGGTGTACTCCCGGCTCGATTCGCTGGCGGCGTGGCCGAGATTTGAAGACCTGAATACTCGCCGCTCCAGTTGGGGACTGCTGGGCGAGGAGGAGCGATGACCGCGACGCAAGGCACCTTGCGCCCACCCGGTAGTGAGCCGCTCACCGCGATCCCCTCGTCCCCGCGGAGAGGGACGCACTCACCGGGGTATTGCACGGCGCGTGCAGCGGGCCGGGAAGTTCGCGTGCGCGAATCCGCCCAAACAGCTCCAAGAATGACGCTGTCCCATCCTCGTCGAACTGCGACACTTTCGCGATCACGCCGAACGTTCTGCTGCGCAAACGGTCGACGCCGCGAACGACAGGCTTTCACCTCGGCGTTTCACGCAAGGAACGTTGACGCAAGCGCGCTCCAACACGCGGTGCCCTACGTGCGAGAGCTTCTCCTCGAGCGGGGGCGCGACCCGGAGGATGCCGCCCGGCACGTCGAGAGTCTGTTCGCTCCGTACTGGCTTGGTGGGGCAGAAGACGACGACCCCGAGCCCGAGGCCTGAGGCGATGCGCAACATCGAGTGCGGGGAGTGGGGTAGCCCCGAAGCGGACCGGTGGAGCGCGCCATTCGCTGCGCTCCCCGAGGATCGACGGCGACTCGAGCAACTCTCGGAGCGAGGCGTCCTCGACGTCGAGCCCTGCGCGGCCGGCCGCGTGCGCATCGCCGGGCGCGACCATTGTGGCCGGGTGCGTCTGCCGAGCGGCCGCGCCATCGACATTGCCAGCAAGATTCCGTTGCTTTCGTTGATCCAATGGCTCGCCTTCACGGAAACGCTCCCTGAGCTCGAGCGATGGGAGAGCGGGCCCACGCTGGGGCCGCGCGGCCGCATCTGGGAAGCCCTGTGCGCTTTCTACGTCGAGGACCTGGCGCGCCTGACCCAGTTTCAGTTCCGCGTGGGTCACGCGCGTGGACACTCGCTCACGACACACTTCCGAGGCCGCCTCGACGCGACCCGACTGGCCCGCAGCGCCTGTCACCTTCCCCGCCTGCCCTGTGTCCATCGTACGCGCACGCGCGACACGCTGGCCAATTGCGTGCTCGCGCGCGCACTCGACGCAACGCAGCGGCTCACCAGCATGGAGGACCTGCCCGAGGCGCTTCGCCGGACGCTGCAGTGGCTGAGCGCGCAGTGGGCGGATATCGATCGCAGCGTGGACGACTTACCCCTCGCCGTGGCCGCCGCGCTCAGCCGCCCCCCGGTGGCATATCGCACCGCGCTTCGGCTGGCTCGCCACCTTCTCCTGGGCAGCGCCATCGAGCCCATTTTTGGCGCGGGTGGAGACTTATTCTTGATTCAGATGAGTCGGATCTGGGAGGAGGGCGTGCGCCGAATCTTGGCAAGCTGGGCCTTCGGGATGGGGCTTCGCGTCGGCAGCCCCGCGCAGCGCAAGCGCCCCTGGGCCGACGCAAGCTCCGCCCAGGAGCCCAATCGTTGGCTGACGGTCGATGCCCTTGTCTGGGGAGCGCGTCCGCTCGTATTCGACGCCAAGTACAAGCGCGATTTCGGCAACGAATCACGCTCGGACCGCTTCCAGATGGCTGCCTACTGTCTGGCGTTCGGCGCGGCCGCGGCGATTCTCGTATACCCGACGGCGGAGGGCCAGCCAGAGCTTCGACGCCTGCTGCAGAGCAGCCTCGCCACAGAGCGCTCGCAGATCCTCTCGATCAACCTACCCATGGCGCGGGGGCCAGCGGCGTGTGAGGAGGCCGTGGCTCGAGTGCTCTCGGTCGACGGCCGAGCCACGCGCCTGAAGCTCGCGTTGAGTCGATGAGCCAGCTCGGCTGGTGATGAACTGCTCCGCCTGCTGATCCAAGACGCTTCGCGCAAAAAAGGCCGCTGGGGTCAGCTCCTTCCCTTCTTCATGGAAGAAATGCATGCAAGCAGGTCGGTCACAGCTCGCCAGAGTTGCCTGCTCTCTTGCGTATTGGGAGAAAAAAGTGGTCCCACACCGCCGATCGTTCCCTCCGCTCGTCGAGCGAAGTGCGCGCGCTCACGTCGTCGCGTCCGTAGACGAAGCCGCACACACGAGCGCCGGGCGCACTCTCTCCTTCGTCGGCATCGAGCCTTCGAAGCGTTCGAGTGCCGCGGATTCGCCCGCAACCGAGGTGCCCCGTTGGCCGATACCTCTCCAACCCCACCGGAGCCCCCCCATGGATCCCAAAAACACCCTCATCCAGACCATGCGCCGCAACGAAACCGTGCTACAGGTCCTACCAGCCGAAGACTTGTTGCGCGAATGGCAGCACCTGCGGGGGCCCGCGCGAACGGCGGCCAACTACGTCGCGCCCACGCTGGACGCCATCACGCTGGCCAAGCTCGTCCGGGAGATGGGCTTGGTCGGCAAGGTGGTCATCAAGAAGGTCGGCGGCAAGACCTACGTCATCCTCAAAGGCTACCCCGGCAAGCGCACGATATTGCGCGGCACGCGCTACCTCGCCACCCACCCCAAGGTGGTCCGGCTCGCCATCGGGCCCAAGGGGCTCGCCCGGTCCGTGAAGGGAGGCGCGGTGCTGACCGCCGTCTTGTTCACCGGCGTCAGCGTCTTGGAGTACATTCTTCGCGACTCGATGACGCTGTATGAGCTGTTGGGTACGCTCTCGGCGGACCTGCTGAAAATCGGAATCTCGTCGATCTGCTCGGCGCTCGCCGGGCTGGCGGTGGGCACCTTCGCCATCGTCGCCGGGTCCGCCACCGCTCCGCTGTTCGTGGCGATCGGCATGGGAATCATCGTTGGGACCCTGTTGGACAGAGTCGACGAGCGGTATGGAGCGACGAAAGTGTTGGTCGGTCTGTACGAATCCGCGGGAATCGAGCTCTCGGAAACGTGGGAGAAAATCAGGAGCGTCCCAGGCGCTCTCGCCCGCGAAGTACGGCAATGGGAACGGCATTTCGCTCAGCAGGTGCTGAGAGGGAGGGCTGTTGGCTACTGAGCAGACCGACGACGCCGCAACTGGCGCATGGTGGACCCCCCGGCACGCCTGCATCCTGTACGTGAGCCTGGAGGTGCTGGCGGTTGGTATCGGCGTATGGCTCGTGTCTCAGGCCGTCGGCATTCTCGCGGACATTGCCGCGGGGCGGGATTCGATCGTGTTCGACAGCGGCGATCACAATGCGGCGCTCCTGCTCGCCCTGCCCTGGATGCATCTGTGCGGCTCACTGCACAAGCGCGGCAGAATTTCCCTGAAGCGCTTCGAGCAGTTGAACGTCGGCTTCTTCCTCGCCCTGATCGTCGCCGCCTGGGGCTCGGCACAGTGGCTGCACGCGCGCTTCGAAGGCGCCGGCTACGAAGTCTGCCCCGGGCCGCGTCAGCACCGCATCACGGCTGGACGCGAGTACGTCTACGCGCGCGGCCTGGATCGATGCCCCGCCGCCGAGTGAGCGATGAGATACACTCCCCCGGGCGGCGTGAGCTTTCGCACCTCTGCCCGCTCCGGGATGCGCGGCGGCGGTCCGTGGCAGGGCGAGCTGTTCGACCCCTCCGCTTGACCCCTCCGCTCTGCCTCCCGCGCTCGGGCCTTGTTCCCGTCGTCGAGAGGCCCGGCGAGCGTGCGCCCACCATCGGCCAACTCTGCCTTTCGGCTCCGGCCCACGCTTCCCTCAGCCCGATTTCAGCCCGGCCTCGAGCCCGCCGCCTCCCCAAACGGCCCCACTCTGCGGCCGGGGTCCCCCTCTCGCGCTCCGAGGAGCCGTTCGTATCATCTACGCGCTTCACACCTCTGTCCGGGGTTCGTCCCCCTCCCCAATACCCGCCGCGGAGTAGCCTCGTGGCTACGGGCGGGCCCGTCGGGTGCCGCCCGCGGGGCGGGGTGCTCGACCCGACCGCCAAGATCGTGGCTCGTGTAGGCTGAGCTTGAACACCTTCGCGAAGTGGACGAAGTCCTTGTCGGTCGTGTAGATGGACAGCCGCCTGCGCATCGCCACAGCGCAAATCAGAAAGTCCGTGTTGGAGCCCTGGATGCCTCGATCG
>JBNKVS010000025.1:0-17759 GCA_050299315.1 Polyangiaceae bacterium
GGTCGCCACGACGACGCCCACGCCGTAGGCGCGAGCCTGCTTCATCAGCGCGACGATCGGGGCCTTGGTGGAGGGATTGGATGGGTGAGGGGGGAGCAAGCCAAACGCCTCGTCGATGACGATCAAAGCGCGCAGGCGGCGAGTTCCGCAAAGGCCCCGCACCTCGGCGGGGACGTGCGGGTCTCGCTCGATCTGTCGAGCACACGGCTGCACGCCAAAGCCTGGCCCTTCTTCCGTGCTTCGGGCTACTCCACGGCGTACGTGGGCTCCTCGAACCTCACCCATTCTGCCCAGGTCGCCGGGCTCGAATGGAACGAACGCCGGCCGTCTGCGTCGGGCCGGCGTTTCGGTCGCATCCCTGCTCGCGCCAGCGACGAGGCCGCGAGGAAGACGCGCAGGTCTGCCGGCTACCAGCAGGTCAACCAAGTACTGCCATCGTTGCACGTGCCGATGGCATCCCGGATGAACTCCCAGTTCTTGAACGTCGGCGCCCAGTATCCCGTCGTTCCACAGTTGCTCCCCGAGCCCCCGGGAGAGGAGATCGCCGTGCCGTGGACGACGCTGGAGCTGAAGAACTGGGTTTTCAAGGGGCCGCCGGAATCCCCCGGACACAGCTTCGCGGTGTTCTGACCGAAGGGTGCCGTGTACTCCTCGCGAGAGGCGTCGTAGCTGAACCGTATCTCGGCCGCTCGCATTTTGCGGTCGGCAGTTGCGTCCATGCTGGTGAGCCCGTAGCCCGTCATCCAGGCGTCGAGAGGAGCCCAAGACTGCTTGATGATGGCCGCTGCATCGTGGGAAGCGACGTTTTGCCAATCGCTCGGAGCGGTCACGATGGCCATGTCGTGGGTGAAGTCGAAATAGGGGGATGTGGCTTCGCGGAAGAAGTCCGAGTGAAATTTGACGCTTGCATCGATGTACGAGCTGCTGTGGAGGCGCTCCCACTCGTCATTTCCCAGATACCTCGTGATGCGCACGTACCAGTTGCCCGACTGCACCGTGGGGAGCGTCTGGTCACGCGCAAAGCAATGCCCACCCGTCAGAAGGGTGTTCTTGGAGGTGATCTGCCCCGTGCAAGAACGCCAGCGCTGCAAGGTGAAGTCGTATTGCTCGACCAGCACCACGCCGGCGAGGGCAACCCCGTTGGTCATCACCGGGGCATTCTGAAGGGCCTGAGTGCTGGTTCCGAGGACTTGCTGCTCGAGTCGAGGCGGCTCGCCGAAGTCGTCGCCATCGTCGCTCGGTGCCGTGGCGCCGCATGCGGCGGCCAGAAGCAGCACGACGGCCGTGGGCGCCGACTCCGTCGCGATTCGAGCTGGCAACCGGTTCCGGGGTGTGTTCATCGTCTTGCTCACTTTCCTTTTCAACGTGGCCCCCTGCGTCGATCGACGAGACGGCCCTACGGCGGTCGCCCGCGGGGTTCGAGCCTGATTGCTTGCTCGTGGGGCCAGCCTTCGTCGCCGTCCTGCGCATGGCGAAGCATGATGCGTGCCAGCCTTTCGATTCGATGGCGCAAGGGGCGCGGTCAGCGCTCAGGGGGGGGCAGTGGAGCGCGCAGTAGATTGCTCGATTGGCGCTTCCGCCAGGGGCAGGGCTGTCGTCGCGGGGGCGACACCCGTGCGCGACGGAGTCGTTTCTCCGTCCTGTGAGCCCGATCTCGACGGGGCCAGCGCTCGAGTGGAAGGCGCCGGCGGCAGCTCGGAGAGGCCCGGACGAATGGCATCGGCGAGACCGAGCCCGCGGTCGGCTCAGACCTCGAACCAAGCGCGGGGCGATGGATCCGAAGTGGGGAAAGCCCCGGCAGAGCGAGCTCCGGACGTATCGGCCGTCACGTGCAGGTGTTCGGTACGGCGACGGCGGGGCGGCCGGAGCGGGGACAGCAGCGCGTCGGCGGCCTTGCACGTGGCGACTCGAGGCGGCTGGGGATCTCCTGCTCGGGGGGCGCGGCAGAGTCTCTTCGCTGCTGTTGCCCGAGGGGTCCCGGAGGGCGCCCGGGAGCTGACCGCGGACGAGCCTCGGCCGGCCACCGTGGGGAAACCCTCACAAAGCAGAGGGGCGATCCGAGGATCCCACGCCAGCCGGCTCACGTCCGCCCGCGTGCGAAGCTTTTCCAGCTTGCGCGGCAACGATTCGATGTCCCCATACTGGCTCAGGTGAGCCTGGATCTCCGACGGCGACAGGTGCATGGGCGCCTCGTAGCCCTCGTGGGCCGCCAGCTTCTGCTCCAGCGCGAGCTGCGCGCTCAGAAGCAGAATCAAGTGCCCCACCCGAATCGCAGAAAAGCTCGCCGAACAGCTCCGGCCGGGCCTTGATGAGCGTGCTGCAATACGGCAGCAGCTCTTGGGTCGGGCCTCGGTCGCGCGGATCTTCTCGGCAGAATGTCTTGATCTTGGCGAGCAGCTCGTCGTCGGGCCGCGGGTGCACGATCAGGGATTCTTCGCTGTACGCGCGCTCGAGCTGGCTCATCCTCCGGCGTACCACGCGCGCAAACGGAGTCGAGTCATCGGCGAGACCGTCGAACAGGAAGTGGGCTACGACGCTGCGGTGGCGACGCCACCTGGCTGGGTCGGTGCCGCCGGGGAAGCGACGTGGCGTGCCTTGCGTTTCGTGCGAAAGGGGCCTAAGAGAGGCGCATGCCGCGCGCCGTCTTGGAAGAAGCTCGTATTCACGCGTCAATCCGCGATCGCGTCGCCGCGCTGGGCGCAGACGTGTTGGCCGAGGTACAAGCCGCCATCGCCCACCACGACGTGGTGGTGGTGGGGATGCGACAGAACCCCTTCCCGCGCCGCGCCCGCAAGCTGTTGAGCGAACGGGGGATCGCCCACCACTACCTGGAGTACGGAAGCTACCTCGCCGAATGGAGCAAGCGCCTGCCGCTCAAGCTGTGGACGGGCTGGCCCACGTTTCCGATGATCTTCGTCAAGGGGGTGTTGATCGGCGGTTTCCGAGACCTGGAGCGCCTGCTCGGCTCCGGGGAGCTGACGTCCCTGATGGCCGCACCGCGCGAGCACTGAGGGCGCGGCCGCAAATGGAAGAGCAGTCGTGACACTCCGAAGCGCGCCTCCAACACCTCCCCCGGCGACTTGCCCAGCACCCCGATGGCAAGCGTCCGGCGCCAGTGCACACGATCGCCGTCGACCAGGGTGCCCTCCACTGCGTAGCGTTCCTCCGTGAGGACCTGGGACCCCAGCGCGGGGCCCCGCAGGATCTCGGCTAGCCCTCGCGACGCCCCCGCCTGCACCAACTGGTTGTGGGGTACTCGTGTTGAGCCACTTCGGGGTGGAGCAGGGCACGCACGCGCTCGGCGGCCTTCCGCCCGATCGCGCTCGAGTAATCGGTCACCACTCTCAGCCCGTCGCCGCGCGCCGTGACGTTCGACACGGTTCAACCGCCGGCCGACGACTTCTCGAGGGGGCCTCGCCGTGCGGCGGACCGCGCCGCTCGTGCACAGGCAGCGTCCGGGTGAGCACGCGCTTTTCGAGTCGGAAGCGTACTCCGCCAGCATTCGCCGCGATGAGGCGCTCTTTGACTCGAAGTGCCGGGCGTGCGAGTATCGCCGGGCGTGTTCGACCAGCTATGCATACGAGGCCGTCGCGCAGCGAAAGCTCGAGGAGGGTTCCCCGCTCACTCGCTCGTCCTCGGGTAGCTGCATCCCTTCGAGATTGCCACCCGGGTAGCGGATGGGCGGGCCGGCGGCGGGCTCGCAGGCCACGCTGGCGAGCAGTAGGCAGACCAGCCGCGGGCGGCGGGAGCTGGCACGAGAAGGCATGACATCGTGGGCACCACCGAGCCGTCCCACAGTTGCCCCGCAGCGGCCTGCGTCAGACGTCAATCCGGCAGGGGTTGCGAGCGAACGAAAAGCAAAGAGGGAGGGCGTGTTCGGAGGGGATGGGGAGAGGGGAGGGTAGAGAAGCGGAGGGACAGATTTTTACCTTTTGCTACAAGATTGTAGTCAGTGGTGAGGCTCGCCCGAGCGGCAACCGCTTCAAAGGGGTCCCCAAGCGGCAAGCCACTGCAGAGCGCACGGACGCTTTCATCAGACATCTCATCGGTGCTCTATCCTCTCGATTCATCGCGGCAATCAACCTGATTGCCACTCTGGGACTGCCGAGTGGCGCGGGGCAAGGAGGTGCGTGTGGTCGCGCGCTTGGTGCTCGCTTCCCCGTCGAGCGGCAGGAGCACGCGGGCAACACAGCCCGGGTCCGGCGACCGTCCCAGTAGATCGATGCTGCCACCGTGGCTCTCCGCAATGGCGCGCGAAAGGACGAGGCCGATCCCGGAGCCGTTCGGCTTGGTGGTGAAGAACGGGACGAACAGGTTGGCGACGCCCGGCAAGCCCGGGCCGTCGTCTTGGATCTCGACGGCGAGGTTGGTTGCTCTGACCTCCCAGCGGACGGTCACGTGTCCGCCGCCGCCGGCGAGCGCGGCGTCGGCCGCGTTCCGGATGATGTTGGAGAACAACTGCTCCAGCTGATCGCGATCGGCTACCAGGGTCGGGTCGCCCGGGCCTTCCACGGAGACGGCGAGCCGAGTTTCCAGGGCTGCGACGTGGCGCAACAGGGTCGCTGCAGACACCTGCGCCCAACTCGGCGGGGGCAAATGAGTGAGCTGTGCGAACGCGCCCAAGAATCGGCGCAGCCCCGCGGCGCGGCGCCCGATGATGTCGAGGCCCTCTACCAGGTCCGACTCGGTCGAGGCGTCGAACCGCCGCTGTCGCAGGAGCTTGGCGTGTGCGCCGGTGATGGTGACGATCGGGGAGAGCGAGTTGTTGATTTCATGGGAAAGGACCCGCAGCAGCCGTTGCCACGCCTGTCGCTCTTCGCTGCGAAGCGCCCCGCCGAGATGGGTTACCACGACGAGCTCGTGCGGCTCGCCGTTGCGGCGAAACGGGATGGCGCGCAAGGCAAAGGGGCCACGCAACGCATCGGCCGCCTGCGTCCCGAGCTCCTCTTCCGGCTGCAGCCAAGCCTCGATGCCGAGTTCGGCGGCCGTCTTGCCGATGGCCTGCGGTTTCGATCTTCCGATCAAGGCTTCGGCGGCCGGGTTGAGGAGCTCGAGGCGTCGCTCGCGGTCGAACGCGAGGACGGCGACGTCCAGCTCCCGAAGGATTGCCGCGAGCAGGGCCGAGGACTCTCGGTCCGCCAGGTGGCGGGTGTGAATCGCCTCCGCCAGTTGGTTGAGCTCCGCGACGACCTCACCCAGTGCGCCGCCCTGGCCCGCGGCCGCCCGCAGCCCCCGGTCCCCACGCCGGAGCCCTTCCAGGACGTTGGCGACCGAGCGCAGCGGCCGTGTGAAGTGCTCGTCGAGAGCCCGCAATGCGGCGCCGCAAGCGAGCAGAGCGACGAGCGCCAGCGCCGCACGGAGCGCGAACGGATACCGGCCGAGCGTCAGTGCGGCGAGACCGAGACCAAGGGACGGGGCGATGAGCCACAGCCGCAGGCGCGTCACGCGTCCGCTCGACGCGGCGTCCGGAGCGGCTCTTGCGCGGGCAGCGTCACGAGCTGCCTCCCCGAATGCCTGAAAGCCTTCGGTAGAACGCGCTCCGGCTCAAGCCGAGCGAGCGGGCTGCCTCCACGGCATTGCCTCCGGCCCTGAGCAGAGCCCGTTCGACGAGATAGCGCTCCGCCTCCTGGAGCGTCATCGAATCGAGCGAGCGCGCGCCGGCCGCGGCGCTGGCCAGCGAGAGATCGTCCGGCTCGATCTGTCCGCTCACCGTCATGAGCGCGCCGCGTTCGATGGCGTGTGCGAGCTCCCGGATGTTTCCCGGCCAAGGGTAAGCCGCCAGGAGGGTTCGAGACGCCGGGGACAAGCTCAGATCGGCACGCCCGTAGCGACGCTTCGTCTGCTCGAGCAGGTAGCTCGCGAGGGGAAGCAGATCCTCACCGCGCTCCCGAAGCGGTGGGACCACCAGCTCCACCGCATTCAACCGATACAACAGATCCTCCCGGAAGCGCTTGGCTGCCACCTCCTCGCCGAGCGCGGCGTTGGTGGCGCTGAGGATCCGGACATCCGCCCGCCGGATCTTGCTCGACCCGACCGGGCAGTATTCCCCGCTCTGAATCACCCGCAGCAGGGTGGCCTGGTGCTCGAGCGTGAGCGTACCGATTTCGTCGAGAAACAGGCTGCCCCCCGCGGCGAGCTCGAAGCACCCCACCCTATCGCTCACCGCGCCCGTGAAGGCGCCACGGACGTGGCCGAAGAGCTCGCTCTCGAATACGCCGGCGGCCAGAGCGCCGACGTTGACGGGTACGAACGACCTGGCCGCGCGTCGCGAGCGCGCGTGCACCCAGCGGGCGACCACGTCCTTGCCCGAGCCGTGCTCCCCCGTGATGAGCAGACTGGCATCGGACGGGGCGACCCGGTCGAGGATGGTCGAGAGCTTCTGCATGGCGGGCGAGCCGTCGAACAGCGGAGGAAGATCGCGCGGCCCTGCCGGCGATTGCCCCTCGTCGCCGTCCGCGGAGCGGCTCGCGGCGTGCTTGTCGAGCCGCGCCAGCAGGTCTTCGTTGTCCCACGGCTTTTCCACGTAGTCGCGCGCGCCCCGCCGCATCGCCTCGACGGCCGTGGGAATGCTCGCCCACGCCGTCATCACGACGACGGGAAGATCCGGCTCCAGCTGCCGAACTCGCCCGAGCAGGTCGAGACCCTCGCCCCCCGACGTGGTGTCCCGCGTGTAGTTGAGGTCGAGCAGGGCGATGTGCACGCTCTCTCTCCGCACGGCGGCGAGCACCTCCTGGGGCGAGGAGGCATAAACGCCCTCGATCCCTTCGGTGCGAAAGAGCAGACGCAGGCTGCGCAAGATATCCGGTTGGTCGTCGCCGACGAGAACACGCATGGTCAAAAGGGCTCACTCCGTGCGCAGGGCGCTCGCCAAGGGTACCCTGGAGGCGCGCCGCGCGGGAAGCCAACTCGCCACGGCGGCCACCAGGGCGAGGAGGCCGGCGATGGTGGCCGCGGCCTTGGGGTCCCAGCCTGGCAGCCCATAGATCTGCGAGGCCAGGTAGCGACCGGCGAAGGCGGAGAGGATGCTACCGAAGAGGAGCCCGCACCCGACCAGAAGGGCGGCCTGCCGCGATATGAGCAGCCCGATGGAGACCCCGTCCGCGCCCATCGCCATGCGGACCGCGAGCTCGGGCGTTCGCCGCGCCACGGAGTAGGACAGCAGCCCGTAGACCCCGAGCATCGACAGCGACAGCGACAGCGCCGCGAACACCGAAAGGAGCAGAAGCGTGAAGCGCCGCGGGCCGAGCGATGCGTCGACGAGATCTTGCAGCGGGGCTGCGGAGTGAAATGGCTCTGCCGGGGCGATCTCAGCGACCGCCGAACGCATTTCCGTCAGCGCCGCGGGGCCCAGCTTGGGTGCGCGAACCGCGATCCCGAACCCGGTACTCGGCCACTGACTGAAGGGGACGAAGATGAAGGGTTCAACGGGCTTGTCGAGCCCCACCTCGCGTGCGTCTGCAACGACGCCCACGACCGTCAAAGAAACGGGTCCGTCCTTGGTGAAAAACACGAGCCGCGTACCCAGCGCGTTGCGTCCGCCAAAGTACTTCTTGGCGGTCAGCTCACTGATGACGCCGACCTTCGGCGCGGTGGTCGTATCCTCGATTCCCAGAAAACGCCCCGCGACGAGCTGGAAGCCGAGAGTTGTGAAGTAGCCGCTGCTGACGGCTCGGACCTGCGCCCGATTCGTCCACGGAGCCTTCGGCTGCCCTTCGATCTGAACCGTGCGCGTAAAGGACCCCGCGAAAAGCCCGAAGCTGGCAACCGCCACGGATTCGACTCCGGGAGTGGCTCCGAGGCGCTCCAGAAGACGGTTGGCAAGACGCCGGCGGTCTGCGTCATCCTGGTAGTGCACGCTGGTGAGTGCGACGTGTCCGACGTAGACGCCCGTGGGCTCGAAGCCAAGAGGTGCCGCCGTCAACTGCGCGATGCCGCGCAAGAACGCGCCCGAGCAAGCCAGGAGAACCAGCGCTGCGCTGACTTGCGCGACCACGAGGCCGCTACGCAAGCGGTGGGCGCCGGCGCTCGTGGCACGCCCGCCTTCGCGCAGGCCCCTCGTCGGCGAAAGGCGCGCCGCGTGCCAGGCCGGGGCCACGCCTGCCACGACACCGGTGAGCCCGCTGACGGCGAGAGCGAAGACGAAAACGGGCAATTGGAACGATACGTCGGCGTCCCGCAGGCTCGACGCCCCCACCGCGAGCAGTCCGTCCATCCCCGCGCGCCCGATGAGCAAACCGAGCGAGCCGGCGGCCAGGGATACGATTGCGCTCTCGATCAAGAACTGGAGCGCGATGCGCCCCGTAGTTGCCCCGAGCGCGACGCGCACCGCGATCTCCCTGCGTCGCGAAGCGAGGCGCGCGAGGCTGAGGCTGACGGCGTTGGCGCAGGCCGCGAGCAGCAGGAGCGCGACCGCCCCGAGCAAGAGCCACAGAACACGCCCCATCAAGCGCGCGGTGTAGTCGTGGAGCGGCTCGAGGTACGCGCCGAAACCGGTGTCGCGCGGATAGGCCTCGGGGAAGTCCCGGTAGAAGGACTCGACGATGCGATCCACGTCGGCGCTCGCCGCGGCAAGCGTCACGTCGGGCCGCAGTCGCCCGAAGACCTGAACGATGCGCACGTTGCGCTGGCCCCAGGTCGGGCCGAGGCGCCAACTCGGAAAGTCGAGAGGCCTCCAAACGTCGCGAGGGGTCGTACTGGTGTCGTCCAGGTTGCCGAGGGGAAGGTGTTCACAGGCCTCGGGGAGCACGCCGATGATCGTGTGCGGCGCGCCGTTGATATCGATCGACTTGCCAACGGCGTCGGGCGCCCCATCGAAGGCTCGCCGGTGAAAGCTTTCGCTCAGCAGCACCACCGCCGGCGCGCCCGGCTGATCTTCCCCCGGGGCGAAGTCCCGCCCCAGCACCGGGGTCACACCGAGCAAGCGGAAGAAGTTCGCACTCACCTCGAAGCCACGAACGTGCAGCGCCTGAGCCTGCTCTTCTCCATCCCGGACAGCAACGTTGGTATCGCCGTAGCTGAGCATCGCCACCTCGGAGAAGCTCCGATTGTGGCGCCGAAAATCGAGAAACTCGCTCGGAGAGGCAAGCCCACGTGAGCGACCCTGAGGCTCGTAGTAGGTGTGTAGCGCTACGAGCTCTCGAGCGTCGGGAAATGGAAGCGGGCGCAGCACGACCGCGTACAACGCGCTGAACACCGCGGTGATTCCGCCGATGGCGAGGGCCAGGGTCAGGATCATGGTCGCCGTGTAGGTCGGTGCGCGCGCCAGGCTGCGACAAGCGAACGCGGCATCTTCGACGATGGCAAGCCAGATGCGGGTGGCGCGCCCGGCAGGATTTTCGACGAGGGGGCACTCGGTCACGGGATGCACTCGTTTCGCAGTTTGGTTGGGGGGGGAGGACTGCTGGTCAGCTCGCTTCGTTTCCGCGTGTGACCTCGATGTTCATCTCGTTCAGGACGTCGTCCTCGAGCCGGTCGTCCGCCATGCTCGGATAGGCGATTTCAGTGCCGCAACGACGGCGACCCTGTGGATGCTTCGCATCATCTGCTTTCGCCTCTCCGTTGCACCGCAAGGCCCAAGTCGTGTTTCGCTGTGCGTCGGCGTGCACGAAACGGGCATGCCACCAGGTAAGCGAAACTCGTGCCAGTCGCAGTTCTGGGCAAACTGCGCGACTTTTCCGGCCTTCCGCACCGCCGTTCTCGAAATTGGGACGCACCGGGTCCGAATGTTCGGAGAACGCCCGACCCGATGCCGACCGCAGCTGCAGGCGTTCAGACCCGGGTGAGCTCTTCGAGAGGGCGCCCGAACCGGAAGTAGCGTCGGGGGCGTCGGTGCCGGCGCTCACCCGACGCTCCGATCTTCCACCACCCGGCCGTCGAACACGCTGGCGATGCGGGTGGCGCGCCGGGCGAAGGAGGCGTCGTGCGTCACCATGCACAAGGTAGAACCCGACGCGTGGAGCCCCGCGAGCAGCTCCATCACCGCCGCGCCGTTGGCCGAGTCGAGGTTGCCGGTGGGCTCATCGGCGAGCAGGAGCTCGGGCTCGCCGACGATGGCGCGCGCCACCGCTACGCGCTGTTGCTGCCCGCCCGAGAGCTGCGCCGGGTAGTGGCCGAGGCGATGGCTCATGTCGACGGCCGCCAGCGCCTCCCGCACGCGCTCGCTGCGCCGTCGCGCCGAAAGGCCGCGGTACCCCAGCGGGAGGCCGACATTTTCCTCGACGCTGAGGTCTCCGATCAGATTGAAGGTCTGGAAGATGAATCCGATCGATCGATTGCGTAGGCGCGCGCGCTGCCGCCCGCTCAGCGTCTCCGTCGAAACCCCGCCGAGTCGATAGCACCCCTCTGTCGGTGTATCGAGCAGCCCCAGGATCGAAAGCAGCGTGCTCTTTCCGGAGCCCGAGGGGCCCACGATGGCGAGCCACTCGCCGCGCTTCACCTCCAGGTGAACTTCGCGCAGAGCGAGTGTCTCGACGGTCTCGGTCGAATAGACCTTCGCGAGATTCGTCAGCTCGAGGAAGGAGTCGGATGCCCGACTATCGGGCGGTGAGGGGTGGGTCATCATCGGCTCGCTCGGCGGGGGGGGGCTTTTTTGGAAGTTGGCATTGGGGGGCACGTCGGGTGGTGGGGAGCGGGTCATCATGGCTCGCTGGGTAGCGGCGGGAGGCGCTGTCGGCGGTCGGCAATCGGACGGCGGCGAACGGTCAGCGCAGCGCGACGCGATCGCCCGGAAAATCGCTCGTGTCCGAAACGATGATGCGGTCCCCGGCGGCAAGGCCCCGCTTGACCTCCATGCTCAGAGCAGAGGCCCGGCCCAGGTCGACGACGACGCGCTCCGCGTGGCTTTGATCCGCGGATATGCGATAGAGCCGCGCCGCGCCACCCTCGTAGACCGACGCGGGCCGATCGACGTAGAGCGCGTCGGGGAGGGTCTCGATGAGGACGACGCCGTCGACGCTGAGCTGAGGGCGGGCTCCAGCCGGCAGCGCCCCCTCGAGCGCAACCTCGACCCGCACGATGCCATCGCGGGCCGCCGCAGCGACGCGCGACACCCGGCCATCGATGGTGCCGTTGTGCGTATCGATCTCGGCCGCCATACCCAGCTGGACATCTTTGGCGAGCAACTCCGGAACGTCAAGCTCGGCCTTCAGCCGATCGGGCTGCACCACACTGGCCAGCACCGCTCCGGGCGCGGCCCACTGCCCCGGCTCCACCGCAATGTCCACCAGGATCCCTTCGGCGCCGGCCCGCACGCTCAGGGCCTCCACCTGCCGTTGGTGAAACTCGGCAACGGCCCTGCGCCGGGAGAGTTGCTCCCGCCACGCGGCAATCGCGCGAAGGCCCTTGTCGCGGACGAGCTCTCGTCGTCGGCGTGCGAGGTCGAGACCGCTCGAGAGCGATTGCACACGCCCCTCCATCTCCTCGTGGTCCAGCCTCGGTACCAAACCGGTGCCGGCGCCATAGGCATCCGCTCTTCTCCGAGCGATTGCGAGCTGTGCTCGAAGCGACTGGACTGTTGCCTCTTCGTCGAGCCCTTGGGCACCCAGGCGAGTCTCGAGCTCGTAGGCGGCCGCCTGTGCGGTCGTCACGTCGCGATCCGCTTCCAACCGAGCCAACATCACGTCCGGGTTTTGCAGCTTCAGAATCACGCTGTCGCGGTGGACCGCGGCGCCGGGCTCCTGCGCGATCTCCTCGACCCGACCCGGTGTGATGGCGGTCACCCAGCGCGTTTCCCGCGGCACCAGTCGGCCCGCGGCGCGAACCGCGCGCTCGAAGGCGCCCCGTTTCACGGTCGCAACCATCAGGCTTGCCCGCGAAACCGAGGGCACCGCCGGGCGAAGATCTCCGACCCCGAGCGCGACGAGGGCGAGCAGGAGCGAGCCAAGCGCGAGCGCGGCCCAGCGAGCCGGGCGCCGCCGTGGTCTGCGCGGAACATCCATGCTGCGCGCATGAGCGAAACGCGTGCCAATGAAATTTCCCCGACAAAGCCCGGCAAAGCCTCCCCCCTTCCGCGCCACGCTCCCGAAAGTGGGACGGGCCTCGTCCGAAGATTCGGAAAGCGCGCGCGCGTTCGCCCGTTCGGAGCGAATTCCGATCGTGGTGACGCCCCATCGTTTCCGGACGTGTCGGCAGTTATGGTCGCACTCGGGGCTGGGGATCGTGAAGCGGTCGTCGTCGGATTGGGTGAGGGGTCCCGGTGGCTGGGTGCGAGCGGAAACGTCGCCGGTGGGCCAGCCGCAGCGCTTTGCCACAGTTGGTCGACTTCCAGCCACCGGCGAGCCACGTAGCGTACGCCTCCGTCAAAGTCGCAACCATCGAAATGGTACTCGGTATCGTCTTGCCCCGAGACTTCGGGAGCGGTCGGGTTCAAGGTGACGATGGTATCCTGATCGCCCGGGGGCAGCGAGTCGAGCCCGACCACGCGGCGCGCGTTTGCCACGTGACTTCCGTCCCCGCCACGGTTACGAACCAGGAAGTGGTACGCGGCGAAGTCATCGATTGGCTGATGCAGGGCGACGCGGCGATTCGCTGGCAGGTGATGCGCGACCTGCTGAATGCAGGCGCACCAGAGTGCGAACGAGAACGGGCGCGCATCGCCACGACGGGTTGGGGCAAACGTCTGCTCGCCCTACAGTGCAGCGACGGTCGCTGGACGCGGGAGCGCGGTCCGAAAGGGTATCGTGGATTGTACACGCCAAAATGGACGTCGACCACGTACACGCTGTTGCTGTTGCGACGCCTGGGACTGCCGCCGGGACACGAGCGGGCGCTAGAGGGTTGTGGGGCACTGGTCGACGGCTCGCAGTGGCTCGACGACGGCAGCATCGCCCCCTGGGCGTCGCGCAGAACCGACGTCTGCGTGTGCGCCATGGTGCTGGGCCTTCTCGAGTGGTTCGCGTTCGATGCCCCGGGGCGCAAACGAGGGCTGCTGCGGTTTCTGCTTGGCCAGCAGAAGGCCGACGGTGGCTGGAACTGCGACGGTGACTCGCGAGTGGGCTCGGTGCACTCCACCCTTTCCACGTTGGAGGCGCTGCAGCTGAGACGCCAACGCACGCCGCAGCGCGCAATCGAGGCCGCCATGAAGCGGGGACACGAGTACCTGCTGGCGCGCCGCCTGTTTCGCTCGCTCGGCACCGGCCAGGTCATTCGCCCGTCCTTCAAGCTCTTCTCGTTTCCCCCGCGCTGGTACTACGATGTGTTGCGGGCCCTCGACCATCTGCAAGACGCGGGCGTCAAACCGGACAAGCGCGCCAGCGAGGCCCTCGAACTGCTGCTCGACAAGCGACGCCAGGACGGAACCTGGACGCTGCAGAATCGACACTCCGGCGACGCCCACTTCGAACTCGAAAAGGTCGGAGCACCCAGCCGCTGGAACACCTTGCGTGCCCTGCGCGTGCTGCGTTGGTGGCAAGGTGCCTCGCCGACGGGGCCCGCGGCCACCCGGCAGATCTCGGGGGGCGGGTCGAGTGAGAGGGCTCGGCGGAGAACCCGCCGCCGCAGCTGAAATCGATCAGCGCGGGGCGCGCACGGGTCGGGGACCCAGCCCGGCGACGCGCAGCACGCGCTCGTCGGTCGCCGGCGGGGAAGGGGGTGCCAGGAGCCCGGGACGCGTCTGCCGCCGACCCACGCCCTGCCAAGCCCTACGAACCCGCTCCCGCATCGACCCCGGATTTCGAGTCCGAATTGCTCGCGGACGAGCGGCAGCACTGCGGGCACACAGGACATCCCACTCGCTCGCAACGAAGCCCACCCGCTATCGGAGCTGCCGAGCCAACTCGAAGATTCGGGGAGGCTCGGGTTCGGCCTCCAGCGCACCATCGCAAGAATCTCAGCTACGACCCTTTGTTTGTCACGTTGGCTCAAACCAACCACGTCCTGGGTCATCGCAATCCTCCTCCGGGCTGAGGGTCGCGTACAGTCGGTGACGTACGAGAAGTCGGTGAACCGCTGGGCGGTGTCCTGCCGCGGGGCGAACACCTTCGACCTCGCCCCCCGCCCCCGATGTCGACGTATCACGCCTTGCGCGCGGTGCTTCGCCGGGGGCGGAGCACGGTCGGAGCTGGCGTGGCGGCGACGCGCCCCCGGACGCCGGCAAATCGCTGGCGGTAGTCACTGGGAGCGACTTTCACGACGCGACGGAAGGAACGCCTCATCGAATCCGCGCTGCCGAACCCGCAGCTGCTGGCGATCGCTTCGAGTGGCTCATCTGTCGCTTCAAGCCAACGCCGCGCCGCTTCGACCCGCAGCTTCTCCACGAATGACGCGGGTGTTTGGCCAACTTCACTGCGGAACACTCGAGAAAAATTGCGGAGGCTCATGTGAACGCGTTCGGACATCGCCTCGACGGACAGGTCGCTGGACGGGTTGGCGACTGCCCAAGCAATCAGATCGTTGATGGAGCTTCGTTCGGCGTGCTGTGATTCCAACGTGGTACTGAATTGAGATTGACCACCAGGGCGACGCATGAACACGACGAGGTGCCGGGCACACGCTAGCGCCAGCGCTTGCCCCGTATCTTCTTCGACAAGCGCTAACGCCAGGTCGATGCCCGCGGTAACGCCAGCCGACGTATAGACATTGCCATCCTTCACAAAGATTGAATCGGATTCGACAGTGACGTTTGGGAAACGCGCAGCCAGATCAGCCGTTCCACGCCAGTGAGTCGTTGCCCTTTTGCCGTCCAACAGCCCGGCGGCTGCGAGAAGATACGCCCCGCCGCAGATCGAGACGATGCGACGCGACTTCGCGGCCAACCTGCGCAGCACTGACAGCGACTTGGCCGACGGCTGAGTTGTCGCCGCGGCCGGCACGATCAGGGTGTCGATGGCACCGCGGCAGCTAGCTGACGTTCGGTGACTCATCATCGAAATGCCTTCGCCGGTGAGAACGGCCGCGGAGTCGTCACCGCTCACCAACTCCAGTTCATACGGCGGCATCTCGTCGTCGACCAGCGTGTTCGCCACAGAAAGCACCTCCCAGGGGCCGGTCAAATCGAGCAATACCGTCTGCGGAAATGCAAGAAACACGACACGTCGAGGCTTGCTCGGCACTTGAAGCTTGTTGCGCCCCACCACAGCGGTTCCCTTGGTTGTCAGTTCCTGCACATGGCTGAATCTGTCTGAGCAATGTCCTTTACGCAACTGGCGCAGTCAACCAACTTTCCTGTTCGTGGCGTCGAGTGTTCGGCTCTGCGCGGCTCGCGTGTTTGACTACCGAGAGGAAGAAGAAGGATGAAGACGATTGAACTCGACGGCAAGAAGGTGCAGGTCAGCGATTCGCTGGTGCCGCCCATGCACAAGGGGCGGAAGCCTGAAGTTGCCATGCTCCTCTGGCCGGGCGTGACGCTTTTGGATCTGCTCGGTCCGCAGACGGTCCTAGCCCTGTCGTGCAACGTTCACGTGGTCTGGAAGAACACCGACCTGCTCCAGACGGACAATGGCATTCTCATGCAGGCGTCGTGTACGTTCGATGACTGTCCCAAGGACTTGGACGTGTTGTTCGTCCCCGGCGGGTCACCCGAGGTCATGGAGGACCCGGAGGTGCTGCGGTTCCTGGCCGACCGGGGGTCGCGGGCAAAGTGGGTTACGAGCGTTTGCGGCGGGTCGGTCGTGCTCGGCGCGGCGGGGCTGATGCAGGGGTACAAGGCGACTTCCCACTGGGGCCTTCGAGCGGGCTTGCCCCACTTCGGGGCGATACCGGTCGACGCGCGAGTCGTGATCGACCGCAACCGGGTGTCTGGAGGCGGGGTGACGGCGGGGATCGACTTCGGCCTCGTTCTGCTGGCCAAGCTGCTCGGCGAGGACATCGCGAGGGTGACCCAGCTATTGCTGGAGTACGACCCGGACCCGCCGTTCGACGCCGGCACGCCGGAGAAGGCCGGCGCAGCGGTCATGAAGAAGATGAATGAGTGGCTCGGGGCGGCGTTTGAGGAGTTCACCGTCCCGATGTGCGCCGCCGCCGGCCAGAAGATGCACAACTACACGCCGGCCCCGGCCAGCGTGTGAGGAACTACCGTCCCGTCCCCCCCGTCGCGGGGCGAAAAGAGAAGCGAAGCGGAGAGGCGTAATGCCGCTGCCTTGGTACGTGGAGCTCGTGGCCTCCAGCACGGGGGCCGCCGGCGCCGCCACGGCCCGCAGCTTCTTCGGAGCCGAGGACCTCGGGGTGGGGTCGCCCGCCGACCTGCTCCACGTAGGTGCGCTGAAGCAGTTCTTTCCCCTGTCTGACGATTGGTCCCTGATGTTCGGGCTCTCGGGCGCGTTCGGGCCCAACTCCACGGGCAGGGACAATCTCAGCGAGGTCTATGGCGCCGACCTGTACCTGAAGTATCGCCCCATCAAGAGGCAGAGCAACATTCTCCTTTCGCTTCAGTCCGAGTGGCTGTACCGACGCCGGCAAGTTCCCGAGGACGTGTTGACGGACGTCAGCGGCTACACCGAGTTGGGGCTTCGCTTCTTGGAGCGCTGAGCTGTCGCTGCACGCCACGAGCTCGGCACCGCCACTCGTCCGGGGATGATGGTGAGCTCTCGAAGGCTGCTTCGCTAAAAAGCCAGTCACCCAAGCCGCTGTAGAGGTGAACCCAAGACATGCAGATGTCTTGGTAGACGTCGATTCCAAGCGCCTTGGCAAACGCGTTGTTTCCCATGACCACGCGACAGTCCACACGCCCCTTGAAGCGGCGCTCGAGCACTGCTCTCAGTTGGAGCGGTCCGAGTGCAGGCATTGCAATGCTGCCGAATGGCATGGCGATGAGACTTACTTGAAACTTCTTCATGGTGGCCTCGAACAATCATCGACGTCGTCTCGCTTGAGTCCTCAGCTGCTCAACGCCTTGTGCGTCCGCACCCAGTGTTCCTCGGACAATTCCATCGCGCGATTGCACGCCGCCTGCGTTGCTTCAGCCGCCCGATGGGCATCGCAAGATGTTTGCAATAGCTTTGGTGCTCCCTCGAACCGATTCGTTCTGGCCCTGAACACTACCTCCACGAGGTCGGCGGGATCCCGGGCTACGACGACGTGCTCAGCGGCCTTCTCCCACTGAGCCATGTTCTTGAACGCAAAATTGACTGCCTTCAGTATGTCCAGTGACTTCGGAAATTTCATTGCTGTATTTCTTTCTACGTCGAGCCGCAGCTATCGACGTTCCCGTGCGCATCGAGAGAGTGTCGTCCCGCCGAGGGCGGCGCAACATCCGCCGACGAGCAACCGCCCCGCGCTCTGAGGGGCACCTCGTAGGCCTCCTGAAACAGCTCGCCGAGGCGACCGGCCCAAGGACCACCAAGCTCCCATGGCTCGGCTCCGCACCTGGCGCTTTCCCGACGCTGACCTCGCCCTACGCCGCCCTCCCACTCTGCCCACGAGCGGCCATCGCCGCTCGGCGGATCTCCGCCCGCGTCATCGGTCCACGCAGAAACGAATAGGCCCAGCGGGGCTGCAACAAGCGCGGCCCGGGGTCGTGGGCGCTGTCGAACAGGAACCAGCGCTTGTTCAGCCGCTTGACGATGGCGCTCAGGGCCTTCGGCGAGGCGGCGGCGGAGCCACTGAGCGACAAACCTTCGATGACGCGGGCGCGGTCGGCGTCGGTTTGCAGCCGACCGATGCACCACAGCCCCGCGTTGGACAGGACGCGGTAGTCGAGGTCCATGGGGTTTTGGGTCGCCACGACGACGCCCACGCCGTAGGCGCGAGCCTGCTTCATCAGCGCGACGATCGGGGCCTTGGTGGAGGGATTGGATGGGTGAGGGGGGAGCAAGCCAAACGCCTCG
>JBNKVS010000026.1:0-37898 GCA_050299315.1 Polyangiaceae bacterium
CCCCCCCCCCCTGCGCAGTGGCTGACCTCGCGCCCGCGGCGGCGGGAACCCGCCGCGCGTCTTCTACCGGCTACGAATGGGCGCGAAGCGATATCGGCTTCCGGCCCGCGGGTTCCATCAGAGCCTCGAGGGGCGGCGCAAACTCGGTGAGTTTGATACCAGCCACGGCCTGCTTGTACTCGTCAATCGTCGGGGTGCGGCCGAGGATGGTGGAGAGTACGACGACCGGAGTCGAAGCCAACAGGGATTCGCCCTTCTTCTCCTCGGAGTCCGCGACGACACGCCCCTGGAACAGGCGAGTAGAGGTTGCCATGACGGTATCTCCCTTCTCGGCCTTCTCTTGATTACCCATGCATAGGTTACAGCCGGGGCGCTCGAGGTACATCATGTTGTCGTACTTCTTGCGTGCCGTGCTCTTGGGGGCCGCATCGTCGAACTCGAACCCGGCGCACTGCTGCAGCGTCTCCCAGTCCCCTTCGGCCTTGAGCTCGTCGACGATGTTGTAGGTTGGCGGGGCCACGACGAGCGGCGCCTTGAACTCGACCCTTCCCCCGTCCTTCATCAAGTTGCGGAGCATGTGGGAAAGGATCTTGAGATCGCCCTTGTGCACCATGCAGGAGCCGACGAACCCCAGGTCGACGGCCTTCTGCCCTTTGTAGAACGAGAGGCTCCGGATCGTGTCGTGCGTGTAGCGCCTGGAGACGTCCTCGTTGTTCACGTCGGGGTCGGCGATCATCGGCTCGTCGATCTGGTCCAGATCGACCTCGAATTCGGCGTAGTACTTGGCGTTCTCGTCCGGCGCGAGCGCGGGCTTCTGGCCCGAGCGGATCTCGGCAATCCGCTTGTCCGCCCGCTCCACGAGGCCCTGGAGCACCCGCCCTTGGTTATCCATGCCCTTTTTGATCATGATCTGGATGCGGCTCTTGGCGATTTCCAAGGACTCGATCAGGGTCTCGTTCTGAGAGATGCAAATCGAGGCCTTTGCCTTCATTTCCGCGGTCCAGTCCGTGAAGGTGAAGGCCTGGTCCGAAGCTAGCGTGCCGATGTGTACCTCGATGACCCTGCCCTGGAAGACGTTGTCGCCACCAAACTTCGCAAGCATCTGGGCCTGCGTCGCGTGCACGACATCCCGGAAATCCATGTGATCCTTCAATTTGCCCTTGAAAGTCACCTTGACCGATTCAGGAATCGGCATGGTGGCTTCTCCGGTGGCCAGCGCGAGAGCCACGGTGCCGGAGTCCGCACCGAAAGCAACCCCCTTGGACATTCGAGTGTGGGAATCCCCGCCGATGATGATGGCCCAATCATCCACCGTGATGTCGTTTAGCACCTTGTGAATCACATCGGTCATCGAATGGTACACGCCCTTGGGATCACGAGCGGTAATCAGACCGAAGTCGTTCATGAACTTCATCAGCCGGGGGATGTTCGCCTGGGCTTTCTTGTCCCATACGGAGGCCGTGTGGCACCCGGATTGATAGGCGCCGTCCACGACCGGGGAAATGACCGTAGCGGCCATCATCTCCAACTCCTGCGAGGTCATCAGCCCCGTCGTGTCCTGGGAGCCGACGATGTTCACTTCGACGCGTACGTCCGACCCGGCGTGCAAGACCTTGCCCGGGGTGGTGCCCACGGCATTCTTGTTGAAGATTTTCTCGACGGCGGTGAGGCCCTGCCCCTCGCGGGAAACTTCCTTGGAGGGAGCGAACACCGGGGGGATGTCGATACCGAGAACCTTGCAGGCAAAGGTCTGTAGCTTCTTGCCGAACACCACGGCGTAGGACCCGCCGGCTCGCATGAACTCTTGCTTCTGGGGCGTCAGCGCGCCGGAGATGTCGATCAGCTCTCGATCGCCCTCGTAGAGCTTCTTCCTTTTGGTGTCGATGGTGAGAACCGTGCCGGTATCCACCGAGTAGGCCTGCTCGAGCACGGGCTCTCCAGCCTCATCACGAACCACGTTGCCCTCGGCGTCGAGCTTCTTGACCCAGTTCTTCAGGTCGAGGCCAATCCCGCCGGTTACGCCGACGGTGGTCAGAAAGATCGGAGAGATGCCGTTGGTGCCCGCCACCACGGGAGCCACGTTGATGAACGGCACGTAGGGGCTGGCCTGCTTGCCGATCCAAAGAGCCACGTTGTTGACGCCCGACATGCGCGAGGAGCCGACCCCCATGGTGCCCTTCTCCGCGATCAACATCACGCGCTTGTCCGGATGCTGCTTCTGCAGAGCGACGAGCTCCCGCTGCGCCTTCTCGTCGATCATGCACTTGCCGTGCAGCTCGCGATCCGACCGGGAATGAGCCTCGCTACCCGGCGAGAGAAGGTCCGTGGAAATGTCGCCCACGCCGGCGATGTACGTCACCACGTCGATGCGCTCCGGCACCTCCGGGAGCTTGGTGAAGAACTCCGCCTGCGCGTAGCTCTCGATGATCTCCTTGGCGACGGGGTTGCCCGCGAGAAACGCCTTTCTCAGCCGCTCGGTATCCGCCTCGTAGAGGAACACCTGAGTCTCGAGAACGCCCGCGGCTTCCTTGGCGAGGGCCGCGTCCTCCCCGAGGGCCAAGTCCAAGAGCACCTTGATGGAAGGGCCGCCCTTCATGTGCCCCAGCTGCTCGAGAGCCGAGGCCGGCGTGATCTCTTCCACGATGGCCTTGCCGACAATGATGTCCTTCAAGAACGCGGCCTTGACCCCGGCCGCGCTGGTCGTGCCGGGAAGCGTGTTGTAAATGAAGAATTTCAGGGCATCGGCTCGCTGGGGGCTGGCCGGATCTTTGATCAGCTCGATGACCTCCCCGAGCAGCACGGCGTCATCAATCGGCTTGGGGTGAAGCCCTTCGCTCTTCCGCTCCTCAATTTCCGCTAGGTAACTTTCGTAGGCGCTCATTTCAATCTGTCCCTCTCTCTTGGGAATCTCTATGGAGACGGCGCTCCTGAGTCCGTGAGTTTTCAGTGTGGTTGCAGGGCAACCCACGCCTCCACTTTCGCTCGAGGCGCACCCTGTTTCCGCCGGGCACACGGCACGGGTTGGGCCGACTTCCACGGAGGGGCCGCTGACCCGCTTTTTCGGTGTAGCGCAAAACCACTCATGCTAATAATCGTTTATTCGCATGAGAATGCTCAACATTGTGCATGATTCGTGTCCCTGACGCACCTTCGCTCGTTCCTGGTCGTTTCTCAGCGGGGCGCCATCGGCGAAGCGGCCGAGCAGCTCGGCATCTCCCAACCGGCCCTCACCCGCCGCATTCAGCAGCTGGAGCAGGAGCTCGGGGCCGCGCTGCTGGAAAGAAGCGGGCGGGGCGTGGCGCTCACCGAAATGGGCCGCCTGGTCGCGGGCGAAGGGCGGGCGCTGGTGGAGCGATACGATCAGATGAAGCGGAACGTCCGCCGCCACGCTCGGTTGGAGGCGGGCATGGTGCGTGTGGGGGGCGGTGCCACGGCGGTGAGCTACGTGCTCCCCCAGGCGATTGGCAACTTTCGCCGCGCCTACCCCGAGGTGCGCTTCGAGGTGCGTGAGGCGGGCTCGCGGGACGTGGAACAGGCCGTACGCCAGGAGTCCCTGGAGCTCGGGTTGGTCACGCTCGCGGCGGACTCGAAGACCAGCACGGAATTCGTGGTGCGCCCCCTGTTTCTCGACCGGATCGTGCTCGTCGCGGGGGAGGGGCATCCCCTCGCAGAGAGGCGCCGGATCTCGGCGGCGCAGCTGCAGGGGCTGAGTCTGGTCGGCTTCGAAGGGGGCACCGCCATTCGCGACCTGATCGACACCGCTCTGCGGGAGGCGGGGGTAACGATGCAAGTCGTGATGGAGCTGCGAAGTATCGCCGCGATCCTCAAGATGGTGGAAACCACCGGCAGCCTGGCCTTCGTTTCCCAGATGGGCGCCCCCCCCGATCGCGTCATCGCGGTCCGCGGCCTCAAGGTGGAGCGACAGTTGGCCCTGGTTTCCAAGAAGGGGCGCCCACTCAGCCCCGCCGCCTCCACCTTTGCAGAGGCGATCGCCGAGGCCGTCGCGGCCGAAGGATGAGCCCGGGGGTGGAGGGCGCTCGGAGGCGACTGCGGGAAGCCACCTCGACGCCGCTACGGGAATGCCAACCGGGTGCGACCGACGACTCGGCAGACCGCTTCAGGCAGACGAGCCGATGTTCGCCCAATTCGAGCGGCGCACTGGGCGTATGCCATGGCGAAGCGCACGCCTCGCGGGAGCGTTCGAGTACCGAAACCGCCCGCTCGCGCTGAGCGTACGGGGGCCTTTCGAGGGGACGAAGCTCGACGGTCGGCGGGACCCGGACCCACGGCGTCGACGAGCCCCCTCACTTCGCTTTCGTCACGACGCCACTCGGTGAGCGCCTGCTCGTCCACGAGCCTACGGGCGCCTGCATGGGTCTACCCGGGAGCTCCTGCCTTGCTGCGCCGAGTTAGTCGTGGCCCCCCATCCGGCGCACGACCATCGACCATCTGCCACGCCCAAGGCTCTTCCCGAAATCCAGCGCCTCCGCATCGAGACTCGAGGACCGAACGCCGGACCGCTCGTACCGCGTCCCTACGACGCGGGCCTCGGCGTGTCTTCTTTGGAACTTCTTAAATGAGCGATCCCCGCCGAGCGCGTGGTAGCCTTTTCGCAGCATGATCCCCGAGCCACTCCCGTCGGTGCTGCGCTCCACGTTGCGGTTGCTCACACGCGCCGGGTCCGCGCGCCCGGGGGCTGACGATCGGGTCGCCCCGGCGACGCCGCCGGGCCTTCCGGAGCGGTTCGTCCTCCAAGAGCATCTGGGGCACGGCGGGATGGGCACCGTCTACCGAGCCTACGATCGGGAGTCCGGCCACGACGTGGCCGTCAAGATGTTGCACGGCGTATCGCCGCACCATCGATTGGAGCTGAAGCGGGAGTTTCGAGCGCAGGCGGGAATCGTGCATCCGAACCTGGTGAGCCCGTACGACCTGGTGATCGGCGAGCATGCGTGCTTCTTCACCATGGAGCTCGTGCGCGGGGTCAATCTCGTCGAGCATTTTCGGCAGCTTGCGTCGGCCACTCCCGCTCACTCCCTGCAGCTGGCGTTTCGCGATTGCGCCCGACAGCTGGCCTTGGGTCTGATCGCGCTGCACGAGGCACGCAAGCTCCACCGCGATGTGAAGCCCGCGAACGTGCTGGTCACTCCAGCCGGAAGGGTCGTGCTGCTCGACTTCGGGCTGCTCACCTCCCTGGTTCCCGAGAGCGACTCCGGCCAGGGTCCCGCGTGGGCCGGCACCATTCCCTACATGGCTCCCGAGCAACGCCTCGGGAAGGGCTTGGCTCCAGCGGCGGACTGGTATTCGTTTGGGGCCACCCTGTACGAAGCCATCTCTGGCCACCTGCCCATTTCGCCGAACGCTGCCTGGCAGAGTCTCACCGCTGCGCCGGTTCGCTTGAAAGCGCGAGGCTGCGAGGTGTCCGCCGAGCTCGACGATTTGATCGCTCGGCTGCTGCTGCCCTCCGCCGAGCAGCGCCCGGTTGCAGAGGAGATCCTGGCTTGTCTCGGCGGCGGCCCTCTCCGCCCAACGTTGGCCACGGCACCGGCTCCCGCGCCGAGCGGCGAGGCGCTCGTGGGGCGGGAGCGAGAGCTCGAGCGGCTCGCGGCCGGGCTGGCCGAGAGCGAGCGGGGCCAGTGCCGAATGGTGCACGTCTTTGGCCCGTCGGGCATCGGCAAGAGCACTCTGGTTCGGACTTTTCTGTCGCAGGTCGAGGAGCGGCAGGGGGCCGAGGTGTTGGTGCTCCGCTCGCGGTGCCACCCGCAAGAAGCCCTCGCCTACAACGCCATCGATGGGCTCATCGATCAGCTGGCGCGCTGGGTGGTCGACCTCGGCGAAGGCGCGGACGGCGGCCTGACCTCCGAGCAACACCGCGCGCTTCTCCGGGTTTTTCCCGTGCTCGCGCAAGCGCTGCGACCTCAGCAGGACGAAAGCAGCGAGCCCTCGTCGGACGAACGGGAGCAGCGGCGCGTGGCCCTCGTCGCGCTGCGCGAGGTGTTGAGCCGGCTGTCGCAAAAGCGACGGCTGATCCTGTGGGTCGACGACGCGCAGTGGGGAGACCGGGACAGCGGCACGGTGCTGCTGGAGCTACTGCGTCATCGGGACCGGCTGCCGCTGCTGCTGATCTTGAGCTATCGCGAGCAGGACCGCGAAACCAGCGCCTGCCTGAGCGTGCTGGACCAGGGCCTGGAGGATCGCTCCGCCTTCCTCGAGCGCTTGCGCCTGCTGCCACTCAGCGAAGAGCACAGCGCACGGCTGGTCGACGACCTGCTCCTCGGCCCAGGGGGCCCGGCCGCGGGCGCACGCAGGCGAGACCAGGCGATTTCGCATCTCGTCGCGGAAGCGGCCGGTTCTCCTTTTCTGCTGGGTGAGCTTTGTCGGTACGTCGCGACTCGACCGGACCTCAGCGCCGCTCGCAACGTCACGCTCGACCAGATGCTCGGAATTCGCATCGGAGAGCTGCCCGCAGAAGCGCGCGGGCTGGTTGAAGTGTGCGCCGTGGCTGGCTCTCCTCTCGAGCAGGGCGTCGCGCTACGCGCCGCCGGGCTCGGCGCCGACTCGCGCGCACTCGTGGCCGGGCTGGAGCACCAATCCGTGCTGCGAACCGCAGACTTCAGCCGGCGGACAGTCGAAGTCTATCACGACAAGATTCGGGGCGAGGTGTTGCGATCCATGCCGGCGCAAGCCACGTCGCGCATGCATTCTGCCATCGCGACGGCCTTGCTGGAGACGCGCACGCCGAACCCGCTCGCCGCGCTCGACCATTTCGAAGCGGCCGGCGATCACGCCGCGGTCAGGCGCTACATCATCGCAGCGGCGGCCCACGCCTCGAACGTGCTCGCGTTCGATCGCGCCGCCGACCTGTACCGTCGCGCCATCGAGCTCCGCCCCTCGGATCTGAGCGAGTCCGAGCTCTGCCAGCGCCTCGGCGACGCCCTCGGCAACGCGGGTCGCGGCAAGGAAGCGGCTCAGGCCTTCCTTCGCGCCGCCGAAGTAATGCGGGCCGAGGGGGAATCGACTCCCGACCGGTCGATCCATTTGCGGCAGCGAGCCGCGGAGCAGTTCATTCAAACGGGCTACTACCGCGAGGGCACGAGCACGCTCTTCGAAGTGGTATCCGACCTGAACGTCGCTCTGCCGCGCTCGCGCTCCGAGGCGCTGCGCCGGGCTGCCATGCTGCGGCTCACGTCCCTGTTGACTCGGCCGAGCGTGAGCAAATCCCGGCGTAGGCCGGCTTCCGCGCTCGAGCTGCGTCGCTACGACGCGCTGTCAGCCGCCGGGATGCGTCTCTCCATGATCGACTTCGCGCTACCGAGCTACATTTCGGCGAGGTGCGCCCGCGAGGTGCGCAGGATCGGGGAGCCCTCGCGGATGATTCAGGCGCTCAGCCTGGAGGGGGCGTACTGCGCGACCATCGCGGGCAAGGCATTTCAGGCTCGGGCACGCAGGCTGCTCGAGCTCGCAGGCGAGCTCTTGCGCGACCGCACCTCCGGCAGCGAACGATCCTACTGGCACGGGGCTTACGGAGTCGTCGAATTCTACGCAGGTAACTACACTCGGTGCATCGAGCAGCTGGAGGCAGCTAGCCACACGGGCCGCTCGGCGTCGCGAGAGCGCCGCTGGCTGGAAACCAATCAAAAGCACTGGACCATGTACGCGCTTCAGTTGCTGGGTGAGGTCGGTGAGCTCGTGCGGCGGGTTCGCCGAGCCGAGGACGAGCCCGATGCAGAGGAGGATCGCTATGCGGCACTGTTCGCGGGTTTCGTCGGGGAGAC
Source organism: Polyangiaceae bacterium (assembly GCA_050299315.1). GTDB lineage: Bacteria > Myxococcota_A > Polyangia > Polyangiales > Polyangiaceae > SZUA-265. The sequence goes on from JBNKVS010000026.1 coordinate 7,776, forward strand.
GACCGCCTGGCTGGCGCTCGACGCACCCAGCCAAGCCCTCGAACGAGCCGAGCGCGCGCTGAGCTTGGTCCCGTCCCACTACACCGTGCAGCACCTCTGGCACTTCAACTCCGTGGTGGAAGTGGAGCTCTACCGGGGCGACCCCCTTGCGGCCTGGAAGCTGACCCAGGAGACCTGGGACGCACACCGGGAGAACTTCATGCTCAATGTCCAGTTTGCACGAGACGTGCTGCTCTTCAAGCGGGGGCAGGCCGCCTTGGGTTCGATCGCGATGCTGCAGGCCGGGCGCGCCGATCGCATACCGGGCGGCTTCGACGTTCACGAGCTGCGGCGTGACGCCCGCGCCTCCGCCAACACCATCGAGCGCCACGCACTACCGCAGGCGCGTGGCTCGGCGCATGTCTTGCGCGCCAAGCTCGCTCAGCTCGAGGGCGATCACGAAGCCGCCCGCTCGAGGCTGCAGGCTGCGGTTGCCGCCTATGACGAGGTCGGCATGGCACTGTCGCGCGAAGCGGCGCGCTTCGGCCTCGGTCAGATTTCGAGAGGCGATCCTGGCGAGGCCCAGATGCGCCGAGCCACGGCCTGGATGCGGGAGCAGTCCATCGTGGATCCGGCCAAGATGGCTCGGAGTGTCACCGCAGACTTCGCCGCCCCCCCGCGATTGGCGGGCCAACGCGCCAAGGGTAGCTGACCCGCGCCAACAGCTCGGAGCAAGCGATGGGGTCCCAGCGGCTGGGCGCCTGACCCGGCCGAATGCTATGATACCCCGCGGTGAGCCCGACCGTCAGGTCTCGATCCAAGCGGAGCTCCGCGGCAGCGGCCGCCACGCGCACCCGCGGAGCGAACAAGTTGCGCCGTATCTGGGAAGCGACGCACACTCCCCCAGCCCATCCGCCGAGCATGGGAGCTCGCATCCCGGCATTGACCTGGCCCAGCACTTCGGCGCTCGGCGCCCCGCCGACGACCCGCGCCCGAACGCTGAGGAGTGGCTCCCCGGCGACGGAGAGCACGCGCCAGCCGCCGTGCCCATCGCACTCCACACGACCGGGCTCCTTGTAGTATCCGAAACCGAGCAGGCGATCGCCCAGGCGCGCCACCCAGCTGTCGCTGATCATCCCGACGACGAAGTTGTACGCTTCACCGGGTGCGCTTTCGAAACAGACCTCCGGAATGACCAGCTGCAGCTCGTGGTGCGTGCCGAACACGCGAGAAGCGCTGCGGCTGATTTGCATCGCCCCCTCGGACACGGCGTCCTCGAGCGCAGCGGACCAAGAGTTGCCCGCCCAGGCCGACCAGAGCCCCGCGGCGCGCCCGAGCCGTGTGCTCCACTGGTGTTGATCGAGGCCCAGGAGCTCGAGCCTCCCGCGCGTGATTTGCCACAGCTCACAGCAGAGAGGATGCTGCGCGCTCGGGTAGTCGTCGAGCGGCCGCAGATCCAGCGGGCCGAAGCGACGGAGCTGTCGCCGCAGGCGCTGCCGGTCACAGGGTAGGCAGAGTCGAACGCCAGCCAGGGTGCCACCGCTGGTGAAAGCGAGCTCGGAGGGCTCGCTCCGCTCGCTGCGCGGGTTCACGGAAGGTCCTCGCGGGTCACGCCTTCCAGCGAGAGAACGAAGTCCGCCCCCAGAAGCTGGGCGGGAGTTTGAAAGCCCGGACGAACACGGCCCCCGAGCACACGTTCGATCACCGCGGCACCTGCCAGTGCCGTGACGGTGTATGGCTCGGCGCTCGTCAAACGAGCTCGCGCCCGACGTGGCCCCGCACTGACTTCTCCCACCACGATCGAGCGCTGGCCCCGTCGTGCGCGCTCGCTGGGTCCGTCCGGCATCAACCCCGCGTACGTGCGCGCCGAGGCACGCAGCCCGGGCGCGCGATACATCCAGCCGAAGAGCTGATTGAGCGTGATCGCGAGCGACCGGACGGCGTTGGCTTCGAAGTAGACCTCGATGTTCGCAATCCCGGTGCTGAAGAAGGCGGTCACGAGATCGCCCCAGCTCGCCGCGATGCAGGGACGCACCTCTCTGCCGAAGTCGACCCAGCGCACCTGATTGCGGAACCAGAGTGGCTCGAGCGCCCCCGCCCGCCGCACGCAAACCGGCTCCCCCAGGTGCTCGGTGAACGACAGGGCCGAGCCCCTCGAGATCAAATTCGGCGTCCAGATGCTCAGAATCAGCCGCTCTGCATCAGGCACGCGCTGGCTGAGGTACAGCGCGAGGCAATCGCTGGGCACGACATCGAAGCCAATTCCGGGCAAGAGCATCACTCCCCGGGCTCGCGCGGCCTCGCCTCGCGCCGCCACCGCGGCCAGGGGCGCCACCTCGCCGCTCACGTCGAGATAGTGCGCGCCCACACGCAGGCAGGCGCTGACCAGCGGCTCGGCCGTACGTTGAAAGGGCCCCGCCACGTTCACGACGACCGCCACCCCCGCCAGCCCTCGAACCAACGCGTCGGCGTCCCCGAGCTCGAACACCCGATGGGGCGCCTGGAAATCCCGCGCGACCCGCGCAACGCGCTCCGGGCTGCGACCGGCGACGATGCAAGAGACACCGCGCGACCGCAGCCGCTCCAGCAAGAGGCGACCCGTGAAACCGTTTGCTCCGTAAATCAGCAGTTGGCCAGCTTGCCCCATCTCAGCTCCGGGCCAGCACCCAACGGGGCAGCGCTTCGATGAACCGCCTGTCTCTCGACGGAGGCGCCTCACGGTAAGCAATCGGAAACTCGTGGAGCGCCGCTCCGGCGAGCGCGTGGGCCACGCGTCTGGCGTGCTGCACACAGCCGTAGCGAGCGATCGCCTCGCGGAGCCAGCGGAGCTCGGTTTCGTCCTTGCGCGCGCGCGGGCACGAAAGCAGCTGGCGCACGCGCTCGCGCTCCGGCTCCGAGGCCATGCGCAGCAGGTGGATCAGGATGAGCGTGCGCTTGCCCTCCTTCAGGTCGCCTGCCAGCTCCTTGCCGTAGCTCCGGTGATCCCCCACGAGGTTGAGGAGATCGTCCTGAATCTGGAACGCTGCACCGAGAAAGAAGCCGAAGCGCACGAAGCGGTCCAGGTCGTGGGCTCGACGGGTTCCGATCAGGGCTCCGATCCGACAAGGGTAGATAGTGGTGTACCAGCAGGTCTTCTTGAGCGTCATCGCCAGGTAGTCGGCGTCGGTGAGCTGCGTCTCGTTGTGACGCCGCCAAGCCAGCTCCTGGGCTTGCCCTTCGACCGACGCGCTCACCATGCGCTCGGCTTCTTCCAGCACGTGCCAGGACACGGTTGGCCCCAGGGTCCTGCGGTTGTCGAGCAGGGGCCGTAGGCCGAGCACCACGAGCGCATCCCCCGCGTTGACGGCGGCGGGCACCCCATGCAGCACGTGCAACGCGGGAGACCCGCGCCGCTCCTCGCTTTCGTCCTCGATGTCGTCGTGGACCAAGAACGCATTGTGCAAGAGCTCCAGCGAGACGGCCGAGTGCGTGGCTTCCTCGATGGTCGCTCCAAAAGCACGCGCCGCGGCCATGCAGAAGCTACCGCGCAGCATACGCCCACCGCGCAGCGGATAGTCCGCCGCCAATCGATAGACGGCTTCTCGGCTCGACTCGCCGGCGAGGTACGTGGAGTATGACTCACGCACGATGGGGCCGTACTCGGCGAGCATGGCCCGCACCAGAGCACAGCCATCATTCATGCTCACACGCCCACTTCCGAGCGTGGCGATTCGACGCAAAGGCTGATGGTGCCCCGCGGACGCTCGCTGACGCGGTCCAGAATCAGGCCGTTGTAGACGCCCGGCGGCTGTTCCGCGGGAACCACGCACCGCAGGCGCCAGGCGCTCTGCTCGTCGGGTGGCTCCAGGGCGACGCTCTGGATCGCGCGAATGCTGGGGTCGCCGCATGCGAGCGAGCCGACCCGCACCGACTCCGGGCGAACCCCGGGGTGTAGCTCCACGCTCAACGTCACCGGCCGGGGCGACTCGACGCTCACCGAAAACCCCAGCCCGCCGTCGGCGTCGTCGTACGGCGACTGGGATCTCGAGTCGGGCGTCGCCGCGAACGGGCTGGCGGGGGCAGACCCCGAACCCGCCGCCGTGGACGACCATTGCTGAAACATTTCGAGCCAAGCCATCGCCACGTCGCCGGTGACGCGCGTGAGCCGCTCGACGGTCGGCCCCCAGTCGGGCCCCGGCATGCGTGCCTCGCCGTACGGGAGCCACATCGAGCGCGCCATCTGCTGCCCTTGGCGTAGGTACTCGTCGATCACCCGATACGCGTCGTTCACCGCCTCGAACGCCGGATCCATGGGGTGGCCGCTCGCTGCCCCCGCGGAGCGGGGCGGCGGGCTGCCGGGCCCCCCGCCGGGCCGCGAAGCCCTCTCTCGCGGGCCGAACGCTCCCGTCCAGCTTCTATATGGCTCGCTGCGATCCAAGATGGGCCTCCTGATTCTGGGTCGTTGCACGGCGTGGTCCTACGGCGCGGGCGCGGCGCCCGAGCCCCGATGCGGCTTACGGATGGTCGTATCCAAAGATTTCCTCGAGCGCGGGCCGCTGCGCGATCGCGTGAGCGGCGAGCCTGCCGGACATGACGGCTGCCTCCACGCAGCCCATGTTCAAGCTGCAGCTCGTCCAGTCTCCGGCGACGGTCAGGTTGTCGTACGCTCGGTCGAGGGGGCTGATCCGGTACGGCGTGCTGCCGGGGAGGGCCTGGCTATAGAGATCGCTCGGACGCACGTTCGCCGTCCAGAATTGCGAATCGAATCGCTCCTCGCCCGCAGCTTCCGCACCGGCGGCTTCGACCGCGAGCGAATCCCACCGAAAACCACCCGATGGCGAGCTCGCACGGGGCCAAAGGTGGTGAACGTCCGTGTTCAGGAAAGCGACCGCGCTATCGCGCACCGCTTGCTGCCGGCTGCGGATGTATTCACCGCCGGTCGGGTCGCCCGGCATAGGCGCGATCTGGCCATGAACGCCCTCCGAAAGCACGTTGCAGAAGTACGCAATCGCCATGGGCGGCCTCGACCACGCCTCTTCGGAAGCCAGGTGAGTCATGTCCGCCCAGGTGTCGAACGGTTCGACGAACCCCGATAGGTTGGTGGGGCCTGCGGTCCACCCAAAGTCCGCCATTGGTCGATTCAGCCATAGCTGAAACGCTTGAGTCGGCACGCCGCGCACTCGCTGCACCAGGTTGCGCCAGCGTTCGTCACGAGCGATGAGGTCGCTGCACACGTGCGGAATGACCCCGATCCCCACACCGAGCACGACCAAGTCGAAATGTCTCCCCACTCGCAGCGTCTTTTCCGCGACGCGGCGCGAGTCCCACTGCGACTCGAGGTCCCACCCTTCGTCGGCGAGCCGCTCGCCCTCGACGAGCTGACCGTAGTCGGGGCGCGCCGGCCAGCTTGGAAGGCCAGCCGCATCGATGAGTGGCTGATAGGTGCCCTGCCGCACCTGCGCCTGGACGTCGAACTCGAGCGCCTCGATGAACGGCTCTTCTCCGCGCGACGGCTCGCCCAGCCGCAACTGGCGAAGCTTGTGAAAAAACTCGAAGCGAACGCCCCTTCGACTCAACACTTCGTAGAGCGGCGCAAAGACCACGTCTCCCATCCCCGCGCGCATTTTCCAGAAGAAGGCGCCGCGATACGTGAAAAAGGCCCTCATCGCCCCGCGCAGTGCCGAACCGGCAGCGATGCGGGGCCGCGAAGGGTCGCCCCCCTCGTAGGCGAATGCCAGATCGTACATGGCGCGCAAGAACGCGCTATCGAGCGCGAGCCGCGACGCGCCATTGAGCTCCAACCACTCGCGACAGTCATACTCGTCGAGCGCGTCCAGGCCGCGCCGATCGAAGAGCAGCCGGAAGCGCACCGCGCCTCGAATGACCGCGAGCACCAGATCCGCCACCTCCCACATGCGCCGCAGCTCGTCGTGGCCGCGGACCAGGGCATCGACCTGGCGCTGAAGGATGGAAGTGATCAACGCAAGTAGACTCGCCGCCGCGCTCTGCGGGTACGAGGCCGTGCCGAGGGTCAACTCGAGCAAGCGCGTCGCCTCGATGGCGACGCCGAGGCCGGCGAGCGAGCCTTGGCGCAGCAGACGCGCAATGGCTGCGGCGAGCTCGTCTTCACGAGGCGGGCAGCTCGAGCGAGCAAACGCAGGCGGCGGCGCGCCCTGCGCCGGCTTCTCGGACGAACCGCCACGATACTGAAGCGTCTCGAGCAACGTGCGAACGAGACTAGCCGCGCGAGCCAGGTAGCCGGCGAGCGTCAGACACGGGGGATCGGGATCGCCGGGGAGCCCGGGCGCTGGCGGAAAATGCACGTGCCAAGGTACCCAGCCCGCGCTCGGGGACGAATCCATGGCCACGTTCGAGTGAGCGGGGAAGAACGCGTCGGACCAGTCCGCAAAGCGCTGAGTCCGCGGATCCCGCCGGAGCTCCGCGTAACATTCGCGAAGCAAGCGAAAGGCATTTTCATAGTAGCCCATCCACAGGTGCAGACCGTGCTCCTCGATTCGCTGGTAGGTGCCTCGCCCCGAGGCCCCTTTGCCGCCCAGGCGCCAGCCCATCTGGTAGACGGTCACGTCGAACCGGTGCCCCAGCTCCGGTCGAGTCAGCTCGAAGGCTGCAGAAAGGGCAGCACAACCGCCCCCAACGATTGCCACCTTTGGCTCTGATGATTCCATCGCGATTCGTGTTGCACCCGCCCTCGCAAGCTCTTGCTCGGAGGCACCGCCGCCATGCTAGTCCCCCGGTAGTCGACGAGACAAGCGGCTCCGCGAAACGACTTTTCGGGGACACCAATTGTCGAGTATAAGCTCTTCGGATCAAAGCGACGTGCGCGCCGCGTCGCGATGACGGGGCGCGCCTCGCGCATTGGAGGGAAGTGCTATGGGAATGTCTTCCACTGGGGTCGAGCCTGACGCCCCGCTCGACGCTTCGGCAGCGCTGTTCAGTATCCACTACCACCTGCTGAAGCTCGGCCGAGAACCCGGCCTCTCTCACTGGGTAGAGGAAGTCGAGCGCCTCGAGTGCTGGGGTCGCGGAGAAATCATCGGTCGGATCGCATCCGTGGACCAAGCCGTCGACCTGATCGCCCGCCGCGATTCCGGGCGCTTCCTTCCGCACGCCATCGCCGTGCTCGAGCGAGGCAAGCAGCTGATCGGGCTCGGCCGAGGCAGCGCGGGCAGAGATGCATTCTCGCGCGGATTCGAGCGGCTGTGCAACGAGGCTCGGCGTCATCGGAGGGAAGCACACGGGAATGCCGGCGGCGCCGACCGAACCCGGGCGCACGATGACGGCCACTCGAAACCCTCGAGACCTGCCGAGCGCGACTTCGAGATCCTGCACTTGTCCTATGACAGGCGCGGCGTGAGCCGCTTCGAGGCACGAGTCGCCCGCGCGGCCCGCCCGGAGGACGACTTCCGCAAGATCGCGCAGAGCGCCGACCCCCGCAATTGGGCGACGGCGCAGTCCGAGTTCTTCGCCCATTCCTATAAGACGAATGATCCAACTCCCTCGAACCCTTTCGAGAATCCGCGCGAGGACGGGCAAACACCCGAGGGGGGTTGGCGGGGGCACCTGTTCGAGGAAGCGAAGTTTGCAGTGCTGCTGGCACCGGGCGTGTACGCGTCGAATCTGCGCAACACACTGAACATCGACTACGCCGTGAACTCTGAGGAAAAGAAAGCCGAGCTCCACTACTCCCTTTACGAGAGCCTCTCGAGCAGAGCGTTCCGGCGCGAGGAGAGGCACGGTGGCCTGGATGTGGATTCGGGTACGGCTCTCGTCGAGCTGAACGGCGAGCAACTCGTGGTGACCGCTCGCAAAGATCTTCGCTTCAGCCCCGCGATGAGCTTCGCCGCTGAGTTCAACCTGGTCACCCTACCATTTTTGACACTTTGGCTGAGCTTTTGGATCTGCGGATCGCTGCAGGAGCTGACGACATCATGAGCGACTGGGACAGGGCGCGAGCGCTTCGCGCTTTCGAGAGAAGCGAGGCCGAATGGCGTCGGTGGCTGGATTTGTGGCAATCTCAAGCGGACCGCACGCTGGAAGCGTATGGCCGATGGCTGCGCGGGCCCCGAGCTCAGCCCAGCCTGCGCGAGACGTGGGACATAGCGCTCGGTTGGTATACACTGCCTTGGCGCGCGCTCGACCCGCGCCGGACCGGTGGGCGGAACGGTGATCCGAGCCCCACGGAGGCGCTTCGCTCGGCCCTTCCGTTCGACCCGCCCTCGTCGCGCCAATTTTTTCGGCCCGTCGATTTCCATGAGTTGCTCGCGCACCGCGCGAGACGATTCACGGATTACTACGTGGACGCGTCGGCGGCCTCGATGCTTCGTTGGGCACGGCTTCTCGGCTGCGACACGCCCGAAGACAGGCTCAGGTTCGATCAACATGCGGAAATGGTGGGGCCAGCCGGATGGACGCTCGTCGAAGAGCCACCCGAGGAAGCACCCGAGGTGACCAACCTCGAGCTGGACGGCGACGACCAGTGCGTCATCCCCGCCAGGCACGTCGTCGTGCGTGTGAACGAGCGCCGTGTGATCGTCTCGATCGTCGACCTGTACGGGCTGCAGAAGGACCTGCTGCCCGGCGACTACACGGGCGACGTCCGCTTTTCGGATGGCCAGTGCCTACGAATCTCCGCCAGGCGGCAGTGACCTACGCACCCCAGCGTGCAGCTTCGCATCACGCCTCCGAGATTCGCAGCCTCGACAAGCCGATGCGCACCTGACGGGTCATCGGACGGCTCTCGATGATTCCAGCGGCGCCGCGCAACCCCAGACCGGCGAACTGCCGACGGCAGCGGTACACCCAAAGGTTGAACAGATCGGGATCCACGCCGAGCGCCTTGCCGAGCTCATCCCGATAGCTCCAGCCATGCTCGCTCTCGGGCAGATCCCCCTGCCCGTCGATTCGGCGAGCTCGGGCGAGGGCCAAGAGGAGAAAGTGTGAGGTCCGCTCGGGCAGTGGAACCTCCACGCCGTCTCCTCGTAGCAGCAGCTCGACGTGCTCACCGTCTCGGCTGACCTGGAAGCCGAGCTCGAGGTCCGCGAGACATGGTGTTGCTGCCTTGGTCGCCTCTCGCGTGTGGGCGGCGTTGGTGGGCAACGAAAGCCGCCAAGCCTCGTCCCCAGCGACGACCCATTGTTGGTCCTCGGCGGGGCCCACGGTGGCTGCCGCCTCCACCATCCATTGGTCCTGCTCCCCGAGAAACACGGTGACCAGGCACGACTCCGACGAAGGCAGGCTCAGCAGCCCCTCCTCGTCGGCAACGCGGACCGTGCCGGACTCCGACGTCGCCATCAGACGCGGCAGGGACGCATCCACCAACCGGTAGCAGATCGAAAGGGTGCCGAAGGCCAAACGGCAGCCCGGATAGAGTGGACGGCTCTCGCCTGGCTTCAGCCGCTCCTGCTCGACAAAGGTGCCGTTGCGGCTGCCCCGGTCTTTCACTTGCCAGCCCGCGCGCTGAGACCAAGTGATCTCGGCGTGCACACCGGACACGGAAGCCTCCTCGATACGCAGCTGGCAGGCCCGGGAACGACCGATGAGATGCGTTGCAGCAAGCGTTCGTAGCTCCCCGCTGGGAACGTGCTCGAGGACTGCCATGCCGCGGCTAGTATAGATTCGGGGAAACGCCATTTCGTCGCATTTCGCCGCGTCTCGCGGCATTTCGCCCCGGCCTAGAAGCCTGGCAGACCCCCGGATTTCGAGCGGCGACGACACTTGCCCACAGCGAGCGACACGCTCGCGTGCCAATGCCCTGCCAACGGTTGTCACGGCGGCCGCGACGAAAGTGGAAACGGGACGTTGCATCGCGCCCTCGACCCTCGCATACGAGCCTGTCGCGCGTGCCCTTCGCGGCCGCGGGCCAGGGACCCGGCGGATGCCGCCACTGCCCCGACGCGTAGCACCCGCACGACCCGCAAGGGCCGCGGCAACCGCGCTCCGAGCCTCGACGTGCGTCCCGCTGGAGCGGCAACCGCCACCAGCTCCGAGCGCACGGCTCACTTATGTAAAGTAACCTGAAGGGCGCCGACGCCAGGGCAACGCGCCCGTTCCGCCCCACACCATGGCGAACTCCAGCCTCCGCCCCCACCCGGGGCAGCGGCTCGACGACTCCGAATGCCGGCGCCCAGCTCCTCTTCGAACGCAGGACGAAAGTCCGCTCCCCGGCATGGGCATTGATGCCCATCCGGGCAGGTTGGCGCGGCGTTCGCCGCCCCGCGGCCGGGAGGCTGCGAGGCGCCGCTTGGAGCCCTCAGGCGTCAGGGACCCAAGCAGCTCGCCTGGCAGAGCCCGAGCCCCGCCGCCGCAAACGGCAGAGCCCGATTCGCTGCGCGCCCGCTTCGTCGCTCGGGGCTTGGCGCGGCAGTGGGAGAGGTTCGACGCTCGCAATGCCCCAGTGCTGTCCGGCCTCGATGTCGTCCTGCAGCCGCTGGAGCGACGCGTGGTCGTGGCTGTCGACGAAGCACTGCGCTGCGACAGGCTCGGGGCGACAGCGCGTGTCCCTGGCCAGGTGCCGCAAACGCGCCTCGGTCAGCTCGGCGGCGTAGGTGTACGTCCAGGGTTTACTATGGGCCGGCGTCCAGGCGCTGAGCAGCCGCAAGGGGCCCAGGCGCCGGTGCACGCGCAGCGAAGGCGCGCCCCACTGGGCGGCGCCGATTTGACAGCGGGCCCGGAGGGTCCGCAGGGCGAGCGCCTTGGTGAGCGATCCGAGGCCGCGAAAGCTCGGCCCGCGCGGACGAAAGGCGGAAACACTGGCGAGGTTGTGCCCCACCCACGTATCGGCTTCGAAGCTGGGCAGAGCAATGTACATCGAGTGGGGGACCAACATCGTCGAGTCGTGCTCCGCGGCCGAGCGCAGCCCCAGCGCGTCGATCACGTCGGGCGGCGTGTCGGAGGCGGGGCTCCCCAGCCCGAACATGGCGCCCGTCAAGCCCGCGCCGTCGAGGAAGATCCAGTGGGGCATCGGCATGCCCTCCGCTCCGAACGTCGCGGAATCCAGCGCCTGCAGGCGCCGAAGCAGCGGCGTCGCGCGAAGCGCGAGAGGCGAGAGGCGGTGCGCCGGCTCGATGGGGATTCCGAACGGCGAAAGGTCGCTCTGCTCGAGCACCTCGGGTGTCGCGATCAGAAACGGCTTCAACCCGAGCAGGTACGCGTTGGGCAGCTCGAGGCTCACGCGGCAACCTCGGGCCCGTCGCTCGGGATGCGCACCAACCACACCTTCCGCTCGGCGTGCGAGCAGGCCGCTCTCACCAGCCGCAGCCGAACGCCCCGCTCGATCTGCTCCTGCAACTGCTGCAGCTGGCCGCAGTCTGTGGGGTCCACGCCGAACGCCGCCGGGGGAAGCCTCGCCCCGACACGCTCCCGCGTTGCGCGTGGCTCGTAGTGAAACACACACGAAGCCGGATGGTCGTGGCTGGGGAGCCATGCCGCGTCGAGCTCGAGCGCCCCCCAGCGGGCGTGCAGCGCCAGCCGGTCCCCCTGCCACTGGCAGATGCTGGTGACGTGCCGCGCGCCGAGCCAGGGGTAGGCGAACCGCATGGTGGCGGGCCGGAGGTCCCTTTCCTCCCCCTCGCAAGCCTCGGGCAGCCCGCAGACGGAGTGCACCAGCCACCGCCCTGGCAGTTGGCTCGGTACGGCCATCAGGAAGGTGAGCGGTAGCCAGTCTGCCCGCTTCGCGCCGAGAGCCGAAGCGACTCGCGCCGGCAGGGCGTCGTGGCGGGCGCAGAGCCCGAGCACGGCACCCGGGAGCTCGGCGCAGTCGTACAGGGCCCAGCGCGGGGTGGCCATTCCCACGGGGGCGTATGCGATCCGATCGAGCGCTTCGAGGGCCGCGAGGAACGGCTCGCTCCCACGCCGCGTCGGGTCGATGCGAAGCGGCGCCTGGGAGTCTGGAGGGCAAGGCCGCCCCGACAGTCCGGATCGAGCGACCACATAGGGGCGAAGGAAGCTCGGAGGCGGCGCGCTCGAGTGCACTCCTGGAGCGTAGCTCACTTCTGCCGAAAGACTCGCGGAGGGCTTCGGAGTCACCCGTGAGGTCGTGTGCGCCCGGGGCTCGAATCTTGCCCCGCTCTCGCACTGCGAGCGCCGCAATGAAAGGCAATCGCCCCTGTCCGCGAGCTTCCCCGCCCCCGGGGCGGGTCGCGCGGATCGGTCCTCGGCAATCGAAGAAAGCGAGCGGGGGGCCGGTGATTGCTCGCCGCTACCCCTTGGCCCAAACGGCGGAGGCCCACGCCTTTCTCGAGTCGCACCGCGCGCATGGCAGTCTCGTCATCGACGTGATCGCCACGAGCTCGCCCCGGCGCCCTGCAGCGCGGAGCCCGCGGAGCAGGGTGGAGGAGCAGGCGCCGAACGGCCACGCGGGGCCGTGATCCGCCTCCGGTCACTCGCGTTCGGACGGGTCCGCCGGGGCCGCTCGCGCCGGCGAGCGCTGGGGGGCATCGAAGAAGTCGAAGCGACCGATTCCTATCTGTAGCCAGTACAGTGGCGTGGAAAGCCCGTCGGCTCGCACGCGGTACTCGGCAGCCCCGCTGATGGTGAGCGCGGTGTAGTCCTTTGCGAACCACATCAGGCCCAGCTCCGCCCGCGGACTGGCGCCTCCCCAGAGCAACTCGTCCCCGACTCGCCCGAGCTCGAGCAAGCCGAGCGACCCGCGCAGGTACGGCTGCACGCGCGCTTCGGGGCTCCGCCACAGCCGAAACGCGTCGACCCCGACCAGAGCGCTCGACTCGCGCTTCATCGAGAGGCCGCTCACGGAAAGCCCAACCCCACCGCGCAGACCGTTGAGGCCGCTGCTCGCGTTGACCGCGAGGCCCGGGCCGCGTCCTTCGCCAGGAGCGGCAGCGCCGCCCCCCATCACATGGTAGTAGCAGCCGCCGAGCAGCCCGGCGACCAACAGCGAGGCGAATGCTCGCCAAGCGCCCTGCACCCCGCGCGGCGGAGCCACGCGTCGCGGCGCGGCCGCGCGAGGTTCGTCTTGCATTCCGACTCGACTCAAAGTGGCACCTTCCCCGAAGCGGCCTCGAAGGGCGACGGGCTTTCCCCCGTCGCGGGGCCGCACGTCTTCTCCCAATCGCCAAGGCTCCAGAGAGGCTTCTCCCCGCGAGCGACCGCCTCCAGCTCGTCCGGCACGGCGACCTTCAGCAGTTGCCAACGCAGGCCGTGGGCGATGGAGGCATCCAAGCGGACGGACCCCCGGCTGCCGCTGAGCTCGAACGGGGTGTCGATGCGCGAATAGCCGAGTAGCCACAGCGCCCAGCGCCCTCCCTTCGTCACCTCGTCGGTGTAGCGGCGCGTGAGCCAAAAGCGCCCGCTCCCCCGCAGCGGCCCGAGCTCGGACCAGCGCGCGTCGAGATCCAGGTTCAGCTGGGGGCCCCGGATCTGGACGGAGTCCAGGCGACTGCCCGCCGGCGAGAATTGGTAGCGAAGCGTGGCCGAGCGGACCGGATGCCGCGTCGCTTGCCCTCCGCCGGGGTCGGTGACCGAGAGAACCGCGTCGGTCACTCGCGCATCGACGTGACCCGACGCACCCGAGCTCGAAACGCGCAGCGCCACGTCCGCCGACCCTCGACCACCCACCACGTTTCCGGCCAGCGCCGGGAAGGCCTCGAGCAACTCCCCCACTCGGCTACTGGTCAACCGCCCGTGCCATTCGGTCACCCCCTCGCGATGCGTGGCCGAGCCTGCCGCGCGAAACAGGCTCGTTTCCAGCTCGAAGCCGTCCAGCGACAGCCCGCCGCGGTGCCAACGGAAGCGGGTCCGCGCGAGCCGAATTCCGACGCCGACCGGACACCCCCCGGCCACCGCCGATCGCCAGCGAGCGCGCGTCAAGCGGGCGCGACCGCTGAGGCTCGCCAGCGGCTCTCGCGCGCTTCCGGTCAGCTCGGCCCGCACCCGGAGCTGCCCGGATTGCAGCCCTGGGAGCCACGGCGCGAGCATTGTGGGGACGGCCGGCTCGAGCTCCAGCGTTGCCTGGTACTCCTCCCCGGCACCCGACGCCTCGGCCCGAATCGGGCCGGCACTCGTCTCGAGCGCCACGGAGGACAGCCTCCACCCGTCCGAATTCGAAGACAGAGCGGCCGTCGCCCGCGCCACGCGCAGGCGGGCCGTCGGTCCCCACTGCGCCGGCAGCGGCCAAGACGCCTCGCGCGTGTCGATTTGCCCCGTGACCTCGCGAAACGGCTGCTGCCCGTCTCCATTCACCGTGAAGCTTCCGCGCACTCGGCCCGGCACGACACCGGGTGGAAGACGAGCCTCGAGCCACGTGCCCGCGACCCGCTCGACCTCGATCTTCAGATGGTGCCCCTCGCGGCCCCAGGCTGCGCTTCCAGAAATCCGGCCCTCCGCGAAGAGCGGCTCGCCCCGCAAGGCACTCGCCTCGCGCAAGGTCCCCTCCGCCGACATGTCGAACAGCTGCCACCCACCGCCCGCGCGGCGCCGCAGCCTACCGCTCGCACGACGCAGCCGTACGCTCACGGCTTTGGTTCCGGCCGCCGTCGGCGGTCGCCAGCGCGCATCCCGAGCGTCGAGCGTTGCCGAGAGGGCTGCAAACGGCCGGGCCCCACTGCCTTCCAACACGACCCGACCCCGCACCACCCCCGCCTCGAGGCCGGGAAGTAGCCGCGGCAGCCGGGCGAGGTCGAGGTGATCGGTGCGCAGCTCCACGCGGTGGTGCTCCCCGACCAATCGGCCAACCCCTCGAGCCGTGCCCCCCCGGGTCTCGAGTACCAGGTCCGTCAGCCTCAGCGACGAGGGTGCCCCCGACACGTAGTCGAAGGCCGTCCGCACCCCGAGCAGCGGGATCTGCTGCACTGCGCCCCCGATTCGCAGGAGACTGGCGCCGACCGCCAGCTCGCCCTGCACGCGCGGGCCTTTGGGGCCCTCCTGAATCTCCAGCTGGGCCGCCCCGCCCGCACCTGCACCGGCATCGACGAGGTGGTCGAGAATCGGCAGAGGAGGGGACAGCCGCTTCAGCGCCGCGAGACTTCGGAACTCCAGCGCGGCCTGCAGGCGGCTGGGACCATGCTCTTCGAGGTCGAGCCTCCCGCGCGCCTTCACGCCTGCCCCCCGCACGACCAGGTTTTCGATGCGCAGCCGGGAAGGGTTGCGCTCGAGCTCGAAAGCCAGCGTTTGCAGCTCGAGCGGGCCCGCAGCGCCCAGAGGCAGCACGAAGACCTCGGAAAGCCGCGCCGTCGCGCCCCCACGCCAGAGGCGAGGCGTGGCGAGCGGCCCGTCGAAGTGAAACGTCGCGCCGACTCGCTCGGCTCCCGCGACCACCCCGATGGCGACGCGCCGGGTGACGCCGGCCAGCCACGACGACCGATCGGGCGACGTGGCCTCGAACTCTCCCGACCCGGCGATGGACGCGACTGGGTCCGCCCAGCGCACCCGCGCCTGTGCGGTCGCCTCGAGGCCGGCCCCCGCCAGGCTGGCGGCCTCGACGCGGATCTGCTCGGGGTCCACCCGGGCGCGCAAACGAAACTCTCCCAGCTCCATCCGAGCCGCGACGAGCCGACCCGCCTCCAGCACGACGAGCATCTCCCCCCCCTTGCGTTCCACGGTCAGATCGACGCCGGACAGGCGAGCGACCTCCTCCTCGTCGGCCCCGCAGATCCGTAGACGGGCGCGCCGAATCCGCAACGACGAGAGCTCTGCCTCCAGAGCCGCCCGGATCGGTTGCACCCACTGCAAGGCGGCAGGCTCGAGACTCGAACGGGCCTCGACTCGCCCGCTCAACCGAACGTCCACGGCCACGTCTTCGAGCTCGGCACGAGTGAGCGGCGGCGCCCCGCCTTCGAACAGGGACCCCCACGCCATCCACAGGCGAGCCCGCTCGACCCGAACGCTCGCTCTCCCGAGGGATGGCGCCCCCACCACGATCGCGACGTCGCGCAACTCGAGACTCCCGCCGCGACGGGCCAGGCCGCCGATGCGAACGGGGTGGCGGAGACGACTCGACAACTCCTCTTCGAGCAGGAAACGGGCGCGGGCGACCAGCGCCGCGTACAGCGACAGTCGATGGTGAACGACCCACCAAGACAACGACGAGGCCGCGATCCCCACGACCACGCAAATGATGCGCAGGGCGGTACGGGCAGGCTTCTTCTGGCTCATCGAGACGGCAGACTCACTTCAGCGTGCCACGGGTTTCCACCTCGACCAACCGCGGGGGCCACACGTCGCGTCCTCGGTGCCCCCCCGTGTGCCCCGGACGGGGGCCGCCGGGCTTGGGCTTGCCCTGGGGGCCGGAAAACTGGGTGACGGGAGTCCGGGCGACCGCCACACCTCGACTCGCCCCCCGCCGCGGCGTGGCCTCGAAGAGCTGGCCGGTTTCGAGAAGGTGGCCCCCCTCCCCTATCGCGTCGTCTCGTCGAGCATTCTTCGACGCCGAGCCAGGCCCCCGGAACCAGGCCTCCTGGCGTGCGCCCCACCCTTGACGCGGGACTCGCCGGATCCCTCTGCGGGCGCCCGGGTGCACCAGACGCGGTCGGAGCGGCGTGCCATCTCGGGTATAGCGCAGAGATGGCATCGACGAATCCCGATTCACAGCCACTCCCGCGCAGACGAGGGCGGCCACGGCGCTCGGCGCCCGGAACGCCGCCCGGAACCCTGGCGGCGCACCCCGGCGCGGGTGCCTCGCACATCGTCGTGAGACGGTTCAGCGCAGACCTCTACGAGGAAAAGCCGCTGGAGCGGGTCGACGGGCTGGAGCATTTGCTCGATCCCTCGAGCTGCCTCTGGGTCGACGTGACGGGACTTGCGAACGCCGACACCATCGCTCGAATCGGCCACGCTTTCGGACTTCACGACCTCTCGCTCGAAGATGCGCTCGACCCGGGCCAGCGCGCCAAGGCAGAGCACTACGAGCACTACACCTTCGTGGCGCTCCAAACGCTGGCGATGACCCACCACGTCGAATTCCACCAGCTGAGCGTGTTCTTCGGACAACGATTCGTCGTGACCCTCCAAGACAGGAGCGATGACGCGCTCGAGTCGGTTCGCGATCGACTTCGCAAGTCGGGCGGAAAAATTCGAAGTCGGGGTGCCGACTACCTCACGTACGCACTCGTCGATTCGGTCATCGACCACTATTTTCCGGTCGTCGAGCGCTTCGACGATTACCTGGAAACCGTCGAGGATCTGGTGCTCGAACAGCAGGGCTCCGATGTAATCGACCTCGCGAGAAACGCCCGCTCGGATCTGCGAACGATTCGCCACACGGTGTGGCCGACTCGCGACGCCGTCACATCGCTCATGCGCGAGGACACCGGTCGAATCACCGACGAAACGCGGGTACACCTTCGGGATTGCTACGATCACATCATCCAGCTCCAGGAGATGATCGAATCGTCCCGCGAGGTCGCCGCGAGCCTGCTCGAGTCTCACTTGTCGCAAGTTACCCTGCGGACCAATGAGGTCATGAAGGTCCTGACCATCATCGCCACGATCTTCATCCCTCTGACCTTCATCACCGGATTGTACGGAATGAACTTCAACCCGAGCAGCTCCCCCCTGAACATGCCCGAGCTCAACTGGTACTGGGGCTACCCTTTCTCGCTCTTGATGATGGTCGGCACCATGGCCGCAACAGTCGTCTACGTCGTTCGGAAAGGCTGGTTCCGCGGCCCTCGTCGCGCCGTGGACCCCACACCCGGGATGTCCCATCGGCGCAAGTCGTGATGCGCAGAGCTCGCGCTGCGATTCGGCGGCGACGCACTTGGCGCAATGGTCGCTCGCCGACGAGCCGATCGGCCGCCTGGAGCGGCCAATTACGATGAATGCTGCGACGAATCAACCACCGAGCGAGCGGCAGGCGTCGCACGAGGGCCCCGGAAAGCGCCCCTTTACTGGCTTCGAGGGGCGTTTTCCGGAGCTCGGGGGTGGGAGGCAACCTGTTCGGTGCTCTAGCCGCCTTCGAGCGGAATGGCGACGGAATCGAAGCGTTGCCCGGTCGCGTCGATGGCGTGAAGCCGCAACTCGTCGCCCGCCAGCTCTCCGTAGACGAAATGCAGCACGTCCTCGCTGAAAGCGGTATACGAGCTGGATCCGACTGGCCGAGTTCCGCGCCCGCCGCCGCCAGTGACGACGTACGTGACTCCGTCGATGGGCTCGGTACGCTCGTAGTCGTGATCATGGCCGGCGAAGACGACCTGCACTCCATAGCGCTCGAACAGCGGCGAGAAGGTGTCGCGGACGCCGTGGCTGCTGCCGTGCTCGCCCGAGGAGTACGGCGGCTTGTGCAGGTACGCAACCGTCCACGGCAGCTCGTTGGCTTCCAGATCCGCCTCCAGCCATTGTGTCTGCTCTGGCCGCATGAACTGGGTGTCGAGCCCGACGAAGTGCACCGGGCCCCAGTCGAATGAAAACCAGCGTTCCAGCGCCACCTTCCCGCCATTTTCGGGAAGCGCGAAGACGCGCCGGAAGGGAGATCCATTGCCGGTGCCGTAATCGTGATTTCCGGCGACCGGAAAGACGGGCACACTGCGCAGGATATCCGAGTAGATGTCGAAGAACTTGCCCTCCAAAGAGCTCAGACTGCCGCTCCCATAGGCCACGTCGCCCGTGTGCAGCATCAGGTCGAACGGCAGCTGTCGCATTTGGTCGCGGAGCAACTCCTGCGCTCCACTTCCGTCCCCCGAGTCACCGAATACGACGAATCGAACCGACTCGTCCCGCTGCAGGGCCGGTGCCGTTCTCAACCCGGTGCGCCGTGTGAGGCCCTCGAGTGAGTAGCAGTAGTACGTGTCGGGCGCGAGGTCCTCGAATCGCAGCACTCTCTGGCGAGGGTCCCCCGAGCTAGAGTCGACCTGCGCCTCGGCGCGGGCCACGACGTCTCCCTCGGGAGTCGTCAGCTCCACGAAGGGCATCGAATCCGCGTCTATGACGGTAAAAAGCACGCTTGCGGCAGAGCTCGAGCTCTCCTGCAGGTAGGGCAAGCGGTCGAGCGACGATTCGCCGGCTGTCGTCAGGGCGCCGTCTCCGCAGTTTCGCTCGAAGGCCTCGTCGAGCCCGCCAGCGGCGGGTGCGGGAGTGGAAAGGTCTCCGGTGGAGGTAGCGGACACCTTGTGCGCCTGAGCGGCGCAACCGCTGGCGGCGAGCAGAGTCCAGCAGATCAGCGGAACGGTTGCGGTTCTCATTCTGTCCTTTCGTTCGGGGCAAACAGCGCCCGGACGACTGGCGTCGGAGGCGCCACGTCCGCGGCAGGCCCCACGAGGGGAGCAACGCCCCGGCACTGTCGCAGAAGTATGTGCACGCCCCCCGCCGGTCGTAAGGGGCGCCGGTCCTTTTCCTTGGCCGCGAGCGATCCTTCTTTGCTGGTCAGACCGGTACTCGCTTCGAGCCAGACCGGATCGGGCGGCGCACATCCTGCCGGCCGCGGTGACCGCGCGCCGCGGGAGCGCGTGCGCAGCGCGGGCCTTGCCCCCATCGCTTGCCCGTCGACGGACCCGAGCGGAGCCCAACGACGAACCCGGCCATCCGTCGAATCGCAGCAACTGCCGAGCGCGCATCGACGCGGCCTGCCCGACCAGCCCCTCTTCCCCCGCCCGCTCCGCGGGGGCGCCTCTGCTCCCTGCCGTTTCGCAAGAAGAACGGACGGGAGCGGGCAGACCCCTCGCCGGCAAGGGTCGACCGGGCGCGCGCCATCCGGTCCCAGCCACTCGCACGGCGCGCATCGTCTGCATCGCAGCCACTCCGCCGCGCAGCGGTCGCGCCGCAAAGGCTCCGAGGCCCCAGACTCCGACGTGCCACCTCGGTAGCCGGCCGAATTCCATGCCCCGGCCCCGGCGACCGGAAAAGCCTTGCACTCGACCGTCGCCCGCTACGACACCGCGAAACCGCGAGGCGGTGCTCGGCCCGCGTGAGCGCCGCCCCGCGGGCGCTGGCGGCCGCGCGGCTCACGTCACGTCACGGCAGGGCGCAGGGCTGGCGCCGCGCACCGCCCCGCGGCGCGGTTCTTGCACGTGCGTGACAGCCTCCCAACCCCTGACAGCAGAGCTACATGAACGCCATCGTCCCCCCCGGCCTCGGCCCAGAGTGCGACAGCTTCCAGCCCCCGCCGAGCGTGCGCCCCAACCTGGGCGTCGTGATCTCGATACGCGGCAGCGTCGTGGATGCGCGGTTCGAGCGGCAGTTGCCGGCGATTCGCTCGGTGCTGCACGCCGGGAAGAATCAGAATATCGTCATCGAAGTGCTCGCACAGCGCGATGCGCATCACGTGCGCGGAATCGCGCTGACGCCAACGCAGGGGCTGGCTCGAGGCATGTTGGTCCAGGATACCGGCGGCCCGCTCGAGGTGCCCGTCGGCAAGGCGATTCGCTCGCGCATGTTCGACGTGTTCGGCAACGTAATCGACCGCGGGCCCGCCGTGAAGGACGTCGAGTGGCGCTCCGTGCACCGAGCGCCTCCGCCACTACAGCGGCGCTCCACCAAGTCGGAGGTTTTCGAGACAGGCATCAAGGTCATCGACCTGTTGATGCCGCTCGAGCGCGGAGGAAAGGCGGGCTTGTTCGGTGGGGCAGGCGTCGGCAAGACGGTCTTGCTCACCGAGATGATCCACAACATGGTCGGCCACCACGAAGGCGTCAGCATTTTCTGCGGAATCGGTGAGCGGTGCCGGGAGGGAGAAGAGCTCTACCGCGAGATGAAGGAGGCCGGGGTGCTCCCCAACATGGTCATGGTCTTTGGGCAAATGAACGAGCCGCCCGGCAGCCGCTTTCGCATCGGGCACGCAGCCCTGACGATGGCGGAGTACTTTCGGGACGACGAGCATCGCGACGTGCTGCTGCTCGTGGACAACATTTTTCGGTTCATTCAAGCAGGCATGGAGGTTTCCGGCCTGATGGGCCAGATGCCCTCGCGGCTGGGCTACCAGCCGACGATGGGAACGGAGCTATCGGCCTTGCAAGAGCGCATCGCCAACACGGACACCGGCGCCATCACCTCCATTCAAGCCGTCTACGTCCCCGCGGACGACTTCACGGACCCCGCGGCCGTACACACCTTCTCCCATCTCTCCAGCTCCATCGTGCTCTCCCGCAAGCGAGCGAGCGAAGGGTTGTTTCCAGCCATCGACCCGCTCCAATCGAGCTCCAAGATGGCAACGAAGGGCATCCTGGGAGCGCGCCACTACGGCCTGGCGCAGGAGATTCGGCGAACCCTGGCCCAGTATTCCGAGCTGAAGGACATCATCGCGATGCTCGGGTTGGAGCAGCTCTCGCCGCGAGACCGCAACTTGGTAGCCCGAGCCCGTCGGTTGGAGCGTTTTCTGACGCAGCCCTTCTTCACGACCGAGCAGTTCACCGGGCTCGCAGGCAGGCTCGTCAGCCTCGAGGATGCTCTGGAAGGCTGTGAGCGGATTTTGCGCGACGAGCTCAAAGGCTATCCGGAAAGTGCGCTGTACATGATTGGCCGCATCGACGAAGCGAAACAGAAGGCCGCGCGAGGCGTGGCGGATTCCCAGGCGCGCGCACGGTCGGTCCGCGACGCAACCGCTGCCCCCCAGGCGACAGCTGGGCAGCGCGCATGACCCGTACCCCTCAATCCACCGGAGGCCCCCATGCCGCCGCCCCTGATGAGTCTGAGAGTCTTGCTGCCGTTCGAGGTTCTTTCCACGACCCCGGACGTTACCCGCATCGTGGCGGAGACGCCGAGCGGGGCCTTCGGGCTGCTGCCTCGCCGGCTCGACTGCGTCGCAGCCCTCACCCCGGGAATCCTGACGTACGAGAGCCAGAGGGGGGGCGAACGGTTTGTCGCGGTCGACAGCGGTGTGCTCGTCAAGGCGGGTCAGGAGGTCCTCGTTTCGGTGCGCCGGGCCGTTCAGGGGACGGATCTTTCTCGGCTGCGCACGGCAGTCGAGAGCGAGTTCAACGCCTTGGATGAGCGAGAGCGGGACGTGCGGTCCGTCTTGGCTCGGCTGGAGACGGGCTTTCTTCGCCGCTTGCTGGGCTCTCGCCATGAATGAACGGCGAACGAAGGGCCTCGAGCCCCCCACGAGCTTCGCGAAGCAGGTCGAGACCAAGGCCGCCCGCAAGCTGAAGGCCCGACGCGAAAGCCCGCACGTCTGGTTTGGGCTGGGCATGATGGGGCTCGTCGGGTGGTCGGTGGCCATCCCCACCCTCGTGGGCGCCACCCTCGGAGCCTGGCTGGACGCACGCCACCCCGGCCGACACTCCTGGACGCTCGCCCTGCTGGTGGCCGGGCTCGTGTTGGGCTGCTTCAACGCGTGGCACTGGGTCACGAAGGAAGAACACGCCATGCGGCGAGAGCGAGAAGACGACGATGAGTAGTCCGCTGATGTTGCTGCTCACCTGGCTCGTGGGAGCGCTCCTCGGAGGGCTTTTCTTCGGAGGCCTGTGGTGGACGGTACGCAAGATCCCCACGGCCAGGCACCCGGCTCTCTGGGTTCTGGGGAGCTTGGTCGTGCGAACGGGAGTGACCTTGACCGGCTTCTACCTCGTCGCGGGCCCCCACTGGGACCGAATGCTCTCTTGCTTCGTCGGCTTCGCTGTGGCGCGCCCCTTGGCGAAGCGCTTGGCGAGCCCTACCGGAAGAGTCACCCCCGCCGGGAAGGAGGCGGGCCATGCATCTTAGCCCAGACGAAGTGATTTTTTGGCGGTACGGGCCACTCGAGCTCAACGCCACCATCGCGTTCACGTGGGCGGTCATGCTCGTCCTGGCGCTGGGCGCGAAGCTCGTGACGCGGCGGCTCTCCACCGGCCTCGAGCGCTCTCGCTGGCAAAACCTCCTCGAAGTGATCGTGACCTCCATCGAGAGCCAAATCGAGGAAGTCGGGCTGCGCCGCCCGAGAAGGTATTTGAGCTTCCTCGGGACACTCTTCTTGTTGGTGGCCACCTCCAATCTCGGGACGGCCATCCCTGGCTACGAGCCCCCAACCGCCTCTCTCTCGACGACCGTCGCCCTCGCGCTGTGCGTCTTCATTGCCGTGCCGGCCTTCGGCATCGCCAAGCAGGGCGTTGGAAAATACTTCTCCTCCTACCTCGAACCGACCTTCATCATGTTGCCCTTCAACCTCATCAGCGAAGTTTCGCGCACGCTCGCGCTTGCGGTTCGCTTGTTTGGCAACATGATGAGCGGCGGGATGATTCTCGGCATTCTGCTGACGATCACCCCGTTCCTCTTTCCGATCGTCATGACGACGCTCGGCCTGCTCACCGGCATGGTTCAGGCGTACATATTCAGCATCCTGGCAGCCGTCTACATCGCGGCCGCCACTCGAGTGAAAGAGCCCGAGGCCGGCTCGGGCGAGCCGCCAGGGGCCGGCAACGACGAGAGGACATCTCATGGATAGCACGACGTTCATAGCCGCCATCTCCATCGTGGTCGCCGGCGCGACCACCGCCATCGGAACCATCGGCCCCGCCCTGGCCGAAGGCCGAGCGGTCGCAACGGCCCTCAGCTCGCTCGCACAGCAGCCCGACGCCGCGGCCACCATCACCCGGACCCTGTTCGTGGGACTCGCCATGATCGAATCGACTGCCATTTACTGCTTCGTCGTTTCCATGATCGTCATTTTCGCCAATCCGTTCTGGAGCCACGTTCTCGCGCAAGCCGCAGGGGGATGATCCGTGCTCGTCGACTGGTTCACCGTCCTTGCACAGCTGCTGAACTTCATCATCCTGGTTTGGCTGATGAAGCGCTTTCTCTATCAGCCCATCCTGCGCGCCATCGACGCGCGAGAAGGCCGAGTTGCCGCGCAGCTCACCGAGGCTAGCGACAAGCAGTCTCGAGCCGAGCTCGCGCTCGGAGAGTTGCGGCGCAAGAGCGAGCTCTTCGACCGGCAGCGGGACGAGCTCTTCCACCAGGCGAGGGAAGAAGCCGAGCGGGAGAGGCGGCGGCTGCTCGAAGAGGCTCGAAAGGACGCCGAAGCCTTCCGCGAGAAATGGCAAGAGCAGCTCGGCTCGGACGCACGGCAACTGAGCGGCGCGCTCGGCCGCCGGATCCGCACGGAAGCCTTCGCCACGGCGCGCCAGGCGCTCGCAGATCTGGCAACGGCTCGCTTGCAGGATCAGGTAACGGCGCTGTTCTCGCGGCGCCTGCGGGAGATGCCCGCGCCGGAGAAGGCGCAGCTGAAGGCTGCCCAGAAGGCGAGCTCGAAGCCCGCCGTCGTGCGAAGCGCGTTCGACCTAACGCCAGAAGAACGAGCTTCTCTCGGCGAAGCCGTGCAGGAGGCTCTCGGAGCCCAGGCGGCTCTGACGTTCGAATCGGCGCCGAAGCTCGTCTTGGGCATCGAGCTGGTCACGGGCGGACTGAAAGTGGCATGGAGCCTCGACGACTACCTCTCCTCGCTCGAGAAAGCCGTCGACGAGCTGTCGGCTCGTCGATGGTCGGCAGCTTCCCAGCGAGCTCCCGCCGCGGGCTCCGCCCAGAAGGATGCGGCCGATGCACATCACCCCTGAGCCACTGGAGCGCACCGTCGAGCGTGCTCTCGACGACCTGCGCTCGGCGCGCATGCAGTTCTCACCGCGGCTGCAAGTGCGGGAGGTCGGCGAGATCCGCTCGGTTTCCACCGGCATCGCGACGGTGACGGGCCTCCCCAACGTGGGCTACGAAGAGCTGATCCGGCTGCCCGGCGACATGTACGGCATCGCATTCAACGTGGACGAAGCCTCCGTGGGCGTAGTGTTGCTCGGGGAACACTGGCGCCTGCGTGCGGGAGACGAAGTCGAGCGCACCGGGCGGGTCATGGATGTGGTGGTGGGCGACGACCTGGTGGGACGGGTGCTCGACCCGCTGGGGCGACCTCTCGATGGCCGCGGGTCACTCGCGGACCTCGAGCGTCGTCCCATCGAGCGCAGTGCGGCTCACATCATGGATAGAGCCCCGGTGAGCGTGCCCCTTCAGACTGGCATCAAGGTGGTCGATGCGCTGATCCCCATCGGTCGAGGCCAGCGCGAGCTGATCTTGGGGGATCGGCAGACCGGCAAGACGGCAATCGCCCTCGACACCATCCTCAACCAGCGAGGGCACGACGTGATCTGCGTGTACTGCGCAATCGGCCAAAAAGCCTCCTCCGTCGCCAAGACCATCGCGACTCTTCGAGAAAGGGGTGCGCTCGACTACACGATCGTGGTCGTGACCGAAGGGAATGATCCTCCCGGGCTCACCTACATCGCCCCCTATGCCGCGACCCGCATCGCCGAGCACTTCATGGAACACGGGCGCGATGCCCTGATTGTCTACGACGACCTGACCCAACATGCCCGCGCCTATCGCGAGCTGTCCCTGCTCTTGCGCCGCCCTCCGGGCCGCGAGGCGTTTCCCGGCGACATCTTCTATGTCCACTCCCACCTGCTCGAACGGGCCACCCACCTACGGCCGGAGCTCGGCGGCGGCTCGCTGACGGCTCTACCCATCATCGAGACGGAGGCGCAGAACCTCTCCGCGTACATTCCCACGAACCTGATTTCAATCACCGACGGGCAACTCTATCTTTCGCCCAGACTGTTCGAGCTGGGCGTGCTCCCCGCCATCGACGTGGGCATGTCCGTATCACGCGTCGGGGGCAAGGCGCAGCGCGCGGCGTACCGCGCCGTGGCTGGCGACCTCAAGCTCGCCTACGCTCAGTTCGCGGAGCTCGAAACCTTCGCCCGCTTCGGCGCTCGACTGGACGAGAGCGCCCAGCGCACGATTCGACACGGGCGACGCATCCGGGCTTGCCTCGCGCAGCCCGAGCTCGCCCCCGTGCCGATGATCGAACAGGTCGCCGTGCTGTTGGCCCTGACGGAGGGGCTGTTCGATCCCGTTGCCGTCGAGCGAATGCCCGAAGCCGAGCGTGCCGTCCGCGAGGCGGCCGCGCTCATCCCAGAGGACCTGCGGGCTCGGTTCGACGCTCCCGAAGAGCTCGCACGACGGGACCGAGAGACGATCCTCGACATGGCCAGGAGGGCGCTCGCACACCTCACCGAAACTCTCGACCGCGATCCAGATTCCCGGGCGGGGTCCGCTCGCTCCCCCGCGCTCGCGACGGGCCAAGGTCGATCCGACCCTCGAAAGGATCCCTCGTGAGCCACACGGCTAGCGGCCTACGCCGACGAATCGACAGCGCCGGCGACCTGCGCTCGGTGGTGCGCACGATGAAGGCGCTGGCCGCCTCCAGCATCGGGCAGTACGAGCAATCGGTCCGCGCGCTTGCGGAGTACGACCGAGCCATCGAGCTCGGGCTCGGTGCCTGCCTCCGGGCGGCTGGAGGACGGCCCGCGTCGATGCCGGGCGAGGAATCGCGGCCCGGGGCGAAGGCGGTGGGTGCGGTCCTCTTCGGCTCGGACCAGGGCCTGGTAGGTCAGTTCAACGAGGTCGTGGCCGATTTCGCGGTCGAGAGCTTCGGCGAGGCGGCGCGCCCCCCACGGATCTGGGCCGTCGGGGAGCGCATGAACGCGCGCCTGGTCGACGCGGGACTTTCCCCGACCCGGTGCTTTGCGGTGCCCGCCTCGGTGCAGACGATCGCGCCACTGGTCGGCGACATTCTACTGGAAACCGAATCGCGCGCCGGTGCCCCCGAGCTGACCGAGCTGCACTTGTTCTACAATCACCCGACCGCCGGCACACTCTACGAGCCCGTTGGGCGGCAGCTCCTCCCGCTCGACGAGGCTTGGAGGAGAAAGCAGATCGAGGTCACCTGGCCCACGCCGAGGCCAGCCGAGGTTCTCGGCGGCCACGCCGCCACGCTGCGCACGCTGATCCGGGAGTATCTCTTCATCTCGATCTTCCGGGCCTGCGCCGAATCGCTCGCCAGCGAGAATGCCAGCCGCCTGTCGGCAATGCAGCGAGCCGAGAAGAACATCGACGACCTGCTGGAGGAGCTGACCGGCAAGTTCCACGCGGTTCGTCAAAGCACGATCGACGAGGAGCTCTTCGAGGTGATCGCCAGCGTCGAGGCCCTGTGAGCTGCCGAACGCTCGCAGCGCCGGAGGAACCCGGCGGCGGAAAGCCGAGAGCCCGGATTTCTCACGACCTGGTCCCGAGGGTGCGATGAGTCGTGTCTTTTCGCCCAGCTGCCCGCCAGTGCGCGCTCGGCCCAGGTGCGCTCGGCCCGCTCGGCCCGCCGTGGAACAAAATGCCCCGCCGCCGTGGATTGTTTCTTGACCGATCGGTCTTGAAGTCCCAGGCTTCGTATCGAGGTTGTTGATGGTCCCCGTTGGTCGCCCCCGCGAGTTTGACGAGCGAGAGGTGCTCGAACGCGCGCTCGAAGTGTTTTGGGAGCGCGGCTACGAGGCCACCTCGGTCGCCGACCTGCTCGAGGCGACGGGCCTGAAAAAGGGCAGCCTCTACCAGGCCTTCGGAGACAAGCGAGAGTTCTTCCTGCGGGCGCTCGAACACTACGTCCGCCGCGGCGAAGCGCGCGTCCAGGCGCGGCTCGAGGGCGAGGGGCCGCTCCGGGTCCGGCTGCGCGAAGCGCTTTCGTCCACCTGCACGGATCCGAACCGCAAACGAGGCTGCTTCGCCGTGAACTGCCTCGTCGAGCTCGCGCCGCACGACCCGCAGGTCCGGGCCCTGATCGCCAGGCACTTTCGATCCATCGAGCGATTGGTCGAAGCCGCCATCGAGCGGGGCGTGCAGGCGGGCGAGGTCCAGGCCAAGGCGCCTCCCGCCCAGCTCGCGCGCTTGCTTCAGACGGTGCTGACGGGCGCGGCGGCGGCGTCCAAAGGGCATCTCTCGGCTTCGGAAGCCAGCGCCGTCGTCGAGCTCGCGCTCTACAGCTTGATCTGAGCAGCCGAAACGCTGCCGGAGCTGGCTCCGGTGGCGCCTCGGCTCGACTAATTCTTGACCAATCAGTCGTAAATTTACGGCTAATTATTGACCAAAAAGTCCAAAATAAACACGGGAGCTCGACCATGACTGCATCGAATCACTACTCGTCCGACTTCCAGGGCCGCGTCGCCTTCATCACCGGAGGCAACAGCGGCATCGGCTACGCCACCGCCGAGCTCTTCGCTCGCTCGGGAGCACACGTCTTCATTACGGGGCGCCGCGCCGAGGCCGTCGCCCAGGCCGCCGAGCGGCTGGGGCACGGCGTCGTCGGCCTCGTCGCGGACGCGGGCGATCGGCAGGCCAACGAGCGCGCGCTCGCCGCAGTGAAAAAGCACCACGACGCGATCGACCTCTTGTTCTTGAACGCGGGCGTTGCGCCCTTGTCGTCGCTCGCGGAGCAATCGCCCGAGAGCTTCACCGAGCTGTTTCGCACCAACGTCGAAGGACTGTACTTCACACTCCAGGCGGCGTTGCCCTTGCTCCGCGAGGGCTCCTCCGTGGTGTTCAACGCGAGCGTGGTCGCTCGCAAGGGGTTTGTCTCCACCTCGGCCTACTCGGCAACGAAGGCCGCCGTGCGCTCGCTCGCACGGACGGCCGCCGCGGAGCTCGCGCCGCGAGGGATCCGCGTCAACGCCGTGAGCCCCGGACCGATCGAGACGCCAATCTACGGCAAGATGGGCCTTCCGGCAGAAGCCGTGGAGAAGATGGGCAAGAGCTTTGCAGCCTCGGTGCCGCTGGGCCGCCTCGGCAGGCCCGAAGAGATCGCATCGGCGGTCGCGTTTCTCGCGTCGCCCGGCGCCTCCTTCGTGACGGGCATCGACCTGCCCGTGGACGGCGGGCTCAGCCAGGTCTGAACGGCGCCTGAGACGTACCGCGAACCACCCGGCGAGCCAGCGCGCGCGCCCCCGGACGCGGGCGGGCGCCACGAGCGCTCTCGTCCGATCCGGTCCACGGTCCCCTGCGCACGCAAGCACGCAACGGAGAGTGCTGCGAGGTCCTCGGGCTGAACCGCTTGACGACGGGGGATTGGGGAAATCTGGCCAGCGCCTCGAAAGACCCTCACTTTCACTTTCCGGCGGGAGAGGTGCGCAGGCCGCTCCGCGGATACGCCGAAACGCCTGATGCGCGCGTGCCGCTCAGGGGCTCGGCATCGGGTGGCGAATGAAGAAGTCGATGACCTCTTCGCCCCAGCGGTAGGCTTGCTCGCCATCGCACGCGAGGTAGACCGGGCACAGCGTTTCGGGCCAAGGGCTGCGCTGAGTGCTGCCGGGAATGCAGTGGCCATCTACCTGCAGGGCCGTGATCAAATCGCCCTGGGCGCGGTAGCCATGCTGCACGAACTCCAGCACACCGCCCGAGGCGCTCTCGTAGCGCGTGCGCACGTGCTGCGCGTCTTCGGAGACGACTCGCGCCGGCTGCAAGTCCCAGCCTCGCACGAGCGCATCTCGGTTCTGCTCGGCACACGCAAACGGCGCCCGCACGTCGAAGAGCCCATGCTGGTATAGAACGGGAACCTTGCGCTGGGGCACACCCCGGCCTTGCCGCAGGCACTCGTAGCCGGGATCGGGAAAGTTCTCGCAGGTGGGTCCGCCATTGCTGGGCGCGAACGAGGCGTAGCGATCTCGGCTTTCGCAGATGAACCGCCAGGTCATCGAACCACCCTGGGAGTAGCCGGCTACGTGGATCCGCCGCTCGTCGACGTGAAACGCCTCGACCATCCGCTCCACGAACGCGTGAATCTCGGGATCTTGGTTCGGCGACCACTCGGGAATCAGGCCCGGCGCGGTGGGCTGCACGACGAGGAACCCATGGCGCTCCCCCAGAGCCCGCAGGTGCGTGTTTTCTTCCTCTTGGTTGCCGTTCATGCAGAAGCCATGAATATCGACAATCAACCCGCACGCTCGACGCGTGCAAATCTCGGGCACGTTGTAGCTGAACGTGACCTCGCCCCCGCAACTCGTCACGTGCAGGCCCGCCTCGACCTCGCCGACGCAACCCGTCGGTACCGGTGGGTCGATGGGCTGCACGGCCACCCCCTCGTCGGCGCCGGTCGCTTCGCCCGCCGCCTCGTGGGCAGCGGCATCCCCATCCGCAGACCCAGCGAGCGGTACGAGCCCCGCCGATCCGCTCGAGGGCTCGCCGGGGCTCGCCGCGACGGGGGCGCTCGCCAGTGCCTCGCCATCGGACGCGGCCGGCTGGAGACGACCCCGGGGATCGGAGGACGCGCCGAGCCCCTCGCGAGGCGCCCCGTCCGCCGCGGCGGCGGAGCTCCCCCCCGCCTCGGCGCCCGGGTCGAGCGGCTCGGTGCCCCCGCAGGCGGCCGCGCAGCAACCCAGCGAAAGGAGCAGCCATGGCAAACCGACTCGGGTCGACACGGTCACT
>JBNKVS010000027.1:0-335638 GCA_050299315.1 Polyangiaceae bacterium
GGTCGTCGTCGCCCGCACCCTGGCCGTCAACGCCGCCCCCTGGATCGAGTGGGACGACGAGCGCTTGCCACTGCGACCCGTCGACGCGCGCGGCAATGCGAAGCGGTCGCGCAAGCCGCGTCCCGCGAAGGGCATCGACGCGGAAGTGGCGGCAGCCTTGGCGCTGTGCGTATGGGGGCTCCGCCACGGCTACACGCCCGAGCTCTCGAGTCGAAGCGTGCGTGTCGGCGCACGCGGTACTCCTGAGTCTTTCTCGGCGAAGGCTCCAAGCACCCTGGGTCGACTGCCGTCTGCGGCGGTCCTGCGCAAGGAGTGGCCGTACTCGAAGCACAACCCCGGCGTGCCCTGCCACCGAAATCGCCGAGGCCCCGGTCCGCCGCCGAAAAGTGGTCCGCGCGAGTCCGCTGGGCCGACGATCGGCTCGAGTCGAAGAAGTAGCGAAGGCCCGGTGGTGGCGCTCCAAGCCTCCAAGGTATCTGCAGCCGGCGAAAAAACGGACACGCCCGTGCCCTTCGGGGTAGCCCGCCGCGCCATGGATCAGGGGCGCTCGAGGCGTTGCATCACGCGGAAGGTATCGCCAGCGACGAAGCCCGGACCCCGATCGAGAAAGAGGGCGTCCAATCAAGCCCCAGCGTCGAATCATCTCGAACAGGCCACGCAGAAACAGCTCGGCGGTCTCGTCGGTCCCGACCACCGCGTGCAGAGCGAAGCGGGTCGCGTCGTCGAGGAAGAACAGGACCACTCGGCGCAGCCGTCCCACGCTGGCACGAAAGTGCTTGCCGTCGCAGAGCTCCATCTACATCCGGTGCGCGTAGGCGAAGCGACGCCGGTCGCCCTCGTTCTTCGTCGGTCGCCGTCTCGTATCAAGTCCCACGCGACAAAGCGCACGCCAGACCGTGCTGCGCTCGACCTTTTCGAGGCGAGCGAGCTTGCCGCTGAGCCCTCCCTCTGGGCCTCGGTCGCACGCGTCCATGTTCGACGACAACTCGCGCGCGCCCGCCGGAGCCTCTGCAGCCCGTGCATGCCGCACATGCCGCACATGCCGCACATGCCGCACATGCCGCACATGCCGCACATGCCGCACATGCCGCACATGCCGCACATGCCGCACATGCCGCACATGCCGCACATGTTCGCATGTTCGCATGTTCGCATGTTCGCGTGTTCGCATGTTCGCGTGTTCGCATGTTCAGCCGCCCCCGCGCTGACGGCCAGGCTCCGCTTGTCGTTTCTTCGGGCCCGGCCGAGGCAACGTACGGGTCGTTAGCCGCCCCCGGCTCCGCGCCTCGCGGGGCAACTGTTCGACAATTGTGCGTCGACGGTGAAATGGAGTTCGCGGCCTTGCCTCGACCACCGGCGCGGACCAGGTTGGTACCCTCATGAAGGATGACCGTAGTGCCATGCGGAAGACCGGAAACGGGCATGCTCTCCTGGTGCAGCACCGCGCACTTCTCGCGAGCATCGTCCGCGTCGAGGACCTCAAGTCACGCACTCGAGGGAGCGTTTCGGGTGCCTCGCGGAGTGAGCTTGCGGGCCTCCTTCGGGGTCTCGTTCGGTCGTTGGAGCATCATTTCGACGCGGAGCGCAGGAGCCTGGCAAGCGACTTCGAAGATGTTCCGGACTTGCGCGCGGCCCTCGTGGAGCTGGATGAAGACCACCCGCGCCTGCTGCGGGGCTTCACCAGAGCGCTGGAGGAGCTGCAGCGCGGGGCGGCTTGGGAGCAGGTCTGTTCTCTGGTCGCGGGGGCGATTTCCGCCTTTCGACACCATGAGGCGAGCGAGGACGCGTTGTTTGCCGCACTCTCGTGAGGAGTCGCTCGTGCGGGCGATCGCTCGCATCGAGGGTGCTGGCGCCACCTCTGACCAACGGCGAGCGCGTTCCGGCTTCGAGCTGGTGCGCGGCGGAGCCCTCGGCGCCCACACGGAGCGCGTGCCGCTCGCGGGCGCCCGCCGAGGAGCGAATCCATCGCCGCCGCCGCTCCTTCGGACGCCCCGCACGCGGGCTTCTCCGACTTCGACCTTCACCTCCCGCGCCACCGCTCCCTTGGGGAGCGGCGGAGCTTGGTTCGGGTGACGTCAGGGCACCAAGAACGCGTTTGCCAGGATCTCACCCGCCTTGATTTTCGTGTTGCGCACGATGATGTCGCTCAGCGGGCGGGCTCCTAGCGGGCTCGGGACACGAGCGATTGGCCGCGGGTTCGCGGGGCGCATTCTCCCCACGACCCGAGCCGGAGATCTCCGGCCGGAGCGAATGCGCGGCCAGGGCCGGCGAAGCTCACGCCCGCGCCGACCGCGCGCGGTGAGACGGTCGCCGCTCACGGCAAAGCGCGGCTGTGAAACGGCACGTCGCACTGCTGGCAGGATCGGCACGACGCGGCGCGTTTCCCGACCTTCGACGGCGGACGCGCTCGACAAGCAGTTGTCGAAGGGTGGACGGCTTTCGACCCGCCCGGGCCCGGTCGGGGTTCCGTTGGGCGAGCGCTTCAGGCACAGTGTGAAGGGCTCGAGCAGCGGAGCCCCGAGAGGGAGCGCCCGCGTGTTGCGGGGGCTCGTGTGGCATGGGAATCGGTGCCGGAGGGAAATCGCGGCGAATGTCGTCGAACGGAGAATTCGCGGGGCGCGCGCTCACGCTCGGGAGGTGGGGGGCGTGCACGCTGGCGGGCGCGTTGCTGCTGTCGTCGTGCGTGGAGGCAGTGGAGCCGGACGCAGAGGAGACGCAGTCGATCGCCCCGTTGCCGCTCGCCGAGTTCGATCCGAGCGGCGGCGTCGTCCCCTTCCCCAACGATCTGCTGATCGATCCGAGCACGGGGCACCTCGCCCTGCCGCCGGCCTGCGGGGAAGAGCCGGGCTCGGGTGCGGCGGCGTTGCGCGCGGCGCTGAACCAGCTGGACGGGTTTGCCACGCTCGGAGCCGTCCTGCGCATTCCGCTCTCGGTCGCCGTGGACGTGGAGAGCGTGCGCCCGCGGCTGCTGCTCGTTCGCCTCGCGGAGCGTGGCCAACCCCTGCGGTCGCCGGAGCCCCCCGTGGAGCTGGGGCTCTCGGTGGTGCCGCGCACGGTGCTGGACGAGAGCTGCAACCCGGTGCGGGACGCCTTCGAGCTGCTGGCCATCCCGGCGCAGCCGCTCGCCGAGGCGAGCACCTACGGCGCCTTCATGCTCTCCGGGGTGGAGAGCGACCGAGGAACGGAGCTCTCCCCGTCGGTGACCTGGTCCCTCGTTCGTCAGTCGACCTCGCCCGTGCGCGTCGAGCTGGGGGCCGACGGCGCCCCCCGCGTCGTGGCACACCAGACGCCCTTCGATCCGCGGGAGGATTCGCAGGCATTGCTCGGCCTGAGCCAGCTCTGGAACGGTCACGCCCCGCTGCTCCAGGCGTTCGACGCGCTGGCGCCGGCGCTGAGCCCGAGCGCCCCCCCCGGGCGCGACGAGCTGCTGCTCGCGTTCGGCTTCACCACCCAATCCGTCACCGACGGGCTCGACCGGAACGTGGCAGGGAGCGCGGCGGCGCAGCTGCCGGACAGCGCTCGGCTCGACGTGCCCGCGCCGGTCGCCGGGGGCGGCAGCTCCGTTTCGGTCGAGGCCTTCCTGCAGCAGGCGCTGCCCGGCGTCGGGTGCGACGCGCTGGGCTGTGCGGGCATCGGAGCGCTGTACGCGCTCACCCCGGCGGGGCCGGGCCCGAGCCTCGTCTCGCCGAGCTTCCAAACCGGAGAAGATTGCGATCCGTCGACGCCGGCGTTCGGCGGGGTCTGGTCCCACCCGGTGCGGCCGCAGCTCGTTTGCGAACAGCGAATTGGCGCGCTCGTGGCCGTGCCCAGCGCCCCTTCGGGCCCGCAGGGGTATCCCACGGTGATCTTTTCGCACGGCCTGGGCCGCAGCAAAGAAGATTTGCTGGTGTTTGCCGGCGCCCTGGGAGCGGCCGGCTATGCGAGCGTCGCCATCGACGCAGTCCACCATGGATCCCGAGCGGTGCAGACCTCGAGCGAGCCGGCGCTCGGCTGCGCTCTGGGCGAGGGGCAGCCTTGTGCCGACCGCGTCTCGCCGAGCTGCGCGCCGCAGTGCTTCGCGCCCCTTCTGACCGGCGACGTCCCGGTGACTCGAGACAATCTCCGCCAGACCGCCGTGGACCACCTCGCGCTGCTCCGTGCGCTCGACGGCTGCGGCCAGCCGGGGGGCTGCGGTGAGCTGCACGTCGACCGGGACCGGATCGCGTTCGTAGGGCAGTCGCTCGGCGCGCTGATCGGGGCAACCTGGCTGCCCTCGAGCGGCTTGCGCGTCGGGGTGTTGAACGTCGGCGGCGGCGATTGGATGGGCATTTTGACGGGCACCGACACGCTCCGGATCCGCTGTCCGCTGGTCGACGGGCTGATCGCGGCCGGGGTGCTCGAAGGGCAGCCGTTTGGGGCTTCGCAGAGCGCCGAGGCCCTGTGTCGCGGCAGCGAGTGGAAGAGCCAGCCCGGCTACGTACGGTTCGAGCAGATCGCGCGCTGGCTGCTTTCGCCCGCCGACGGGGTCGGCTACGCGAGACGCTACCGCGAAGGGGAGTACGCGGTGTTGCTCGGAGAGGTGGATGGCGACGCCATCGTACCGAACTCCGCCACGGAATCGCTCGGCCTGGCGTGGGGGCTGTCGCCCGCCCCGGCGCGCGTTGCGACGGGGCCCGCGCCGAGCCCCAGTGCGGAGGCGCTGGCCCCTGGGGGTCAATGGCTGCTCTACGCGGACCAGCCGGCGGACGCTGCCAGCGGCTTTCCGGGCAACGCCTTCGATCACGGCTCGCTGCTCGCTCCGGCTCCACCCGGCGAATCGACGCTCGAGGGGGCCGGTCTACTCGGCACGGCGCAGATGCGCACCGATGCCATTGCGTTTCTGGGAGCACATCTGTGACGAGCTGGCGCGGAAAGACGGCGAGGGGGCGGGCGAGAGCCGCGAGGGGAATCGGTGAGGGAGCACGTCGAGGAGCGGCGCGCGCGAGCCTGCCCCCGGCCGCCTCCGGGCTTGCTTTCGCGGCGCTGCTCTCGGTGGCGGCGCGCGTCGACGCCTCGGGCTTTCACGTCGACGAGCAGGACGCTCGGGCCACCGGGCGCGCCGGCGCGGTGACCGCCAGCCCGATGGGGCCGGAGGCGGTGTACTACAACCCCGCGGGGCTGGCGGAGCTCTCCGGTGTGCAGCTGTCCCTCGGGGCAGCGCTGGTCTCGCCGACCGCGGAGTTTCGCCCCGCCGAAGGGGGCGCTGCGACCAAGGTCGACGAGCGTCGTTTCGTGTTGCCCCAGTTTTTCGCGAGCGCCCGGCTCGCGCCCTGGTTGGCAGCGGGTTTCGGGGCGTACTCACCCTTCGGGCTCGCCATTCGCTGGCCCGAGAGCTCCCCCGGTCGCGCGGAGCTGCGCGAGGCGGAGCTGCAGACTTTCTTCCTGACGCCCGCGGTGGGCGTCGACGCATCGGCGCTGGTGCCGGGGCTGTCGTTCGGGGCGGGCCTCGACCTCGTCCCCGCCGCCGTGCGGCTCGAACGCGACGTGCCTTTCGGAACGGATTACGGCAGCGTGGCGCTGGGCGGGGACGCCCTCGGCGTGGGGGTGCGTGGGGGGCTCGGCTATCGCTCGCCGGCGCTGCCCTTGTCCATCGGCCTCACCTTTCGCTCCCGCGTGCCTTTGGATTTCTCGGGCGAGGCCGACTTCGACGCGCCCGCCCGCTACCGCGCAGCCCTGCCGGTCGACGGCAGCGTCTCGACGCGGATCGTGCTGCCGCTGACCCTCGGCCTCGGCGTAGCCGTTCGCCCCTTGCCAGCGTGGGAGCTCGAGGTGGACGGCACGCTGCGGGGTTGGTCGAGCTACGACGAGCTCGACATCGAGCTGCCCGACGGCAGCCACAGCCGCTCGCCGCGCAACTACCACGACTCGTTCGTCGTGCGGGTGGGCAGCGAGGTTGCATTCGCTCCGGGTTGGGCCGCGCGCCTGGGCTTCGTCTGGGACGAGACGCCCATTCCGAGCGAGTCGGTGGACTTTCAGCTCCCCGAC
The DNA here is from genome assembly GCA_050299315.1 of Polyangiaceae bacterium. GTDB lineage: Bacteria > Myxococcota_A > Polyangia > Polyangiales > Polyangiaceae > SZUA-265. The sequence continues at coordinate 6,004 of JBNKVS010000027.1, forward strand.
GCGAATCGGTTCGACGTGACGGCGGGGCTCGGAGGCGAGGTGGCTCCCGGTCTACGCGTGGATTTGGCAGGCCTCTACGTGCTGCCGAGCTGGCGGACCACGGCCATGAGCGACCCTCTCGAGCCGCCGGTCAAGGGGCGCTTCGAAATCCAGGCGTGGGTGCTCAACCTGAGCCTGACCGCCGTGCTCGGAGCCGGCGACAGGCCCGCCGCGCCGTCGCTTTCGCCCCTGGGCACGGTGGCTCGGAGTGGCTCGGAGTGGCTCGAAGCGGCTCGGGCTCCGCGCCCGCCGCAGTGAAGCGGCGACGCGAGGCGCCCCATCACCCCCCGGCGGCTTCCGGCGACGCGCCGAAAATCCGAGCCTCACGGCGCCGTAGGCATTCCCCGGCACCGAAAGACAACTCGTGGAAAGGATTCCACGGTGGGCGGTCCGTCGACACGTGCCGCGCCGCGCGGTAGGCTCGCTGGCTCGATGCACGCACGCGCCCTCCCCCTCGCCGGGCTCGTTCCACTCGTTCTCTGTATGCTGCTCAGACCGGCTCGGGCGGCGGACAGGGACGCCGAGTTTTTCGAGAAAAAGATCCGGCCCGTCCTCGCGACCCATTGTTACTCCTGCCACGCCTCGGGGTCGGCCGACATGCGGGGCGATCTCGCGCTGGACACGAAGGCCGGCCTCGCGCGCGGCGGTTTTTTGGGCCCGGAGATCGTGGCGGGGAAGCCGAGCGAGAGCCGCCTCTTACTCGCGCTCCGCTACGTCGACCCCGATCTGGCGATGCCCCCCGCGGGCAAGCTGCCGGACGCGGTGATCGCCGATTTCGAGCGCTGGATCGCGCGCGGCGCGGTCGATCCGCGCGTCGACCCGGTGGGCGGAACCGCGCCGGCTGCAACCGCCGCCCTGTCGGTCGAGGAAGGTCGCCGCTGGTGGGCGTTTCAACCCCTCCGCTCTCACGCGCCGCCAGAGCCCCGAAACGCGGCCCATGCGGGCTGGGCCCGCGACGCCATCGACGGGTTCGTGCTCGCCGGGCTCGAGGCCAAGGATCTGCAGCCTTCGCCAAGCGCCGATCGGCGTGCGCTCATCACGCGCGCCTACGTCGATCTGCTCGGCTACAAGCCGACCTACGACGAGGTACGGGCGTTCCTCGCCGATACGTCGCCGAGCGCCTACGAGCGGCTGCTCGACAGTCTGCTCACCTCGCCGCACTACGGCGAGCGCTGGGCGCGCCACTGGATGGACGTCGCGCGCTTCGGCGAGGACAACCCCACCGCCGAGGCGACGAACCCCGCCTTCCCGTTCGCCTGGCGTTATCGCGACTGGATCATCGAAGCGCTCAACGCCGACGTTCCCTACGATCGCTTCGTCACGCTGCAGCTCGCCGCCGACAAGCTGCCGGGCGAGACGCGCGAGGATTTGCGCGCGCTCGGCTACTTGGGCGCCGCGCCCGTCTACCACAAGGATCAGCGGCTCTCCGCCGACATAACCTACGGCTTCCTGACGGACGACTGGGACGACCGGATCGACGCGCTCAGCCGCGGCGTGCTCGGGCTGACGGTCGCCTGTGCGCGCTGCCACGATCACAAGTTCGACCCGATCCCGACCAAAGATTACTACGCGCTCGCGGGCGTGTTCGCGTCGACGATGCGGGCGGAGCGGCCGCTGTTCGAGGTCGAGCCCGCGATCGAGCAGCGCTACCTGTGGCTGCAGCGCCGCCTGTTCGATCTCGCCTACTCCGTGAAGATCGGCACCTTCGAGGCCTCGACGCTGATCGAGCCCGAGAAGCGCATGGCGCGCTGGAAGGGCGAGATCGAGGTGCTGAAAGCCGAGGTGTCGAAGCTCCAAGCGCGCTACCCCAAGCTCGTCGACAACGTGCGGCGCTTCTGGAGCTACCCCCCTCCGCCCAATTCGGGCCTGCCGCCTCTCCCGCCCACGCCGAACATCTCGGCGGAGCCGTTCATGCAGGCGGTCTACGACGCGGCGCAAGTGGTGAACGGCAGCGACGAGACGTACACCTTCATCGACTACCAACCCGGCGTGGCGCGGGACCTGCCAGTGCTGAAGGGTGGCAGCGTCAGCGCGCCCGGCGAGGTCGTGCCGCGCGGCTACCTCACGGTGCTCTCGACGGGCGACACGCGCTTCGTCGGGAAGGGCTCCGGTCGCCTGGAGCTCGCCCAGCGCATCTTCTCCGACTCGAGCGCGCTCGCGGCTCGCGTGATCGTCAACCGCGTCTGGGGCTGGCATTTCGGGCGCCCGCTGGTCGGCACCCCGAGCGATTTCGGGACCCAGGGGCAGCGACCTTCCCACCCCGAGCTGCTCGACAGCCTCGCGGCCCGCTTCGTCGCGCACGGCTGGTCGCTGAAGCGGCTGCACAAGACGATCATGCTCTCCTCGACCTACCGGCAACAGAGCCGGCCCCGCGCCGCCGCCGAAGCCGTCGACCCGAGCAACACGCTGCTGTGGCGCATGAACCCGCGCCGGCTCGACGCCGAGTCGTACCGGGACTCCCTGCTGCGCGCCGCGGGCCGCCTCGATCCCACGCTCTACGGCCCCTCGGGCGACCTCGACGACGAGCGCTTCACCCGTCGCACCATCTACGGGCGCGTCAGCCGCGCCGACCCGAGCGGCTACCTACGCCTCTACGATTTTCCCGACGCCAACCAGACGACCCCCGAGCGCGACATAACGACCACCTCCCTGCAGCAGCTCTTCGTCATGAACGGCGCCTTCATCCAGCGCCAGGCGCTGGCCCTGGACGAGAGCGTGCGCCCCTACGAGTCGTATGCCCCGAAGGTGCGCACCCTGTATCGCCGCGCGCTCGCGCGAGACCCGAGCGCCGAGGAGCTCGCGGAGGGCCGCGCCTATTTGAAGCAGGGCACCGTGGCACGGCTCGCGCAGATCCTGCTCTCGACCAACGAGGAGATCTTCGTGCCATGAAAGACCTGCACCCCGAGCTCGCTGCCTCGTCATCGGGCAGCGCCCCAAGCGGGTCGGCGCCGCGCGCGTCGACGCCGAATCCCGCCCGACGTGAGCTGCTGCGCAGCCTGTGCGGCGGCATCGGGTCGGTGGCTCTCGCCGGCATCTTCGAGGCGCTCTGCGCCCGCGACGCGCGCGCCGAGACGGGGCGCTACGTCGGGCCCGCGTTGCCGCAAAAGGCCAAGCACGTCATCTGCTTGTTCATGGCGGGGGGGCCCTCCCAGCTCGACCTGTTCGATCCCAAGCCGAGCCTGGCCAAATACGCCGGACAGCGCCCTCGCGCCGTCGACCTGCGCACGGAGCGCTCCACGGGCGGCTTGCTGCCGTCGCCCTTCCGATTCAAGAGGCACGGCCAGAGCGGCATCGCGCTCAGCGAGCTCTTGCCCCAGCTCGGCTCGGTGATCGACGAGGTCTGCCTGATCCGCTCGATGCACAGCTTCAACCCCACGCACCTGCCCGCGCGCAACCTGTTTCACAGCGGCAGCGTGCTGTCGACCCGCCCCTCCATCGGCTCCTGGATCAGCTACGGCTTGGGCACCGAGAACGACAACCTGCCCTCCTTCATCACGCTCACTCCCTCCGGCAACTCCGAGCGGACCGCCACGCGGCCGGGCTTCCTGCCGCCCGAGCACCAGGGTGTCACCTTCGACAACGCCGTCGACGAGCCCTCGCGCATGATCCCCGATCTGCAGAACCCCTTTCTGGACGAGAAAGACCAGCGCCTCGATCTCGCTCTGCTCCAGCGCCACAACCGCCGCTTCGGCCTCGCCTATCGCGAGGACTCCTACCTCGAAGGTCGGATCAAGGCCCTGGAGACGGCCTTCCGTATGCAAGCCGAGGCCACCGACCTGTTCGACGTCCGCAAAGAGCCCCCCGTGATCCGCAAAGAATACGGCAGAACCCCCTTCGGCAACGGCTGCTTGCTCGCCCGCCGACTCGTCGAGAGCGGGGTGCGCTACGTTCACGTCAACTACGACGCCGGGCAGCCCTGGGATGACCACAACGACGTCGCCGGCAAGCTGAGGGAGCGCGTCCCCGACATGGACCGAGCCGCCGCCGCCCTGATCCGCGACCTCAAGCGCCGGGGCCTCCTCGATCAGACCCTCGTCGTCTGGGGCGGCGAGTTCGGGCGCACCCCCGTCTCCGAGAGCGGCACCGGCCGCGACCACAACCCCTACGGCTACACCATGTTCGTAGCCGGCGGCGGCTTCAAGCCGGGCCTCGCCTACGGCGCCACCGACGAGTTCGGCTTCAAAGCGGTCGATCGTCGCGTATCGATCCACGATCTGCACGCCACCTTGCTGCACCAGCTCGGCATCGATCACACGCGCCTGACGTACCGCTATGCCGGCAGGGATTTCCGCTTGACGGACGTGTTCGGCGAGGTGGTGACCGACCTGCTGGGGTGAGCGCGGCGACGGCCCGGGGAGGCCGAGCGGCTCCGGCGGGCCCGCGCGCCCTGGGCCAGCGGCGCGGCCGGGGCCCCGCGCTCCGACGAGGCGCGCCGGTTGCGGGCAAGCGCTGCGCGGGGGGGGTGCGCCCCGGGTGAGACGGCAGGACCCGCGAAGCTTCTTCTCGAGCCAGCGCACGCCCGAGGGAGCGGGAACGCCGAGGCGGCTGCCCGCGACTTCTACTTCTCGAGGGCTGGGGACCGGCTTCTTCTCGGGGGCCGGGCCTGGGTCGCATGTCCGGGAAGCGGCCCCACGGCAAGCTTCCGTTGGCTGCGTGGCCCTGCCGTCCAGCCCGGGCTCGACGGGTGACGGCTTCGACGGCCGAAGGCCGAGCCACTGCAGGATTCCGTCGACAGCGCTCCCCGTGAGATGGGCGGGGGGATTCGCTTCCCTTCGAGCGACAACCCGTGCAACCGCCTAATCGGTTTGCGACGCATCGCCAAGAGCCTCAAGAGCCACGCGGTGGCGCTCGGCCTGTTTGCGCTGATCGCCGCCTCGGCGCTGGCCACGCTCGCGCGGCGGGTGGACGATGTCGACACGCTGCGCTGGGCCCACGTCTACGAGACGAGCTCCCCGTACCACCAGCAGGCGCTGCGCGTCGCGGAGGAGTTCGAGCGGCGCACACAGGGTCGCTTCCGAATCAACGTCTATCCGGCCTCTTCGCTCGGTAACGAGGTCGCGATCAACGAGTCGCTCGGTCTCGGCGCCATCGACATCATCTATACGGGCCCTTCGCTCGTGATGCAGAGGTACCCCCCGATCGCCATCTCGGAGTACCCCTACGCAGTCGACGACTACGAGCACTGGAAGGCCTACCGCGACAGCGACCTGTTCGCGGAGGTATCTGCGGCCTACGGCCAGGCCACGCGGCGAAGGGTGCTCAGCCTGGTGTACTACGGCTTTCGACACGTCACCGCGAACCAGCCTATCGTCCTGCCTTCGGACATGCGCGGCCTGAAGATTCGGGTGCCCAATTCACCCATGTTCCTGATCATGCCCGAGAGCACCTCGGCCAACGCCACGCCCATGCCCTTCTCCGAGGTGTACCTCGCCCTGCAGCAAGGCGTGGTGGACGCTCAGGAGAACCCGCTCACGACGATCCTGTTCAAGCGGTTCTACGAGGTACAGAGCCACATCAATCTGACGGGGCACATGTGCAACTCTCTGTTGACCGTCGTTTCGCAGCGAACCCTCCAGCGACTCGGCCCGCGGGACGCTGCTGTCTTCGAGGAGCTCGCGCAGGAGGGAGCGCGCCGCGCCTCCGACGCGATCGCCGAACGCGAGCAGGAGCTCTCGACGTGGTTTCGCGAGCGAGGGGTGGTGGTCGTCGAATCGGACCGAAGCGCCTTTCGCAGCGCCATTCGCCCCGCCTACGAGGGCCCGAGCGCGATCGCGAGCCGAGAGCAGTACGACCGCCTGCGCGCCCTGGTGCCGAAATGAACGCGCCGGCCCCGAAGCGCCCTCTCGTGCACTGGGTCGACCTCGTGGCGCTCCTCGCCTTCGGCGTGCTCATGTTCGTGGTGCTCTTGCAGTTCTTCACGCGCTACGTGCTCAACGACAGCGTGGGCTGGACGGAGGAGATGGCGCGCTACCTGCTCGTGGCCACCGCGTACGCTGGCTCAGCGTCGGCGCTATTGCGCGGGGGTCACGTGTTTCTGGAAGCGACCTACCGGCTCTCGCCGCCCGCGAACGCACGCCCGATGGCGCTTTTCACCGAGCTGCTCGGAGCCTGCTACCACGGGCTGCTCGCGCTGCTCGCGCTCGAGCTCGCGCTCGAAACGGAGCAGCGGATGGTCTCCGTGGACGCGCCCAAGAGCCTCGTCTACGCATTCGTGGCGGCCTCGCTCGCCGTGTCGACGGTTCACGGAGGGATCCGCACCGCGAGGCGGCTACGGCAAACGAGCGCCGAGGTCCTCGAAGAGATCGAACGATCGGCGACGCGGGAGGGAGGCGCGTGAGTGAGTTACTGCTGGTGTTCGCCCTGCTCGTGGGCCTGTTGGCGGTTGGCACACCCGTCCACGTGGCTTTGGGGGTTTCCTCGCTGATCTATTTCGCGGCCGAGGGTTTGCCTCCTACGGCGGCCATCCACACCATGCTGAATGGCATCAACAGCTTTCCGCTGATCGCGGTGCCGTGCTTCATCTTCGCCGGCCAACTGATGAACGCCTCCGGTTTCACCGATCGCATCTTCACGCTGGCGCGCGCCCTGGTGGGTTGGGCCCCGGGCGGCTTGGGCCACGTCAACGTCGGGGCCAGCGTCATTTTCGCGGGGATGTCCGGGGCGGCCATCGCAGACGCGGGCGGCCTCGGAGCGGTGGAGGTCAAAGCCATGCGCGACGCGGGCTACGACGAAGGCTTTGCCGTCGGGGTGACGGCGGCCTCCTCCACGATTGGCCCGATCATTCCCCCGTCGCTGCCGATCATCATCTATGGCGTCGTCGCCGAAGTGTCGATCGGCCGGCTCTTCGCGGCGGGCTTGATCCCGGGGCTCTTGATGGCCGTCGCGCTGATGGTCATGGTCCACTTCATGGCTCGCCACCGGCGCTACCCACGCGACGCGGCGTTCTCCTGGCGCGCCTGCCGGAGCGCCACCCGCGCCGCGCTGCTCCCGCTGCTCGCACCCGTCATCATCGTCGGCGGCATCCTGGGCGGCGTCTTCACACCGACGGAGGCTGCGATCGCCGCCGTCGCCTACACCACGGTCGTGGGCTCGCTCGTGCTTCGCACGCTGAGCTGGAAGCAGATCACCGGCGCTGCGCTGGAAACGCTCGAGACCACGGCAGCCGTGCTGATGATCGTGGCTTCGGCCGCGCTGTTCGCCTGGGTGCTCACGGCCAATCGCGCCGCCGAAAGGCTCGCCGGCGTGCTCACCATCAGCCAAGACCAAACGGTCGTCCTGCTGTTGATGATGGCGCTGGTGTTCTTCGTCGGCTTCTTCATGGAGACGGTGGCCGCCATCACGATCCTGGTGCCGCTGCTGCTGCCCTCGGCGGCCCGCGCGGGCATCGACCCGGTGCACCTGGGAATCCTCTTCATCCTCAACCTCATGATCGGGCTTCTGACGCCGCCCGTCGGCATGGTGCTCTACGTGCTCGCCAAGGTCTGTCGAATCCCTTTCGAACGCTGCGCACGCGCAACGCTGCCGTTTCTGATCCCGCTCATCGCCGTGCTGCTGCTGCTCACCTTTTTCCCCGGCATCGCCCTGTGGCTGCCGAATGCCCTGTACGGCGAGGCTTCCGCGGGCTGAGCCGCGCCGGGTCTCAGCGAGCCGACGAAGAGCGATCCGCTGGCTCCTTCGCGGCGCATGGAGCGCCGGCTCGCCGTCGGCCCCCTCGGGTCGCCCCTCACGAGGGAACGCTCAGGAGGCGCTGGGGGTCAAGATCACCAGGCCGTCGTTGCCCGCCTGGGCGCAGTCGGCGGCCCCGCTCCCGCCGAGCCCCGGGGAAGGCGCCGCCCCGGCGTCCGCTGGGGCAGCCGGCTGCAGCACGCTGCCGCCGGCCGCGCCGCTTTGGCCGGGGTCCCCGGTTCCCCCCAGCGTGATCGTGGACTGCAGACCGAAGCCGCCGCCCCCGCCCCCCCCGCCGCCATGGCCGGAGCTGCCGCAACCACCGGAGAGCCCATTTTCACTGGTGCCGTCACAGCCGGCGCCCGGGTCGCCGCCGCCGCCGCCGCCCCATTGACTTGTGCCCGTGCCGCCGCCGCCTCCGCCGTAGGTGCTGTTGCCGGGGCTGCCGCAGCCGCGCACGCGGCCGCCCCCGCCCCCAAAGGTCGAGCTGGTCCCGCCGCAGGTGCTGCCCGCGCCGCCGCTCGGGTCCCCCCCGCTGCCGGAGGTGTCCAAGCAGCCGCCTCCTCCCCCCGCGCCGACGGTGATCTCGTACTCGGTGACGAAATTGGTGCTCCAGTTGGCGACCACGTGCGCTCCCGCTCCGCCGCCCCCGCCAGGGTTGCCCGACTGCCCGGCGCCGCCGCCTCCGCCGCCGCCCGCCAGCAGGATGATGGTGCCATCGTAGACGATCCGCGTGCTTCCCCCGCCCCCGCCCCCGCCGCTGTCGCCGGTGGGCGTGCTGCCGCCGCCGCCCCCGCCGCCCGCCCAGGCCTGCACCGAAAAACCGCAGCCGGCCGCGACTCGCAACGAGCGTCGAGCGCCCGCGGGGATCTGCAGGGCGCTGGTGCACTGCCAGGCGCACGCCGACGGCTCCCCTTCGCACGCCCAGTCGCTCTCGACCTGGCAGCTCCCCGAGCACCCATCTCCATCGTCCCAGTTGCCGTCATCACACTGCTCGCCAGCTGCCTGGTTGACGACCCCGTCGCCGCACAGAGGCAGGCGACAGTCGTCGTTGCAGGCGAGGCTCTCCCCGCCGTCGTCACAGCGCTCGCCCGCGCGAGGGTTGACCACTGTATCGCCGCATTCGGCGAGCGTGCAGTCGGCATCGCATGCCGCGGTTTCCCGCCCATCGTCGCACGCCTCGCCGGCGGTGGCGTTGCGGATGCCATCGCCGCAGCTCGAAGCGCTGCAGTTGGCGTTGCACGTCGAGCTCTCGGCGCCATCGTCGCAGGCCTCCCCCGGGTCGACCCGGGAGTTGCCGCAGGTCTCGGGTGCCGGCGGATCGGCCCCCGTGTCTCCGAGCACGGAGTACACTTCGCTGCAATCGAGCACGTCGCGAACCGAGCTGCGCGCACAGGCCTGCTCGCAGCTCAACGAGAGGAGGCACCCATCGTCCGCGCACAGCGTGACGGAGATCGGGAAGCCCTCCTGGCAATCGCAGCGCACGGCGGGGCAGCCGGTCGGCGGGCACGGCTGCCCGGAGACGCTCAGATCGAGCTCCTCGCATCGGGCGCTCGGGCCCGAGGAGCTGCCCGCGCTGCCGGTCGTCACCCATTCGCTGCCCCCGCCGAGCCCGGCGTCGCCCGCGTCCGCCCCGGCGTCACGGAGCCCTCCGCCGCCGGTCGGGCTACAAGCTCCGCCCAGGGTCAGGGCGAGAAGGGTGACGATTCGTCCGAGCGAACGAGTGCGAAGGGTGCCGAGAGAGACGTACATGGAGATTCCGCGGCCCCCAATGCCGAGGTGGCCCGCACGCGACGAGAACGGCCCCGCGCTCCGGTCATTGAGCGAAGCCCTGTGGCTCGGGCGCGCTCGAGCGTCGCGATCGACGCCCTGAGGCCCGCGCGGCCCCGCGGGGCGACCCCTCCCGATTCGGGACGACCGGCACGCCGCCGAGCGCCGGATGACGCGGCCGCCGCCAGCCAGCGCTTGCCGAGCCCCCCCGCCGAGCCCCCGCCCGCTCGCGCCGAGCCGGACGGTCCTCACCGACGACGTGGCTGGGCGAGGAGACGCGAGGTCAGCGGGTGCGGCGACCGCAAATCACCGCGTCCACGCCGGTGCCCACGACGGCGCGCGGACGCTCCTCGGCGACCCGCAACTCCCAGGCGTTCGCGTCGAGCGCCGCGCTCGCCGCCTCCACGGAGACCTGCAGCTGGCGCGCGGCCGCCGTGGCCGCCCCGGTGCTCGGATCGATCGGTCGGTGCCCGACGAGCAGCAACGTGCCCCCGGGGGCAACACCCTGGGCCATTCGCGCCACCAAATCTCGCACGGAGCGCACGGCATGCGCGTAGAGGCAGAGCACGAGGTCGTACTGCGCGGGCTCCGACGCCCAGCGGGTGAGATCTCGCTCGAGCCAATCGACTCGCCGCGCTCATCGCACCCTCGGGACCAGGTCGTGAGAAATCCGGACTAGGCCTAGGCCGAAAGTCTTCGGGCCGAGCCGGCGACCCCCCAAGGGGTGCGAGCGAGATTGTCGGTCGAGGGCCTGCGAGGGCGCCGCGCGGCTGGGGCCGGCGAGGCCCGCTGGGGGGCGGCGCCCCCGAGGTGACGCGCGACCGCGGCTCGGCTACGGTCGAGCGCCGGCGACTTCGCACGAGACCTGGCGGCGCTGCCAGCGCGATCCGGGTGGCACCTGCTGCGCTCCCCGCAGGGCTGGCACGCGGTCGCCCTGGGCGCACGAGCTCGTGGCGACGAGCCCGATTTCGAGGCGCTGCGCGAACGAATCCAGCTCGATTGGCGGCGCCAGCAGCGGCGCGACGGGACCGAAGAGCAGCCGGCCTCGCTGCGCGCGCGCCCCCGCGTGGAGGAGAGGCAGCTTGCCCCTCGAGTGCGCGGGCGACCCCGGACGCCCCCCCGAGCGGCGCGGCCTCGGCGCGGAGAGCGCCCCGGAGCCGGGCGGAAGCTCGCCGTTCAATCGCTCGCGCAGCTGCCGACGCTCCAGCGAAACCAGCGCTGGTGAACATGGGAATACAGCCAATTGCCGAGCAGAATCCCCGCCACGGTGCACAGGGCGAGGCCCTTGCCCTCCCCGACCTGCACGAGCGCAATCGACGGGCACGCCCCGCCGAGCGCCCAGCCCGCTCCGAACAAGAGCCCCCCCACCGCCGAGCCCGGGTGGAGGGGACGCGGCGCGAGCCCTCCTTCCACACGCCGCGCCGCCCACCCCCAGAGGGGAACGAGCACGAGGACGGCGATGACGAAGGCCGTCAGCAATCGAAAGTCGCCGAAGCGGAACATCCGAGCGACCTGATCGTAGTCCGAGAAGCCGCTGCGGCTCAGCACGTAGCCAAGCGCCACACCGAAGGCGGCCTGAAGCGGTAGCTCCGCGCCGTAGCGTTTCACGAGCCCCCCGCGGCCAGCAGCCAGGCAACACAAGCCCCGGCCGCGAACATGGTCGCCGTCGTCAGCAGACTGCCCGCCTGAAGGCGCGGCACGCCGCACAGGCCGTGGCCCACGGTGCAACCGCCGGCCATGCGCGTGCCGAAGCCCACCAGCACTCCAGCGGCCAACAGCGCCCAGGGCAGCGCCTCCGGCGGCAACCGCGCCGAAAGCTCCACGTCACCCAGCGACCACTGCACCGGGGACAGCGGCGCGGCCAGCCTACCCCCCAATCCCAGGGCGATCAGAAACACGGCGTGGCCGAGGAGGCTCACGGGGCGCGAGCGGACGACGAGGGGCGTGTGTCGCGAAGGGCGCGCCACGGCCGCCTGCTGCTCGAGCTGCTTCGCCACGGCCTCCACGCCGAAGGCTTCGACGGTGGCCGCTCGCAGCGCCTCGGCCAGGGCCGCTTCGTCGTCCACCTCGTCTTCTGGGCCCTCCTGCGCGCCGAAACGCAGTCGGTTGATCAGCAGCGAATAGCGACCCGAAACGGGGAGCAGCCGCGCGAAGACGAGAAAGTAGGCCAGGGGCACACCGGCCAGCGCGAGTCCCCCGACCCAGCCGGGCCAGCTCGACGGCTCAGGATCCACGCCGACCCCAGCGCCGGAGACCTCGACGCGCCCCCCCGAGGATCGGCGCGAAGCACCCCCCCCCGGCTCGGAGGCTGACTGAACCGGTTGCTGCTGCCTCGGCCGCGCCGAGCGGAGTCCGGTTCACTCCGCCTTGGGGGGCTCGCTCGGGCGGCGAGGGGTCAAAAGCTTGCCGTCGGGCAGCATCAACCTCGGAATGGGCTTGCCTTCCCGGTGCAGCTCGTAGCGACGACAGCGCTCGTACGCGCCGTGACAGTAAAGCGACTTCCACAATCCCTCCATCCCAGCGAGTCGGAACATGCCGTACAGAGCGCAGGTTCGCTCCACCGGACAGTGCTTCCGATCGTCGTCTCCCATGGCTTCGAGCCTGTGGACGGTCGCCGGGTGGACGGCTCAAGCGAAGAGTCATCCGCCCGCTGTCCCGCGCCCCGGCTTGGCGGCGCGCGGGGTGGCGACCAGGCCCCACGCCTCGCCATCCGCGCGCCCGCGGGCCGTCGTTCCGATCGGGGACCCGCCCCCAACGCGGCACCCGAGCCCGGCAGAGGCCCGTATCGCGAAATCGCGCCTTCGCGCTCCGACCCCGCCCGCCTGCCGCGGAGCGGATCCTCTGGTAGGCTTTTGATCCATGGCCCCCACGAGCCACGTGAAGCTCGATCGAGTCGGGCTCTTTCCCCTGCCGAGGCTTTCGCTGCTGCCCGGTGAGCTGCTACCCCTGCACGTATTCGAGCCCCGGTATCGTCAGCTCGTCGAAGACGTGCTCCAAAGCCGGAATCCACTGGCCGTGCCGCGCCTGCGCGCCGGCTACGAGGCGAGCTACCATGGCGCGCCCGGGGTGTTTCCGATTTGTGGCGTCGGCGAGGTCGTCGAGCACCAGCGGCTCGAGGGAGGACGGTTCCACATCCTGGTGCGAGGCATCGGGCGGGCCCGCATCCTGCGAGAGGAGCGCTACGACGCGTATCGCGTGGCCCAGCTCGAGTCACTGCCGGACGAGAGCACGACACCGCTGGCAAATTTCGCCCCCCTGCTCTCGGAGTTGCAGCGGCTCGCCGAAGCGCTGCTGCCCCACCTGCCCCCGGCCGAACGAACGCTGGTGCAGGCAGCGCGGCGGGCGCCCGCGCTGGCGGAGGGGTCCGACTATCTGTTGGCCGCGATGGTGCTCGATCCCGACGCCCGCCAAGAGCTGCTCGAAGAGCGGGACCCGGCCACCCGCATGGCACAAACCTTGGGGCACCTGGAGGCCCGGGCGGCCACGCTGTTGCGCGCCCCCGCCGCGCGGGAGCTGAACTGAAACGCCCGCAGGGGCCGGCCCCGAGGGGAAGGGCTCAGGGCGCGAACAGTTGGATCTCGCGAGCGCCGGTGTTGCCGCCGGTGCTCTGCACGACCTCGAAGCGCACGCGGCGAGCCACGGCCGGGGCTTCGAACGAAAACTCGTAGAACTGGCTCGGGTCGGGCGTGTCGAAGGGGCCCCGCACGTCGCTCGGCGCGGCCCCGGGATCCGCTGCGAAAAGCAGGCGCACGCGAACGGCGATCGAGGTTCCGTCCGCCATTTGCCGGCTCCGGTAGCCGAACCCGCCAAGCTCCCGCGCCTCGCCGAGATCGAGCTCCACGAAGGCCGCGTCCCCATCGCCGTGAGACGACCACTCGGTCGCCATCTTTCCGTCGAGCGCATTGAGCACGCCCCACGGCTGATCGTCGGCAGCTCCGCCGAAGTTGGAGCTCACCGCCACGACGCGAGCCCCCCGCTCGGGCAGCGCGAGGTTGTCGCGCGCGCCCTCGACGGAGGCCGGCAGGGTGCGGAAGGAACGGATCTCGCTGCGCTCCGTGAGACCGCCCCGCGTCGTGACGCGGGCGCGGTAGAAGACCGCTTGGTCCGGCACCAAATCCTCGAGCGGCACCTCGTGGTCGAAGGAGTACGGGTCGGTTGGGTCCATGTTCGGGTCGGTGGCGCGCCGGGTGAGTTGGCCGGGCGAAGGCCCGAACTCCGCCTCGCAGCGGGTGTCGGGGTCGGTGTCGAAACGCACCACGGCCCGCCGCGCGCCGATCTCTTCGACGCGGAAACCCGAAAATTCGACCTCGCTCGACGACTGCCCACAGGACAGCGCCACGAGGAGCGAGGCACCGCACCAGAGCTCTCCCCGGCGCCGGGCCCCAGCGAGAAACGCCTCGACCATGCGTGCGAGCATGCCACAATCCGGGCGCGGCGCGCACCCGTGGGCCGGTCGCCCTTCCAGACCCTCGCTCCCCGCGCGCGACCGTCCGCTGCTCAGCCGACCGCGTGCAGCTTGGTCCCGACAGACCCGCTCTTGCTCAGCCCCGCGTACGCGGTCGGCTTCGGCGCGGCGGGCGCCTCGGCCGCGGCGGCTTTCTTCGGGGCTGCCTGTGCTTGCTTCGGCGGGTGTGCCGCCTTCGCTACGTGTCCCCCACCAGCATTTACCTTCATAATCGCCTCCCTTCGGCCCAAGGGGTACGGATCGAAGCGCGCACCCTTGAGCGGGACCCACGGATTTCGCAGCTCGGGGCCCGCTCCGCCGCCACCGTCCAGACGGCCGCAGAACGGCTCCGAGCGCCGCAAGCCGCCGGGCGTCCCGAGTCGGAACGCCTCCCCGCCAGCGAGGCCGGCTCTCGCTCAGGGCTTCGAAGAGCCGGCGGAGCGCCCCAAACCGTGCCGCCGAAGCAGCTTGCTCAGGTAGCTGCGCTCCAGGCCCGACACGCGCGCCGCTTCGGACTGGTTGCCGGCCGTGTGGGCCATGAGCTGCTCCAGGTAGGCCGCGGTGAACTGCTCCACGAGCGCCTCTTTCTGGGTCGAATAGGGCTGCGAGAGATCGATACCCGGGCTGGGCGCGAGCTGGGCGGCGCGGGCGTCGACGCGCCCGGTCGACTCCGGGCTGGCGCCAATCGCGAGAAACGCCTCGACCGCGTTGCGCAGCTGCCGCCCGTTGCCGGGCCACCCGCGCCCCGCGAGCTCACCGAGAAACGCCTCCGGCAACACGGCGCCACCGCAGTCCTGCGCGAAATGGCGGGCGAGCGGCACGATGTCCTCGGGTCGCTCGCGCAGCGGGGGGATGGGCAACCGCACGACCCCGATGCGGTAGTACAAGTCCTCGCGAAAGCGGCCCGCCTCGACTTCCTGGCGGAGGTCTTTGTGGGAGGCCGCGACGAGCCGCACGCGCACCTCCCGCTCGCGCGTGTCCCCCACCGGGGTGACCGTGCGGCTCTCCAGCACGCGCAACAGGACGGGCTGGATCGAAAGCGGCAGCTCGCCGATCTCGTCCATGAAGAGCGTTCCCCCGTGGGCCGCCTCGAAGACCCCCACCCGCGACTCGGTGGCGCCGGTGAAGGCGCCGCGGCGGTGGCCGAAAAACTCGCTGCGAGCCAGCTCTCGATCGAGAGCGCCACAGTTGACGGCGACGAACGGCCCCGTCGCCACGGGCGAGTGCTTGTGAATGGCCCGGGCCGTCAGCTCCTTGCCGGTGCCCGACTCGCCGTGGATGAGCACGTTGACGAGCGAGCCTTCGAGCCGCTCGAGTCGGCCAAATAGCTGGCGCATGGCCGGTGAACTGCCCATCAGGCGACCGTACCGATCGAGCTCGGAGCTCGCTTCCCCGAGCTGGGAGGGGTCGAGCTCGGTGCGGACCTCGATGCGGCCCAGGCGGAACGAGCTACCCGGCGAGAGCACCAGCGTCTCGACGCGCTGGCCCATGTAGAACGTGCCGTTCTTGCTCTCCTGGTCGCGCAGCGCGATCCCGGCCGGCACGAGCTCCAGCTGGGCGTGCCGACGGGACACGGTAGGGTCGTCGATCACGATGTCGGCGTCCCGCCCGGCGCCGAGCATACAGCTCCCGGCCGAAAGGACGAAGGTGCGCGGCCGGGCCGGCGCTCCCGCCACGGAAATGCGCACCGCGAGCGGCCGGGCCACGAGGCCCGGATCGAGCTGCTGGGTTGTCCTGGCCTCCATCATCCGAACCGACGCCAAAGCTAGCAGAAGATCGCCGGGTTTGGGCCGCACGGGGCGGCCGAGGCTCCGGGCGGGCGCTCCCGGCGCAACTTTCGAGGAATTGGCGAGGCTTGTGCGGCGCGCAGCGCCTCGTCGATACTGTGGGTTGGTGCGGCCGGTATTCGAAGCGGACAGCCTGTATCAGGCACAGTTGCTCGTCGACTTGTTGACGGAAGCCGGCATCAAGACCCTGATCCGCAATGCCCTTCTGCAAGGCATACTCGGAGAGCTGCCGTTCAGCCAGCGGCCGGTGGTGTGCGTGGTCGACAACGACGACTGGGCGCACGCCGTCGTGCTGGCGGGGGAATTCGTCCGCGCCCAGGAGCTGCCGCCCGGGCCGCCGTGGACCTGCGGCCGCTGCGGGGAAACGAGCCCCGGCAACTTCGGGGAGTGCTGGCGGTGCCGGGGGCCCGCGCCGGGCTGAGATCGGCTCCGGCGACCCCAGCCGTCGGGCGCACGAGCCACGGAGCCCCGCGCTTCAGAGCGAATAGATGGCCGTCAGTGCAACGATGTGCACGGTGGGCCCTTCGACGTCGACGGGCAGCTCCAGCCGGTAGGCGGCTTCGAGGTCGACGGGCCCCGCTTCGAGGTCTGCGCCCGCGGTCACACGCCAGCTGCGCAGCGCGTAGCCACGCTTGGGGTGAGCCAGCAAGAAGAAGGCTTCCGCGTCGGCGAAGGGCTCGAGCCACGCGAGGGGTCGGTGGCTCACACCCAGCCGCTGCCGCAGGACGGCTCGAAACCCCCCGTCCCCTTCGAGGCCCCGGAGCTGGTGCTGCATTCGCGTGCGATGCGAGAGCCGCAGCGAACCGGCTCGACCGCGGAGCAGCGCATCGGCGTCCACGCGATGTCGATGGGTCCAGTCGTCTCCATCCCACTGCCGGGACAGCCGATAGCTCGTGCCGAGGCGCAACCAGGGCCGCGTCTCGTAGCGGAGCGCGAGCTCCGGCATCACGCGGTCCAGATCCGCCAATGCGCCGCGGTAGCGCAGCTGCTGGCTGAAGCGAAGCCGCAGACGATCCGTCAGATCGCCCTGCACCCCGGCCTCCATCCAGACCTCGGTGGCGCTCTCCGCCCGGCTCGGGACCGCGCGGGTGAAGGCCGCCGCCACGAGCAGCGCGCCGAGCGCGGCCCGCACGCCGCGCGACCCCGCGCTGGTCGACCGAATCCCGCAGCGTAACACCATCCTCCATCTTAGACCCTGAGCCGTCGGTCGAGCCGAATTCGACGAGGAGAAAGCAACCCCGACGGGGGTCGAGGAAGGCCCCCGGCGCCCTTGCGCGGCGGCCGCCTCATTCGCCTGCACCTGCCGCGCGGGGGCCTGGCCACCGCCGCGGCCGCCTCGAGGACCGGCGGCCCCGGGGGAAAGCGCAGCGTCGCTCGAGGCACTCAGCGCCACCTCAGCGCCACCTCAGCGCCGAGACGAGCAGCGGCCGACGGGTGCGGACGGCCTTTCAATTTTTCTGCTTGAGAGAGACGAGAAACCGCGAGTGTGCCACAAGGTGGGAACCATGCCGAGACCGACGCGCGCCATTTCGTCGTTGCTTTGCTTAGCTCTCTCGTCCCTGCCCCGGCTGGTGCCCGCCCAGACAGTGCCCGCCCAGACATCGCCCGCCCAGACATTGCCCGCCCAGGCCCCGGAAATCCCCGCAGGGGACGATCTGCCCGAGGCACCGCGCCCCGCCGCCGCGCCCCGACCACCGGCTGGGCCTTCGGGCGACCGCGAGCACGAGGCGCTGTGGGTGGAGGGGCTGCGTGCGCTCCGCCAGGGCCACCCCGCCTTGGCCGCCCAGAAGCTGGCCGCGCTGTCCCGCAAGCTCCAGAGCGTGGTGCCGGAGGCGGAGCTACAGCTGAAGTTGGCCGAGGCCGAGGCGCTGTGCGGGCGGCTGGCGATCACCGCGGACGTCCTCAACGCCCAGGTGCTGGTCGACGGGCAGCTCGTCGGCACGACGCCGCTGCCCCGCGCCCACTACGTCGCAGAAGGGATGCACTCCGTGGAGCTGCGGATCCCCAACGAGCCCCCCTCGAAGCGCTCGGTGACCGTCCCGCGCGGCACGGCCATCGCCGTTGATTTCCGCGTCGAGGCGGGCCGGCAAGCGCGCCGGGCCGACGCGCGAGCCGCCGCGTTGATGGGCACCGCGGAGGGCCAGCGTTCTCCCGGCCGGGACGTGAGCGGGGCCAAGACGTGGCACGCCATCGCGCTGACCACGGGCACGGCGCTCTCGTTGGGGGCCCTGACGCTCGGCTTTCTCGCTCACCTCGACGCGAGCGATCACGATATCGAAGCGGATTTCCTGCGCGCCCGGCTCCAGGGGGTACCCGACGAATCCGGGCAACCGTGCAGCCCGGGCACTCTATTCCTCGATACCTGCCGCCAGATGGAGCGCGAGCAGCTGGACGCCTACGACGCAAAGCTGAAGGCCCAGAAGTTCTTCATCGCGTTCGGCGCCCTCAGCGCCCTGACCCTGACCTACGCCGCCATCCTCCTTTCGAGCGATGACGAGCCGCCCCGGGCCGCCCTGCAACCGGGCTTCGGTGTCTCGGCGAGCGGCGCAGAAGTGTCGCTGAGCACACGTTTCTAAGGACTACGAGCGTCACCATGAAAGCATTTCTCGCCTCTTCCTTGCTCCTGACCCTCGCCTGCGTGGACCCGCTTTCGGAGGGGTGCGAGCGCACGCTGAGCTGCGCGGACGAAGCCACCCTGAGGCCGACGAGCGCTTGTGAGTGGTTCCGCGCCGACGGCGGTGCCTGGGTCGAAGCCCCGCAGTGGAACGACGCGGGCTGGACGTGGTTCGAGGAGTCCGTCAACCTGCAGGAACGCTGCCCTCCCGCCAATCCCGCGCCCCCGCCTCCCGACCAGGTCGAGCCCGAAGAAGAGGAAGAGGAAGAAGAAGAGGCGGAAGCCGCCGCACGAGAGGAAGCCCCCGCGGAGGAGGTCGTGGACGTGCCCGAGCCCACCGCCCCGGTGGAAGAGCCGTCTCCGGACCCACCCGCCGCGCCGCCAACGCCCGAGCCCGTCGACGCCGGCGCACCGGACCCGCTCGACGCGGGCTGAAGGGCGACGCCCCGCGGTGCGGGCCCTATGGGTCGCGCAGGCCCCGTGCGGGCGGCCCGGCGCGCCTGGCCCGTGGCGAGGACCGGCTCGGCCCCGGCCGAACGACGAGGGCGCGGAGCAGATGGCTCGCCTCGCGCCGCTGCGCCGGGCACCAACGCGCGAATCGCTGCGCCGACGCAGGAGGAGAAGCTGCCCGCGCCGGATCTCCCCCTCAGGGGATGACGACCTGGAACGATGCCCAGATCCGGTCGAGGGCCGCCTGGTCGCGATCCGCGACGAGCTTGGCGAAAATGAACACCACGTAGTCCCGCGCGGGAGGCACGGCGACCAGCGCCACGGTGGTCGTTTCCGTGCCCCCGCAGCGGCGCCATACGTCGAAACGACCCGTGTAGCCCGGCTTCTCGAACGAGCTGCGCGACTCGCGAGTACACTGACTGCCCAAGGCGGCGAGCCCGTCGAGCAGCCGCTCCTCGTCCGCGCCCACGAGGTTCGTCGCCCCCATGAAGAACCCGGGCGTGTCGAAGCCCGCGTTGAACGCGGCATTGTTGGGCGCCGAGCGCACGGCAGGACCAATGGTTTGGCCTTCATTGTCCAGCCAGGGAGTGCCGTCGACGTCTCCCCACTGCACGGGGGCCTCGACGATCAGCGGCCCCAGCCCGAGGACGGGCGCTGCCGGCTGGTTCAGCAACTGCTGGAAATCGTAGGGCGGGAGGGAAGGAGCCTGCGGCCGCTCGACCACGTCCGGAGGGTTGCCCGGAGCGGGGCGGCAACCCCCGACCACGGCGGCATCACACAGCTCCGGCTGGGCACACACGACGGGGGGCGACTGCGACGCGAAGCCGGTGCGCGTCGCGTTGCAGCTGAGCACCTCCCCCGAGGGGGAGCACTGGATGTCGCCGAGTGCGCAGACCGGCTCCAAACACTGCGCCAGGTTGGCTTGCACCACGCACTGCGCCGCGGTGGCGCAGGCAACCGCCGGCAGCTCCTCCCCATTTTGGTTGCACACGATGAGCGAGGCACCCGCGCAGCGCGCGGTGTTCGGCGTGCAGCGAAGGCAGCGGGGGTTTCCGTCCGAGGCCTCGCACAGCCCTGCGCCGCAGGTTTGAGCCGGCTGAAACGCCTGGCCATCCGCCGAGCACTGCTGCAGGGTATCGCCCACGCAGCGAAAGGACTCGGGCTCACACAGATCGCACTGCCCCCCGGTGGCGTCGCAAATTTGGCCCGCGGCACACTGCTCCACGGGCTCGAAGCGCTGCAGACCCGCGGCGCAGCGCTCGAGCGCCTGGCCCTGGCAGCGCATCTCATCGGCCGCGCACACCGCCTGCTGACAGCGGCCCCCCACCGCATCGCACAGGGCATTCGACGCGCAGATGGCGATCGGCTCCCAGCCCACGGCGGGATCCCGACACTCTTCGAGCGCCAGCCCGTTGCAGCGCCGCGTGCCGGCGGTGCACAGCTCGGCGCTGCACGTGCCGGCTACCGAATCGCAGAGGCCCGCGGCCCCACAATTCTGCTCGTCCACGAAGCCGCTCAGCCCTGGGCTGCAGCTCTGCAATTGCCCACCCTGGCAGCGAAACTCTCCGGGCTCACACTGCGCCGGCAGGCAGCGCCGCTCGGCCGCATTGCACAGCTGCGGCGCGCGGCACGTGGCCTCGGTGACGAACCCCGTGCGATCCTCGTTGCAGCGTTGGAGCTGAGCACCGGCGCACTGATAGGCGTTCGCCTCACACGCCGCGGGCGCGCACGAGGCGGCCCCTCCCTCCACGGAGCACAGGCTCGCGATCGCACAGGGGGCACCGGCCGGCTCGAATCCACTGCGATCGTCGCGGCAGCGCTCGGGCTGCGCGCCGTTGCAGCGCAGCGCCCCCGCCTCACAGGGCACGATACCGCAGCCCTCGAAGCCCGGCTCCGCACTGCAGAAGGCCGAAGAAAGGCACTGCTCGATCCCGATGAAGCCGTTGCGGCCCGGAGCGCACACCTGCCGCACCCCGTCGGGTGCGCAGCGATTTTCCCCGATGGCACACTGCGGCGGCAGGCAGGTCGCCCCCGAAGCGAGACACAACGCCTCCGAGGCGCACTGCTGCAGCAGCTCCCAGCCCGTTTGCTCGGAGTTGCACTCCTCGAGGCGGCTGCCGCTGCAGCGCACCTCACCGGCGAGGCACACCGGCTCACCACACGCCGCCGTGCTCGGATCGCAAGGGGCCCCGAGCGCCGAGCAGCTCGCCAGGCCGACCTCACAAAGCGCTTGCGTTCCACATTGGCGCTGCGCCTGCCACCCCGCGGGGGTGCACACCTGCAGCTGCCCCCCGCTGCACTGGCCCTCTCCCGACTGGCAGGGGTCCACCGTGCAGCGGCGCTGCGCGGTGTTGCAGTGAGCGGCGGAAGGGCACACCTCGACCAGCTCCCAATCATCCCGGCCGGGCCGGCACTTCTCGAGCGTCGCGCCCTGGCACCGAAGCTCGTTGATCCCGCACACCGGCGGCAGGCAATCGGCGCCCTCGCGGTCACACAGCGCGGTCGACTTGCAGACCTGCAGAGTAACCCACTGCGAGCCGTCGTCCACACAGGCTTGCAGAGCGGCGGCATTGCAGCGAACGCGGCCCGGATCGCAAGCCGGCGGGAGCTCCTCGGGCTCCTCGCCCGAGTCCGCCGGACCCGGGGGGCCAGGATCCTGCACTCCCGACACGAGCGGCGCGTCTTCCACGACGATGTCGCCGAGAACACGTCCGCAGGCCACGGCGAAGAGTCCCCCCCCCAGCGCGGCCACGACGCGCGCGAACTTCCAAGCGCTGCCCATTGAACCGACCACCTTCAATATTCCTCGCCGAGCGGCGACTATAGCGCAGGTGACCAGCCGATCCACCGCGTGAAGGCCGGTGAGATGACACGGTGCGGATTCATTGCTCGAGCGCGCGCACGGCGATGTCCCAAGCGAACCCGGCCCGCGCGAGGGCCGCGAGGTCCCGCTGACGGTGTTTCTCCCGTTCTTCCGGGGGGCGGTACGGACCCAGGCGCCGCCGCTGCACGAGCCGCGTGGCGGCGCTCAGCTCGGCCTGGGGTCCCTGGCCCCCCGCCTGCTCGACCGCCTCTCGCGCCTCCGCTTCAGGAACGCCGCGCTGCCGAAGACGCGCGGTGATGGCCCGGGCGCCGAGGCCGCGCTGGCGCAACGAGGCCGCCAGCTGCCGACCGTAGCGCGCGTCACTGACCAATCCGACCTCCGCGAATCGCCGCAAAATGTCTTCGATCCAGCCCTCCCAGTCCTCGCGCGATGCCGTCGGCTCTCCGCCTTGCCGACCGGCCGCCGCGCGCGCCCGACGCGACAAGACCTGCCTCAGCCGAGCCGTGGTGGCGTCATACCGGTCGAGGTAGCGCAGCGCGGCCTGGTGCAGCCACTCCCGACTGAGGCTCGCCTCGGCTTCCTTTTCTCCTCGCGCTCGACCCACACACGGGGTTTGCCACGCCGGGCGGCCTTGGCTCAATACTCGCGTCGACTTGGGCCAGCGGCAAGTCCAACGCGACGCGCGTGCCGACCCCGACCTCACTCTCGAGGTGGATGCGGCCGCCGATCTCCTCGACGGCGCCGCGGCTCGCCGGCAGGCCAAGCCCCAGCTTGATGCGCGAGCCCTGCCGCGAAAAGCCCAGATCGAAGATTCCTCGAAGGCGCGCGGGCTCGATTCCGCAGCCCGTGTCCACGACCTCGACCGATAGCCGGCCCGCCACGACCCGCGCGGCCACCTCGATGCCGAGCGCCCCGGAGAGGCCGCGCCCCGAAGCGACCGCGTTGTTCAGCAAGCTGGTGAAGACCTGGTTCAGCCTCGCGGGGTAACAGCGTACCCACAGGGGCTCGCCGGGCAGTTGCAGCTCGATGCGGGCGGCGCCGGGGACCTCGGCTCGAAGGATTTGCACGGCCGTGCGCAGACCCACGCGCACATCCACCACGTGCAGCTGCGATTTCTCGAGGCTCACGAACTGCTTGAGGTCCTCGACGACGGTGCGAATTCGCTCTCCACTCTGTCGCTGCACCCCGAGCAGGCGCCAACAAGCCGAAAGCGGCTTGCGAGCGCCCGCGCCGCCCAGCTCCGCGGGGGAGCTGGCGAGCCGCCGCAGCGCCCCCTCGAGCGTCTGCGTGGCCGAGAACAGCGCGCCGAGGGGCGTGTTCAGCTCGTGCAACAAGCCAGCCACGAGGCGACCGGCCGTCGTCTGCCGCTCCTTTTCCACCAGCCGAAGCTCCGCTTCTTTCAACTGCCCCAGAGCCGACTCGAGCTCGAAGCGCCGTTGCTCGAGCTCGCGAGCCCGGTAGTAAGCGACCCGCGCGGAGAGCTCGCGCTGATGGGTGACGAACATGAGAAGCACGTTCGCGCAGACCAACACGGAGACCGAATAGCCCATCTGCAGCTCGAAGGCAGCGTTCGGCAAGGCACGGGCCATGCTCAGCAAGTGCAGCACGTGCAGCGCCGAGCCGGCGATGCCCAGGGCGCTGGCCGCCGCGAAGCGCAGCTGCGAGGCGATGTAGACGACGACGAGGTTGAGGACGACGCCGTTGAGCGCGTACAGCGGCGGCAGATTGCGCGAGTGCCAGTGGTCCACGAGCACCAGGCCCGCCATGCAGCAGAGCGTGGTGAGGTGCAACCAGGGAACCCAGCGCTTGAAGAGGGTTGCGACGAACAGGATCAGCGCGAGCCCTTTGGCCACGGCCAACCCCGACGCATGGACCTCCACCAGCTGCGGCGGAATGGGCAGGCCGGCCTTCTGCGCGAGCTGCAGCTTGTGGCCCATGCCGAGCATCATGAAGGCCACCAGCACGACCATCAGCACGACGAAGCGGCGCAACACGCCGCGGGACGCTTCCGCGCGCTGAAGCCGGAACTCGGCCTCGACGGCTTTGTCCCGAAAACACAGCGTGAGCGGGCTCAGATCGGGCAAAGAGGGGCGCCAAACCCGGGGCGTGCCTTCTTGACCACTCGAGGAGAAATGGGAAGGGGTGTCGGGACGACCACCACTCGGCGCAGAATGTGCCGCGCCGCCGCTCGCTGTGCCAACGTTCGTCACTGCATTGCCCCGCGGTATGCGGCCGGGGTCGAGCAGCGTCAAGAGAATGTCGACAGGCTCGAGACCGAGCGCGCCGGACTCGAGACGAGCCGTCGTCGAACGCGGCTCGAAGCCAGCCGTCGTCCCGATTCGGGCTCCTCGCGCCGCTCGCTCGGCGCCCGCAGGGGCTTCACGAGGCGCCGCTCACCGCGCCCGTGGCTGGCAGTCGACGCTCACGCGGCTCGCGGCAGCGAGCGACGGCGCCCGCCTCGCCCGGAAGCGGCCGGCGGCCACGGGAAACGGAAAGTAGTCGAGGACTCCGCCGGAGGCGGCGAGCCCGGATCGAAGGCGTCGACCCCGGGGGCCGACAGGGCCAATCGCCCGCCCCGAACGAGGGGCGCGGCGGGCGATTGCGGGGCGGCCACCGATCGCCCGATCGATAGCGCATCGAAGATGCGTCGTCGGGCGACCAGGTCGCCTTCCTACTTGGAAGCGCGCTTGCGCCCAGCGGGCTTGCGCCCCGGCTTGGCGGCAGACGGCTTTTTGGAAGCCGCAGGCTTCTTCGCGGCCGCAGGCTTCTTCGCAGCCGCGGTCGGTTTCTTTGCCGACGGCTTCTTCCCCGAAGCGGCCTTGCGAGCCACCGAGGCGGGGCCAGCGACCCGAGCGCGCTTCTTGCCGACCTTCTTCTTCGAGGCCTTCTTCTTGCCGACCCTCTTCTTGGAGGCCTTCTTTTTGCCGACCTTCTTCTTGGAGGCCTTCTTCTTGCCGACCTTCTTGGCAGCACCTTTGGCGGCAGCAGCCTTCTTGGCAACTCGCTTCTTCGAAGCCTTCTTGGCGGTCTTCTTTGCCATGAGTCCTTGTCCTTCGACGTCTAGGGTGTTTCCCGAGGTCAACTCGGGCAGCAGCGCACCACTGCGCGCCTCAATTCGACTAACGGGTCAAAGCACAATGTCATTTAGCCCGGAGGGTCGAACAGTTCATTCTTCTTTGTCCGTGACGATTAAGAATTCAACGCGACGGTTCAGCGCACGACCCACTGCACTGTCGTTGTCGGCAACCGGTTGCGACTCACCGCGCCCGACGGCCTCCAAGCGAGGGGCGAGAGCTTTCCTGCCGCGGCTACGCTCGAGCAAGTAGCGCAGCACCACGCGGGCCCGCGCGAGAGACAGCCGCTGATTGACCCCGGCCGGACCCTGCGAGTCCGTGTGACCGACGATCCTCACCCGCAGCTCGGAGTGCTCGTCGAGAATGTCGACGACCTCGTCGAGCGTCTCCTTGCTGCTGGGAGCCAGAACGGCAGCGTCGGTTGCGAATTGAATTTGATGTGCGAGCTGGATGGATTGCCCGCCGAGCTCGGCGAGGCAGTTGCCCTGCTCGTTGCGGCGCGCACCCACGGGGCAACCGATCGCCGCCGGCTCGGCAGAGCCCTCCTCCGGGCAACCGTCTTCGTCCTCGAAGCCGTCGAAGTCTTCGGCTTCAAAAGGACATTCGTCGTTCCGGTCATCGATGGCGTCGCCGTCGTCGTCGAAATCCGGACAGCCGTCTTCATCCTGGAAGTTGTCCGCGTCCTCGGGCTGCGCGGCGCACTGGTCCGCCGCGTCGGGCACCCCGTCACCGTCGTTGTCCGGGTCGGGACAGCCGTCTTCGTCTTGGAAGGAGTCTCGGTCCTCGGCCTGCTCCGGGCAGCGGTCGACCGCGTCCAGCAACCCGTCCCCATCTGAATCGAGCGGGGGGCACTCCGGCGGGCGATGAGGCGTCGGCTGGCTCGGACACAGCGGAGGCAACGGCGCCGAAACCGGGCCGACGTTCTCGACGATCTCGAGGGCCCCTCCGTAGGCCAGGGAGAGCAGCGCTCGCGCCGCGGGCTGCCCCGCGCCGCCCACCAGTCCGATGCCCCCACCGAGGCCGGCGCTGAGCTGCTCCAACAGCCAGTACCGGGCTCCGACGAGCAGCTCCATGCGGGTGGTTTCGTCGGAGCCGAAGTCAGACACGTCCAGCGACGAAATCAGCTCCACCGAAAAATCGAGGGCGCCGGCCAAGCGCGGCAGCTGAGCGGCCACGGAAACGCCCAACTCGTCGTCTTGATCGAGCGTGAAAATCGTACGCGCCGGCTCGAAAGCGTAGCCGAGGGCTCCGTAGAGCAGCACGGGCCCGAGGCTCTTCTCGAGCAGCAGAGAGGCGCGGAGCGAGACGCCGTCACGCCCCATGTACGCCGGAGCCTTCCAAAGGGGCAGAGTGGCGCGCAGCTGGGCGGCGAGACCCAGCGGTGAATCGCGGCCCTCGCGAAGAAAAGCTGCGCGCGCGCCGAGCGTGGGGTGGCCATAGCCGCTCGAAGTGGCCGCGCCGAGGCCTGCGCCGGGCAGCTGCGCCTCCTGCTGGAGGACCATGGGAAAGTTCACGCTCAGGTGCAGCCTCGGCAAGATGCCCACGGCCATGCCCACGTCGAGGTCGGTTCGCCTGGCGACGAGCTCGCGCAACGTGCGCCCGGACTCGATGTCCACGACCTGCAGCGAGCCCCCCAAATGGGACACCGTCGCAAGAATGCGGAAATCCGCGGGCTCGAGCACCAGAGGGCGCGGGGTCCCCATCAGCCCGAACCCGGCGGGATCGATCTCGTGTGGGTTGGCGTCGATGTCCGTCTCGACCGCATCGGGCGCCACGCCCACCGGCACCTGCGCGATCGCCGAGCGCCCGAGCAGCGCGGCGAGCAGCGCCGAGCCCCAGGCTCTCGTGCTCTTGCCGGAAACACCCCATCGGCGGGGGCTGCGCCGCGGCGCCCGGCCGAGCGAGCGCCAGCCGCTGCGCCCGACGGCAACCAGCCCGCTCTCCGGAGCCCTCTGCCGGCTCGCTCCGGCCACCTGCCGCTGGCCGGGCTCGCCGGCGGCTCGGCGACCTCGCCGACGCCCCAAGGCGACCAGCGCGAGCCCCGCGCCGAGCCACAGCCCGGTGCCCGTGGAGCGGGCTCCGCCCGAGGTCGAGCAGGCGGCGCCGCCGCGGATCTCCGCCCCCTCCTCCAGACCGAAGCGCAACGGCGGGTCTTCCTCGGGCAGCCCGGCGTCGGGAGTGCCGTGGGGCGTCTCCGTCCGTCCCTCGAAGGGGTTGCCCGCGTCGCCGGAGCGCGGGGAAGGGAAATCGTCGGTCGGATCTCGGGGGTCGGTGCCGGCCTCGTACTCCGAGGCGTCGTCCACGCCGCCGCCGTCGGTGTCGGCGCGCGCCGGATCGGTCTCGCCCTCGTCGAGCACGCCGTCGAAGTTCGAGTCCTCGGAGCCGTCGAGCAACCCGTCGCCATCACTGTCGGCCCGGTTGGGGTCGCTCTCGCCGGGGTCGACGCGACCGTTCCGATTGGCGTCCTCGATCCCGTCCGGGATTCCGTCGCCGTCGCTGTCGGGCGAACGCGGATCGGTGGCCGAGGTTTTGTCTTGGTCGGCTTCGCTGCCGACCTCAAGCCCGTCCGGCAGTCCGTCGCCATCGGTGTCTGGGACGAACGGGTCGGTGCCGAACAGCAGCAGCTCCGTCTCGTCGTTGAGCTCGTCCTGATCGATGTCGGCCACCCGCGGGTCGGTCTCGCCTTCGTCGAGCGAGCCATTTCGGTTGGTGTCCTCGTCGCCGTCGAGCAGCCCGTCGAAGTCGGTGTCCGGCACGCTCGGGTCGGTCTCCGTCGCCGGGTCCCAGAGCCCATCGCCATTTTCGTCTTCCAGCGCATCGGGCAACCCGTCGCCGTCCGTGTCCGGCTGCAGGGGGTTGGCTCCGCCGTCCGTGTAGCTGCTGCGCGCCTCGGCAAAGTCGGTCAGACCGTCGCCGTCCGTGTCCTCGTCACACGGGCTAGTGGGCGTCGGCACGATCACGGCCGCGACGATCGAGACCAGCTCGTATTCCTGGAGATTCAGCAGCCCGTCTCCGTCGGCGTCGCCGGCCGCGTCGCTCGGGTCGTTCGGGTCGAGGAAGACGCTCGAGCCGGGGGCGCAGGCGGCGGGGCCCGAGTAGCGCCGCTCCCAGCCATCGTCCATTCCGTCGCCATCGCTGTCGGCCACGTTCGGATCCGTCTCGCCGGCGTCCTGCGCTCCGTCGCGGTTTGCGTCCTCCTCCCCATCGCTGAGCCCGTCCTCGTCGCTGTCGGCGAGCAGGGGGTCCGTCTGATCGGAGGGGTCCGCGTCACCGACGAAGACCCCCGCGGTGGCGTCGGGATCCTGGGCACTGATCTGCGGCGCGGTCAGGCCCGTCTCCTGGGCGTCTGTAAGGCCATCTCCGTCCGTATCGGCGGCGGTCGGGTCCGTACCGCCCACGGCCGCCCCGTCTTCGAGCACTCCGCCCTCGTTGCCGTCGAGCACGCCGTCGTCGTCGGTGTCGGCATCCGCCGGGTCGGTCACGTAGTGGTCGTCGAGCCCGAAGACCTCCTCGGCGTCGGAGAGCCCGTCGCCGTCCTGGTCGGGCGAGGCCGGGTCGGTGCCGGAGAGAATCGCCTCGTAGTTGTCGGTCAGGCCGTCGCCGTCCGTGTCCGGCAGCGCGGAGCCCGGATCGACCGGGTCGGTCCCGTCGAACAGCTCGACCGCGTCGAGCACCCCGTCGTCGTCGGTGTCGCGGTCACACGGGCTCAGCTCCCCCGAAAACGAGGTCGCCAGCTCTTCGCCGTCGCCGAGCCCGTCGAAATCGGAATCTGGCAGCACCGGGCTCAGGCACGAGTAGCGCAGCTGCCGGAGAGAGTATTCATTGCCGTCGGTCAGCGTGTCGGAGTCGCTGTCCACCTGAAAGGGGTCGGAGCCGAACAGCGCTTCGAGGCCGTCTTCGAGGCCGTCGTCGTCCGTGTCTTCGTCGTTCGGATCCGTCTCGTCACCGCGCTCGGGCTCGAAGATCCCGTTGTCGTCGACGTCGAGCTGGGCAACCCCGTCGCGGTTTGCGTCCTCCTGCGAGTCGCTCAGGAGGTCCCCGTCGCTGTCGACCTCGAACTCGTCGGTGCCGAGGCTCCTCTCTTGACGGTTCGTCAAGCCATCGGCGTCAGAATCCTGCAGGTCGTCGGTAGGGTCGAGCGGATCGGTGCGGTCCACGCGAATCTCCTCGCCGTCCGTGCGACCGCCGCCGTCCGTGTCGGGCTCGTTCGGGTCGGTGCCGTGCAGGTTGCGCTCACCGTAGTCGGGCACGCCGTCCTCATCGGTGTCGAGCCCGATCGCGAACGCGCCACCCGCGCCGAGCCCCAGCGTGAGGGCGGAGAGCGCCGCCCAAACGCGCAAGGGATGGCGCACGCGCCGCTGGGCGCTCGCCGGCGCCCGGGTGGTTGCGGTTGGTCTCCTCATTGCTTCGTCCGTCCCTTGGTAGGAGCCCGATCGCCGGCCCCCGCCGTGGCTCGCCTGCATGGGTTCGCAGAAAGAACGACGGCGCTCCCGTGGCGGTTAAGCAACGGCGCCTGCGCCGACGAGTCGCCTGCCGCCTGCGTCACCGCCGTGACGCAGGCCGTACACCGCAGGGCGACCCTCGCCCCACCGACGCGCCGCCCACCGACTCCCCGCCCCCGGCGAAGCCGAATCCGCTCCGCCGGGGTCGAGCGGCGTCTCGGCGACGAGAGCGAGCCGCTTGCCACCGCTGCAGCCCCCGTGCCCGGGGGCACGGCACCGCGGCGCCGTGCGCGGGGACGGGCCGCTCTCGCAAACCGCAACGAGCCCATCAGCAGGCGTTCTGCCCTGCCGACCATCCACCGCTGTGGTTAGAAAATCAATGGGGGATGCGCGATCCTGGGCTACATTGACGACGCCCCGATGGTCGACATGGCAGAACGCCCCGCCCCCCCGTCTCCCGCCCCGAACAGCCCGGAAGCGGCCGCCGCCGCCGCGGGCAGCCCAGCCGCCGCCGCTGCGCGCCCGCAGCCAGACGGTGCGCTCGCCGGCACCGAGGCGGTATCGAGTTGGGGCAATCAAGTCGCGCCGGGGACGGTCTTACGGGGTGAGGATCTGAAGCACCTCTCGGGCCGCGCCAACCTCGCGCGCGGGCTGGGCCGCTCCTACGGAGACTCCTCGCTGCCCTCGAGGCCGTGCGATTCCGTGGTCGAAACACTGCTCGCCGATCGAATCCTGGCATTCGATCCCGAGAGCGGCCACATCGTGGCCGAGGCGGGGCTGAGCCTGTTCGAGCTGAACCGGCTCCTGCTGCGTCGCGGCTACTTCTCGCCCATCAGCCCCGGAACGCAATTCGTCACGCTGGGGGGCATGGTCGCCTCCGACGTGCACGGGAAAATGTCTCACAATCGAGGTTGCTTCGGCTCTCACCATGTGCGTTCGCTCAAATTGCGGTTGGCCAATGGCCGCGTCGTGCAGTGCGGGCCGACCCAAGAGCGCGATTTGTTTCGGGCCACCGTCGGCGGCATGGGCCTGACTGGTCACATCCTGGAGGTGGAGTTCCTCTTGGAGAAGATCCCTTCGCCGTGGATCCTCTCGGAGAGTCGCCGCATTCGAAACATCGACGAGTTCGTCGAGGCGCTGAAAGCGGGCAGCCGCGTCTGGCCCCACGGCGTGGGCTGGATCGATTGCGTCTCGACCGGCAAACACCTGGGGCGAGGGATTCTCGATCTCGGACGTTGGGCGAGCGAGGAAGAAACGGGAGGCAAGCCGCTCCCCTTCAAGCGGCGCTTCAGCGTCCCTTTCTACCTCCCCGGATGGTTGCTGAACCCGCTTTCGATTCGGGCCTTCAACACACTGTACTACTACAAGCACGTCCCCAGCCGCCGCGAGGGCCTGCGCCACCCGGACGACTTCTTCTACCCGCTCGACGCGCTACTGCATTGGAACCGGGGGTATGGCAAGCGCGGCTTCACCCAGTACCAGTGCGTGCTGCCCGACTCGGCGGGGCCGGGCGCGCCGCGCCGGTTCTTGGAGCTGCTCACCCGCCTGGGGGGCGCCTCTCCGGTGTGTGTGATCAAAGATTGCGGCGAACAGGGGCAGGGAATGCTCTCGTTTCCGATGCCGGGCATCTCGATCGCGGTGGACATCGCAATCCGAGACGACACGCAGAAGCTGGTGGATCGGCTCAACGAGGCGGTGCTCGAGGAGGGAGGGCGCGTCTACCTGACGAAGGACCGCTTCACCCGCGCGGAGCACTTTCGCCGGATGGAGCCGCGCCTCGAGGAGTTTCTTCGGGCGCGCGAGCAGTGGGATCCCGACCACCGGATCTCCTCGGCGCAGTCCGTTCGGCTCTTCGGTCGTTGACGCTCGGGCCCTCTCGCGCGGCGCAGGCCGAAGCGCCGCCCCCCGCAAAGGCGAAGCAGCCCCTCTTCTTTGCGCGGCGTTTGGCCGCTATGAATGGCAACCGACGATGAAGACGATTGTACTGGGCGCCACCAAAGGGATCGGCCGTGCGCTCGCGCGGCAGCTGGCCGAAAGCGGGGACGAGCTGTTCTTGCTCGGGCGCAGCGAGGAGGACCTGCGGCGCAGCGCCGCCGATCTCGAGGCGCGCTGCCCCAAGGGCATCCGGGTGCGCTTCGCCCACTGCGACCTGGAGCACCCGGCGAGCTTCGAGCCCGCGCTCGACAGCGCCCGAGAGGCCCTCGGCACGGTGGATGCGATCGTGGTCACCGCAGCGCGCTTCGCCACCCAGCGCGCGCTCGAGCAAGACGTGGAGGAGGCCTCACGCTTGCTCACCGTCAATTTCGCCAATACGATCGTCTTCTGCGAGCGCGCGAGAAAGCTGCTACTCGCCGGCGGCGGAGGCACGCTCTGCGTGCTCTCCTCGGTGGCGGGGGACCGAGGGCGCAAGCCCGTTGGCATCTACGGAGCTTCCAAAGCGGGCCTCTCCCACTACCTCGAGAGCCTGGATCACAAGTACCGCGCCGCCGGGCTGCGCACCGTGTGTGTGAAGCCGGGCTTCGTGCGGACGAGCATGACGGCCGGGCTCGAGCCACCTCCCTTCGCCGGGACGCCCGAGCAGGTCGCCCAGGACATCGCGCGCGCCATCGCCCGGGGGCGGCCCGTGATCTACACGCCCGCGATGTGGGGGCTGGTGATGGGCGTCATCACGCGGCTGCCGCGCTTCGTCATGCGGCGAATCGACTTCTGAGCGGGCCTCAGGGCAGCTGCGTGGCGGCCGCGTCCACCAGGCTCCAGGTGTCGACGTAGAGATCCACCCCCGCCGCGGGGCCGTCGATCGACAAGGTCGCGTTCGGGTCTGGACACGGCGGCGCCGAAAACTCGCCGGACAGCGCCGTCCACCCGTCGGCGGTCACCCGCCGCTCGTCGATCCGATCGAAGGCGGGCAACCCGCAGCTGTGCCCCAGCGAGAGAAACGCCTCGTAGGCGCCCTCCGCCGCGTCCGCCAGGGCGAGCCCCCCGACGGCCACGTACACCCGGACGCGGTACCGCTTCGAGGGCGTGAGGCGATCGGCGAGCCGCTGCGCCAGCCCGTCACCGGGCGCCGCGCGGCCGGTGAGCATCGCGCTGTACACGCCCTGGTGAAAGACCTCGCTCGAAAGCTCGAGGAGCCCGTTGCCGACGACCTCCCAGCCCGCGGTGCCGCTTTCGTAGCCGCCGTTTCGCATCAGGTCGACGGCCGGCACCGGAGCGGGCCCCGAGTCGCGGACGACGGGCCGCGCCGGCTCCGTGGTTTGCTGCAGCGCCTCCTCCGGGTCGATGCACGCCAGCCCGGAGAGCAGCGCGCAGGCCCCCCATACGCGGCGCTCAGCCAAACCGAACTCCAACGATTTCGAGCTCGAGCTCCCCGGCGGGGCGGTGCACCGTCACGGTGTCCCCCACGGTCCGCTTCATCAGCGCTCGCCCCAGCGGGCTCTGATAGCTGAGCTTGCCCTGGGAAGGATCGGACTCGTCCGGGCCGACGAGGCAGTACGTGCTTCGCCGGCCCTCCTCGTCGAGCACCTCGACGGTGGCGCCGAAGCGAACGATCGAGCCGCCCTGGACGCTGGGATCGACGACGACCGCAGCGTCGAGCCGCTTGCTCAGAAACCGCACTCGACGGTCGATCTCCCGCAGCTTCTTCTTGCCGTAGATGTACTCGGCGTTCTCGCTGCGATCTCCCTGCGCCGCCGCCTCCGCAACCTCGCCGACGATGCGCGGGCGCTGGACGGTCATCAGGTTCCTGAGCTCCTCGGCGAGCTTCTTGGCCCCGGCGGGCGTCAGATAGTTGGGCGGAGTCATCGAAAACGGCGCCGCGACGCAGTTGGCCAGAGTTTCGGCGTGGACTTGTAAGCGAATTCACCGGCGCTCGTCAGCGGCGAGCGGCCAGCCCGCGCAATTTAGCCGAAACGCGGGTTCCACGCCCGCACACCGAGACGAACCCGCCAGCCGACACAGCGACAGAATCCGGGAACATGCGAGCGCCGCGGTGCGCCGGGCGGCTTGGCTCGCAGCCGGGACCGGCCCGACGCCCCCGGCGGGAGCCCGGGCCCGCCGCCGCGAGGCGTCCCGCATCGCGGGGTCGCGCGGCGAGCTAGCGCCCCCCGCTTCTCGGCCGGCCAGGGCGAGGCGGCGACGGCGCGGCGCCCCGGTTCGCCGCCCCCGGCTTTTCGCCTATCGTGCGGCAATGCAGCGAAACACGAGGACCCCTGCCGGGCTCGGGCTCCCGGCCGCCGGGCAGACCTGGGCGGTATTCGCCGACCGTCGGGGTCTCGTGCGCAGCTTCCTGCGCAGCCTGCCGCAAGCCACGGGGGGCGAGCCCCCCCTGCGCACGTCCGTCGTTTCTCTGGAGACACAGCAAGCGTTCTACGAGCGGGAGCTGCGCCGCGACGACACGAACTTCCTCGACCACCTCGATCCGGGAACGAGCGGCCTGGACATCTTGCTCGAGTCGGGCGCCGACGAGGAGCGCAGCCGGGCGCAGGCGCGCCGGGTCGGCCTGGAGGATCTGCTGGAGCGGGGCTACCGCCTGCTGTCGACCGGGGAATCGCGCCTGCTGCTGCTGCTGCGCGAGGTGCTCGCCGAGCCCCAGCTGCTGGTGACGACGAGCCTGGTCGAAGGGCTGGACGAGCGCTTTCGCCACGCGGCGGCCGAGCTGCTGAGCGACGTGGCCAGCCGGGGCGGGCGCGTGGTCGCATTCGTCGACCGGCCCCAAGACATCCCCGTCTGCGCGACCCACCTGTGCCTGCTGCGCGCCGGAGCCGAGGCCGTGCTGCTGACCTGGCAACCGCGCGGACCCGGGCCGATCCCGGAGGAAATCCACCACCTGCTGAGCCTCGCCCGGCGGCCCGCACCCGAGCTCCCCGCCCCCTCCACCACCGCTTTGCCGTGCCCCGATCCCCTGCTGCGCATGCGCGGCTGCGCCGTGCGTTACGGCGCCGGCGCGAGCGAGGTCACCCAGTTCGAAGGCTTGAGCTGGGAGCTGCGGCGCGGCGAGCACACGCTCGTCGTGGGGCCGAACGGCGCCGGCAAGTCGACGCTGCTCTCGATGATCAGCGGCGACCACCCACAGTGCTACGGCAACGATCTGTGGCTGTTCGGCTACCAGCGCGGCAGCGGCGAGAGCGTCTGGGACATCAAGCGCAACATCGGGCTCGTCTCGCCGGGGCTGCACCGCGACTATCGCGTCAAGGCCAGCGCGGCATCGGTCATCGCATCGGGACTCTACGACAGCATCGGCGTCTACCGCCAGGTTCCACCGGAGGATCGGCGGCTGGCCGATCGCTGGCTCGACGTCGTGGGACTTCCCGGCGCCGGTGCGCAGCGCTTCGACAGCCTGTCGTGGGCTCAACAGCGGCTGGTGCTGATCGCGCGAGGATTGATCAAACACCCACCCCTGTTGATTCTCGACGAGCCAACGCAGGGCCTCGACGAGGTCGGACGCCAGCTGGTCCTGGCCTTCCTGCAACAGCTCGACCGGCTGCAGCGAACGACCATGCTGATGGTGACCCATCGCCGCGACGAGCAGCTGCCGCTGTTTCGCAGGCGGCTGACCTTTCGGGCCTGCGACAAACCCGGCGTGCGCTTCGAAATCGTCGTCGGTTGACCGGACTGCGCGGCGGCGCAACGCAAGGCGTCGGGCTGCGGCGCTCCTCCGCGAGATTCACGGTGGACAAAACTCCGTGGAGTTTTGCGGACGAGAGGGCGCTAGTGCGGCAGGCTCCCCCAGCAATCCCACAAGTTGTCCACAGCGCGGCCCGCAATCCACAGATCCCCCAGGTTGTCCACAAGCCCGTCTCCGGCCGAATGGCGGCGGGCAGCGCCGAGACGAAAGCGCGGGGAGCGGGTGCGCTCCGGGGAGCACCGCGGCGGGCCCTGACCGGGCTGGGGCCGGCGCCGCAGCCCGCCTGCCGGGAGTTTTGGGTCGGGCCTTCTGAAGCCGCCCTTCGCGCGGTAAGGTTCGCGCCCTCCAAAAAACCGACAACTCGCCCCGCGCCGCGGCCGACCCCTTGGCTCGTTCCCGGCAAAAACGCGCCGGGACGCCCACCCAGCCCCCCTCGGGTGAGGGTCGCCGCCCGAGCGGCTCGATGCGCCCACCGCCCCGGCGCTCGGCCCACCGCGACGGGCTGCCTCGCTGAATCGAACATGACCACTCCCCCCCAAGCCCTCGCCGCCGCGGGACCCCGAGCCGAAAGCGCCGAGGTGCCTCCCTCCCCGCTGATCACCAACCCGGGCGCCCGATCCGGCAAGAGCCTGGACGGCGCCTGGCGGGCCCTGGTCGACCCGTACGAGAACGGCTACTTCGACTACCGCTACCAACCCTCGGAGCGGCACTACGGGCTCGATGAGAAACCGAGCCGGGACAACTTCCTGGTCGAGTATGACTTCGACCGCTGCGAGACGCTCGCCGTGCCGGGGGACTGGAACTCGCAGCGCCCCGAGCTCTCGCTGTACGAGGGCACGATCTGGTACCGCACCCGCTTCGATGTCGCGCTGCAGCCCGGGCGGCGCTGGCTGCTGCGGTTCGGCGCCGCCAACTACGAGGCGCGGGTGTACCTGAACGGCACGGCAATCGGCCGGCACGTGGGCGGCTTCACCGACTTCGAGATCGACGTGACGGCGCAACTGCGGGCCGAAGGCAACAGCCTGGTCGTGAAGGTGGACGACGCGCGCCGCCGCGAGGGCGTCCCCACCGTGAACACGGACTGGTTCAACTTCGGGGGGCTGACGCGCAGCGTCCGGTTGATCGAGGTCCCCGAGACGTACATCCGGGACTACTTCGTGCAGCTCGAGAAGGATACGCTCGATGTGATTGCGGGCTGGGTGCGGCTCGACGGGCCGGGGGCCAGCGGGGCCCGGATCCAGCTCGAGATCGCCGAGCTCGGCCTGCGCCGAGACCTGTCGGCGGACGCCGAAGGCGTGGCGCGGTTCCGCATCGAGCCGTCCGAGTACCGGGGGCAGCTGTCGCTGTGGAGTTGCGAGAGCCCGCACCGCTGCGAGGTGCGGCTGTCGACGGACCTCGACGAGTGTCGCGAGCGCATCGGCTTTCGCTGCATTCAGACGCGCGGGGCCGACATCCTGCTCAACGGCAAGCCAATCTTCCTGCGCGGGATCTCGCTACACGAGCAAGCGCCCGAGCGCCCGGGCCGCGCCCACGGCGAGGCCGATGCGCGCAAGCTCCTGGGCTGGGCCCAGGAGCTCGGCTGCAACTACGTGCGCCTCGCCCACTATCCGCACGGCGAAGCGACGGCGCGCGTGGCCGACGAGCTCGGCCTGCTCGTTTGGGCGGAGGTACCGGTGTACTGGACGATCCTCTGGGAGAACCCCGAAACGTACGAAAACGCCCACAACCAGCTCACGGAGCTGATCAGCCGCGACCGCAATCGCGCCTGCGTCATCCTGTGGTCGGTCGCCAACGAGACCCCGGTGAGCGAGCCGCGCAATCGCTTCCTGGGCGCGCTGATCGACAGCGCCCGCCGGCAGGACCCCACCCGCCTCCTGACGGCAGCGCTGGAGCATCGCTACACGGATCCGCACACCGTCACGCTCGACGACCCACTCGGCGGCGAGCTCGACGTGCTCGGCTGCAACCAGTACGTCGGCTGGTACGACGGCCCGCCCGAGAAAGCGGACACGCTGACGTGGAGAGTCGCCTACGACAAGCCGCTCGTCTTCAGCGAGCTCGGCGCAGGCGCCAAAGCGGGGCGGCACGGCGCGGCCGACGAGCGCTGGACGGAGGAGTTCCAACAGCAGGTCTACGAGCGGCAGCTGGCCATGCTCGCCCGAATCGCCGTCTGGCGTGGCCTCACGCCCTGGATTCTGGCGGATTTCCAGTCCCCTCGCAGGCCGCTGCCGGGCGTTCAGGACGGCTGGAACCGCAAGGGGCTGATCTCCGACCGCGGCGAGAAGAAGAAGGCCTTTTACCTGCTGCAGAGCTTCTATCGGCGCGTCGCGGAAGACCCCACCCGCGCGGCGCTCGGCCCTGCCACGAGCCCCCGCACCCCGCACTCGCCGTGACCGACACCCTGCCCTCCGACAGCTCGCCTCCCTCGAGCCCCGCCGCGGGCGGTGCACGCGTGCCGCCGGGAGTGCTGGAGAAGGGCCTGGCCCGGCTCGGCTACTCGGGGTTTCGCCCCGGCCAGGAGCGCGCCGTACGCACCCTGCTCGAGGAGCGAAAGCTACTGTTCGTCGCGCCGACGGGCGGCGGCAAGAGCCTCGTCTACCAGCTGCCCGCCTGCTTGCTCAAGGGCACCACGTTGGTCGTCTCGCCGCTGATCGCGCTGATGGACGACCAGGTGCAAGCGCTACAGCGCCGCGGCATCCCCGCCACCTACCTGGCCTCCACCTTGCCACAAGACGAGGTCGGCCGCCGCATGTCGGCGATGGCGCGCGGCCAGTACAAGCTCGTGTACGTCGCGCCGGAGCGGCTCGGATTCGGAGGCTTTCAGGCCTTGCTCGCCGACCTCAACTGCCCGCTCGTGGCGGTGGACGAGGCGCACTGCATCAGCGAATGGGGCCACGACTTTCGCCCGGAATACATGCAGATCGGTCGGCTCCTCGAGCGGCTGCCCGCGGCGCGGGTGCTGGCCTGCACAGCCACGGCGACGCCCGTCGTGCGCGACGAAATCCTCGGCCGGCTGGGCCTGCCCGCACAGACCCCGCAGCTGATCCACGGCTTCGAGCGGCCCAACTTGGTGCTGCGCGCACGCGAGGTCGTCAGCGCCGCCCAGAGCCGGCGCCACACCGACGCGCTGCTGAACGAAGTGTTGGGCGGGGCGGCCAAGAACCATCGGCCCGGCCGCGAAGCGGCCACCGCCACCGCCATCATCTACGGCCCCACCCGCCGCGGCTGCGAAGCCGAAGCCGAGCGGTTGCGCCGCGCCGGCTGGCGAGCGCGGGCCTACCATGCCGGGCTCCCCGCAGAAGAGCGCACCGAAGCGCAGCGTGCGTTCATGGAGGGCGAAGCCCAGATCGTCGTCGCCACGAACGCCTTCGGCATGGGCGTGGACCGCGCGGACGTGCGCGCCGTCATCCACCTGGCCCCACCCAGCTCGGTGGAGGCCTACTACCAAGAGGTGGGGCGCGCGGGGCGCGACGGCGAAACCGCTTACGGCCTGATGCTCAGCTCGCCCAAGGATCTCGCCCTGCGCCGCCACCTGATCGAATCCGACATCGACGGCCGCTCTCCGGACCCGGCCGTAGTCGAGCACAAGTGGAACCTCTTCCTCGAGCTGATGCGTTGGGCCGAGGGCGGGTCGTGCCGGCACACGGCCATCCTGCGCTACTTCGGCACCGACGAGGACGTGGAGGACTGCGGCCGCTGCGACGTGTGCCAGGAGCTCGAGGGGGCCGAGCAAGATACCGAGGCGGCGGCGCTGTGCGTGCGCAAGGCGCTGAGCGGTGTGGCGCGGGTACACGGCCGCTTCGGCCTGACGACGGCGGTGAAGCTGCTGCGCGGCGAGAGCGACCCGCGCCTACAAAGGCTCGGACTGACGGGCGTCTCCACGTACGGCATCTTGCGCGAGCACTCCTCGGCCTGGCTCGTCAGCCTCCTGCGCCGCTGCATTACCGCGGGCTGGGTCGCGCTCTCCGGCGGCGACCGCCCGCTCGTCTTTCTGACCCGCGAAGGGCAGCAGACCATGATGGGCCAGCGCGCCGTGCGGCTGCGGCTGCCGCCCCTGCAGGTGGACGGCGTGGCGGGGGGCGAGCACGGCGAGCGCGGGCGGCGCGGCCGCGAAGTGGCCGCGGCCGAGCGCCTGTCGGAGCGAGACGAGCGATTGTTTCAGTCTCTGCGCGCCCACCGGCTCGAAATCGCCCGCGAGCAAGGCGTGGCCCCCTACGTCGTCGCCAGCGACCGCAGCCTGCGCGAGCTGGCCCAGCTGCGCCCCCGCGCTCTGAGCGATCTGATGCAGATCTACGGCTTCGGAGAAACCAAAGCCCAGCGCTACGGTGAGGGGCTGCTGCAGGTCGTGGCGCGCGCGGATTGACGTGGCGTCTGCCGCGGCGGAGGCCCTTTGCCGCGCAAACCCGCATCGAACCCGTCCACCGAACGCTGCGGGGGCACGTCGCGCTACCGGTCGGCGTCGCCGGCTCTCCCCGGACCGTCGCAGAACTCGAGGTGGGCGAGCACGGCGTCGAGCACGGCGCCGCATTCCGCGATCTCCCCGGCCCGCAGGGCAGCGCGACTCTCCAGCCCGTCGTCTTCATCGCAAACGCCCCCTTCGCTGAAATGGCCGATCGCGGCCCGCGCGAGACGCTCGGCCCGCGCGAAGTCCTGCGCCTTCCACGAGCGGGGCGGCGGCTCGAAGCGAGCGACCAGCTCCCCAAAGGCTTCCAGGAGCCGGCGCGCCGCGTACACGTCGAGCCGATCCTCGGAGGTGGCAGCCTGCTCGAGCTGCCGCAGCCGGTAGTCGGCGCGCCGCAGAGCGTCCTGCAAGGGTGGCGAATCCGCCTGGACGAGCGCCTCGAAGCGCTCGCGAGCCGCCGGCGGCAGCGAGAGCCGCAGCGGCTCCTCGGGCTCCGGCAAACCGACACGGGGCCAGCTCGCGAGGCCGACCCCTCCCGCGTCGGAACGCTGAAAGCGCGGGTCGCTGCCGAGCAAGCAGAGCAGGAGCTCGGGGCCCCCCGCGGCGGCGAAGCAGCGCTCGGCCAGCGCGGCGATGGCTGCCGGCCCGAGCGCCCGCCCGCGCGCGTGCAGCGCGTCGGCCACGGCCTGCAAGCTGCGCGCGATGGCCGCGTGGCCCCCGGGCACGTCCCGAGCGAGCAGCCCGTAGCGCTCGGCATCCAGCTGCACGAACGGGGGCTCGACGAGCGCCGCCGCGAGCTCTTCTTCTCGTACTTCGATCCGCTGCCGCGCCCCTTCGAGCAGCGCCGGCAACGACAGGGGCCCCTGGGCAACCCGAAAAACCGAGCGCAGCGCGTCCTCGAGCCGCAGCCTCGCCTCGCAAGTAGCCCGGGCCCCTTCCTCCAACTCGGCATCGGAGGCGCTCAGCGGGCAGCTCGGCGAGCTCGGGGATGACTCGGCCGGGGCGAGCTGACACAGCGCCTCGAGCTCGTCTCGTAGCGGCTCGCTCAGGGGCAGCGATTGGCAGGCGGACGCGAGCTCCAGCGGCGGCGTTCGCGATACCACCCACCCCGCGAGCGGCGCCGGGCTCACGCCGGACGAATCGCCGGCGGGAAGCTGCGCGAGGTGGAAGGCGCCGTCGACCAAGCGCGGGAGCAGACTGCGCAGAACCGACAGGTGGGATTCGAGCCCGCACCACCACGGGTCCTCCCGCACGAGCAGCGGGAGCGGAACGAAATCCGTCGAGCCCACGGCCCGCTCCAGGCGCTGCCGCAGGCAGTTGCGAAACGCCGTTCGACCTTCCAGCGCGGCCCAACCTTCGACCTCGAGCGGCTCCACGCGTTCGAGCGGCAGGCCCAGGCGGCGCGCCAGCTGGCTGCGGCTCTCGGCCAACCCCCCCCAGCCCTCGAGGCTTCCGAGCACCATGCGGCGCAGCGGCTCGAGCTGGCTCAGCTCGTAGCGCAGCGCAGGCTCGAACCCCGCGGCGTGGGCGGGCTCGGCGAACAGGGGGCTGTCGGGGCCGTGCACCGCGGCGGCGTGGGGGTCGAGCGTTCGCAGCGAGCCGACGCCGACCCGCGCGAACAAGCCGCGCCGCACGCCGCAGGAGAGGCTGCTGTCGATCGCGCGCTCGAGCAGGCTCCCGGCCTGCAGCTGCACGCCGAACAGGCCCAATCGCCGCTCGGCGTGCTCGAAGGTACGGCGGATCGCCGTGCGACGCGTGACGGCCCGATCCGAGGGCACCGCGCCGAGCGCACAGTGCAGCCAGTCGTCTTCGAGAAACGCGTCGAGGTCGGGTTGAATCGCCCGAATCTGCCCCGCCTCGGGCCGATCGAAGCGCAAGCCGCGCTCGGCCTCGGCCGCCAGCAGCTCACCGAGCCTGTCCAGGACTTGCGGCTCTGCGGTGGGGCCTTCGAAGCGCAGCGAGCCCTGGTCGCGCAGCGCACGCGCAACGACCGGCACGGCCTCCTGCAACGAGAGGGGGCCGAGGCCGAGTAGCGCGCGCCAAGAAAGCAGCGCCTGCTGCTGCGTGGAGAGGCCGGAAAAGTCGGCGAGGGCGTGCCCCAGAGTCGGCGGAGCGTCGGCGCCGAACAGGTGGGCGAGGCGCTCCAGCTCGTCGGCGAAGGCGCGCAGCGCCGGGCCGGCACCGACCGGACCAATGAGGATCGGCGCAACGCGCCTCTGCAGGCCGCGGTCGGCCACCGTGATCCGAGGCAGCTGCAGCGCGGACCAGAGCGTCTCCTCTTTCCACGCCGAGTGCCCGAGCAGCCCGCCTCGCCAGACCAGCCAGGGCTCGCCGCCTTCCGTGCTCAGCATCAAGGCGTTGCCGGCGGCCCACGCTTCGCCCGTGCACACGCTCAAAGTGAAGGAGGGCGCGGAGGCGTCGCGACCGGCGCGGCGCTGCAGGCGCAGGCGATAGCCGCCCGGGGCCGAGCGCACGCTCAGCGCCCAGTCGCCGCCGATCGACACCTCGAAGGGGGCGTCCTCGGGGCGGGTGCCGATGCGCGACGTGGCCGCGCCTCCGCCCGGGGCGAGCGGCTCGAGCAACTGGCGCAAGCACGCGCCGAGCGCGGTCGGGTCCGAGACGATCCGCAGCTCGGCCTGCGCCGAGCCCAGCCGATCCGCGAGCGGCCCGGCGTCGCTCGAGGCGGCCTGGCGCCGAGCCAACAGCTCGTCCAGGTCGCTGCCGATCGGCACTCGGCAGCGCCCCGCCCAGCTTTCGACCTGCGCCTGGCAGGCGCGAGAAAATTCGCTTTCGCGGGAGCCTTCGAAGCACAGAAGCGTTCCGAAAGCGGCTCCGTTCGCGGCGCGATCGAGAGGCAGGTGCGTGAACAACGCCCGTACGCGCTCCCCGCGCGCAAAGAGCAGCAGCTGGCTGGCGACCTGCTTGCCGCCGCTCTCCACCCAGGCCGTGAGACCCGCCTCGTGCAGGAGGCGCAACAGCGCGCCATCCACCGCCTCCGCGTGCCGGAGGAAGATCCGCGGCCCCTTGACGCTCCAGCGCAACAGCCGATCGGTCGCCAGCCAGCCGCTCGCCGCACGGGGGGCGCTGAGGCAGAGGGTGATCTCCTGCGCCCACTGGCCCGCCTGGTCCAGCAGCGCCTCGAAGCGCGCCGGCTCGAGAACGAGCTGGGGAGCCTCGGCGGCCACGCCGCTCCACGCGTCGAGCGGCGGCGAGGCCGCCGCGGGCGAATCGGCTACGCGCTCCTTGCGGCGCGAAGCGACCGGAACCTCGGCGACGGACAACGAGCGAGCGGGTTGATTCATACTTCGGCCGATAGCCCGATCCGTCGAACCGGGACAAGATTTCCGCGGGCGGCCGACACCGGCCTCGGGGGTCTGCCGTGACCTCCAGCGACGATTCCAAATCACGACTGACTGCTTTCTCCAGGGGCCGAAGAGCCCGGCGAAACTCGAGCCCGCTGCGCGCCGACAGGCCCGCCGCGCAGCGGGCGACAACCAAGGAAAGAGAGCCGAACGGGTGTGCAATCGCCGCTCGACGAGCGCAGCTCGCTCGAGGTTTTTTTCGGTACGGCGCACACGCTCGGACGGGGTCGAGCATAGCCCGGTCGCCCGCAGATGGCCGGCACACCAACAAAGAACGAGCCCCCCGCCGCGAGCGCTGTGGGGGGGGCCACTCGCCTGCCAGCCGCGCAAACGGAGGTGAAACAGGTCCCGAGCGGCCGCTCCACCCCGCAGCGGGGCATCGATCATTGCGCTGCGCTTGAACGGCGGCAAAGCCTCTGCGCCAACGACACGCAATCGGCCACGACCGGGCGGCGTCCCGGAGAGGCAACCGAGCCCGGGGCAATCCCAGTGTGAAACGGCGCTCGCCGCAGTGGGCCCGAGCGGCGACGACGAGCCGCTGACCGGCGGTGGAACCGGGTTGGCGCGCCGTGCCCCCGAGCGCGGCGACGCTCAGCTCGCGGCGGGCGAGCAAAAGTACGCGAGCCCGACCAACAGCACGACCAAGTGGGGCATGGTGGCGAAGAACAGCGAGCGCGCCCACGCCCGATCCGCATCTCGACGCAGGCCGTAGGCAGCTCCGGCCACGAAAGGCAGACCGAAGCCGACGGCCACGGCCAGATACCCGAGGCTCGCCACCCCCACCGCCACCGGCAAAACGCTGACGGCTAGCAGCGCAATGCTCCACCCGAGCAACAACCAGCGCAGCGCTGGCTGCGACCAGCGAACGCTGAACACCTGGATCCCGGCTCGGGCGTACTCTTCGCGCCGGAAGATCGAAATGGCCAGAAAGTGCGGCACCTGCCAGACGGCGAGCAAACAGAACAACGCCACGGCGGAGGCATCCAGCTGCCCCCCCGTCACGGCGGCGTAGCCGATCACGGGCGGGATGGCCCCGGGCACGGTGCCCACGTACAAGGCGTGCGGCGTGATGCGCTTGAGGGGCGTGTAGACGTAGACGTAGCTGGCGAAGGCCAACAAGGCGAGCAGGGCCGCTTGCAGGTTCACCCCGACGAGCAGCAGCAGGCCGAGAGTTGCCGCGCCGTAGGCAGCCCAAGAGGCCGCACCCGGCTCCAAGCGGCCGCTGGGCAGCGGGCGCCTGGCCGTGCGCTCCATCAGCGCGTCCGTTTCTCGCTCGGCGACCATGTTCAGGGCATTCGCGCCGGCGACCACGAGAGCGGTGCCGACGAGGGTGGCGAGCCAGGCGAACGGCGAAGCGCTGCCTTCGGCAACCAAGCCCCCGAACAACGTCGTGGCGAGCACCAGGCGCGTCAGCCCGGGCTTGGCCAGCTGGACCCAGGGGGCGGCGGCCATGGCAACCTCGCGCCAAAGCGTCGATCGGAGTGCTCTCGTGTTCATCGTCTGGACACCCGGGTGCTCGGCGAGCGGCCCCGGTCGGCATGGGAGAGGGGCTCTCGCCCCCAGGCGAAAACGCGCGTCGCGGTAGTCCCCTGTAGGGGGGAAACGGCGCGGCGTCGACACTTCGCTAGCTAGGGGGAGAAGAAACTTCAGGGCACCGTAAAACACTTTGGCTGGGTCGGGCATGCAAAACGGGTGAGCCCGAACGACCAGGACGAACGCCGGCTCGGGCCGGCCCACAGCCCCGGAAGCCGGTCGGGGCGGGAGGCAGCCGCGCGCGGTCCGCCCGCGAGGGCGAGCGCGCAGACAACCGATTCGCCCAGAGCCAGGCGACCGGCAGAGAAGCGGGAAGCGGCGAGGCTGCCGAAGAGAGGCTGCCGAAGAGATGATACCGCGGAGAAATCACCTGCGGCGGGACGCGACCAGGCCGGCCCGGGAGAGCCTCACGCGTCTTTCTCTTTTTCCTTCTCTTCGGACTTGGCTGGCTTGCTCGAAGAATCCTTGGCCGAGGGCTCGTCGTCGGCGATGCCCTTCTTGAAGTTT
The DNA here is from genome assembly GCA_050299315.1 of Polyangiaceae bacterium. Lineage (GTDB taxonomy): Bacteria > Myxococcota_A > Polyangia > Polyangiales > Polyangiaceae > SZUA-265. The sequence goes on from JBNKVS010000027.1 coordinate 50,540, forward strand.
CGAATCCCTTCGCCGAGCCCCTTGCCGAGCTCGCTGAAACGGCTGGCGCCGAACAGCAGCGCGATGATGCCGAAAACGATGAGCAACTGGATGGGGCTGGGGGACATCGTGGGCGCCTTTATAGCGAAGGACCTCTGGCAGTGTAGGCTAGAAACGACCATGTGCAGCCCCCGATGGGCGGCTCGCCGGTCTCCCGACCCAAACCCCGCGCTCGGCTCGGAGAAGCCGACGCTCGGAGCGAAAAAGGACGATCCCTCGCGGACTATGGCCTTTTGGCGGCAGCGGCAGTCCTGGCACCGAGGGGGCCGGCGCCGCGGCGATTGGACCGATACGGCCGGGCGGCGGCGGGAGCGCGCGGCGGCAGCGCCCCATCCCTGAACGTCCGTTCCCGCCGATTTGGTGCCGAGTGATCGCCGACGGCGCCGCCCGCCGCCATCCGGCTCGAGCGAGCGCGCCACCCCGCGGCACTTGGCCCCTGCGTAAGGCTGCCGGCGAGGACGACGCCGTAGGGGAGACAAATCGCTCGGTCCGCCGCACCGTAGTGGAGCGGCCAGTTAAAGTTCACTCGCCCGCGACCGCTGTAGACTTTGCTGCCCGCGCATTTGGCGAGGGGAGCGGCCTCCCCCGGTGCGCCCGACGAGCGCCGGACCGAACCGAAGCAGAGGAACCCGATGAAGCTCCGACCCGCCGCCGCCCTTGCCGCAAGCGCAATCGGAGTCGCAAGCCTCGCGCGGCCTTCGACCTGCCGAGCGGATACGGCGACGACGATCAAAATGACGACGGGCGCCGCCATGTTGGGTGCGGAGCTGACCGTCATCGGCGAGTCCGCATTCGGGGTCCCGCAGGGCTGGCCCTACCTCGTCGGCTCGGTGCTGGGCGCGGGAGCGGGCGGCGCCGCGGGCTACTTTCTCGGCGGCAATATCGACAACCGTCCGGCATCGTTCGTTCTCGCCGGCGGCGTTGCGATGGTGATTCCCAGCCTGGTGGCGCTGGCGGCGGCCAGCTACTACGTCCCGCCCGAGCAGCTGCAGAAAGACTCGCGCTCGGCGGAAGGGGCGCACCTCGACGTACCCACGGTGGCGATCGAAGGCGCTTTTTCGGAGGTACAGCAGCATCAGTACGGCGTCGAGCAGGCGACCGTCGTTCGACTATCCTTTCTGCGCGGAGTGTTTTGATGGTGGGGCTCACACGCAACGCAACGTCAGGCGGGACGAGAAAACTCGAAGCCAAGCCTTGCCCGCGGGAGCCTGTCGCCCGTAACCCCCAACATGGCACAGTGCCTTCTTGGCACGTGAACCGCAAAAAGTAGTTTATGGTTCAAGCAGCTGCGCAAAGGTCCAGTCGCTCACAGCGACAGCGAGACGATTCGGCCCTCAATAAGGTCATCGCGGGGCGCTACCGGCTCGAGGCGCGGATCGGCGAAGGCGGCATGGGGATCGTGTACCGCGCCCGCCACGTGCTCATCGACCGCGTCGTCGCGGTCAAGCTGATCCGGCCAGATCTACGCGGCGAAACGCACCTTCGCGCGTGGATGCTGCGCGAAGCCCGCGCCGCCAACCGCGTCGACCACGCCCACATCATCGATATCCACGACATCGGCGAGACGGACGAGGGCGAGCTGTACCTGGTCATGGAGTACCTGGTGGGGACGCCGCTTTCCACCGAGATCGCGCGGGGGCCGATGCCCATCCAGCGCGCCGTCGACATCCTGGAGCAGATGGGCGCGGCCCTGGCGCGTGCCCACGACCTGGGTGTGGTCCACCGCGACCTCAAGAGCGACAACATCCTGTTGACGGCCCGCGGAGGTCGCAAGGATTTCGTGAAGATACTCGACTTCGGCCTGGCCGCCCTCGCGCACGACCCGCGATTGGCTCCCAAGGGCGCGGTCTTCGGCACGCCGGAGTACATGTCGCCCGAGCAGGCGCGCGGCGAAACGGCGGGCCCACAGTCGGATCTGTACGCGCTCGGCATTCTCTTCTTCGAAATGCTGACGGGGCAGCTGCCGTTCCGCTCCAGTGATCGGGACACGCTCCTCGAGCTGCAACGAACCGGAACCACACCGCGGCCCAGCTCGATCCGCAAGGACTGTCACCCCGTGGCGGAGCGGATCCTGCTGCGGCTGCTCGAAAAGGACCAGCGGCGGCGCTACCGCGACGGCCACCACCTGCTCGAAGAGCTCAAGGCGCTGCAGCGCTCGCTGCCGTCGCAAGCCTGGGACAAGACAGCCGACACCGGGCAGCCCGTGGCGATCCCGCCGCCGCCGCCGCCGCCTCGCTCCGCGGACGTGACGGAGTGGGCCAGTCGCGCCGGGCTGTTCTCGCGGATGATCTCCAGGGCCTACCCGAGCGGCAACGCCGACCAGGAGCTGACCCGCGCCCTGCAGCGGTCCTGGGAGCTGGCCGCCAAGGCCAACGGGCTCGAAGGCGAGATTGCGAGCCACACCAAGCGCCTGGAAGCACTGGAGCGCCGCGGCCGCGCGCTGCGGGCCGAAATTGGGCGCAAAGTCGAGGAGCTGGCCCAAGAAGAGTCACGCACGCTGCGCGACGTGAGCAGCTTCCAAGAGGAAGAAACGGCAGCGCGAGCCGAGCTGGAAAAGGCGGAGGCAGCCGCCACGGAGCTGAAGTCGCGGGCCGACGCCGACCCGGCCGGTGGCCGAGAGCTGTTCGAGCGCTGCGGAGCCGCCCAGGCCATCGTGGAGATGAAGCGCCAGCAAGTGAAGTCGAAAGAAGCCAAGCGCGCCGCGCGCAAGGCCACGGCCAAGGACCTGCGCGCCCAGATCGAGCAGCTGCGCTCCCAGCTGGCGCGCTACGCCGAGGCGCTCGAAGAAGACTTGGCCCAGGGCCGCGAGAAGGTCGCCAAGCGCGCGCGCGACGGGCTCAGTTACGAAGAGGCGTTCAAAGAGACCTCGAACTTCATCGTGCGCCACCTGCGGGGCAAGCCGGAGTGCCGCGACCTGCTGAACGAGTTCGTATCCTCCGGCCAGCAAGGGTCTCGCACCAACGACCGTCCCGAAGCCAAGGGCGCTCGGCCCTGACGGGAGCCGGGCGGCGCCGCCGCCGCGGCGCCCCTCGGAAGCCCGGCCGAAAAGCGGTGGAGCCCCGTTCCGCGGCCGACGACTCGCGGCCGCCCCGTTCGGCGGCCGGCCCCGGGGGGCGCCCTCTGCGCGCGGCACGGCGGCTACTGCGGCAGCCGCGTGCGAAAGAAGGCCCGGAGCTTGATCAGCCCGTTCGCTCCGTCCTGCAGCGGCGGCGGCCGATAGCTCTCGGCCCACTCGCGCGCTCGCGCCACCAGACCCCGTCGAGCCCGGGAGAGCCCCGATTCGACCACGCTCGCAGCGTCCGGAGCGAAGGCCGTGGGCCCCGGCGCCGCGGAGGCGCCGTCGGCGTCCGCCGCGCGCGGCGCCCCCGACTCCGGGTCACCCTCCTGCTCGGCGCCCGGCTCGTGCCGCGTCGATGCCGGCTCGCTCGCAATCGCCGCCTCCGGCTCGGCGCCTGCGGCCTCGTCGGATGCCGATTCCTCGGCCTGGCGCGTTGCCGCGGGGTCGTTGCCTTCTCCCGCCGGGTCGGCTGCTTCCGCCGAAACCTCGAGGTCGGGTAGCTGCGCGACGAAGCGCAGCAGCCGCGAGTAATCTGCTCCCAGCAGCTCGGCCACCTGCTCCACCTGCCGCCCCACCTGGCGCAGGGCCAACAGCGCCTCGCCAGCGCGGTCGGACTCGCCTTCGGCGGCTTGCGCCAGCTCCCCGGCGGCCCCCTCGTTGGCGAGCACCCGCAGCACCAGACTCAGCTCACAGAGGCGCAGATCTTCCGCGCCCTCCACCACCCACTGCTCGGACGCCAGGACGTATCGAAGCCCGCGGGCGGCCTCTCGCCGAACGGCCGCGGCGAGCCCCGGCTGCTCGAGCGCATCGCAGAACACGCGCACGTCCGCGCCCAGCTCCGCGAGCCAGCGCTCCACTCGGCGCAGCTCGGGCTGCCGCGCGTCGTCCGGCGCGGGAGAGCTCACTTCTTCCACTTGATATTGCACCCGATGCTGGCCCTTTGCTCGGCCGCCGGCCGATTGCCCGCCAACAGGGCCTCGACGGCCGCCATCAAATCCCGACCCGTGACGGGAACGCCATTGCCCGGGCGCGCCGCGTCGAACTGCCCGCGGTAGGCGAGCGTGCCCTCCGCATCGAACACGAAGAAGTCCGGCGTGCAGGCGGCGTCGAAGTCCCGAGCCACCTGCTGGGTTTCGTCGTAGAGGTAGGGGAACGGATACTTATATAGCTCAGCGTCCGCCTTCATCTTCTCGGGACCATCCTGCGGATACGCCACCGCATCGTTGGACGAGATGGCCACGAAGGGCACGTCGCGCTCGCGGCACCATTGCCCGAAACGCACGAGCCCCTCGCGAATGTGCACCACGAACGGGCAGTGGTTGCAGAGGAACGCCACCACGCCGGGTTTGCCGCCCTGGCGCAACAGCGCCTCGCTCACGCGGCCCCCGGTGCGCGGCTCGGGCAGGTCGAAGGACGGCATTGGGGATCCGAGCTCTCTCATCGTGGAAGGGGTCGCGGCCATGGGGCATCTCCTGCGAGGGGGCCGAGAAAAACGGCCCGGACATGGGTGGGTCGGCACGCGTCTGTACCATCGAGGGCAGAGAGGCAGCAACCGGGCGAGGCGAAGCTGGGCGCGCGGCCAGCGCCGCGGCGGGGCCGCCCTCCCGCGACGGCGGCGCACGACGCTCTTGCCCCAAAAAACCAGCGCCGCGAGCCCCACCCCGGCGGGCGGTCGGGTCGCCACACGCACATCGTCCCCGACCGGCGGCGACCCGCGCAGGATCCCTTCGCCGAAGCGCCGGTTGGTCGGGCTGCTGGAGCCGATGGCGCGGGCGGCGGCGCTCCCTGCGCGCCGGCGCCCGCCCGAGGCCGCGGCCCCGCTCCGACTCTCGCGCTCTCGCCGCCTTTTTCCGCCGCAGCTCATCGCCATGGCCTGCGGTCGCCCTCGGCGGAAGGGAGCTTGCTCGTGACGCCCCCGGTCACGCGCTCGCTGCCGGCGGGCGGTCGCCAAGGGCGCGCGGCGGCTCGTGAGCCACGACGACAGCCGCTTCTTCCTGGCGGCGAGCGCTGCGCGCCGCCACTGCACCGGCGGGCTGCGCCGGGCGCCTCGACCCGTCGGCGAGGAGCGAGGAGCACGCGCTCTTTTTTGTTCCGACAACGACGCGAGAGGGGCGCGGGCTGTTATACACAACGCAGCCCTGACCGATTCTTGATCAGCAGTGCGGCACCCTCCGTGCCAGCTCACCTCGAACCAGCCGCATGACCCAGCCAGCACCCACCCCTTCCGACATCCCGGACCCCCTCGCCGAAGCGCTCGAGGCGGCCCGCCGAGCCCCCGAAGACGCTTCCACCTGGGACGCCCTCGACGATATCGTTCGAGAGCTCGATCGCCCCGAAGAGGCCGCCGCCCTGTACCGAGAGGTGTGCGGCCGGGAGCTGAGCGACGAGCTGCGCGACGAGCTCGGCAAGCGTGCCGTGGATTTCCACGAGGAGTGGTTCGAAGAGCCGAGCTTGGCCATCAGCTTGCTCAAGCAGCTCGTCGGGCTCGCCGGAGCGGACTGGGCGTTCGAGCGCTTGAGCCTGATGCTCACGATGGCGGAGCGCTGGGACGAACTGCTCGGCGAGTACGACCGAGCGCTGGCGCGCGTCGTCGATCTCGAGCCGCGCCTGCAGCTGCTCGACGAGGCCGCGCGAATCGCCAAGGACTTCGCGGGCCAGAGCGGGCGAGCCAGCGACTATCTGAAAGAGCTGCTGTACAGCACCCCCGACAACGAGCAGCTCGCCATCTCCCTGCAGCGCCGGCTCGAGCAGCAAGAGCGGCACCAGGATCTGGTCGACATCTGGAACGCGCGCCTGACCGTGCTCCACGGGGCCGAGGCGCTGGCCGTTCGCGTGCAGATCGCCGAAAAGGAGCTCGAGAAGCTCCGAGATGCCCAGGCCGCGCTGGTGGTCGCCGAGGAGATTCTGCAAATCGGCGGCGGAGACGACGAGGCGATCGCCGTGCTGGAGCGGATCGCCGCCAGCCAGCACGGAGAGCTGGAGGCGCGCCGCCGCGCCCTGCAGATTCTGCAGCAGCGCTACGGGGCGGCGGGGCAAGGCGCCGAGGTCATTCGCGTGCTGGAGCTCTCGCTGACGATCGCCCGGGACGACGCCCAGCGCAAGGAGCTGCACGCGGCTTGCGCCAACTCGCTGATCGAGAGCGGGCGCAAGCACGAGGCGATGCAGCACGCCGCCGCGCTGTTCACGCTCGAGCCGAATTCCACCGAGGTGCACGAGCAGCTGCACCAGCTCGCCGAGGCGACGGACGGCGCCGACCGCTACGCCGAAGCGCTGGTGGACGCGGCGGCGGCCTGCCAGAGCGCGGATCGGCGGGTCGAGCTGCTGGTCGAGGCCGGCCAGATCTACGAAACGAGGGTCCGCGACGAGAGCGCGGCCATCGAGCTGTACGCCAGTGTGCTCTCGGACGGCGCAGCCGGCGATGCCCCCCGGCTGCTCGTGGCGCGCCGCCTGCGGGCCTTGCTCTCCTCGGCGGAGGAGCCCGGGCGCCTGCTCGACGTGCTGGAGAAGCTGGCGGCCCTCGAGCCCTCGCCATCGGGGCAGCGGGAGGCTCTCGCGGAAGCCGCCAAGCTCGCGGACATGCTCGGCTCGGTGGACCGCGCCCTCGACCTGTGGCAGCGCTGCCTCGAGGCGAGCGCAGGCGACACCGCCGCGCTCGATGCCCGCGTCGATCTGCTCGAGCGCAGTGAGCGCTGGGAGCAGCTCATCACCGACCTGCGACGGCGCTCCGAGGCCGTCACCGGCCTGGCGCAGCGCCGCGGCGACCTGGTGCGCGTGGCGCGCATCTACGAAACGAAGCTCTTCCGGCTCGAACAGGCCATCGAGGTCTGGCGGCAAATCGAGGAGACGTTCGGCAAGAACTCGCAGACCGTGGACGCCCTGGTGGATCTCAGTTCCGCGGCGCGGCGCTACGAAGACGTGATCGAGCTGCTCAGCGACGCGATCGAGCTCGAGGCGAACACGGAGCGCCGCACGGCGCAGCTCGCGCGCCTCGGGGATGTCTACCGCGAGCACCAGGGCGACCCGAGCCGTGCCGTGCGCTACTACCGCGAAGCGCTCGAGGCGGACTGCCTGCACGAGGGGTCTCGGACGGGCCTGCGCGCCCTGTTGGGCGAAGAGGACTGCGCCCGGGAGGCCGTAGAAACACTGGCGGCCGCGCTGCGCGAGGCCGACGAGTGGCCCGGCGTGCTGGAGCTGGTCGAGCAGCGCGTGCGCGCCAGCACGGACCCCAGCGCCACCTACGAGATCCTGCGCCAGGCCGCGAGCCTGATGGAGCAGCGCGCGCAGGATCCAGGCGGCGCCCTGCCCTACCTGTGCCGGGCCTTCGAGCTCGATCCCGGCGAGGAGCTGGAAGGGGAAATTCAGCGCGTGGCGCGGACCAGCGGCCACTGGCACGTAGCCGTCTCCGGCTACCAGCGCGCCATCGAGCAATGCGAGAGCGAGGAGCGCGTGCGCACCCTTCGCTTCGTGCTCGGCGAAATCCTCGAGTCACGGCTCAGCGACCGGGCGGCGGCGCTCGCGAGCTACCGGGAGATCCTCCACTCGCTGCCGACCCATCGCGAAGCGAGCCAGGCGGCGGCGCGTGTCGCGGCCCAGCTCGGGGCTTACGACGACGTGGCCTGGGTGCTCGTCAACCACGCGCAGGCAAGCGGCGCGCTGGACCCGGAGGTCGCCGCCTCCGTCGCGGAGGCGGCCCAGCAAAACGGCGCCTGGGATTCGATCACGCGCGCGCTCTACCAGCAGCTCGAGAGCGAGCCGACCTTCGCGGCCCAGGTCGGTCACGATCTGCACCGCCAGCTGGGCCTGTGGTTCCGCGACGAACGGCGCGACAACCGGGTCGCCGAGCGCCTGCTGTTGCGCGCCACCGAAGAAGTGCGCGATCCGAGCACGCTGACGCTGCTGGCCGATCTGCAGCGAGCCGAGCCGGGCAAGCCGCTGGTGGCGACGCTGCTCACCCTGGCCGAGCACGCAGAGGAGCCGCTTCCCGTGCTCTACGAGGCGGCCCGCGTCGCGCTGGAAACGGTCGGGGACCCTTCTCTCGCCCAGCCGATTCTGGAGCAGGCGCGCAAGGTCGCCGCCGACGCCATGCGCACGCTCGAGCTCGAGGGCCCCGAGCGAGTTCGCGGCACGCTGGCGGAGGAGGTAGCCGACTGGTGCAACGACGAGCTGGTGCGCCTCGCGCAACGGCAGGAAGACTACAGCCGTGCGCTCGACTTGCTGGTGAGCGCTTCGGCCCTGCCCTTCGCCGAGGATCGCCAGATAGCCCTGAGCTTCCGCGCCGCCGGCGTGGCCATGCACAACCTGCAGAACGCGAATCGCGCCGTGGAGATCTGCCTGGACATCCTGCAGCGAGCCCCCGCCCACGCCGAGACCATCGAGCTGCTCGGGGACATCTACGAGAAGGGCGAACGGCACCTCGAGCTGCTGGAGCTGCGCCAATCCGAGCTCAAGCACTCGCCTCCCTTGGAGCGCCGCCTGACGCTGCGGCTCGACGCGGCGCGGCTGCTGCCGCTCGTGGGCTACGGAGACGAGGAGCGCATCGAGGCCCTCGACCTCAACATTTCGGAATCACCGGGTCACACCGAGTCGATCGAGCAGCTGAGCGCAATCCTCTCCGCGATGGGCGCCTACCAGCGCCTCTACGACCTGCTCGCCACCCAGGCGGCGGCCGTGGCCGAAGCGGGGGACGGAGCTCAGGCGGCGGAGCTGTGGGCGCGCGCCGGGCAGCTCAGCGAGCTGCAGATCGACGACCCCGCTCAAGCGACGAGCGCCTACGAGGCCAGCGTGAAGCTCGCTCCGCGCGCCGCCGTGCTCGACGCGCTCTCGCGCTTGTGCACGGCGGCCGGTGACCACGAGGCGGCCGTATCCTGGCTCGAGCAGCGGCTCGCCCTGACGCCCGAGGACGACATCGGCGCGCGCCGCGACACGCTCGTGCGGCTCGCCACCGAGCTGCGCACTTGCGACCGCACCAAGGAGGCGCGCGAGCACCTCAAAGCCGGCCTCGAGCGGGACCCGGGGGGCGAAGCGATGCGCGAGCTGCTCGCCGAAATCTACCGCAAGGAGCGCAACTGGTCGGCGCTCGCGCCTCTGCTCACGACGGGCGTCGGCTACACGATCGACCGCAAGAAGAAAGTCGAGTACCTGCGCGACGCGGCCCGCGTGCGGCGCCGCGAGCTCAAGCAGCTGGACGAGGCCATTCCGCTGCTGCAGGAGGCCGTCGACCTCGAGCCGGAAGACCGCCCCCTGCGCCTTTCGCTCGCGGACGGCCTGCGCCACGCCCGGCGCCACGACGAAGCGCGCAACCTGCTCGAAACGCTGCTCGGCGAGTTCGGCCGCCGCCGCACGCCCGAGCGCGCGCGGGTTCACTACCACCTCGCGCAAATCGCGCGGGCGACGGGCAACCTCGACGTAGCCCTGGAGCAGCTCGACCTGGCCTCCAAGGTCGACCGCAACAACATGCAGATGCTCAAGCTGCTCGGCGACGTGGCGCGCGAGAAGGGCCAGCTGGAGGAGGCCGAGCGGGCCTACCGAACCCTGCTCTTGCTGCTCGGTCGGCGCCGCCCCGAGCAGGTCCAGGCCTACGACGCCGTCGGGGAGAGCTCGGTTCTGTTCGAATTGCATCGCATCGCGATCGATCTGGGCCAGGCCGATCGCGCGAAAGATCTGCTGGACTCCGCGCTGGAAGCCGCCGCTCACGACGTGGACGAGGCACGCCGGCTCGAGGAGGCGCTGCGGGAGGCGGGGCAGCACGAGCTGCTCCTGCGCGCGCTCGACCAGCGTCTGCAGAATACCAAGGAGCCCGAGCATTGCGCCGAGATCCTGCGGACGCGCGCGGACGTGCTGCTCGAGCTGCAACGGCCCGAGGAGGCCCTCGACGCGCGCCTGGCCGCCCTGGACAACGCGCCGAGCACGCCCGATCTGGCCCAGGAGGTGTGGGACCACGCGACGCAGCTGGGTCGCACCGAGAGCGTGGCGAAGCGCATCGCGGAGATGGCCGACCGCGCCCGGGACGACGACCCGCCCCTCGCCTGCGCCCTGTGGGTCCGCCTGGCCAAGCTGTGCGAGGCGCAGGAAGATCGCGCCAACGCGTTCGATCTGTACCGCCGAGCCCTCGCCACGGGCGTTCAGCCCGTCGAATGCCTCGACGGTTTGGAGCGAGTGGGCCTGACCAGTCGCCCCGAGGAGGTGGCGCCGGCCCTATCGCTGTTCGTGCAGTTTGCCGACCCCGACGCGACCGGGCAACGCTTCACCGATGCGCTCGTGAAGCTCGGCACGATCGATCTCGCCCAGGGCCGCCGACAGCACGGGGCCCAGCACCTCGAGCACGCTCTAGACCGGGGCTTCAGCGGCGCGCAGTGCCTCGAAATCCTGCTCGGCTCGCTGGAATCCCACCCGCCCGATCCGGAGGTCGTGGCGCTGATCGAGCGGGTATCTCGCGACGTGGGCAATCGCCGCGGGCTGCTGCTCGCGCTGACGCGGGGCGCGCGGCTCGGCATCGTGCCGCTGGATCGCCTGAAGGAGGGCGCGGAGCTGGCCCGCGCCGAAGGGGACGACGCGGCGCTGCACACGCTGCTGCAGGGCGCCGTCGAGGTCGGGCGCAACTCGAGCTCGATCGACGACGCGATGTGGGCCGTTACCCAGCTCACGGATCTGTACGAGGCCGAGGGTAAGCCGAACGAAGCCGTCTCGCTGCTGCAGGACAGCATCGCATCCGCCGGAATCGCCGAGGCGTTCGAGCTGCGGCTGCGGCTCGCGGCGCTCGCGACCGACCCGCTGCAGGACTTCCCGCTGGCGGCCAGCGTGTACGAGGCGCTGCTCGAAGAAACGCCCACGGCCGTGCGGGTGTGGCGCCCCCTCTTCGACGTGTACCGGCGAATGGGCGCCCAGGGCAAGCTGGAAGAGCGCATCGCGGCCATCGAGAGCGCGGTCGACAACCCCGAGCTGCGTCAATCGCTCCGGATCGAGCGCGTGCGCATCCTGCTCGACGCCCATCGCACGGAAGAGGCCGAGGGCGCGCTGCGCGAGTTCCTCGCCGAAAACCCCGACTCGGAGGAGGCCTCCGAGCTGCTCGAGGACTTGCTCGAGCGGCAAGGGCGCCTGGACGAAATGCGCGTCGTCGTCGAGCAGCGCCTCGCCGCCGCCCGGGAGCGGGGCGACATCGAGTCGATCACGCGCCGCACCCTTCGCTTCGGCAAGGTGCTGGCGCAAGCAGACGAGAACGCCGCCCGCGACGTATACCGCACCTCGCTCGAGCTGAGCCCCGACAACCAGCCCGTGCTGGAGGCCTTCCTGCAGCTGCTGCAGGGGCCCGAACACGCCGAGGAACGGGCCGCCACCCTGGAGCGGGTGATCAGCGCCCAGAGCGGAGACAAGGCCGAATCGAACGCGCTTGCCCTGCTCGCGCTGCGCCAGGAGGCGGGCGACGAAGAGGGCATGCAGAAGGCCTTGCGGCTCGGCCTCTCCCGAGCCCCGGGCAGCCAGGCACTGCACGAGCGCCGCGTGCGCTGGTATCGGGAGCGAGAGAATTGGTCAGGGCTCGCCATCGCGCTGTGCGCCCAGGGGGCCGCCTTCGAGGAGCCCGGCCGCGGGCGCGAGAAGATCTTGGAGGCCGCCGAGATCTACCGCACGCAGCTGCAGGACGCTCGCCTGGCCGCCGAGACGCTGGAGACGGCGCTCAACCCCACCAAGCCCAATCCCGACTTGCTGGAGACCATCGCGCAGTGCTGGGTGGACGCCGGGGAGCTGGAGCGCGCCATCTCGCACCTCACCCAGGCCATCGAGGCCCACCAGGAGCGCGACACCAGCCTCGCCGTGCTGCTGCGGCAGCGCGGCCAGCTCTACATGAACCTGCAGCCGGAGACGCTGGGAAGCCTCAGCGCCGCGGCGGACGATTTCGCCGAGAGCGCGCAAATCGAGCCAGAGGGAGCGCGTGCCGAGCTGGCCCAGGCGCTCTACCGAAAGCTCGAGCGCCTCGGCACCGAGGGCGTGCCCGAAGTCGAGCACGGGCCGACCATCTTGCGCCTTGCGCGCGCACTGCAGGATCTGCAGCGGCTCGACGAAGCAGTCGATCAGCTGCGAAGCTGGATCGCGGCACACCCCGAAGACAAGGCCGCGCAGCAGCAGGTCGGCGAGCTCGCAACCCAGCAGAAGGATTGGGAAACGGCGGCCGAGGCCTATCGCAACCTGATCCCCCTGTGCAGCGGCGAGGAGCTGAACGCAGCAGCGCTGAGCCTGGCGGAGGCGTGTGACAAGCTGGGCGACCCGATGGCGGCCCGCGACGTCCTGGAAAGAGTGTACGCCGAGCAACCAGGCGACCCGACGCTCCGCGCGCGCCTGCGCCAGATGTACGAGGCGGCGGGGGAGCACCGCGGTTGGGCCTCGATGTTGATGACCGAGGCAGAAACCGTCGCGGACAGCGGCGAGCGTTTCAACATCCTGTGTACGGCGGGCAATCTCTTCTTGCAGGCGGACGATTCGCTCGAGCTCGCCTTCCAGGCCTTCGAGAAGGCGCTGGAGATCAAGCCGGACGCCGACGTGCTGGTCAGGTCGGTGGACGCTCAGGTGCGGCTCGGGCAGATCGAGGAAGCCGCCACGCGGCTCGACGAAGCCATCCGCACGCACGGCAAGCGGCGCTCGCCCGAGCTCTCCGTGTTGCAGCACGCGATGGCGCGGGTGGCCGACGCGGCCGGGGACGAAGACGCCATCTTCGCCTGGCTGGAGGCGGCGCTGTACAGCGACCGCCAGAACGGCACGGTTGCGGCGGAGCTGGCCTCGCTCGCGATGTCCCGCGGGGAGTTCGACGTGGCCATCAAGGCGCTGCAGCTCGTGACCTTGCTCAAGACACCGGGTCCGATGAGCCGGGCGGAGGCCTACCTGCGCCAGGCCGTCATCGCCCGCCACCGCGACGATCCGAAGAAGTCGATACTGTTGGCCAAGCGCGCGATCACCACCGACCCCGACTACGAAGACGCCAAGCAGTTCCTCGAGGACCTGCAGGCCGAGGTCTGAGCCGGACCGGGTCCGGGGCGGCGCGGCCGGCGGTATCGCGGCCCGGCTCACCGGCACCCGGGCACCGCTCGGCGAGCCGCGCGCTCGACGCGCCGGGACCTCGGGCGCGCGAGCTCGCGGCGAGACCTCCGGGCGCTGGCGCGCCACGCGGTGGCCGGGTGGGGCAGACTTGTGGATCACTCCCGGCCTCGCGCAAGGGCTGGGGTGAGCGCCGGCGCATTGCTCGATGGGGGCTTCCTTGGCCGGGGCGAGCTGGCGGCTCGGCGCGCGCGCCACGGCTCAGGAGGCCACGACGCAGAAAGCCATGGCGCGAGGAGCCACGCCGCGAAGAGTCACGCCGCAGCGCGTCCCACCACGGCAACTCTCGCCCCCACCGCCGCGGGTCGCGCCCGCCGAGACCGAGCGCGCAACGCCGCCCGTCTCTTGGCAACCAAGCGCGGTGGCCCGCGGGGCGGGCCCCTCGACATCCCGCCAGCCCTCGTTCGCCGAGGGACTCGCGCTGCTGGAACGCGCTCGAGCCGCCCAGCGCGGCGGGCGGGCCCGCGAAGCGTTGCGGCGGCTCGCGGAGCAGACGCAACGGGACCCGACGAGCGAGTTGGCCCCGGAACGAGAGCTGACTCGGGTCCTCGCGCGGACGCCGTCGCCGCCGCAATCGAGCACCGCCGCGTAGAACGCCGCCGCAATCGAGCGTCGCCGTCCAGCGCAGCGCTTCGCAAGCACGCGCCGACGCCGCTCGGCCCCGGGCACCGCCTCCCGTCGATAGGCCGCCAAGCAGCGAAGCCTGCGCTCATCGCCTGAAGCGAGGCGGCGGCGTGAGCGGCTTGCCCAGGAGACGCCCCTTCGGTGTCCTCTGCAGGGGGCGCACGGTTCACGTGGAGGCGCGTGGGGGGGCTGCGCACCGCGTTCCACGGGGTGAGGCGTGCCACACTGCTGCAGCGCCGACGCACGTGATGGTTCACAGCCCGCGGCGATGCGACGCACAGCGTCTGAAGCGCCCACCGCGGGTAACAGCGATTGACCGAACGCGCAAATCGTCGGGAAAAATCCCGCGCAGAGGCGAGAATTCGCCAACCGGCAGACGCTCCGCGACAGTGGTGCAGCACGGCCCGTGACGCGGTGAACGACGGTTCATCGAAAGCGACACCTCGTCGCTCGTGCCATAAAGAAACAAGCCTGCGTGCCGTTTCCGAGCAGTGAAGGGGGGGGAATGCTCGTAGTCTCTCGCGATACGTCGACGATGGTGCGCAACGGACGCGCAATGACCTGGCAGGATGGGGTCCAGGGTGATGTCCGGCAGGAGGGGGTCCGGCAGGAGGGGGTCCGGTACGAGGCCGCCCGACAAAACGCGGCCCGGTATGATGGGCTCCGACACGGGGGACCACAACACGGTGTGGCTCGGCACGACCTACCGGGGCACGAGGAAGCGCCGCCGCGCAGCTCTTGTCCGCGGACGCTGCACCGCGCCGCCGGCGCCTCGGCGAAAGAGCTGCCGACCACCGCCGCGACACTCGCCGGGCAGCTCGTGGATGCGCTGCTTGACTATGGCATCGACACCTACTTCGGGGTGCCCGGCGGCGGCATCGAGCCGCTGTTCAACGCCCTGGCCGCCGCCTCCCAGCGGGGGCGAGCCCGGCTCATAACGACCCGAAGCGAAGCGGCGGCAGCCTTCGCCGCGGACGGCTACTACCGGGCGACGGGAAAGATCGCCGTCTGCACCAGCACGACCGGCCCCGGGGCGACCAACCTCGTGACGGGAGTGGCCAGCGCCCACGCGGACGGAGTCCCGATGATCGTCGTGACGCCGCAGGTGCCCCTCGCTCGCGAGGGCCGGGGAGCGCTGCAAGACTCCTCGCGCGACGGCCACGACATCACGTCGATGCTGGCCGGTTGCACACGCTACTCGTCCCGCGTCACGCACCCGGCCCAGCTTCCCGCCAAGCTGCTGCGCGCCCTCTCGACGCTGCGGCTCGGTCGGCCCGGACCGGTGCACCTGTCGGTGGCCTCGGAGCTGCTGGCAGGGCCGGCCGCCGCGATGTGGCAACCGCAGAGCGCCGAGACCTTCGAGGCCATCGACCAACGCAGCGTGACGCACCTGCTCTCGGCGCTCCAAAGCGCCCGGCGCCCCGTCTTCGTCGTCGGAGACGAGGCGGGTGCCGACGCACACCGGCTCCTGACCATCGCCGAGAGGATGCACGCCCGGATCGTCTGCAGCCCAGCGGGGAAGCGCTGGCTCGGCCATCGAGGCCCGATCTACCTCGGCGTCGTCGGGTTCGCGGGCCACGCCGAGGCGCAGGCGGCAGTGGACGAAAGTGACCTCCTGATCGCGCTCGGCACCACGTTCGACGAGCTTTCGACCGCCCAGTGGCAGGTGTTCGGACAGCGACGCATGTTCGCCGTCAGCCGGCACACGGAGTTTCTGCACCGGATGCCTGCCACCACGCCCGTCCTCGCCCCCGTGGGCCACCTCGTGCGGCTGCTCGAAGAGCTAGACCCACCTTCCAGGCCCCAGCGAGTGAGGCAGCCCGCGCTCGGAGCCGAGAGCGGCTCGACGCGCGACTCGAACGGCCCGACCGCGCTCGGCCGGCGGAGCGGCGAGCATCCCGTGGCGCGGCCCGCCGCGCCGGGCCCTGTGCACCCCGCCGCGCTCATGAAATGGCTGAGCCGCCACGTACCCGAAGACGTCTGTATCCACGTGGACGCGGGAAGTGGGTTCTGCTGGAGCACACACTATCTGGACCGCAGCAGGCCCGACACCTACCGCGTTGCGATGGGTCTGTCGAGCATGGCTTGGGCGATATCAGCGGCCATCGGAGCGTCGGTCGGCGGCGGCAAGCGCACGGTGTGCGTGTGCGGGGACGGCTCGATGCTCATGTCCAGCCTCGAGCTGACCACCGCGGTGCAAGAGCGCTTGCCTGTGACGTACGTGGTCCTCAACGACTCGAGCCTCGGCATGGTACGCCACGGGCAGGTTCTGAACGGAGCGGCCTCCATCGCCCACGAGCTTCCGTCGATCCGGTTCGACCAGGTCGCTCGCGCCTGCGGTG
This sequence comes from Polyangiaceae bacterium, assembly GCA_050299315.1. Taxonomy (GTDB): domain Bacteria; phylum Myxococcota_A; class Polyangia; order Polyangiales; family Polyangiaceae; genus SZUA-265. The sequence goes on from JBNKVS010000027.1 coordinate 66,686, forward strand.
CGCAGGGCATTCGCGTCGAATCGGCCGAAGACCTGTCGAGGATCCCCGCGGAGAGCTTCGAGCCCGGCGGCCCCTGGCTCATCGACGTGCGCATCGACCCGGCCGCCGTGCCACCGATGACGCAACGAGCGCTCGCGCTGCAGTCCGGCGGATCTAGAGGTGGCGCATGAGGAGAACGTGCGTTCGGGAGCTGAGCCGCGAGGTGCGAGCCCTGTTTGCCGCCGACGAGGGCACCGAGGCGGCGCGCAACGCTTGCGCGGGAGGCGCAAGTCTTTCGGCGGCGGCGATCACCGCTGCCGCGTACGCCGACAACCCGCTTTCGGGCGTGCCCGCGATGGTGAGGTGCTTGCAGGTGTTTCGCGCGGGCCCCTCGGAGGTCGAGCGATGGCTGCACGCGCCCCGGCACGAGCGAGAGGCGACGGGCGGAGCGCGGCTCGAGGTCTCGGTCGAGCCCCGAGCGAGTGCCCCGGATCAGAGCCACCCGGTAGACACGGCCGCGGAGCAGCTCCTGCACCAGTGTGGGTGCCGCCACCGCTCCAGGAGGCTTCGCGCCTACGTCACCCACACGCCGGTCGCGACGCGAGTCAACCCGGCCGGCCTCGCGGCGCTCGTGTTCGCAGACCACGAGGTCCCGCATGACCTCGCCGAGCGCTGCTTCCTCAGCTGGCGGATCACCCCGGCGCTCGCGGCGGCTCAGCAAGTCCGCGGCATGGGACTCGATCGATTTCCATTTCTTCGGGATTGCCTCGTCTATGATGGGCCGCGGCCCAGCGTCGAACCGTTGGACCTGGAGGCCTTGTTGCAACGGCTGGAGCTTCCCTCGTGACGCGGCACCACAGCCCAGCGGGCGTCCGCCTGCATTCCTCCGTCGGCTGCGTGCGGCTCGGCAAGCAGGTGATCGTGCACGGCAAGGATCTGCACGTCGACTGCCTCGACATGAGCTTCGTTCAGTATCTGCTCTTCTGTGTAACCGGGCGCCGGGTGAGCAGCGCCCAGGCCCGCGTGCTCGAAGGGCTCTGGGTGGGGACCGGCTACCCCGACCCCCGCATCTGGTGCAACCGCGTGGCCGGCTACCTCGGCTCGGCGCGCGTGGACCCGGGTCTAGCGATGAGCGCCGCGCTGGCCGCGAGCAACAGCGTGGAGTACGGATTCCTCGCGCAGGCTCGGGCCTTCGAGCTGCAAAGCCGAATCCCCGAACCGAGCTCGGCGAGGCAACACTGGCTCGACGAGCGACTGCACGCGGGCGCGGCCTTTCCGGGTTACGGTCGCCCGCTCACGCGCAGCGACGAGCGCATTGCCGCGGCTCTGCACGTGCTGGTGCGGGAGGGGCAAGAGGCCGGCCCGGCCCTTCACCGCGCTTTTTGGCTGCGCAAGGAGCTGCTTCGAGAGCGCCAGCTGGACATGAACATCCTGGCCGTGTGGGGCGCCGTGGCCCTCGACTTCGGCCTCGAGAAAGGACAATACGAGGCTTTCATGACCCTGATGTACTATCCAGGCTACGCTGCCGTGTATTGCGACCAGCGCGGCCGGCCTGCCATGTCGTTCCTCGCGGGGTACCAGACGCAGGTGGTGCCAGTGTCGCCTCCCGATCCCCCCTCGGAACCCTCGCGCGAGCGCACAGTGTGCGCGCAGCCCTCTCTGCGAAGAGCGGCCGAGCTCTCGCGCAAGTCACGGCAACGCCTAAAGCGCTCGGCACAGAGCTTACGCGTCGCAAGGCAACACGGAATCCAGGGAAAACAGCCAAGACAGGCGGTGGAGCCGGCCACGTCAGGCGGGTCGCCCAGCGAAATCGCCGCGAGTCTCCGCGCGAACGCGACCCTCTCGGCTGCGCCTCGGGCGATCGGCCCTGCGCTGGCCGGGCAGCGGAGATAGGCTCGCCGCGGCCGTTCACGGCGACGGCGGCAGGCGTTGCTCGGCGGCCGGAAGAAGCAGTTCCGCGAGAGCTGCGAGCGCGGGCCGCCGCCGCCTGCCAGCCGCGCGTGCAGACGCCCACTCGCCAACGAATGCCGTAGATCGGCTCCCCTACCCTCTGATAGGTTGCTAGCTCGATTGGGGGATAGGTGGGGGACGAGCACATTGTCCGATTTGTCGGTGAAGCACACACCAAATCGCTGAGCCACCGCGCAACGGCCGTCGAGGAAAAGCGGCGAAGAGACCGCGCGCGAGCGTGGCCGTCGTGGCCGTGCACGCACGGCGGTCTGGGATTCGCCCGAAGCGCGAGCGTCGATTACTTGACCGAGCGGTGGGTGCGCGGCGAAAGCTTCGAAGCGAGGATCAGCACGGACCGAGATTTCCTGGGTGTTTCGACCCGGCAAAAGGAAAATTTCACGCCGCTCCTGGTCGGGGACCTGTACTTCGCCCCCCCCCGTCCGCCGTGGTTGCGCTCGATCCTCCAGCGGCTGGGCGAGCTGACCGCGCACGGCGACCTGGTGCACTTCTTCGAAGACCGCAACCTGTTGCCGCCCGACGCGGACTGCACGGCAGTTGCCTATTCGCTGGCTTTGCGCGCGAGGCAAGTTTCCCGAGCCACCGCGATGAGCGTCGCGCAGCGCATCGCGGCCAACCACCACCCGGAGCTGGGCATCGTCCGCGTATACTTCGACCCAGGCGGGCCTCGGGCGAATCGCATCGACGCCGTGGTGTGCCTCAACGCACTTTACTTGATGAATCAGGTCGACCTGGCCGGTGTCCCAGAATTTCGCGACGTCGTCGTGGCCACCGAACGCCACGCCCAGTCCTACTTTCAGAGCGGGCAATACGAAGCGGGCTCACGCTATTACCCCTGCGCGGCGACGTCCTTCTACTTTCTCGCGCGGCTCCTGAGCCGCTTTCCGGCGCGCTACTGCACCTGGTTGGCCGAAGCTCGTCGTCAGATCAAGAGCCACCAGGGCCGCGAGTCTCACCCGCTGGAGCTGGCGCAGCGAGCGCTGGCCGCCACACGCCTCGGTCTGGACCCGTCGCTCGACGTGTGGCTGCTGCGCAAAGCCCGTCTGACCAACGGCGCGTTCCAGGGCGGAGCGCTCTACCAACACGGCCGAAGCGCTCACTTCTTCGGCGGCCCAACGATCAGCACGGCGTTCGCCGCCCGAGCGCTCATCGAATCCCGGTCCAATGGGTCGTGGAGGCGACTGCGCCGATGAGCCGCGGCTGCCGAGAGCGGAGTGCCTCGTCCGCGGGGCGCTTCCACCATTCCCTCGGAATGCACCGCGGAGCTCCGAGCCTCGCTCGCCGCAGGCCGCGGGCCACGGGCAAGTCGGGCGAGCGCCGCATCCTTCGGCGGCCGCCGCGATCGCGCTCGTCAGCTCTCTGCCCCGCCGCAGAAGCCGCGGCCCGAAGCAACCCTGCGCCCCCCAACGCACGTCGGCCATTCGGCGGCCCCTGGCCTCGGGGGGCGGAGCACCAGCGGGCGCATCACTCGCTCTGCCTGGCTCACCGCATCGCGGCTCGCTCGTCGCGCGAGCCGCCGCGGCCGGGCCCGCGCTCGCGGCAGCGGCCCGAGAGAAGCCTGAGCCCTGGCGGCAAAGGCCGCGGAGGCCAAAAGAATCCATCGCGAAAACCGGGCGCGCCGGGCTCGGTCACGCCCAATCGACCGATCGGCGCAACCGGGGGTGCGACCTCCGAGGCACCGGTCCGTCCGTCTCGAAAAGCGCAGTCATGCCACCATCGAAAACCCACGAAGTTCCTTTTATAGTTGGCGTTGGCGCGTCGGCGGGCGGCCTGGAAGCCCTCTCCCTCCTGCTCGGTGCGGCGAAGCCCGAAAACGGCGTCGCGTACGTCATCGTTCAGCACCTGTCGCCCGACTACGAAAGCAACATCGTCGAGCTGCTCGACAGAATCACGCAGCTTTCGGTTCATTGGGCAACGAATGGCGAGGTAGTCGAGGCCGGCTCGGCCTACGTGATCCGCCCGCAGACGACGTTGACCATTTTCGAGGGCAAGCTGGTGGTCGCGCCCCACGAGCGCGGGACTCGTATGCACCTTCCCGTCGATTCGTTTCTTCAGTCCCTCGCGCAGGATCAAGGCGCCAACACCGCGGCGGCAATCCTCTCGGGAGCCGGTAGCGACGGGAGCCGGGGCTGCCGGGCCATCAAAGAGATGGGCGGCTTCGTGATCGCGCAGACGGCGGAGAGTAGTGACTTCGACGGCATGCCGCGGGCGATTCGTACGGCAGGGCTGGCCGATCTGGTTTTGCCCCCAGGCGAAATGGCCACCGCGCTTTTTCAAATCCTCTCGAGCCCTGGTGGCGAGGGCGCGGTGAGCGCGGATGGCGACAACGCCACGACGGCCACCATCCTGCACGTGCTGCAGAAGGATCGGAGCCTGAACCTCGGCTACTACAAGCGCTCCACGGTGCTGCGCCGGTTGCAGCGGCGCGTGCGAATTTTGGGGCTCACGGCCGAAAGCTACGCGGCGAAGCTCGAACGAGACAAAGACGAGCGGGCCCGCCTCGCCAAAGACATGCTGATCGGCGTAACCCGCTTTTTCCGCGACCCGGAGGCCTTCGATGCGCTGGGGGCCCGGCTGCGCCAGTACCTCGATGCATGCCCCCCGGAAACGACGTTCCGGGCCTGGGTGGCAGGCTGTTCGACGGGCGAGGAAGCCTACAGCGTTGCCATCGCGATCAGCGAAGCCATCGCAGATACCGATCCCACCCGGCCGTTCCGTGTGTTCGCAACGGACGTGAATCACGACTCCCTGCGCTGGGCCAGCCACGGAAGCTACAGCGCAAGCAGCGTTGCCGACATTCCCCCCAGCCTGCGCGTCGCGTATCTGGAACGGCATGCGAACGGGACCTTCCTCGTGAAGCAGTCCCTGCGCGATCGCCTGCTCTTCTCTCGCCACGACGTCCTGCAGGATCCCCCCTTTTCGGGGCTGGATCTGGTCGTCTGTCGGAACGTGATGATCTACTTGCGCAGCCCGGTGCAGGCGCGTGTCTCCAGCCACTTCGGATTTGCGCTGCGCTCGGGCGGGCTGCTGCTGCTCGGCCCGAGCGAAACCATCATCGACCACGAGGGGGAATTCGAGCTGCTCGACTCCAAGTGGCACCTCTTCCGCTCCCGCGGGCTGCGCCATGTCGCACAACAGGTGGAGGCGCAGGAAAGCCAGACGGAGGCGAGCCACGGCCGGCTTTCCTGCGCCCTGCGGCGGGACATCGAGCTGCTCGATGTATTCCAGCGCATTTTGCCCGTGTACGCCCCGCCGTTCGTCGTCGTCAACGATCAGCTGGAGCTGATCTATCGCAGCGGCAACCTGAGAGGCCTACTGGCCATTCCCGAGGGGCGAGCCACGCTGGATTGTCATGAGATGTTTCCGGACGAGCTCACGACCCACCTCGCGAAGTTCTTCGAGGAGATGCGGGATTCGACCTCGGCTCGGCGCCGCGACCTCTCCATTCACACGCCCGAAGGCACGCTGCACTTCGACCTACGCATCGATCGGATCGAGAAGAGCCTGCAGGGAAAATGCCTGTACGCCCTCACCTTCGAAGGCCTCGAGCGCGGGGCTCAGGATGCAGAGCGGGTCCTCGACGCCGGCGAGTACGACGCGCGGGCGCGCGTGCTCGAGCTCAAGCAGCAGCTGAACGCCTCGAAGGAGAACCTGCGCTCTTCGGTCGAGGCTCTGGAGACCTCGACCGAGGAGCTTCAATCGACCAACGAGGAGCTGTTGGCCTCGAACGAGGAGCTGCAGAGCCTCAACAGCGAGCTGCAGAACGTCAACGAACAGCTGCACTCGGTCAACGCGGAGTACCAGGTCAAGATCGAAGAGCTCTCACGTCTGAACAACGACATGGATCAGCTGCTCGGCAGTATCGACATCGGGGCAATCTTCCTCGACGGGGAGCTGACCATTCGGCGTTTCAACCCACCCGCAGCGCGTTTCGTGAATCTCCTCACGCAGGACGTGGGTCGGCCGCTCAAGCACCTGAACCACGAATTCCACGAATCCCTCGAGGAGCTCTGCCAGAAAGCCCTGCTGAGCCCCGAGCCCATCGAGCGCCTGCTGCTGACGCTGGGTGGCTGCAAGGTAGTCTTTCACGCTCGCGAAATTTCTCCCCAATCGGACGGCACTGGGCTGGTCGTTACGTTTACCGACGTGACGAGCGTGCACGCGGAGCGGGAGACGCGCCAAATGCTGGACGAAGCGCTGCAGGGCGCCGACATCGCGATGGCCATCGTCGATGCCGAAGGCCGGCTCTCGTTTGCGAATCGCGCCTTCGCCGAGCAGTTCGATCGCGATCCCAAGTGGCTGCCTGGGCTCGACATCACCCTGCTCACGAGCGAGCAAGAGCGCGAGCACTTCAGGGGTCGCTTGGGCGCAGCGGCGAGCGGCATCGGCTGGCAAAGCATCATCGCTTCGCTCCGGGCGAATGGCGAGGTGTTTCAAGAGCTGATTCGCCTCACCCCCCTGCGCAACGAAGAAGGCACGCCCGTGGGGATTCTGCGGCTCACCGAGGCTGCCTACGATCTGGGTACCGTCACCGGGGCGAGCCTGACGGGCACCTTCGCCTGGGACATCCGCACGGACGACACGCACTGCTCCCTCTCTCTGTTCGAAGTCCTGGGGCTCGACCCCTCGGGGCCCCCTCCCAACATGGAAAGCTTCTATCCCCTCATCGTGGACGATGATCGCGAAGCGGTCGACCGTCACCTCGCCACCGCGATGGACTCGACAATCCCGTACGAATACTCGTTCCGGGCGAAGCGGCCCGATGGGCGAGTGCAGCGAATCGGCTGCCGGATGCTGCCCGACCGCAAAGTCACGGGTGAGCTCAGCCGCATCGTCGGCGTGATGTGGGTCGTGCCCGAGCCCCTCTCTCAGATCCGGGAGCTGTCGAGTGTCAGCTAGCGTCTCACCCGCCTCGACCATTTCCGAAGGCCAAGGAAGCGCTTTCGAAACCCTCTTTGGGCATGCGCCGGGGGCGACGCTGATGCTCGACGGGCACGGCGTGATCGTGCACGCCAACGGCGCCGCCGAAAAGCTCTTCGCTTCGAGCTCCCCGATCGGGCTCGCGCTCGGGCAGCTCGTGGAGGACAAGCAGCGGCAGTTGGTCAACGAGCTACTCGCCGATCCAGGCTGCGGCGCCGCGCGCCTGGAGCTGGATTTCCCACGATTGGGTCCCAACCGCACGCGCCTCCGCCTGCGCGTGATGCGCTGCCCGCTGTCCAACCCGGTTTCGGAGCGCGGCAGCCTCGTCGCGCTCGAACCGGTCGACGCGCTCAGCCGGGGGGAGTCAACCGAGTTGGACAGCCTGCCGGGGCTGCGCACGCTGCTCTCGAGCTGCCCGGACGGGCTCGCAGTGCTCCGCAACGATCGGATCGAGCTGTGCAACCCGGCGCTCGAGAAGCAGGTGGGGCTGGACGCAAGAAAGAGCCTCGGCGGTCGACCGCTCTCCCAGCTTCTGGTCGAAGCCGAGCGCAAGCAGCTGCTCGCGGCGCTGCGCGAGACGGAGCGCGGCGCGAGCAGCGTTTCGGTGGAGGTGCACTTCGACAAGGGCGGCCTACCCGTAGAATTGCGCATGGCGCGGATACGCTACCAGCACGAGGTGCGCGTGCTGGTCGTTGCCCGGGAGGTGAGCAATCGGATGAGGCAGGCAGCCGACCGCGCGCACGACACCCGGCTCGAAAGCTTGGGCTTGCTCGTGGCGGGCTTCGCGCACGAGCTGAACAACCCGCTTTCCTTCGTGCTTCCCAACCTGGAGGATGCGGCCGAGCGGCTCTCGTCGGTACCTCCCGACATGCTGTTCGGCGTGGGGACGGTGGGAGAGATCACCGAGCTGATTCGGGACGTACGGGTGGGTGTCGAGCGCGTCGCCGCCGTCGTCAACGACCTGCAGATCTTCCATCGCGTCAACGAAACTCGCGTCCCCGTGGACGCAAACCGGGTGGTCGCCGAGGCGCTCGACACCGCTCGGGCCAAGCTCTCCCGGGTGGTGGTCGAGCGAGATCTGGGTCGCGTCGAGGCGATTTTCGGCAACCCCGGGCGGCTGGGTCAGGTAGTGCAGAACCTGCTGCTGAATGCCGTCCAGGCCATGCCCCCGAGGCGTGCGAAGGGTGACAATCGCATCCAACTCAAGACCTGGCAGTCTCTGGCAGACGTGCACATCGAAATTCGCGACAACGGGGCCGGCATCGAGGCCGGTGATCTCGAGCACCTGTTCGACCCGTTCTTCAAGAAGCGCCAGGGCGGTACGGGCCTCGGCTTGACGGTCTGCCAGAGCCTGGTTCGGCAGATGGGCGGCTGGATCGAGGTCGCGAGCATTCCAGGTGAAGGGACTCGCTTCACCCTGCATTTCCCCGCGTCGCAAGCCTCCACTCTTCCCCCGCTGGAGGCTCCCGCGCCGGATCGCGTTCCCATCGCCGGGCGGCATCTGCTGGTCGTGGACGACGAGCCACTCATCTGCCGCACCATCCGTCGCCTGCTCGCCGGGCGCTTCGAGCTCACCATGGCAAGCTCCGGTCGGGAGGCCATCCAGCAGCTCGAATCCGGGGCGGAGGTGGACTGCATCATGACCGACCTGGTGATGCGAAACGGCACCGGTCTCGACCTGTACCGTTGGGTGAGCGAAAATCGACCCGCGCTCCGAGGCAGGGTGGTGTTCATGACGGGTATGGCTCACCCGGATTCGCTCGACGAGTTGCCAGACGCGCCTCGCCTCTCGAAGCCCTTCGGCCTGGCGGAGCTGGAGCATGTGTTCTGGCAGGTTTTCTCGGAGGGCCCCGAGCACCCACCGCAGCGCTGAGCGTCGAGACCTTCCGGCTCGCCCGGCCGGCGGCCGGCCACGGGATGGCAGGCGTTTTCCCCGGTGCCGAGGCCCCGACGCCCGCGTCGACCCGACAAACTCCAGCTCTCGCCCGAGCCAGCCGCGAAGCCCTCCAGGCGAGAGGCAGCCTCAGGCGGGAGTCGGGTTGCCGTGCTGGGTGGCGCCCGGGATCACGCTCTGGTGCCCGCGGGCAGCCGCCGCCTCCGGCTCGGGATCGGACGCGCCGACCTCCTCGCTGGCCCCGGGGGCATCGCACCGTGGAAAGATCAACGTAACCTTCGTGCCCTCGCCCACTGCGCTGTGAAAGCACAGGTGGCCCCCCGATTGCCGCGCGAAGCCGAACACCATGCTGAGCCCCAACCCCGTGCCTCGCCCCGGCTTCTTGGTGGTGAAGAACGGCTCGCAGCACTGGCTCAGCTGCTCCTCGGACATCCCGGCGCCGTCGTCCGAAACGGAGACCAGCACGTACTGCCCGAGCGGCACCCCCTGGGCCCGCAGCGGGTCCTCCTCCGAGGTAACCTTGTGCTCGGCCGTGCGAACCACCATGTGCCCGCCCGCCGGCATCGCGTCCCGGGCGTTGATGGCGAGGTTGAGCACGGCATTTTCCAGTTGCGCCGAATCCAGTTGGCAACACCAGTTTCGCTGCTCGAGCTGAAGCTCGAGCCCGATGCCCCGCTCGAGGCTGCGGCGCAGTAGGCTCTCGATCCCGCGGATCAGCTCGGACAAGTGAACCGGGCGAGGCAACAGCGGCTGCTGGCTCGCGAAAGCGAGCAGCCGCTGCACCAGGCTGCCGCCGCGGACGGCGGCCTCGAAGGCCTCGCGGGCCTGCTCCGCCATGGCCGCGTCTCGCTCGGCGGAGTACGGCTGTTCGCACTGCGCGCAGAGCGACTCCAGGTTTCCGTTCAGCACCGAGAGCAGATTGTTGAAGTCGTGCGCGATGCCTCCCGTGAGCTGGCCGATGGCTTCGAGGCGCTGAGCGCGCTGGAGCTGAGCTCGCAGGCGGCTCTGCTCTTGCTCGGCCGCCTTCTTTTCTCGGATATCGACCAGGCTGACGCGCACGAGGCTCTGCCTCGCGTCGGGGAACGGGGCCAAGTGAACCTCGCAGGGCAGCTCGCCGCAGCTCGCCACGAACGTCCACCCGAAGCGCAACCTCTCGCCTTCCGCCGCGCACCGCGCGCGCCGGAGCAGCTCCTGCCTCGGGGCGCCCGTTTCGGGTTGCCGCTCGGCGGAAGCGCCCGAGAGCGAGCGCGCGAGCAACTCCTCGCGGGGAAGCCCGAACATCTCCTCGGCTCGCAGGTTCGCATCGATCAATCGATCGGCTTCGATGTCACACACCACGATGGCGTCCGGCGCGCTGTCGACCAGGGCTCGGAACTTTGCCTCGCGCTCCCTGAGGCGCTGCAGCGTGGTGTGCGTGGCGAGCGCGGAGGCGATGCGGCCGCCCATCGCCTCGAAGAGCCGCGTGTCCCCCGCGTAGTTTCGCGCGCGGGCGCAGTGGTGAATGCCGAGCAGCCAGGGGCAATCGCCCGGAGGAGAAATCGCCAGCGTGAGCTGGCTGCGAATGTGGAAATCCCGATTGACCGGGTCGTTGCGATCGATGGGATTCCAGTTCGGATCGCGACGCACCGCGTGGCCCGCATTGAGCGCCTCGCGCATGACGCTGCGCGCATAGGCCGTCATCGGAATGTTGGCCTGCGTTACCCCTGCCCCGGGCCACTCGCGGGTGGTTCGCTCCACTGGCACACACCAGTGCGCGGACTCCGGATCGCATGGGTAGAGCAGGAATGCGCGATCACACTCGAACACCTCGAGCAACACGTCCATCGCGGAGGCGAGCATGGACTGCGTGTCTTCCGCGGCCTCGATGGCCTTGTTCAGCGAGGTAATCGAACGAAGTACGCGCTCTGACAGCTCAAACGCCCCTTCCAGTACCGCTGCCACTACATCCCCCTTCTTCTTGCACTTTCCAGTCGCTCGGCAGCCTCTGGACAGCACCAGAGGGCCAGTGTACCAAAAACCAGCCCGACCCCGAATAGCCTCCTGACCCACTTCGGCCCCGTTTCGCACTTCCCGGCCGCGTCCGGTCCTGCCCGGCCTTCCTTTCGGCTTCTTCCCCGGCTGATTTCCTCCCAGCAGTTTCCGTCCGCCGGGGCGCCCAAGCTGCTCTCCGCTCCGCCGCTCCTGCCCTCGGCTCCGCCGGCTCCTGCCCTCCAAGCTCGCCCACGGCCCGCCGGGCCGCCAGCGCATTCGCTGCGTCCGGCCCCCCCCTCTTGCTTCGAGAGCCCCGAGCTGACAAGACCGCCTCGGTGCTGCGTTCCGACAATCGCCTGCGCTTCGGCGCGTGCTGGTACCCCGAACAGTGGCCGAGGTCCCGCATGCGGCAGGACTTGGAGTGGATGCGCGCGGCGGGCCTACATTGCGTGCGGATCGGCGAAAGCGCGTGGGCCACCATGCAGCCGGAGCGCGAGCGATTCGACTGGGCGCTGTTCGACGAGGTGCTTCGGCTCTGCGAAGAGGCGGGTATCGGTGTGATCTTGGGCACTCCCACCTACGCGCCGCCGGCCTGGCTGGAGGAGGCCCAACCCGAAATCATCGCGCGCCGTCACGACGGCACGCCCTGGTACCGGCACTCACGGCGCTGCTACGACTACACACAACCGGCATATCGAAGCGCATGCGACACCATCGTCGAAGCCATGGCGCAGCGCTACGGCCGCGACGAACGCATCTGGGCCTGGCAGATCGACAACGAGATGTGGTGCCACCTCGCGGAGCTGTGGGGCGACTCGGCCCGGCACGCCTTCCAGCGTTGGCTCCGGCATCGTTACTCGGATATCGAAGAGTTGAACGACGCCTGGGGGTTGAGGTTCTGGTCCAACCAGCTGAGCAACTTCGGCCAGGCGGACCTGCCTGGGCCTACCCCTGCCTATCTCAACCATCACCAGTGCGCCGACTACCGCCATTTTCTATCGGACACGGCCCTCGAGTTCCTCGCCGGGCAAGTCTCTCGCATCCGCGCGGCCGATCCCGAGGCGCTCGTGCTCCACAACTGCCCTTTCGGTCCGCTGGATCGAGCGGCGCTGCTCGAGCAGCTGGACATCTACGGCCACGATCACTACCCGCGCTTCGCTGGCGCCGCCGAGCAGCGGCCGTCGATGGGTGCGAATTACGGGCGATTTCGCGGATACGCACGCCGCCTGTGGGTGGTGGAGCAGCAGGCGAGCCAAGTCGGGCAGACGAGCTATCGCCTGCCCGCCGCACCGCCTGGCGAGCTGGCGCTGACGGCGCTGCAGTCGATTGCCCACGGCTGCAACCTGCTCGCCTGGTTTCGATGGCGTTCGTTTCCAGCGGCGCAGGAAACCAACTGGGGCGGGCTCCTACCCCACTGGGGGCAGCCCGGCCGCCACTATCGTGAAGCCCGCGATCTGATTCGAAAGCTCGGCCCGCACGCGGCGCTGATCGCCCGCACCCGACCCGTGGTGAGCGTGGCGCGGCTAGCCTCCTACCGCCAAAGCGTCGGAGCCGAGGTGGAGCCGTGGATCGCCGAGCACCTCGGCGGCGTCGAAGTGGGTCGCCGCGCCCTGCGCCGGCTGGGGCTCAACGAGGACACGCTTCGCCCCGCGGACATCGAAAAGCGCGGACGATACACCGTCGCGCTGATGCCACTCGCGCTTGCGGTGGACGAGCAGGAGGTGGCGGCGCTCGAGGCCTGGGTCGGCGCCGGCGGCGTCCTCGTCGTCGGGCCTCTCGCCGGGCACCGCGACGCGCGGCTGCAGGGGCCGGCGTCCCGAGAGCCACCGGGCTTGCTCGCGCCGCTGACGGGTACTCGCAACCCGGAGAGCACGACATTGGAGGCGCCGGCTCGCATCCGCACCTTCTCGAGCGCCGACGCCCCGAGCACCGAGCTGTCGGCTACACGCTACGCGGAAGTGCTCGAGCCGCAGAGCCCCGAGTGCCGAGCGCTCGCCACCTACTCGGCAGGCTGGTTCGCCGGCAGCGCGGCGGTCGTGGAGCGCCCCCTGGGAGCGGGACGCGTCGTGCACTGCGGCGTGTGTCTCGACGACGCGGTGCTCGAGTGGTTGTGGGCCGCGGCAGCGCTGCCGCGGCCGGCGCCCATCGTACGCCTGTCGAGCGAGGCCGCCGAGGTGCTCACGCGCCAAAACGCCGAGGCGACGCTGCACTTTCTGCTCAACCACGGCAGCGAGCCCGCAACCTGTGAGCTCGCGGAGGAGGCCCCGCCGCTGTGCTCCCTGGAAACGGGCGAGCCGAGCCCTCCTCGCTTCACGCTCCCTGCACGCGGCTTCGAGATTCTGCGCGGCTCCGGCGGCGCTCCAGCGCTCCTGCCACCCTCCCCGCAGGAAACGAGCGGCAGAGGTTCGCCAAAAGCCGCTCGCAGCCCGAGGACGAGTCGCCGAGAGGAGTAGCCGGCGCTCTCACCGAGGGCGCGAGACGCAAACGCGGCCCAGCTCGACCGAGGGCGCGGGGCCCAGAACGCGGCCCAACTCGACCGAGGCCGAGTCCGGCCTGAGGCAGGCAGGGGCGACGAGGCGGCAAGCCGCCCGATGCAGCACCCGTGACGAAACACAGTGCACTGCCAAGGGCTCGCGGAGCGGGCGGCACCTTCCTCGCGCCTCGCGGCCAGCGAGCACGCCGCCCGAGATACCCGACGACCCCCGCCCCCCCCCGCGCGCGAGGACGGGCCCCGGTTGGCAGGGCGCGGGACGGCGAAATCCTACGAAAGGCCGCGAAATGGCGCCCGCCGAGGTTTCGCAGCAGGAATAGAGCACGTGACCCACCCAACCCGGGAGAGCTCACGAGCCAAAGCGCCAGCCCGGATTTCTCGCGACCGCAGGACCGAGGGTGCGAGGAGGAAGTGGATTTTCAGTCCAGACGCCCGTCGGGCGCGCGCAGGCAGACTTGCTGTCTGCCCTGCACGCGCTGGCGGGCAGCTGGGCAAAAAGTCCTTTGGGCGAGAACGCCGATGGCGACTTCAACGACCAGGAGAAAGATCACATGAAATACTCAGCTCGCATTGGGACCAAGCTCGCTACGGCCATGTCGCTACTGACGGGAGGTGTGTGTGTCACCGGCTCCGCGGACGCGGCGGAACGCATTCGGCACTGTGCGTACTCATTCGGTGCAAATGTGGAAACCGAAGACATCGACGGCAAGATCGTGCGGCGCGAGGTCCTCCTGGTCAGGGGAAACGCCGCGGGAAGACACGGTGGCGTGCAAGCCAACAAAGCGAGGAATCGTGCTCGCAACGCCATCAGAAACTGCCTCGCGCAATGGAATCGCATGAGTGTAGGTCAGAAGTCTTCTGATCTAGCCGTGTGCACCAACCGCTTCATTTCCTCCGTGCCCGGCTTCGATGTCGAGACCAATGGCCACAGCCTTCGCGAAACGATCGCAGAGTTTTTTCCCAATCTCTGTGAAAACCTTGCACTGGGCAAGGAAACTCTCGTGAGAGTCTCGGACGCTAGCCTCCTGGTCAGCGGAGACAAAGGGTGCCCGACCTCGAGCGACTACTCCGCCGAAGAGATGCTACTCGGCGAGTTCTGCCAAGGGCTGTAGGCTTCACCTCTTCGATGTCATGAAGGCGCCCCGGCGATTCGGTGGCCAGCCCGATCGAGCTCGGAGATCGAAGCAGCTGCCGGATCTTCCGCGTGACGCGCGAGCTCGCGCGCCCCCGGGGGGATGAGCCCAAGCGACCGACGAAGCCGCAGCGGTCGCTTTCGGGTCGCCCAAGCAGCCAACCCGAGTCGCCCCCGACACCACAGCCCAAGCGGGGCCCTCGAGCGCTTGGCTCTGCTCGAGCGCTCGCGCTCAGCAGTCGGCCCCGACTCCGAAGTGCTCCAGCACCGAGCTGGCAGGCTATCGCGCCTCCCCACGAGCGCACCAAGAGAGAAGTCCCAAGAGCGCCGCCCCCGCTGCCGGCGCGTCTGGGCACGAGCCGGGGTCGCCAGGTCGGCCCCCGGCGAAATTCCACGAAAGAGATCGAAATCCCCGCCCGCGAGGCTGTCGCGGGATGAATGCGAGCCCTCGACTGGCCAAGCCCCGAGGCATTGGCGCTGGGGCTCGTTCGGTATCCCACCGGAGACGCGAAAGGAAAGTGTGATGGAAGACTTCAACGGAAACTCGAAGCGCCCTGCGGGGCGCGTGGGCGGCGGCGACGCGCCCCGGTCGCAACGCGGTCGCCTTCGCGCAGAGAGGATCGCGGAAAAACGAATGCTGCGCCAGCGCGGTCGCGCTGCGGCCCCCGCGATCCCGTTCGCCGAAATGGTCAACGACCCGCTCTACCGACGTATCGAGGCAATCACCTGTCCCGAGGATCTGACGGCCGAGGTCAGCGCGCTCCGGCTCGACAGCGCCGCCCGAGTTGGCTGCTTCACGTCCCTGCCGGGCCTCAGGGAGCACCTCTCGCCCGGCCGAAACCGGGAAGCGCCGGAGCCCACGCCGGCGTTCTTTGCCCGTGCTCGGCGCCAAGCCGTCCGCAGCTACCGCCTCCGGCAGCATGCTCTGGCCGTGAATGACCCCATGAACCAGGCCTTGCGTCACACCAGCTCCGGTCTCTCGTCGGCGGGGGGGCAAGCGCTCTTCAGCACGGGGCAGGCCTACGCCAAGCCGTCCAGCCTGCAGTCGAGTCAGTCGCTCGCAGCCTATCTGCGTCATCTCTACCGGATTGCCACGGGCCGCAACCGGGACATCGGGATCCACCCGGCAGAGTCCGTCGCCCGCCGGCTCGACAGTCGTCGGCCCGATCTGGCCGACCTGGTGCTCAGCGAAACCCACCTCAAGCAGGAGGTCCCCACCGTCCAGCTCGTGAGCGAAGTGCTCCAAACGGGACTGGGAGAAGTCGACCTCAGCGCGCCCTTCTATCCGATCGCCTTGCCCTTTCACGAGCCCGCCGAAAGGACCCGCGCGGCGCTCGCCTCGATCGGCGGCACGACCCTCGACGACGTCTTCGCCCGAGTCGCCAGCGACTTCCCGCTGCGCGCCGGGTTTCGGCTCGCCGGGGACCAAGCCGGCCTCTTGGGCCTGACGGGGGCCCTGGACCAGCCCACCAGCAAGGGCAACGAGCTCGCGCTGCTCACCGAGACCGGCGACATCACCTCGAACGATTGGCCCTCGACCCTCGAAGACCTGTACGGCACGGCTGACAACCTTCAAGCCTGTCGAGTCTCTCGCCTTCTCTCGGGTCTCGATCTCGACTTCGACGGGCTCGTCCAACTGCTGGGGCTGTACCCCGTGCAGCAGGAAAATGGCGACCCGGTCTTGCCGAAACAGTTCGCGACCGTGATGCTCGACAACGAGCACGACCCACGAATCGAAGAGCGCGGATCGGAACGATACGTACTTCTGGAGCAACGGGAATTGGCTCCGCCGTTGCTGCGTTCCCTCCACTATCTCGCGCGGCTTCATCATGGCACGGGGCTGGCCTTTCACCATCTCAACTGGATTCTCGCCGTTCCGGGAGCCAGCCTCGAGGGCAATCTCGCCGATCCAGCCTCCAACCAAGTCGCCCGGCGCCATGTCAGCGCGACGGGGCTGCGCGTTCTCGCGAGCTATCCTGTGTATCGTGAGGCGTTCGGGCTTGGACCGGAAGCCTATGCCGCTCTCTTCGGGGAAATCTGCCCTTTCTGGCGGGTCGACACCGTCGCGGCCGAGGGAAAAGAAGCCGTCGCAGGCCTCGAGCAAACGGAAAGGTCCTTCTTTCGCGAGATTTTCGGAGACGACTCGCCCGAGCTGCACCGAACGATCCGCGACGAAGCGACCCCGATTACCGACCGCCGCTTGGGGACGATGGTCAGTCGTGGCCTCGGGCTTTCCACGGTGGAGTTCGAGGCGCTCGTCACGGCGCTGAACCCGAGCTTCGGGCTGAAAACCAGACTCGACGCACGCGGCCTCGCTGCTGTCTATCGCCTGAGGACCGTCTTCCGCATGCTGGGTTGGCCGCTGTTGACCGGACTGCGCTTGTCGTCGCTCGTCAGCCGCCAGGCGACGACGGACGACGCGCTGTGGACCTGGCTCACCGCCAAGAACGTCACTCCTGCCGATACCGACCGGCTTTGCACGGCGCTGGATTGGCTGGTTGGGCTCGCGAAATGGACGCAGGAGGCGGAGCTCTCCCCCGAAACGCTGCTCGCGCTGCTGACGCGCACCGAGCCGACCGCCGCCAGCGTCAGCCACGCCGACCGTGACTGGTTGAACAGCCTCACGCTGGCCGTTGCGCCCGCGCTGGTCGGGGCGGACACGTTCGGCGCCTTCCTGCGGTGGGACGAGCCGGGGGACAAGTCCTTGGAGGTAACCGGCGAGGCGTGGAACGCCCACTTGACCGGCGCGGAGGGCCTGTATCGCCCCTCGGGCGTCTTCCACACCGGACAGGATCGGGAGGCAGTCCACGCCGCATGTCGCGACTGCCTAACCACCCACTTCGCCGTCGACCTCGGCATCGCGAGCAACGAGGCACGCCTCCAGCGCCTCGTCGCCCAGCTCGAGAGAGCCCGGGATGCCCAGGCCCAGACACTCGAGCGCCTCGTTCCGATGTTGGGCGTCCAGTTGAGCGCGGCGAGCACCCGCGCCCTCTTGCGATGGGCGCAGGGCAATCCGCTGGATACGCTCGACGCCCTCCTCGCCGGGCCCGACGAGCCCGAGGCTCGGTTCTGGGTTTCGGAGCTGCGGCGCCACGTGGCGACGGTAGACGCCTTGGGCCTTGGCGACATCGACCTACTGCTGATCGGCGAGCGGCCCACGTGGCTGAACCCAGACATCGCCGATACCCGTGTCGATCCGCCGCTTCCAAAGCCGCTGGACCTCCTCCAGCTCTACTCTCTTTCGCGCTTCGAAGGGCTTCAGGTCGGCGCCGCGACGGACTCGGCCTGGCTCGGCTACTTGGCCATGGCCCGGGACGGTCGCCCCGAAAGCGACGCGAGCCCGAGCGACCAGGCCGCGTGGCGCGAGACGTGCGCACAGACCCTTGGCGTCCTTCTCGGCTGTCCTGCTGCCGACGCAAAGACCTACCTGGATGCCCTGTTCGGCCCCGACGAGGTGGCAAGTGACCTGCGCCGGGTCGCTGCGGTCGCGTGTCGCGCTCGGCTCGCGGGGGACCTCTGCTTCGGCGCGGCGGAGCTCCTCGCCCTCGAGCGCGTCAGCAATTCCGATGTGAGCGGTGACTGGACCGCAGCCGCCGCCGCGGCCCAGGCCGGGCTCGCTCGCTTTTCGCGAGGTAGCCACGAGCCGGCGCTCCAAAGCGCTCTCGCCGAGAAGAAGCGCGATGCGCTGGTCGCGGCCTACCTGCAGCTACGCGTTGCGGCCGACGCCGACCTGGCCGCCCAGGTAACCAATCGCGAAGCGCTGTACAGCCATCTGCTCCTGGACGTCGACGTCACGAGCTCGGTGCCGACGAGCCGCCTCGTGGAGGCCGCGAGCGCGCTTCAGCTCTACATCAGCCGTGCGCTCAATGGCCTCGAGGGAGTCGAATTCATGAACCGAGACGCCCTGGTCTCGCAGTGGAAGGTCGACAAATCCTATCGCCAGTGGGAGGCCAACCAGAAGCTCCTATTGTATCCTCAGAACTACATCGAGCCGGAGCTGCGCCAAATCACCTCGCCAGAGTTCGACGAGCTACTGCAGGCGGTATCGGGCAACGACGTAAGCGAGGACAGCGTGGAGACGGCAATCAACGCCTACATGGCCGGCCTGGCCTCCTGTTGCGATCTGAGCCTCTGCAGCCTGTTCGTCGATCGCGACAGCGATCACGTGGAGCCAGGGAACGCGATCTACCATCTCCTGGCCGCCTCGAAAACCGAGCAGGGCCGCTACTTCTACCGAAAGCTGGAAGCGGACTTCAAGACGATATCGGAGCTGCCGAGTCAGTATCTCAAGGCGCTCGACTGGACATACTGGCAGGAAGTCGTCATCCCCACGACCCATGAAATGTTCTCCGACGTAGCGGTCTGCTTCTTTCAGAACCGGTACTTTTTCTTCTGGCTCGAGCTCGAAGAGCGCAAGACGCAAAGCCCAGAGGGCGAAGCCGTCTCTTGGCGGATCCATCCGCGCTACATGCGCTGCGACGCCAACGCGTTGACCGGCACGATGCGCACGCCCGGCCTGTTCATCGAAGGAACGGCAGCAGAAAACGCCAACATGGCGATCGACGGAGCCTTCGTATGGACCGGACCCAAGCCCGCCTTCTCGGGCGCCTTCCACCCAAGGGTCGTGTGGAACACGTCGAGCTATGGGGTGCTGGCGCCCGGCATCGACGATGACGGTGCCTGCGCCGTGGCGGTGCTATTCGGCATCGACCTGGCGGAGGCGGGCTCGGAGGGTGCCACGCCCACGATTCACGGCACCACGCTCCAGATGCGCCTGACCCCAACCTGGTCGGACGCCATCTTTCGCTTGCAGACGCCCATGCAAGACATATTCACGGAGAATTCTCCGGTAGACTTCAAGGTCATTCGGCCCGTGCCCAAGTACGTGGTCCAGGTCGAGCCCTCCGCGGGCGCCGATTTCTCCGAGCAGATTCCCGTCGGCATCTACGAATTCGAGCTTCCCGATCGCAATCGGTTCGTCGTGCACAACACCTATTCCGCACCCTCCACGGCCGCCGCGACCTACATCCCTTCCGCGTCACCCCCGACTCCCTCGGCGGAGGGCAACAACGAACTCGGATCGATTGCGGTGGACATCGACCTGGGAAAGCGTATCTACAAGCACAGATTCATAAAGACTTCCGCGGGAGCCTCGGCGAACACATTCTGTGAAGCATTGAAGGAGCTCGCTCCGACGGAGATCTCGATCCGATACGACGTTCAATATCGCTGGGGCGACGATGGATTCGCAACGACCCTCGGGACTTCGGTTACGCACTCTACCCCTCGGTACGAAGTGGATTCCTTGGGGATACATAGCAGTGACTCGGGGAGCAAGGAGATCCCACACCTTTCCAGCGAGCCCTTCAGTAGCGTCCTCCCCATCAGGCGAGACCTGTTCCTCGGTGAGGTCGATCGCCTTCGAATTTCGGTCGATGCCACGGTCACCAGAAGGTTCCACGAAATGGATCTGTCCGGGCGTTCGAGCTCGAGCGGGTCGGCACAACCGCTGCCGTGGAGCTGCGCTGCCGAGCCAACGCAGGCGGAACCGGAGTTCAAGACTCGAGTAGGGGAGCTGGATCTACGCATCATCTCTGAAAAGCTCGACACCGCGTGGGTGAGCGACGGCGTTCGAACCGGCCAGAGCTTCCTACACATCGCGACCAGCCCCATGGATTCCCTCGACGAGACGTTTCTCCTATTGAGCTCTTCTTCAGCGCTCAGCGACCTCGCTCAGTCGATGCCGCAGCCCGGTGGAGTCCAAGGATTGTTCACCTCGGCGAATCAATCTCTCACGGAAGACATGGGCACGTTCGTGCGCGACCTTGCCGACGAATTGCAGAAGATCTACCCAAGCGATACGACGACGATCGCCGCCGACCGGACGCCTTCGCTTCACTTCGATTTCGACGCCGCCTACGGTGGGTACGGGTGGGAAGTCTTCTATCACATTCCTTCGGCGGTGGCGGCCGGCTATGAAAATAGCGGGCAACACGACAGCGCTCTGGACTGGCTCCGGAAGATCTACGATCCGAGGCAAACCAATCCGTGGCAGGTTGGCCCCATGAAGGGCGCTCTGGCGCCAGCGGGCGAGCTGGCCTTCGACACCGGGGAGGCGATCGTCGATCCGGACCGGATCGCCGTCGACTATCCCTTCTACTATCAGCAGGCGACTCTTCGGCACTATCTCGAGTTACTGATCAGCGCCGGGGACGCAGCCTATGAGCAGCGGACCCAGGAATCGCTGCAACAAGCCAAGGCCACATACGTCGAAGCGAAGCAGCTGTTTCGCGATAATCTACTAGAAGCATTGGAGGTTCTGACGAACCAATCCTGGCGCAACCCGAAGCTCAGCGAAGCTTCCGAGGACGACGGCGCCGCGGATTTCTTGCCACCGTACAACGAGGAGCTACGCGCGCTCTACGATACGATCGAGGCGCGCCTCTCCAACCTCAGGCAGTGGCTCGACATCGACGGCGAGCCACTCAGGGTGCCGCTCCTCGCCGCGTCGATCGATCCGAGAGTGTTGCAGCGTGCGGCCAAGGCTTCAATGGCATTGGGCAGCACGGAGTATGAAGGGAGCGAAGAAAGAGAATCTCTGATCGAGTTCCCCACGGTGTTGCGATCTGCCAAAGGCTACGTCGCCAACCTGAAGACGACCAGCGCGCGGCTGCAGGCCGCAAGGGAGAAGCTAGACGACAAGCGCATCAGCCGGATTCAGCGAAATCTCGACCGTCGGAAGGTCGAACGCGCGTCCGCCGTGCAGGGTCTGGCGGTCGCGGCGGCCGCAAAGGATGTCGCGATCAAGAAGGCCAACCTGGCGAGCGCGTCGAACGCCCTCGCGTTACACGTCGGCAAGGTCTTGACCCGGTTCGTGGCGTCCCAGGCCGCGAACGCCAGGGCGGCGGGCGAGCTGAGTTGGTTCTTGAGGACGAAGGTCTTTGGTTGGTATTCCGAAGTGAACGCGAAGGCCAAGTCGGCCCTTCCGAACACCTTCGGAATGGCGACGGGCGGCCAAAACTTCGAGCAGGGCAGCATCGCTTCGCTACTGGGCCAGATCTCCGGAAAGATGGACAAGATCATCATCAAGTCGACCGCCACCGAAGTCCGGGAGGCGATGGAGCTCGTCCTCGACACGACCGCCCAAACGGGGGAGCTCTCCAGCAAGGTGGCGTCAGCCGCTCTCGAGCTCCAAAAGACCGAGCTCGCTTTCGAAAGCGAAAGGATGAAGCACCACAACCTCGAGGCCGACATCGCCGATATCGACACGATCAAGCGGGCGGTCGACAGCAGCTTCGCGAACGTCGATTTCTACGAATGGCTGACCGCCGACTTGGAGCTGCTGTTCGCGGAGGAATGGTCGGCGACGCAGGACTTTTGCAGGCTTCTCGTGAAGCTTTATGACGACGAGACGAACGAGGCGAACGGCGCGAGTTTCCTCAGGACGACGACCCTCGGGGGTACCTACCAGCAGTTGAACGCCCCCCACCGATTGGCTCTCGATCTCGAGCGGCTCGAGGCGGCCTACGTCCGCTCGCTCGCCGCACAACGGAGCCAACGCTCCAGCGTGC
Source organism: Polyangiaceae bacterium (assembly GCA_050299315.1). Classification (GTDB taxonomy): domain Bacteria; phylum Myxococcota_A; class Polyangia; order Polyangiales; family Polyangiaceae; genus SZUA-265. Next base: position 88,612 of record JBNKVS010000027.1, read on the forward strand.
GGTTCGCGCTCAGCGAGCTCCCGTCGGCCGGCAGCGAAGCCTCCGCGCTGACTGCACTCGTCGAACACGGAGAAACCTACTTCGAGCTCACGGAAGAGATGTTCGACACGCTCTACCCCGGCCAGTACGACCGTCGCATCCAAAGCCTCGGGATCCGATTCCCGGGGCTGGCCAAAGCGGGCCTCAGCCCGCACGCTCGCCTGACCCAGATTGGCAACACCCGGTACGTCACGCGCGAGCGCGACCCGCAAAGAGGGGCCAAGATGCGCAAAGACCGCTACGCCCTGCAGAGCATCGTCCTCGGCGCACCAGAAGTGGACACGGCGGCTTTCGACTACCCCGAGGGGCTCCTCAAGTGCTTCCAAAACACCGGCGTCGAATCGCGCTGGCGCCTGGAGCTGCCAACCGTCCTCGAGCTCAAACGCCGCGCGGGAAATGGTCGCTGTCGAGCATGGCGCGACACCGCGGCCCGTCACTTCGAGCGCTTGAGGTCGCATCTGGACGAGATCGAGTTCGAGGTGACCTTCTCGGGCCGCTGGTAGGGCCGCTGGAGGAGCCGAGGTGAGCCTCGGCTGGCCCGGATTTCTCACGACCGCAAAACCGAGGGTGCGTCCCCCCTCGGTCCGGATGAGCGAGGGGAGACGGACGCCACCATCCCCGTGGAGGGAGGCAAGCTGCTGGTGGCGTGAGCGCTGAATCGCTCACCCCGGCTTCGAGGGTTGCCGCAATCACTGGGCTGTCGACGTAAGCTCGATCGACATGGGCTTCGCCGATGGTGAAGCCCGGGCGGAAAGTATCGTCCGCAATGGGTCGAGCTCCCTCCTCCTCGGTCTTCGATCGAGATTCTTCGAGCCGCGGCGACGCCCTGGCGAATGGCGACCTTGCCCGCGTTCGCGCACTCCAAGACCGCGCACCCGGGCCGACCGGCAGTGCATCCGCGACGCGCCACCGGCGCCGCAGATACAGCGCCGCGCCCTCAGTTGAGGCTGTAGCGAGCCCCGAGGAAGATGGTACGCCCGAACCGATTGTACACACCGCGCCGGCTGGCGTCGATGTCCAGCACGTTGGAGAACGCCGAGTCGGTGATGTTGAGCGCCTCGAGGCTGATCCTCAGCTGGTCCGTGACGTTGTAGCTCGAGGACGCATCGATGCGCGCGTTCGGCTCCGTGATGACCCAGAGGTTGCCCTGGTTGTTGGGGCCGTTCGCCAAAAAGTCGCTGCGGTACGCCAGCGACGCGCGAGCGGAGAATGTCGAGTCGTCGTAGTACAACGTCGTGTTGACCGAGCTGTTCGAAAGCCCGACCAGGCGCTCCGACACCTCGTTGCCGAAGAAGTCGTACTGAGCCTCGGCGTCCACGTAGGTGTAGTTGGCCACGAACCCCATGTCCCGCACGACCACGGGCAGCTCGCTTGCAAAGGCGCGGAAAGGCGCCTGGAAGCCGACCTCGAATCCCTTCACCGACGCACCGGGCCCATTGACTCGCTGCGTGATGTTCCAGCAGCCGTCGGGGTTGTTGCAGTTGCCTTCTCCGTTCGGCGACTCCGCCGCGGGGGAGAGGTCGATGAGCGCGGTTTGGGGCAGCCCCGTCGAGGCAAACGTGCCGACGCGAGATTCCTGCGTGGGGAAGGACTCGATGTCCTTGTAGAAGCCGGCCAGACTCAGCACGGAATCGTCCGAGAAGTACCACTCCATGGCCAAATCGACGGCATTGGCGCGCGTCGGGTCCAAATACGGGTTCTGGGAGTTGATCGTATAGCCGAAGCTATCGACACCGGTGCTCGGGCTCAAGTACGCGAGCACCGGTCGCGACATGACGCGAGCCGCCGAGAGGCGAAAGACCAACTCCTCGTTCAGCCACAGGGCCGCGTTGGCCGAAGGCAACCAGTCGCCGTAGTCCCGATCGATGACCTGCAGGACCTGCTCCTCGCCCTCGGGAATGAGGCCCCTGGAGGTCTGCAAGGTCTGCACGTACCGCAACCCGGCATCGTACAGCAGGCGCATGCCCCCGGCGCCCAGCCCGACCTCGCCACGGGCTTGGAGGAAGCCCCCGAGGTTCGTCTCGATGATCTCTTCCCGTCCGACGTTGTCCGACAGCGGAGCATCGTAGTAGCCGAAAGCCTGGACCCAGCTATCGGCATCGGGAACCGCCCAGCGTGTGGCAGACCCGGCCCCCACGTCCCCGCGGTATTCCAGCTGCGTCGTACTGTCCAAATCGCCCGTCGGACCGAGCACGTCTGGCTCGCCGTCCCCGTTGGTATCACAGTCGTACAAGCCGAGATCGCAAACCCCGCCGTCCCGGTTCGCATCCCTGCGTTCATACGTCGATCGCTTGGCGCTCACCCCCGCGACGAAGTTCAGCGGGGTGTCGACATCGTAGTGCAGGTTCACCTGTGCGGTATCGAACCCGCCCAAACGCGTACCGACCCGGTCGCGGACTTCCGGCACCACGAAGTTCGCAGGGTCCGTCACGTCCGGACCCTCGAAAGCGTAGACCGGCGCCTCGTCGTCGGTGAGGTCGAAACGGTAGCCGTCGTACGATCGATTGTCGTAGTTCAGGGTGGTTTCGTGGGGTGCCCCGGACCGGGAGCGCGAAATCCCAGCCAGCGCCCGCAGATAGACGCTGCCGGTGAAGTCGTGGTCGAACGCCAGCGTGAGCTGCTGGAACCTGGCCTCGACCTCGTTGCGGACGTTCTCGCTCCGAATCCAGGCGTTGTCCAGAGTCCCCGCGATCAAGGAGTCGTTGCCTACCCCGAATCGATCGGGCCGCGTGATGAGCGTGTAGTCGTAGAGGTCCGTCTGCCCTTCGTTGTTGCGGATGAGCGGGAAGAGCCGCCTTTGGGTCTGCTCCCAGTCGTACAGAGCGTAGAGGCCATCCAACCGGATCTCCGTCGAGGGCCCGGGGTGCAGCTGGAAGCCCCCCGTCAGACCGAGCCGATCGCCTCTGAGCTCGTCCTGGCCAAAGCGTGGAATGCGAGGGTGGAACGCGTCGTTCGCTTCCAAACAACCCGGGTCGTTCTCGACCTCCGTACACACCACGCCGTTGACCGAACGGAAAGGGGCTCTCTGCCACGCCACCGTGTCCGTGCTCACGGTGTCGAGCCGTACTCCCTGGTACGCGGCCGAGACGGCTGCGCCCCACAGCCCGGCGGGGTCGTTGTACGCGACCAGACCGGTCACGCGAGGTGTGACGGCCTCGCTGAGGTCGTTGTACGCGCCCACCGCGTTCGCGACGGCCGTGAGCCCGGGCTTGTAGTCGAATGCGCGCGCGGTGTTCAGATCCACCGTTGCGCCGAGCGAGCCTTCCTCCACGTTCGCCGAGGCCGTCTTCTGAATGACGATTGAATTGAACAGCTCCGAAGCGAACAGGTTGAAATCGAACTCACGCGTGCTGTTGTTGCCGATGCTGCCGCGCGCCTCCATGCCGTTCACCCGAGTCCGCGTGTAGAGGCCGGACAGGCCGCGCACCGTGATGCGGTTGCCCTCGCCGTTCTGGCGGGCGATCGATACCCCCGGAATGCGCTGCAACGCTTCGGCGAGGTTCTGATCCGGAAAGTCGGCGATGTCGTCTGCGACAATCGCGTCCAACTGACCGGTTGCCATCTGCTTCTTGCGCAGCGCGAGCCCCAGGCTGCGCCGGTAGCCCGTCACGACGACCTCGTCTTCGGGTGCCTCGCCTTCGCTTTCGGCCGCGGCATCGCTCGGGGACACGGCGGTCGCCGGCGGGCTCTCCGTGCCCGGAGCCGATTGCGCCCCGGGGCGGCTCGCCCCTTCTTCGGCCTCTGCCTGCCGCAGCATCTCGTCTACGTCCGCTTGCGCCAGGACGGTTTTGGCATCGCCATCCGCAGACCCACCATCCGCCCCTTGTGCGCGCGCCGTCGCCCCGGTCGTCAGCGCTCCGGCGCACGCAAAGACGGATGCCAGGCGGGGCAGCGCGGTGAAGCGCGCCAACGCCCCGCGGCGCGTGCGGCGGAAGCTCGCCTCGACGTCGGCCGGAGCCGCGCTCGCCCGAGGCCCACGCTCGACGCGGAGTTGGGAACCAGTACTAGATGACTTCATGGTGATGGATTTCCAGCGTTCGATTGGAGTTGGTTCCCGGCGAAGTCCCTGCCGGATGACCGCGAGACGCGGCGTTCCGCGCGCTCGCCCTTGCTTCGCCGTATGGCAGACGAGCGCAAGAGGGATCACGGGGTTGCCTGGAAAGAGCCACCGACTACTGAACCGACCACTCGACACGCACCCCCCGGCATCGCGCCCCTTTCGAGCGGAGGGGCATTTTCAAGAGCAAACGAACTCGAGAGCGAACGAGCGTTGGCCGAAAACAGGATTAGCAGCCTTCCCGTGCAGCGTACAGGAGGCCAATAGCTCGTCCGCGGCCACCTAGTCAACGCTATCGGCAGCGGGGGCAACCCGGCTACTCGTTCGCCAACGGCCTACCAAGACCGTGCAGCATCGGTCGTCGCGGCCGGAGCCCGAAAGCCAGGCTCGCGCTGTGCCCCCCCCCGAACCCGAAGCAGTTCGAGAGCACGTGACCGAGGCGGGCGCGCCGCGCGACCCGCCGCACCAAGTCGAGCTCTGCCTCCACTTCGGGCTCGCGCAGGTTCCGCGTCGGCGGCAGCACCGGGTCCCCCAGCAAGAGGATCGAGGCAGAGAGCACCACCACGCTCGCGCCTTCTCCGAGCACGAAGCCGTCTCGCTGCCTGTCCCCGGGGACGAGAGGCGTGCTCGGGAGTGGCGTTGAACCCGCTGGACATGGCTCGCATCGCGGCAAAACCGGCCAGCGCGAGCCGACCCGTGGCCGCTTCGGTGCCGCCCGCGAGCCTCGCGTCCGCGTGCCCGAGCTGGCTCGAACGGGTCGCGTCCCCGGTGGCGTTGGCGCCACTGGCGCAGGCCGTCACCCCCGCGTGACAGGGGCCGGCGCCGCCTCGTTGATCAACGGCCCCGGAATGAAAAACGGCGACACGCGCCGCCGCCCTTCCTGCTCCTGGCACGACGACTGCTTCGGCAATCCGGCCGAGGCCGCCGATGCCGGAGCCCAGCACCACTCCCGGCTCGCTCCCCGAGGCCGCTCGCCGACGGCGCCTGCAAGCCGGCGCCGACGCTGGCCTCGCGACTCGCCGCCAGGGCCAACAGCCTGAACGGCTCCAGCCGCCGGCTCTCGCGCGGCGAGACCAGGGTCGCCACATCGAGCGCTTCCCGAGCCGGTTCCGCGCGGCACTCGCCCGGCAGCCATTCGCACGGACCGAGCGGCTCGAGTGGCCACGAGGCGGTCGAGCCACGAGGAGGCAATTGCCGGAGCGGCGAGCGCACGGCGAGGCAAGCGCGGCGCCTCGCTAGCGCTCTCGAGAGATTTTTCCCGCGCCAGTTACACCGTTTTCGGCGGCTGTTTCGATTTCCAATCTGGGATACTCTCCCGACCGAACCGCGCTCGCTCGGCTGGCCTGCTTGCGCGAGCGGTGCCCCCTCCTAGGCCATGGCGAATTCGATGCGCAGACTGATTCTCGTTGCCACCGTGGCGGCTTTCTCGCTCTCGGTCGTGCCGGCGAGGGCGACGCCCTGGCCCGTCATCAGGGCTTTTCTCGACGACAATTGCGTTTCGTGCCACGACGAGGCCTCGCCGGAGGGAAACCTGAACCTGGAGTCCCTGCGGCTCGACCCCGGCGACGGGGACGACCTTCGGCGCTGGGCAATGATCCACGACCGCGCCCGGGCCGGAGAAATGCCACCTTCGGACGAGCCCCGACCGGCCGCGGACGAGCTGGCGGCGTTCCTCGCTGGCCTCGCTGGAGCGCTGACCGAAGCCGAGCAGGCGCGCTACGCGGCCGAAGGCCGCGTCACCCTGCGGCGCCTCAATCGCTACGAATACGAGAGTAGCCTCCGCGACCTGCTGCACGTTCCGTGGGTCGATATCAAGGGTCGACTGCCCGAAGATGGCGTGGCGTCGCGCTTCAACAAGAGCAGCCGGGCGCTCGATGTTTCGCACGTGCACATGGCACGCTACATGAGCAGCGCGGACCATGCGATGCGGGAAGCGATGCGGGCCGTGCTGGATCGCCCGGCCACGACGACCGTTCGCTACTACGCGAGGGACGAAGACTCGCTGGTCAGGAGCTTCCGACCGCGTGAGAATTCGACGCTGCCGGATCGCCACTCCTTCCCGGTGCTCGATGCCCGCGCCCAGCCGGATGTCCGCTGGGGTCGTGCCCCGCTCTCCAGCCCCGAGACCCGCGAGCGGGAGGCGGTGGGACGCGTCTCCAGTATCTTCAGCGACGCGGGTGGTTACCGTTGGGGGCAGTTTCGAGCGCCGGTCGCGGGGCGTTACCGCCTGCGCTTCAAGGGGTACACGATCTGGGTCAGCGGCGGCGGGATCAGCCGCTGGTATTACGAGGGCTTCGGCGAGAAGAAAGCGCCCGTCTATTACCTGCCGCTCTGGCATCGGCCCAACGTCGACGAGGTCTGGCCCGGTCGCACCAACGAGCCCATGAGCGTCTTCGCCCAGAGCGACGGCCAAAATCGCCTGATCGGCGAATTCGATTTCGATCCCGAGCCCAGCATCGGCGCAGTCACCGCTACCCTACGCGCCGGGGAGGTCGTTCGCACCGATGGCTCCCGCTTGTTCCGCACGAGGGTCAATGGCACAGGCGAGCAATACGTCAATCCGCTGGCGACCGACCACGGCATGCCTGGCTATGCAATCCAGTGGATGGAAGTCGAAGGGCCGCTTCCGGAGGAGCGTGAAGGGGCGGGCTACGAGGTCTTGTTTGGCGATCTCCCGCTTCGGAAGGTCGCCGCCGGGGCGGGGGTGCCGCTCGAGGTGGTTCCCCAAGAGGAGCGGGACCGAGCCGGCCAAGCGGGCGCGCCCGGTGACGACGGCGGCTCGGCCGCGCCGAGGTACGCACTCGTCGAGGTCGAGTCGCGTGAGCCCGAACGCGACGCCGAGCGCCTGCTCCTGCGCTTCATCGACCGAGCGTATCGTCGACCCGTCACCGACGCCGACGTCACCCCGTTCCTCCGCCTCTTCCGGGATCGATACGCCCAAGAGCTCGGGTTCGCCCGGTCGCTGCTCTCGGCCTACGCGGCCGTGCTCATGTCGCCAGGGTTCCTGTTCGTCGAAGAATCCCCGGGCAAGCTGGACGATCATGCCCTGGCGACGCGCCTTTCGTTGTTCTTGTGGAACTCCGCCCCGGACGAGCAGCTCCGCGAGCTCGCCCGGCGGCGAGAGCTCGGCCATCCCGACGTGCTTCGAGCCGAAACGGAGCGCCTGCTCGACGACGAAAGATCGCGACGATTCGTCGAGGCGTTCACCGACTATTGGCTCGATTTGCGCAAAATCGACGACACCACGCCTTCCCAGACGCTCTACAACGACTACGAGCTGAACGACCCGCTCAAGTTGGCAGCCATCGAGGAGACGAGGCTGTTCGTAGCGGAGATGTTGCGGGAGGACTTGCCGGCGCGGAATCTCGTCGACTCGAAGTTCACATTCCTCAACGAGACCCTCGCCAGGCACTACGGAATCGCCGGCGTCGAGGGCGTCGCCATGCGCAAGGTGGCGCTGGACGAAGCGAGCGTCCGAGGCGGCTTGATGACGCAAGCCAGCGTGCTGAAGGTCACGGCGAACGGCACGACGACCTCGCCAATTCTGCGCGGCGTCTGGATCACGGAGAGGATCTTGGGATTCGAAACGCCGCCTCCGCCGCCCGTCCCCACAGTCGAACCGGACATTCGCGGCGCGGTCACGATCCGTCAGCAGCTCGAGGCCCATCGACAGGACCCGAGCTGCGCCGCCTGCCACGACCGCACCGATCCACCCGGCCTCGCGCTGGAGAGCTTCGACATCATGGGCGCCTGGCGCGACCGATACCGAGCCGTCAATGACGAGGTCGCGGCGGAGCAGGGCATCGGCTTGGATGGCCAAGCGTTCAAGTTTCACTATGCGCTCGCGGTCGATTCGAGCGGCGAAATGATGGATGGTCGCACGTTCCACGGCATTCGCGATCTGAAGAAGCTCCTGCTCGAGGACGAACTGCAGGTCGCTCGCAACTTGGCCCGACAGTTGACCCTCTACGCAACCGGGGCGCCGATCGGATTCTCGGACCGCGGCGACATCGAAGAAATCCTGGCGCGGACGCGCTCCCGCGGATACGGCGCCCGCTCGATCGTCCACGAAATCGTGCAGAGCCGGTTGTTTCAAAACAAGTGACGCGTTTTCCCGCCACGCGCCACGCCACGATGGATCCCTGAGGCCATGCCCCAACAGCGAATCACTCCAGCCAGTCTCGGTCCCGGCGCCGTGAGAAGAAAGGCGCTGACCCGTCGTCACTTCTTGCGGGGGGCCGGCGTAGCAATGTCCCTGCCACTTCTCGAGGCCGCGACTCCGGCGTTTGCCCGGGCCGCGCCAAAGGCTCGGCGTTCCGTGCCGCGGCGCATGTTGGCAATCTGCAACAATCTAGGCGTCCTGCCGCAGCATTTCTTCCCCTCCGAAGCGGGGCGCGACTACGCCCCGTCGCGCTATTTGTCCCTGCTGCAGGAGCTCCGCGAGGACTTCACCGTGTTCAGTGGGGTCTCACATCCGAATGTCGACGGCGGGCATCCCTCGGACATCAGCTTCCTGACCGCCGCTCCGCATCCGGCGAGTGGCTCGTTCCGCAACTCGATTTCTCTGGATCAGCACATCGCCGAGCACTTGGGCGGCCACACCCGCTTCCCATCACTGACCTTGGCGGTCAACGGCGCGCGCAGCCTTTCCTGGACGGGCTCCGGCGTCGCCATCCCACCGGAGCAAAGCGCCGCCAACGTGTTTCGGCAACTGTTCCTGCAGGGAACCCGGGACGAAATCAGCCAGCGGGTCCGCGACATCGACACCGGGCGCAGCATCCTCGATACCGTCGCGGGCCAGGCGCGATCGCTTCAGGGGCAAGTGAGCGCTGCAGATCGTCATCGGCTACAGCAGTACTTCGGTAGTGTGCGCGACTTGGAGAGCCGCCTGCAGGCGGCGCGGGCTTGGGAGCGCAAGGCCAAGCCCGTGGTCGAGGAAGCAGCGCCCGTCGACCCCGCCAGCGCCGCGCAATTCATCCAGCGGGTGGAGGTAATGTATCGCGTTGCGCGCTTGGCGTTTCAGACCGACTCGACGCGGTCGATCACCTTGATGCAGAACGGCGTCGCCACCCCGGTCATGCGACTGAAGGGCGTGACGATCAGCGACGGGTACCACAATCTCTCGCATCACGGAAAGTCGCCAGACAAGCTCGCCCAGCTCGAGGCGATCGACGAATGGCAAATGCGAGCGCTTTCGGCCTTGCTGGGCGATCTGAAGAGCGTCGAAGAGGGCGGCGAGTCACTGCTGGATCGAACCATGGTGCTCTATGGCTCGAACCTCGGCGACGCGAACGCGCATGCGACGACGAACATGCCGATTCTGCTGGCCGGCGGCGGATTCCGCCATGGGCAGCATCTCGCGTTCGATCGCGCCAACAACTATCCTCTCCCCAATCTGTTCGTGTCGATGCTGCAGCGGTTGGGGGTCGAAACGGATATCTTCGCATCGGCGACCGGCACCTTGCGCGGCCTGGAGCTGTCGGGATGAGGGTGCGTGAGCCGGCGACGTGCCGGGTGTTCGTGGCGCTGGTCGCGCTACTTGCGACGCCCGCATGCAAAGCAGCAGAGGAGAAGATCGTCATCGACTTCGAGCAGGTTTCCATCCTGCCCGATCCGACGAACGACGAGCTCGTGACGCGCCCCGAGAGCTGGACCGACCAGGGTGTCGAGTTCACGCTGGCGCGAACGCCGGCGCGCAGCGGCGCCCGCGGCCGCTTGATGTTTTTTCCCCACCTCCCGTCTGGCCGCCAGGGCATCTTGAACGCGATGGCCGACGAGCAGGAGATCCCGGTTCGCGTCCGATTCCCTCGCCCCGCCTCGAACGTGGCAATCGAGTTTTGGGCGTCGACCGGAACGGCGGCGCGCCTGGAAGCTTTCGACGAGCACGACGCGATGGTGGCTCGCGACACCCTCGATGTCGTGCCGGGCCGCAGAGCGCCCGAGGAGCCGATTCCCCTGTTCACGCTCGCGGTCGGTGCGGCGGAAATCGCCTACGTCGAATTCAGCGGCCCCCGCACCGGCGAGTTCCTCGCGGCGGCCGCGGTGCGCGCGACGCTCGCGGACTCCCCTTAGGCGCCGCGCACGCTAAGACGAAAGCCCAGGGTGGCCGCCGCACCAGCGGCGAACGACCATCCGCCCCCCTTCCTCGTGCGCATGGCGCGGAGTATCCCCCAGCGCCCGAAGCGCGTCAGCTTCGGCTTGCGCCCCGCCTTCTTCGCGCCCAGCCCTGCCGCACCATGAGCCCCGAGCTGCATGCGCCACGACGACACGAACGAGCTGTAGATGCCCTCTCTGCGCAACATCGCCTCCAGAGATCCTCGCTTGCCGCTGGCGAGGCAGCGGTCAGCCTCCTTCTCGGTGCAGAGCGACGAACGCACTCGCGGCCAGGAAGCTCGGCGACTCGACCGCATCCCCCGGGGAGCCAGCCACGGAGCACTCCGGCGCGGGGCGAGCCGCGGATCAGTCCCGCACCCACAGCGCCTGGCGCAGGACGAGCTCCGGCCCCGAGAAAGCCGGCAGCTCGACGCGGCCGAACGCGACGCGGATGCAGGACTCCGTTTGCGTGCCGCGAACGCGGTCTGTCAGCACCGACACGTCGCGCGCGCGGCCGCTGCCTTCGAAGTGGACCTCGACCTGCACCTCCCCCGCGGCGCTGCCCTCCGGCCGGCAGTGGGCCGCCACGATCGCGGCCTCGCGCATCGGCCCGGCGACTTCCCCGGCGGAAAGGCTGGTGGCGGCGAGGTTGCCTCGAGGGTCCTCCAGGGCGGGGCTCTCTCGACGCTCGAGGCGCTCGAAGTGCTGCGCGGCTTTGAAGTAAAAGCGCACCGAGAGCGCGAGGGCCACGAGCATCAGCCCCACCGAGAGGCGCTTGCGAAAGGCGTTTCTCATGGCGCCGGCAGTCCTACCGCAGGCGCGGGCCGATACGCAACGCGACCGGGCCGATGCGCGACGCCGTGCTTCGAGCGGCGACGCCGTGCTTCTGGCGGCGACGCCGTGCTTCGAGCGGCGACGCGAAGGCGACACGCCGCCGACCGGCGCCGCGCCAGGACGGGCGGCGACGGTACCCGGCGCCGCGCGCGAGCCGATGGCGGCGCGGCGGGCCCCGAGGGCCCCTCCCGTGGCGCGCGCTAGCGCGACGCTTGGGAGGGGGCGCCACGCGCAGGCGGCGCAGCCGCCGAGCACTGGCGCGGGGAGGGCACCCCCCATTGCTTCGGCGCTGCCGCTGTACCAGTCGACCTCGCGATCGGCTCGCGGGAGCGGCCGGCGGCGGTTGCACGGGCGGCGCTGGGCTTCGGCGCCCGCGCGACGGGTCGCCTCACTCGGGGGTGCCTTCGTCCACCCATTGCTCGATCAGGTCGAAATCCCCTTCGCTCACGCAGCCGCGGCTGCCCGGCGGCCCCGAGCAGCTGGGGGGCATCGTACCGCGCTCGATGCGCGAGACGATGGAAGCCGCCTCGTTGACGGCGATGGGGTAGGAGCCGTCGGCGCTGACGGCCGCGAAGCGGGGCAGAAACAGGCTGCTCGCGTGACAGCTGCCGCAGCTTTCGACCAGGATGGGGTGCACGTCCCGAGCGAAGCTGAGGGCTTCGGGCTCGTCGGGCTCTGGCATCGGCTCTTCCTCTTCCTCCTCGATGGCTTCTTCCCCGGGCTCCGGCGCCCCGTCGGCCTCTTCCTCTTCCATCGGCTCGAAGGGGTCCTCCTCGGCCGAGCCCGCCCCCGGGCCCCCGGCTTGCGGCGCGCTCGCCCCGCTGCCGACCGACGGCGGCGGCGTGGTCGCCGGCATCTGTTCGCCGCCCGCGGGCGCGGTCGGGCTCGAAGCCGGCTGGCTCGGCTGCGGGCCGGGGGTGTCGGCGTCCAAGCCAGCGCCCGGCATGGCCTGCTCCGGATCGGGCTCGCCCTCTGCGCCGCCTCCGGCGCCCGAGCAAGCGGCGGCCAAGCTGGCCGTGGCCAGCGCGGCGGCCCAGCGACGAATCGCTCGAGCCGCGGAACGACGATGCGGCGAAACGGTTGGTGCGAGCATCATGATTGATCTTCTCCGTTGGGAAGGGCGCCCGCTTTCGGGGCACAGACGACGAAGGCCTGCGTGAATGGGTGGCCCGACGCACGCCAGGAGTTGCAGGGTTCGGCGGGCCGAGCCCGATCGGGCTGCAGGGCGCGACCATTTTCTGCCCCTGGGTCACTGCTCGATCCGAGCGATGCACCAGAGCGCCCGTGCGCCCTGCGGTCGCGACACGAAGCCTTCCGCGCTTGCCGTCTGCCCCGCACCACCGGCGGGCAGCTGGGCGAGAAGGCACGACTCATCGCACTCTCGGGACCAGGTCGTGAGAAATCCGGGCTAGGTGGAGGAGCGCCGAGACGAGGCCCGCGAGCTCGACCGCTTCGGCAACCGCCACCGCGGAACGCGAAAATGGGCGACCAAGCCGTCGACGAAGGCGCGCACGTTGGTCGGCAGCACCCGGGCGGGGGCGTAGACGGCGGAGACCGTGAGCCGCACGAAGCTGTGCTCGGCGAGCAGCTCCACCAACCTGCCGGCGGCGATGTCGGACGCAATCATGAACGAGGGCAAGACGGCGATGCCCATTCCGCTCAGGGCCGCGCTGCGCAGCACGCTGCCGTTGGCGGCCTCGAAGCGGGCGCCGACCGGAACGGAGAGCGACTGGCCCGAGCTCTTGAAGCGCCACTCGTCTCGCGCGGCGAGCTGTGAGTAGCGCAGGCATTCGTGGTGGATTAGATCCGCGGGGACCTCGGGCTTGCCGCGGCGGGTGAGATACTCGGGCGAGGCACAGACGAGGGTGCGATCTTCGGCCAGCTTGCGGCCGACCAAGCTCGAGTCGCGCATCTTGGCGGCGATCCGGATGGCCACGTCCACGCTCTGCTCGACGAGATCTTCCATGCGGTCGGAGAGCGTGAGTTCGACGCGCACTTGGGGATGCGCCTCCAGGTAGGTGGCGATGGGTGCGGCCAAGTACAGCTCCGCGAACGAGGTCGGAGCGTTCACCCGCAGCACGCCTCGCGGCTCGGTGGGTGTGCCCGCGGCCACGAGAGCCGCCTCGTCGGCCGCCCGCGCCATGCGGGCGGCCTGTTCGTAGAGCTTCAGGCCATCGGCCGTGAGCGAGAGGCGGCGCGTGGTTCTCAGCAGGAGGCGCGTGCCGAGCCTCTGCTCGAGCTGCGAGATGCGCGTGCTGGCAGCGGACTTGGAAAGCCCGAGGCGGGCTGCTCCGTGCGTGAAGGATTTGGCCTCGACCACTCGGGCGAAGATCAACAGAGAGAGAACGTCTTCCGGGGAGGCCAGCATGGCCCCCCGCCGTACCGAAAGGGCTCGGCGGCCGCAAGGGGGCCCTGGCGAGCCTCGGAAACGAATCAGCCCTGGTGGGCTGCCAGCGCGCCGCGGGGCGCCTCGAGGTGCTCGCGCAGCCAGCCGTCGACCGCGTACTTGCCGCCGCCCGCGATCGTCAGCGGGACGCTGAGGGCCATCGCCAGCAGGTGATACTCGAACCCCTCGCCCGGCTGACTGCCAAACCAATTCATGAAGAATCCGAACTGCCCGTGGGTGGTGAGCACCGCGCCCAGCATGATGGCGCTGATGCCGAAGGCGGCCAGGCGTGTGCCGAGCCCGGCCAGCAGCAAGAGGGCGCCGAGGGACTCGCCGAGGATGACGAGCAGGGCGATCGGCGCGGGCAAGCCGAGGCTGCCGGTGAAGTAGCCCATCGTGCCGCTGAAGCCGTAGCCGCCGAACCAACCCAGCAGCTTTTGGGCCCCGTGGGGGAAGATGACCAGCGCGAGCGCGGCGCGCTGCAGGGTGAGCAGGCCATTTTTGGTGTCGGTGTGGAAGAACTTGGTGCTGAAGAGGGTGTTCATTCGTCGTTTCTCCTGAAACGCCGACGGGTCGCGCCGGCAAGGAGAATCGTGGTCCCCGCGGGGCCGCCGGACTAGGGGTCCCCGGGCACACAGATTGTTCTTTGGCATGAACAATCCCCTTCTCGGACCGAGCCGACGGCTCTGACCCTCCGCACTTTCCCCGAGTGCGACAGCCCGTATCGGTGCAGCTCGCGGCAGAGCGCGTTGTGCGGAATGCCGAGCGGGCGCGAGACGAGGCTGACGTTCCAGCGCGTGGCGCGCCGGCCTTCGACGATGCGCTGGCGTTCTTGCACTCGCCCGACCGCTGACCCCCGAGCGCACAGCGAGCCACGCGGCGATGCCGCCCGGGTGCGCCGCTCGCAAGCGTCGTGGCCGCGGCCCCTCGCAGCGAGCCCAGGGCTGGCCCGGACGGCTAGGAAGCCGGCTTGACGCCGCCAGGCATCGAGCGCACCCCACCGGGCGCCAGCGCCTTCGCCGAGGCCCGCCCCCAGCGCGTGCCGTGGGGGTGAACCCCCACCAGCCACCCCTCGAGCAGCAGCCAGTAGCTGCGCCGAGCCTCCACCCCGTAGCGCTCGAACCACGGCCACAACAGCCGCAGCGCCCGAGGCATCCGATGGAACGGAATGCCGGGAAAGATGTGGTGCACCTGGTGGCAGTCGCCCCCGTTGAAGAAGAAGACGACGCGGGTGAGCCAGCCCGTGCGGTAGACCGTGGCCAGCTCGTAGGGGTTTTCGGGGTCGAGCTCCGCGTGCTCGGTGATGATCCGCAGGGTATTGAGCGCCGGCACCACGAACAGCACGGGCACGGCGAGCGCGAGCGCCATCTCCAGGGGCCACCACACCGCGACGCTCAGCGCCGCCAGCCAAAACCCGGCCTTGATGCGCGCCTCCCAGCGCGCGCGGGTCCTCTCGAGCGGCACCGCACCCGACAGATCGAAGAAGTGGCGCCGGCGCGGCGAGGCCCACCGGCCCGCCGTGGCCAACGAGAACCCCGGCACGGTCATGAACAGCAGGCGCCGCCAGCGAGTGTTTACGTCCTGCTTGTAGCTTTCCGGATCTTGCGGTTGCTGCAAGAAACGGTGGTGCAATAGATGCGCGTGGCGATAGCGCACGCTGCTGAAGGGCAGCGGCAGGGTGCATGCTGCGCCGAGGAGCCAGGCGAGCCGCTTGCCTCCCCGGCGCCGATGCACGAACAGCTCGTGGTGGATCAGGCCCAACCACGTCAACGTCCAGCCCTGCACGAGCGCGAGCGGCGCCCACCACGGGCTCGGCGGCGTGAGGAAGAAGCTGGCGGAAACCCCGAGCAATAGGCTCCAGCTCGACGCGACCGCGGCAATGTCCCAACCGCGGCTCGATTCGTGCAACGCTCGCAGCACCTCCACCCCGAGGTCGCGCCGAATCTCTTTCCGGATCGCGCTGAGCCGCTCCGAAGCGCTCGCGCCGCTCGTGATCGAGTTCATCGCTGGAGAGCTTTGTTCGAACGCTTCGGCGCTGTCCAGGTGCTGCAGCGCGGACTGGGCGATGCAACTGGAGTGTTCGTCGGTCGACCGGAGGTCAGCGCTGCAACAGTGAAGTAGGTGTTACGAGCTTGAAACACGTGGAGGGCGAGCGCTGTGCAGCCGGAAGCGATCCCCACCAGAGGTACGGACGCGGCGCGCGTGAGCGGGGCTGCCGCGCCGCAAGGACGCAGCGCGGGCAAGCTACTGCCGGGGCGGCTGAACCGGGCCGCGGGCGCTCGCTTCGGGACTTCGCGCAGCGTCGAGCGCGCGCGGCGGTCCCAACGGCGACCCAGGCGCCGACACGTCCCCGGCGCGCGCCGCGGTCACGCCGGAACCCTTCAGCGCGCGCGCAGCCCGGTCGACTCGGGCAGGCCGAGCATCAGGTTGAGCGATTGCACGGCCGCGCCCGACGCACCCTTTCCCAGGTTGTCGAGCACGGCCATGAGCAGAACGTGGCCGCTCGGGTGGGCGATGGCTCGAAGCTCGACGCGGTTGGTGCCGTTGCAGGCACGCGGGTCGCAAGAGAGCTCGTCGATCGACTGGCTTTCGCTCGGCGAGATGGGGACCACGAACCCGCCCTCGCCGTAGCGCTCCCGGTAGGTCGCAAAAATCGCGTCCGCGCTGGCCCCGCCTGCGAGCCACTGCGCGTGCAGCGGGATCTGCACACGCATGCCGCACTCGAAAGCCCCCACGGCCGGGCGAAAGTACGGCTCCGCCTCGAGCCGCCCGTGGCGCATCATTTCGGGAATGTGCTTGTGCAGCGCGCCGAGCGAATACGGCGCCTCGAAGGGCAAGCCCGCGAGCCCCGAAGCGTCCGACTGCCAGCGCTCGATCAGGCTGCGCCCGCCGCCGCTGTAGCCGGAAACGCCGTGGATGCCGAGCGGCAGGTTCGCAGGCAACAGGCCCGTATCGACCAGGGGGCGAAGCAACAAGACGGCCGCCGTGGGCCAGCAACCGGGGTTGGCCACACGCTTTGCCTCGGCCACGGCTCGCCGGTCCGCCGCCGAGAGCTCCGGGAGGCCGTACTGCCAGCCTTCGGCGACCCGAAAGGCCGTGCTGCCGTCGATGACGCGCACGTCGGGATTCTCGATCCAGGAGACGGCCTGCCGAGACGCTTCGTCCGGAAGGCACAGCACGGCCACGTCGCAGGCGTTGAGCAGGGCTTGCCGTGCGGCTGCGCTCTTGCGCTCGCTCTCCTCGATCTCCAGCACCCGAACCTCTCGGTGCTCGGCGAGCAGGGATCGAATCCTGAGCCCGATGGTCCCCGCCTGCCCGTCGATGAAGACCTTCGCCGTCATGGGCCGGACGCTAGCACGCCGTGGGGCCAGTATAGAAGTACCGCGTTTCTGCACGGCCGCAATCTCGGCGTCGGCGGGGCTCGCGCCGCTGGTCCCCACGCGCGAGCGAGCCAACGCGTGCTTCGATGGGGACGCGGCGACCCTTCTCCCCCGCCCGCGCGCAGGCCCTTCGGGCCGAGCACGGGTTTGGGGGAGAACGCGCGGCTTCGAGCCGCTCGGTGCTGCACGGAGCCCCGGGGTGGCCCACGGCCCCGCACGATCGGCCGCGCGAGTGGGGGCATCGAAGCCCCGAGAGCCCGCGCCTCCCCGCTTTCCCTCGCCGCCGCCGCGCGCGCTGCTCAGCGCAGGAGCAGCGACAACCCGGTCGCCACCATGACCACCACGACCAACCCGAAGATCAGTCGATTCCCTTTCTTGATCGCCAACTTGGCCCCGACCGCGGCGCCGGCGAAATTGCCGGCCCCCAGGGCCAGGCCCTCCGCCCAGCGAACCTGGCCCGAGTAGGCGAACCACGCGACGGTCGGCACGATCCACACCGCCACGACGCCCAGCTTGAGCCCGTTGGCGTCGACCAGCTCGCGCCCCTGCAGGCCCGCCATGGCCACGAGCAGGAGCAGCCCGACCCCGGCCTGGAGAAACCCCGCGTAGGCGCCGATGGCGAAGAACACCAGCAGCGACAGGGCCTTGGAGGGGAGCGGCTGACGCGTGCCCGAGTCCAAGAGCAGGCGGGGCTTGAGCACCATGAAGCCGACGAAGCCGAGGAAGAAAATACCCATGGCGCCGCGAAAGGCCGAGGGCGACAGCTCGGTGGCGAGGTAAGCACCCGCGGCCAACCCGGGAAGCGAAGGGCCGAGCAGCCCCGGCAGGGCTTGGGTGTCGATCGGGCGATGCCGGTGGTACACGTGAACGGCGTGTGCGGACTGCAGCAGCACGGCCACGCGGTTCGTGCCGTTGGCGACCTGCTCACTCAGCCCGACGAGCAGCAGGCAGGGCAGCGTGAGAAAGGAACCTCCGCCTGCGATGGTGTTGACGATTCCCGCAATGAACCCGGACGCGGGCAGCAGGAGGTAGGGTAGCCAGTCGGGCACTCAGTCCTCGAGGGGAATGTGGATGCAGCGGGTCGGCTTCCAGCCCAGCTCGGCCTCGATGCGCGTGAGGTCGATGAGCGTCGAGAGCTCGCCCGTGCCCGCGCGCAGGGGAGTCTCTGGAAAGTAGCGGAGAGCGACCTCGGCCGCCGAGAGATCGCCGAGGCGCATGGCGAGGGCCGGAAAGTAGACGTGGTGACCGGTGCGGCCGCGCGAGAGCGCGGCGACGACCACCGCGGCAGCGTCCGAAAGCGTCAGGTGGGCGAGGCACTCGCAGAAATTGAGCCGCAGCAGCGCCGCCGCGGTGCGCGGCCGCTCGAAGGTCGCGACGCGGTCGTCCGCCACCAGCATCGGAAACCGCAGCGCGATGCTCGATAGCTCCGGAGAGGCCTGGCTGGTCTGCTGCAGCAGACGCTCGCCGAACTCTTTGCTCAGCGCGTACGGGTTGGGCCCTGGAGCGAAGGGTAGGTTCTCGTCCAGCGGCAGGTAGGGCAGGCGCCGCGGCGGCCGCCGCGCGGGCTCGCTGTCGAAATTCGTGTGGAGCGTACACTGGATCGAGCTGGAGACGACGAGCCGACGGACCCCGGCGCGCGCGCTCTGGTAGATCACGTTGGCATTCATGCGGGTGTTGTCGGAGAGCAGGCTCTGTGGGCTCGGCCCGGCAAAGGCGTTGGGGTGATTGCCGAGGTGAACCACTGCCTCCACCGACTGCACGAGCTGGGAGACGAACGCCTCGTCCCTCAGATCGCCTCGGACCAGGTCGTGCTCGAAGCCGACGGGGTGCTGCAGGTCGGTGGCCACGAGATCGAAGCCCGCCGCCCGCACGGCCCGGCACACGGAGGAGCCCAGCTTGCCCGCGGCGCCGGTGACCAAAACTCTCACGCCCGGCGTGTAACGTGCGGGGCGCGCCGATGGAAGCCCCCGCGGACGACTCGCGCCGCAGTTCGGCTGCGCCCCCCGGCTCCAGGCCGCCCCGGCTCCCCGGGCTCTACGAGCCCCCCGGCAGACGAACGGACTGCAACATGTGAGCCCCGACGTCGCCCCAGCCCCGCGGCGCCAGGCCGCGCGGGCCGCGGTGCGTGACCGAGATGTCCACGAGGGTGGCCCCGATCGCCGCGTGGTGCTCGACCCGGTAGGTTTGGCCAGAGTTTTCGGTGACGACGCGCAGCACGGACCGCCCTCCCACGGCAATCCACTCCGCCTCGCGCCTGACCTCCGAGGCCGCCGGCGGGAGCCGCAGCTGCCGATCGAACCAATCCCGACGCATCGCGGCCTGGTCGAGCTCGGAGCTCTGGGGCTCGAGCGAGCGCGTTCCGACCGCCACTTTGACGGGGCTGCGGGAAAGGTCGCCGAACACCTCGTAGTGCCACCCCTCGCGCGCCGTACGGCGGACGGGGCTCAGCGCGCGCACCGGCACGTCGAGGGTGCCGCGGGTTCCGGGCAGGGGGCGGCTCTCGTATTGCACCGCCCCCGGGATCTCCCAGGGTTTTCCGACCCACCAGGCGACTGCCGACGCCAGCAGCAGAAGCGCCCCCGCAAAGCCGGAGGCCACGGCGCCCAGCGCCGCGCGCCCGCTCCGGCGCGCGCCGCGCGCCAGCCCCGGCGGCCTGGCGACGAGCCCGAGCGCGAGCCCCGCCGCCAGGCCGCCGAGGTGCGCGGCGTTGTGCTGGAAGATCTCGGTCGCCACGCCAAACGCGAGCGCCCCGCTGACCACCCAGCGCGCTTGGGAAACGGCGGCGAGGACGAACGGGCCCCCGAGCAGAGCGAGCAGAAACGTCCAGGGCCAGCGCGGCCGAGCGGCGCGCAGCGGCGCGGGCATCAGCCACTCCCCGCGCAGGCGCAAGACGGCGGCGCTCAGGGCGAGCGCCTGCAGCCAGCCGGAGGCGCCCACGACGCTCTCGCTCTCGAACACGGCGACGTGGGCGAGGCTGGAGGCGAGCGCGCCGAACAGGACGTACAGCAGCATGGGCCGGGAACCCACGGCGGGCTCGAGCACCGAGCCGACGCCGAGCAGCACGCACGCGTTGCCCAGAAAGTGGGTCAGGTCGACGTGCAGAAAGGCCGATGCGAGCAGGCGAAAGACCTCGCCCTCCTGCGCCGCACCCCGAGAGAGAGCTCCGAGGCTCCACAGCACGGCACGCCGCAGGCCGGGCTCCCCCCACAGCTCCAGCGCGATCTGTTGCGCGGCGCAGGCAGACAGCAGCGCTAGCGTGAGCGGACAGCGCGCGAGGTGGGAGACGACCGACAGTGCGCTGCTGGCTCGGCGCCTCGCGGGCGCCCGACCGACTCCCCCCGAACGCGCCACGCCTACGCCACAGCCCCCGCCTGGTGGGGCCCGTAGCCCGAAGAGAGCTCGCGGCACAGCCGCTCGTACGGGCCGCCGGCGCGGCACAGCCGCGCGGCGGGTCCCTGCTCGACGATGCGGCCTTGTTGCAACACGACCACGTCATCCACCTGGGAGACGGTGGCGAGCCGGTGCGCGATCACGAAGCTGGTGCGCCCGCGAAGCAGCCGAGCGAGCGCCCGCGCCACGCGGGCTTCCGTCTCGGGATCGACCGCGCTGGTCGCCTCGTCCAGGATCAAAAGGGCCGGGCGCGCCACCAGCGCCCGCGCGAAGCAGACGAGCTGCCGCTGGCCAAGCGAGAGCCCCCCGCCCCGTTCCTCCACGCGGGTGAGCAAGCCCTCGGGCAGCGCCTCGATCACGTCGCGCACGTCCAGCTCTTCCAGAGCTCGCTCGACTTCCTCGCGCGTGGCCTCGGGCCTGCCCATGCGCAGGTTGTCGAGCACCGTGCCGGTGAACAAGACGTTGTGCTGCGTGACCACGGCCACCTGGCGGCGCAACGAGCCACTGCGGTAGGATGCGGTATTCTTGCCGTCGATCGACAACTCGCCGCTCGTGGGCGAGCGGATGCCCCCGATCAACGAGGCGAGCGTCGACTTGCCGCTGCCGGTCGGCCCCACGAGCGCGACGCTGCGCCCCGCATCGACCTCGAGGTCGATGTCCACGAGCGCGGGGCGCCCCGGCTCGTACTCGAAGCACACGCCGCGGAGCCGTACTCGGCCGCGAATCGGGCCAATCTCCGGCAGCCGCGGGCTGTCGCGCGGGTCGGGCGGCGCGTCGAGAACGCGAAACACCCGTTCCGCGCCCGCCATTGCGGCCAGGGCCTGATCGTATTGCTTGCCGAGAATCGGGATCGCCGCCAACACCAGGTTGGAGAGGAACAAGAACTGGATCAGGGCCTCGAGCGAGGTGCTGCCGATGAGAACTCGGTAGCCTCCGATGGCCAACACGAGGGCGAGCAGCAGCTGACCTGCGAGGTTGAGCAAGGGCTGAAACGAAACCGACAGGCGCAGCGCGGCCATGTTCGTCTCGGCGTGCTCGTGAATCAGCCGCTGGAAGCGCTGCGCCCCGTGCGCTTCCCGACCGAAGCTCTGAATCTCCCGGATCCCGCTGACGGATTCGGCGAGCGACGCCGTCACCCGGGCGAAGCTCTCCGAGCGATTGCGGCAGGCTATCGAGCTCTTGCGCTGGTAGCGATGCGTCAGCGCCCACAGGCCAGGCGCCATCAATGCGATGACCAGCCAGAGCAGCGGGTCGTACAGCAGCATCAAGCCAGTGGCGATCGCCAGGCTGCCCAGCTGCACGGCGGAGACGAAGAACACGTCTTGCACGCCCGCGCGCACCGCGTCCGTGTCGTGAACGACGCGATTGATGAGGCGCCCCATCTGCGCCGATCGAACCTCGCTCAGCGGCAGCTCGAGCAAGCGCCGGTAGAGCGCGCAGCGCAGATCGGAGACGACACGCTCGCCCAGCAAGAGCGCGAGCCTCGCCCGGTAGGAGAGCACCACCGCCGTGCAGCCCACCCACGCCGCGAGCCCCACCCCGCCCCAGACGAGGCCCGAGAGGTCGCGCTGCGCGACCGGACCCGCGATCACCCGGGCCGTGATCCAGGCCAGCCCCGGCAGCTGCACGGCGCGCAGCAGGACGAGCGCGAGCAGCGCGTTTCGCAGCCGGGCGTGCGGCTTCGAGAGCGCGAAAAGCCGCCGGATGATGGCGAAGCGGAGCGGCTGGCGCTCCGGGCCCACGACCGTCATGCCGTCGACCTCGACCCCGCCATGGGAGCGGCTCGCCGGGCGTGCGGTCCCCCGTCGAGCGCTCCGAGGTCGGAGAGGCGCTCGGCCAGGTCGCGCGGGCTTCCCTCGTGCGTGATGCGACCCCGCTCGAGGCACACGACGCGATCGGCGAAGCGCAGCGCCGACAGCCGGCTGGAGACCAGCAGGGTCGTCCGGCCGCGCGTCGCCCGCCGCACGGCCGTGAGCACTTCCCGCTCCGTGTGTGCGTCGAGGGCCGCCGTGGGATCGTCCAGGACCAAAATGGCGGGCTCGCAGAGCACCGCTCGCGCCAGCGCCAACCGCTGCCGCTGCCCGCCCGACAGGTTCACGCCGTCTTCCGAGAGGGGGGTCTCGTAGCCGAGCGGCAGCTTGCCGATGAACTCGTGGGCGCCGGCGACTTGCGCGGCCCAAGCGATGGCCGTGGAGCTCGCCGCCGGGTTTCCAAACGCGATGTTTTCGCCGACTGCAGCCCGAAACAACAGCGTGTCTTGAAAGACGACGCCCACGCTGCGCCGCACGGAAGCGAGCGAGAGCTCGCGCAAATCGTGGCCGTCGACCAGGATGCGGCCCTCCGTCGGGTCGAGCAGGCGAGCCACCAGCTGGCAAAGCGTGCTCTTGCCGCCCCCGGTGGGCCCGGTGATCCCCAAGCACTCGCCCGGGGCCACCCGCAAGCTGACCCTTTCGAGGGCGACGGCCCCTTGCTCGTAGCGGTACGAGACCTCCGAGAGCTCCAGAGCGCCGCGGCACGGTCCCAGCGGGTGTTCGCCCAAGGTCGAAGCCTCGCCGGGGGAGTCGATCTCGACCTCCGCGTCGAGCACCTCGAACACGCGACGCGCGGCGGCCAGGCTCTGCTGCAAGGTGTTGACGACTTGCGCCATCGCCGACACCTGGGCCGAGAACTGCGTGAGCAGCCCGGCGAACACGACCAGCTCCCCCACACTGATTCCGCCCTCGGCAACCAGCCACCCGCCGTAGCCCAGGAGAATCACGAGGCTCGACCGCGAGATGACGAAGACCCCGGCCGTGAACCAGCTGGCCCTCACGAAGACCTTCGCCTGGTGCTCCACCACCGCGTGGCTCTTCGACGAGAAGCGCTCGAGGGCTTGCTGCTCGCGACCGAACCCTCGTGTCACCTCCATGCCGCGCAGGCCTTCGCCGAGCTCGAGCACGACCGCGTCGGACAGCTCACGGCCGCGCCCGTACGCCGGTGCGGCCCAGCGCGCGAACCGCCTAGTCGAAACCCAAAGCAGCGGCGCGGGCAGCAGGCACGCGAGCGCCAGCGGCGCGTGCGTGTGCAGCAGATAGCCCGCGTAGGCAACCGAGGTGGCCAGCACCACACCGCCCTCCACCATCACCCCGTCGACGAAGGAGCGCGTCGCTTGCACGTCGCTGGTGACGCGGTTGATCACCGAGGCGGCCGAGTTCTTTTGGTAGAAGGGCAGGCCCAAGCGCTGGAGCTTGGCAAAGACCTGCGCCCTCAGCTCCGGCACCAACCGCAGGTGCAACACGCGACCGAGCGAGAGCCCGTAGAGGCGGCTCAGGGCGGCGTGCAGGGTTCCCGTCAGCAGCACCAAGGCCGCGATCGCGAGGAGGCTGCGCCGGGGGTCGGCGTCTGCCGGCCAGGCGATTCCGAGGGGCACGCGCGGCGGCGGGGCGCTCGGGTCGAGGGCGCTGCGCACCAAATCCACACACAGGCCGCTCAAGCCGACACCGACGAGCGCCAACCCCACGATGACCACCTGCAGCCCGAGCACCGAAAGGCACGACCCACGATACTGCCACGTGAGCGCCAGCAGCCTTCGCAGCGGCCCGCGAGCGGGAGCCGGCGCCTTGCAGCTGCCCCCCGGCATTGCGTCGCGCAGGCTCGCGCCATGCGACCTTTCTCGGCGAGCGCGTCTCTTCATCGGCAGCGGCTTCTTTTCGAACATCGCGTGGGCTCCTGGCGTCCCCCCCGAGCGCGGTCGAGAGCGGAGCCGAGGCGACGGGCCGACCTCTGGCCGAGAGCCCCACGGCGTGAAGGTCGCCGCCGCGCGGCTGGTACGGCACTGTTCGTCATCTAGGTTTGGTCGTCGGTTGGTCGCCGCGAGCGTTGCGCTGCGCGCCCGGCGCGAGCGGGCGGCAGAGTGCGCACCGACTCCTCATCGGCCCCTTCGGCGAAGGGCGGACGGCGAGCGGCTCTTGCGACACGAGTACGCTCACGGCTTTTGTCTGGCGCTTGGGTCCCATACCTTTTTCGAAAGTGGGAACGGGGAGCTAACCGCTCGGCTGCCTTCGAGCAACGGCCAGTCGGCGCGAAATGTCGCGCAGGAGCGTGGGCCACTGTGCGCTCAGCCGACCCGGCGCGCGCGGAGGGAACGACGGGTAGGATAGGCATCGTCCCCTTTTTTGTAGCTCCCGCCCGGCCGCTTTGTCGCTATGGAAAAGTCTGCGAGGGTAGGAGCATGACGGCAGGGGACATCGTTTCGGAGCTGCAGGCCGCATTGGGCCCGGGGCGGGTCACCCCGGCGGATCGAGCTCCGCGCGAGCAGTGGCACGATCGCTGGGTGCTCAGCGACCTGGACGACCTGGAGGGAGCGGAAGTCCCTCGGGCCGCCTGCATCGCGTTTCCCACCGACGTACCGCAGGTGGTGGCCGTGGTGAACGCTTGCCGTGAAAGTGGCACTCCGCTGACCCCGGTGGGCCTGCGAAGCGGCGTGTGTGGGGGGGTGCGCGCACGGAAAGGGGCGGTGCAACTCGACCTCAGCGGCCTGGATGCGGTGCACGAAATCAACGAGACGAACCTGACGGCCCGCTTCGGCGCCGGGCTCCGAGGCAGCGAGGCCGAACGCGTAGTGGCCCAAAGAGGGCTCACAATCGGCCATTTTCCACAGTCGATCGAGCTCTCTTCGGTCGGCGGCTGGGTCGCGACCCGCGCCGCCGGCCAGCTCTCGACCGGGTACGGCAACATCGAGGACATGTTGCTGCAACTCGAAGTGGTGCTTCCCAACGGAACGGTCGCGCGGCTCGGCAAATCCCCCCGTGCATCCGCCGGGCCGGACCTGCGGCAGCTTTTTCTGGGCAGCGAGGGGTGCCTCGGCGTGATCACGGACGTGACCCTCTCGCTGCGGCGAGAGCCGGAGAAGCGCGCGCTGGCCGCCTACCACCTCCCGACCATGGCCGCCGGCTTCGAGGCGCAGCGGCAAATTCTGCAAGCCGGGTGGGCCCCCGTCGTGCTCCGGCAGTACGATCCGCCGGAGGTGGGGCGCCTGTTCGCCAAATACCGGCGAGAAGGCCGCTGTCTCCTGCTCGCCGTGCACGAGGGGCCGGCGGCCCGGGTCGAGGCCGAAAGCGCCGCGCTGGCAGCCATCGCCCTGCAATGCGATGGCTCCGTGGCGCCCGCCGAGGCGACCGAATCGTGGCTCGAGAAGCGCAATCACGTGCCCACCTTCAAGAGCTTTCTCGAGCGTGGAATCATCGTGGACACCATCGAGGTAGCCGCCGCTTTCGACCAAATCACCCAGGTGTACGAGCGCGCCGTGGCGGCCCTATCCCGGGTGCCGGGCATCTGGAACGGCTCGGCCCACAGCTCCCACGCCTACCGCAACGGGCTGAATCTCTACTTCAGCTTCGCGGTGCAGCCCCAAGGGGAAAGCACGCTGCGGGGTGCATACGAGCAGTGCTGGAGCGCCGTCATGGAGGCAACGCTGGGCGCGGGGGGGACCATTGCACACCACCACGGCATCGGTAGGGTCCGGCGCGACTGGCTCGAAGCGGAGCTGGGACCCACGGGGCTCGCCCTCCTCCGATCGGTGAAACACTCATTGGATCCGACGGGCTTCATGAACCCAGGGGTTCTGCTGCCGGAGCCCGTAGGCGCCTCGGCAGCTCCCAGCCGCTGACCCGAAGCGGAACCGGCCGGGCGAGAGCCCACCTCGGTGCCCGCCCCGCGCAACACGGCTCGGAGAGCGCTCGGCTGCCCGCGCCGACCGTCCCCACAAACGCGGGTCAAGCGAGTGTGGTTTCGCGCCGTTCTGGACCTACGTCCCGCGTCCTCTCATCGGCCCTGAAATCGCTCGGGGGCTCGGCACCAAAACGGAATGGTAACTCGTCACCCCAGCGACAAGCGGCGACAGCCCGAGATCTCTGCGACTCGCATGTGCGGCCCACCTCCCGACGAGTTGCCCGACGCCTCGGCCCCCCCCTCCAGTCCGTCCGCCGCTCCCGCTGCTCCCGCCTCGCCCGGCTCTCGCCGCCACTACACCGTCGGCGACACCATCGGGGGCAAGTACCGACTCGAGGCCTTGCTCGGCCGAGGAGGCATGGGCGAGGTGTGGAGGGCCAGCAACGAAACGCTCGGCGTTCAGCGCGCGGTGAAGTTGATCCGCTCCGAGGCGGAGAGCCGCGAGAACACCGACCGCCTCCTGCACGAGGCACAGGCCGCCGCGCGACTCGCCGACCCCGCCATCGTGCGCGTGTTCGACTTCGGCAAGACCCATCACGGAGATCCCTTTCTGGTGATGGAAATGCTGCGAGGAGAGGACCTGGCGAACGCAATTCGCCGCAAGGAGCGCGCCAGCGCGCCACGGGCGCTCCGGATGATACTGCCCGTGATTCGAGCGCTCGAGGTGGCGCACCACCACGGGATCGTGCACCGGGATCTCAAACCAGAGAACATCTTCCTCACCAAAACGGAGGACGGGCGCATCCAGCCGAAGCTGCTGGACTTCGGCATCGCCAAGCTGAAGGACATGCAGAGCCTGCGGCTGACGAGCGCGGGGTCGGTGCTCGGGAGCCCGCTGTACATGTCGCCCGAGCAAGCACGGGGCGAGGAGGTCGACGAGCGAACGGACATCTGGGCGATCAGCGTCGTGCTCTACGAGATCGTCACGGGTCAGCCTCCCTTCCTCGGGGACACGCGCGCCGAGGTGTTCGCCGCCGCCACCAAGACGACCCCCAAGAGTCTGCCCAGCCTCGGCCTGGGAGACGAAAGCCTGTGGGGCATTTTCCTCAAAGGCTTGGCCAAGAGTCCGCAGAAGCGCTTTCAAACCATGCGGGAGCTCGGGCAAGCCATTGCGAGCTGGCTGCTCCAGAACAAGATCAGCGAGGACATCACCGGCGCCTCGCTCGAAGCCGGTTGGTTCCGAGAATCGCCCCGCAGCTTCCTCTCGAGCACCCTGCCCCCGGTACGCGCCAGCCTGATCGCTCCGCCCCTGGGCACCTCGAGCAGCAACCCCGCCCTCGCAACCCGAGGGCCCGCCGCCGCCAGGAAGGGGGCCCGCCTGAGCCCGGGCGCCCCACCCCCGCCGGAGCCGGCTTCCAGCCGTCGCTCAATCCGCTTTCTGGGCCTAGCCCTCGACCCGCAACAGCTGCTCGACCTGGCCAAGAATCGCCGCGTTCAAATCACGGCGGGGGTTTCTGCGCTCGTGGTGACCCTCGTGTTGTGGGCCGCACTGGGTGGCGAAAAGCCCCCGGGCGGCGCCGAGCCGCAAGCCGCGCGAGCCCTGGCCGCTCCCGCGCCGCCGCCGACGGTCGTCGTCGAGGTGGGTGGAGTCGAACGGCGCCCCTCGCAGCCGGGCGACGGGGAGCTCGGCGAGGCGATCGACTTGGACGAGGTCGACGCGGAGGGCGCCACGCCAGGCGCGGAGGGCGAGGCAGAGCCCGAAGAGTCGCTCGCCGGGGAGGCGCAAGAGGGCGATCCGGAGCCCTCGTCGGCCGGTGAAGGCGGCAGTGACGAGAAGTCTCAGGGCGGCGACGAAAGCCCCCCGGCCAAGTCGGGGTCCTCGAAGAGCAAGCGAGCGAAGGCGCGCAAGAAGCGCCCCGATGCCCCCGGCCGGGCGCGCAAGCGGCGCCGCGAACGCCTGATGGATCCGTTTTGAAGATGCGACGCCTGGCGTGGATTCTGGCTACCGTGACGCTGACGACGCCCGCCTGGGGCGGCATTGACGAAAAGCATCCCGCCGCGCCCGAGCTCAGCGCGGCAGAAGAGCCCGCGGTCGCCACCGAAGAAGATCCGACCTCGCCGAAGGCCGCGGCGGAGCCCGTCACCCCGGAGCCGCCCCCACCGCCGTTGGGCGCCGAGCAGCGGGCCCGGCAGCTCTACGAGCAGGGAGCCCGCGCGTACGCGGAGGGCCGAAGCTCGGACGCGATCCTCTTCTTCAAGCGAGCCGCCCGCGTGTGGCCCAGCCCGAAGCTGGCCTACAACATCGGTTTGGCCTACGAAGATTTGGGAGACGCCGGCAACGCCCTCACCCACTATCGCGCCCTGCTGCGCGCCTTGCCGGACGTAGAGGGTCGAGCAGACGTCGTCGTACGAATCGAGCGCATGGAAAGGCACCTTCTGCGCGCCGGAGTTCAACAGCTGCGGGTGTACTCGGAGCCGAGCGGGGCCGTCGTGATCGTCGACGGGGAGCCGCGGGGCACGACGCCGTTCGCCGAGACCCTCACTCCGGGGGTCCACCAACTGATGGTTCGCCTCGAGGGCCATGCCCCGCAGGAGCGCGCCGTACGCATCGAGCCCGAGAGCTCCCGGGAGCTGGAGCTGACGCTCGCGAGCGAGCCCGCCGAGCCCGAGGGGGGGCCGGTGCGGCGCCTGACGCCGCTGACTTGGAGTCTGCTCGGCGTGGGAAGCGCCGCCGTGCTGGGCGGCGTCTTCTTCGAGATGTCGAGAGCGGACTCGGCCGAGCGCTCGCGCTCGGCCGAAAGCAGCGAGGCGAGAGCCAAAGCCTCCGGCGAAGTCGATGCCAAACAAAGCGCCTCGCTGACACTCCTGGGCTTCGGCACGGGCCTACTGATCGCCGGTGGCGTTCTGATGGGCCGAGACCTGGGGTGGATGGCATCGGGGGATGGCGCGACCACCTCCTCGGCGACCGCACGACTGCTCACGGAGTGCGGGCCACTCTTCTGCGGAGTGACGGCGAGCGGTCGCTTCTAAACCAACGGCGCGCTACAGTCATCCGCCGTGAAGCCGCGCCCCCGATCCATCGACCACTGGCAGCTGGCCGACACGCTGCTGAGAGCCCACCCCCTTTTGCGAGTGCGTGTCGAGATGGCGCTGAAGGCCGCGGGCCACTGCCCGAGCCCTTCGGAGCCGAGCGGCACCCTGGCCAACCGCAGCTTGACCGAGCTCCTTCGATTTCTTCACCTGTGCGCCTTCGACCCCCGGCCCTTGACGCCCTCGGAGCTGGTCGATCGCTGTTGGCACGAGCTGATCCTCTTCACCAAGCTGTACCAAGAGACGTGCCGCGTGGCTTTCGGGCGGTTCGTGCACCACAACCCCAGCGCCGATCCGTTCGGCGGCAGCGCGCTGCGCCGAACGCTGAGCTTGTACCGCCACTACTACGGCGAGCCCTCTTCTGACCTGTGGGGGATCACACGACACGAGGCGCTGTGCGACGAAGCGCCGTGCGGTGCGTGCGACTCGGCGTGACCGGGAGGCAATTCAGTGTACTTGAGTGGAACCATCGACATCGATCCTTCGAAGGAGACCCGCGTTCAGCGCGTCAAGCCGACGCGGGCGTTCGCACGGCTCCTGCATTTTCTCACCGCGGGCCTTTCTTCTCCTCGAGAGGAGGAGGAAACCTTCACGGCAATCGCCATCTTGCAGCAAATCAATCGAGCCTTGCGTCGTCTGCGCATCACCGACGTCGTGCACCTGGCCAAGGACGAGTTCGACATCTATCTCGACGAAGAGGGCAAGTCGGATGACATGGCCCAGGCCATGCAGGCCTTCGCGGACGAGGTCGACCCCATCGAGTCGGAGGTCTTCGAGAATCTGCGCCTCGTCCTCGAGCACGAGGAGTGCGGCTTGCAGTACCTGATCGAGGTCGACATCCGTCGACTGCACCCGGTGGGCGAGTACCCGATCCGCCTAGTCGTCAACGCGGCGCCCTCGGAGCTGCGCGCCACGCCGGGGGAGAGCGCCGAGGCGTCGCGGGCCCGGCTGGAGCCCATCTTCGAGAGCCAGCAGACGTACGAGGCGTTCACGCGCCGGCTGCAGGGGGTCTTCGAGGCGTTCCTCGAAAACCTCGCACACGGCATTCGCCGCTCGCTGCCGATCACCGACCTGAAGACGGAGCTCACCTGGAAGATGGTTCGCCCCCGGGCGGGCATCGACCCGGCCGCGGCGCTCCATCGCGGGCGCACCGCCCCAGCGGGGCAGACGGTCGTCTACGAGCCGATGTACTACGGCTACCCCGCCATGGCCGACTTCTTCGCCTACTCGTTCTTGTGGTCCTCGATGTGCCACAGCCACCACATCCACGTGCACGACGTGACGGTGGTGGACGAGGCCGGCGCCAGCATGTTCGACGTGAACGGCGACGGCTTCGACGCCGGCAGCACATCCGCCCTGAGCCCCGACGAGCCTTTCTCACCTCCCGACACGGGTGTGGATGCCTACTACGGCGACCACGCCATGAGCGACGATTTCCAGTCCGCGGGGCTCAGCGGCGGCGAGGACGGCAGCAGCTGGCTCAGCGGCGGCGAGTCTTCTTTCGAAGGCGCGGAGCCGACCAGCAGCTGCTCGAGCTGCAGCAGCTGCGGGAGCTGCTTCAGCGACTGAGGATTGCACCGGGTCGCACGGACGTCGGCCGCATACCCGGCCGACACGGGGCGGCCACGCGCCGCCGACGCCCCGCGCACTCGCCCAGGTCCGGTCAGCGCAGCACCGCGGGCGGCCTCGGAGGGATCACGAATTCATCGAATGCCGGCGTCAAGTTGCTGGTCTGAAGCGGGGTCACGATGGCCGTGCCGTCCGCGGCCTCGCCCGTGATCTCGAAGCTCTGATTCCAGAGATACATGGCCAGATAGCTGCGCAACTCGCCACCGGGCAACTCGACGAGAGTCGTCAAATACAGCTGAGAGGCGGGGCCCTGCCCGAGCCGGAAGGGCGAGCGACGCGCCGAAGAGAAGAGCAGGAAGTAGTAGCGCTTGCCCTCGTGCGGTGTGCCTTCGGGGCCCGTGCGAACCGTTGGAGACCACTTGGGCCAGCTGTTCGTTACGCCGGGGCTGACCTCGCCGGTGCACGCCGGCGGATCGTTGGCCGCGAGTCGCACCGGGCTGCCCCCCGCGGACGGCACCACGTAGATCTCGCCCTGGGGGTGGTAATAGATGCGACCGGTGCCGTTTTGCACTCAATTGAAGGCGATGTAGCGATCGTCGGCGGAGAAATCTGGGTAGTACTCCGCGACACCCGGCTCACTGGCACCGGGCAACGGCACGGCCTCACCGCCCGAGCCGTCCGCAAAGGCAACCGTATGGATGTCCACGGTGTTGGCGTTGTCGCCGACGCGCCCGTCGGAGGTGCTGTCGGTCGATGTGTACGCGATCCGCTCCCCGTCGTGGCTCCAATCCGGCGTGACGGCTCCGCGCGGATCGCCGCGGCGCTCGATGACCCCCCACCCCTGCCCGCGCGCTGCCACCATCGCCGCCCCCACGGCTTCGTTGAGCTGCTCCTCGGTGAGCTCGGGCGGGGACCCGGCTGCCTCCATGTCGATCCAGATCAGGCCGTCTCGACCGGTCTGGTTCTGGCTCTGGCCAAAGCCCATGTCGCGCTCGGGGCTGTCGGCGCTCGGAACGAAGCCGCCTTCCATGGCCGGGCGCGGGCCCGCCGACGTGACGAGCACGCGGCGGCCGCGGGCCCAGTGGTCGCGCGACGTGGTGGACACGCCGAGCCAAGGCATCTGCATGAGCAGCGCCCCCATGGGGGTGACGTACGGTGGGCGACCGCCCGCCCCCTGGGTGATGTCGGTTACGGCCAAGTTCCACGGCCAGTGGTCGCCCGTGATGACCGCTTCGCCGTCACCGGTCGACGTGTGACAGCCGACACACCGCGCCTGGCCGCGCGGTGCCCCGTACTCCTCCCGCTTGATTTCCCCGTTGTCGCCGAGCATCGTTTCCTCGACGTCGAGCGGGCGCAGCGCCGTGACGACGGCCTCCTCGCCGACGCCGAATCCCAGCAAGCGAGTCGTTTCGAGGCCGGGTTGCTCCGTCGTGGCGCCCCAGTAGACCATGCTGCCGCCGGCCTGCACGGGCGCGATGCGGAACGCGACACGGCTCTCGGTCGGCGCGCCGCCGCCGCTGCCGAGATTGCGCACCGTCACGACGATGTCTTCGTCGAACACGTTGCTGCGCAACCCGTTCCATACGCTGGGCGGAATCAACCAGGGGTTCGATCGCGTGTAGACGATGAGATCATTGCGCTCGCGCTCGGCCGAAATGGTGATCTGCAAAACCCCCGAGGCCCCGGGCGCGTGGACGCGTGGACGCAACATGTTGGCGGGAATCAGCATGCCGTCGCGCGGCTCGACGATGCACGGGCCGGCGCCACCACTGGGCGCCTGGGCAAACGCGCTCTGGAGCTCGACCCCTAAACCATCCTCGAAGATCGGCTCCGCCGGCAGGTCATCACAGACTTCACAGCCCGGGATGCCCGTGAATTCACCATCCACACTCGGCCCCGAAACGCCCGGTCCGAAGTCGACGGAAGGGGGCAAAAACGTTTCGCCAAAGGGTCGAGAGTCCGTCGACGTGATCGGCGCCTCGCCGTCGGATGCGATCCGCTGGGCCTCCCCGCCGCCGCCTGCCGAGCAGGCCGATGCACATATCGAAAGCAGGCCAAGGCGTCGCGCAATCCAGCGCATGGACGTGGAACGACAAAGCTCACCAATGGCCAATCGCATCATCGAATGCTCCGCTTCAAAAACAATTCTCCAACAGGCCCGCCTGGTTGCGGCTTGCTGCTCCAAAAGCTGCTCACGTGCTCCCGCCCTCGGTAGCCGGTGTCTGCCTTGCACGAATTCGCAACCATCGAACACCGCCGCAGGCGAGTGGCGACGTCCGGTTTCGACGATTTGCGGTCACTGCTGACCGCGTCCCTCTTCGCTGCGGGTTTCACCTGAACGTCTTCCTGCCACGAAAGCCTGCCCGAGCGCGGTGACGCTTCACCGAGGAAACATCCAGAAGGCTTGGCGGAGAGCCCCGTAGGGCCCGCGCCGACGACTTGGCGCCATCGGGCTCGGCGCGCGCGGACCGGGCAATTCGAACCACTCCGAACGTAGCGTTGGAGCCAGCGGGCGGCCACTCGTCTGACGAAGGCTTGGCGTCCGTTGCCCTCGCTCCGCGCGAGTCGAGAGCAAGCGATCGCAAGAGGCATCGCTGCTCCGCGATCGCCCCGAGCGCGCCTGCGATCTAGCGCGCTCCACAGCACGGAAAGAGCGACGAGAGTGCGCGATCTGGTGGCGCGCACGAGGGCTTGGAGGCCCGTCGGGAACCTATCGAAACACAGGGTGGAAGGAAATTTTCGCTCTCGGCACCTGCAAGAGACGGCCTATTCCAGGAAAGTTGCTCGCGATTGTGAGAAAGATTTTTGAAGCTCAAGCGATATCGGCGCGCGAGAAACGCATCGGACGGATTTCGGAGCCGCACGATTTTCGCAGTTGCAGCGGCGCGTCGGGGATGTCGAGCCGGCCGGTACGACCGCAACCCGGATCGGCCAAATCACGCCCGGTTCTCAACAAGTTGCGGTGGTCCGAGGGAACCCGCGCGCGGCCCCCAGCATGCAGGGTCACCCGAAAGAAGCACCCTAAGCGATGCCGTTCGCAGGGGGCGGCGCGCGCTCGACCGAGCGCCAGCAACCGTGCTCTGGAAACGCCTTCGCGGGCGGACGGCACGGCGCGTCGAGGTTGGGCCTCAGGCATCCGAGCCACTTCTTGAGTTATCGTGCTGGCTAAGTCGTGGACACCACAGCGCGTGAGTCCCCGAGGCGCAAGTGCCCACACTGCCAGTCAAGGAGGAGCCCGAATGACCAATCCTGCGATCAAGGACATGAACAGCGGCCACGGGCTGCACGCGGTGCACGGACCCGTCCGGAGCGCGGAATCCGTCGCGCCGGAGAGCGGCGTACGACATACGCTCCCAGCGGCGACTCAAGCAGCCTCGTCGACGCACGCGGCCGAACCACTCGAGACGCGGCCGCGAGAGCAGGGCCCACCAGCAGCGCCCTCACCTGGGACGCAACCACATGGGACGCAACCACATAGGACGCAGGCGGCGCCCATCCAGCCACAACCGAGCCCGATGGCAAACCATCACTCGAGCTCCAACGGCTCCTCGAATCACCACGCGAGCCCCAATGGCGCAGTGGCCCCGCGAGCGGAAGTGAGCCAGGTTGCGGCGGCCCCCGCGGCGCAGGGGCCTCAGATCGCCACCGCGCGGCCCACCACACCGGCACCGCAAGTGGCAGCGACGACGACACTGGATCATCCCGCGCTGGTGAGCGTCGAAGAGAATCAACTGGGTGCCGATTGGCAGGGCACCGTCGAGCAGCTGCCCTGCCACGAGATGACGGTCATCGTTCGCGGTCGCCAGGGTACCGAGGTCGACGGAGCGCAGAGCGACGCCGGCCCGGTCGAGGCCATCGTCATGCGAGCAGGCATGCAGCGGCGTGAGTTCAACGCGGGCGAAGTGGAGCTGCATCGGCTGCGGGTGCGCTTCCGTTGGAGCGGGCTCTCTGCCGAGCTGCCAGCGAAGGTGCAAGACACCTGTGGGCGCCTGCACGAGATCGCCTCGTGGCTGGTCTCGGAGCGAGACGCGCAGTTCCCGAACGTGCAGAGCTACCGGCAAGGGCTCTTGTCCGCACTGCTCTCGGAGTACCTACGGCTGAGCGTGGTCGCCGCCAGCCGCATCGAAGAGAAGACTCGCACGTACATGCTTCGTCACTTGGGGGAGCCGATTACGCTGGAAGATCTCGCGAGCAACATCGGCATGAGCCGCTACTACTTCTGCCGCGTCTACAAGGACGTGGCCGGCCACACGCCGATGGAGCACCTCCGCGCGCTGCGGCTGGAGCGAGCCAAGGATTTGATCCGCTCCACGGCGCTTCCGCTCAAGGCCATCGCCCCCGAGGTGGGCTTCGGCAGCGCCCAGCACCTGTGCCGGCTGCTGCACGACCGCTTCGGGGTCGGCGTCCGGGAGCTGCGGGGCGTCGGGACCCTGGAGCCCCGCGGTGGGGACTCCCGCGGTGGGGCCGGCTCGCGCGGCTCTTCCTGAGCCGATTTGGCCTGCCACCCGCGGTCGTCCAGCCGTGCCGTGGCGCCAACCGCTTGCCTGCGCCGAATTTGATAATAGGGTTCTGACACATGGTCGGCGAGGGAGACGTCCTAGGCGGGAAATACCGCCTAATCAAAAGGATCGGGCAGGGGGGCATGGGGGCCGTCTGGCACGGTGAGCGCCTCGACCTAGGGTCCTCGGTGGCGATCAAAGTGATGCACGCCGACGCGGCGCAAAAACGCAGCAGTGCCGAGCGCTTCGGCTGCGAGGCGCGCGCCGCGGCGACGCTCACCAGCCCCCACGTCGTGCAAGTGCTCGACTACGGGGTCGACGAGGAAACGAACGCTCCCTACATCGTCATGGAGTTACTCCAGGGGGAAAGCCTGTCCAGTCGACTGGCCGATGGCCCCGTCAACGCGAGCGTGTGTGCAGACTGGGTCACTCAGATATCGCGCGCGCTCACCAACGCGCATTCCCACGGAATCGTGCACCGCGACCTCAAGCCGGCCAACATCTTTCTGGTTCGCAACGAGGATGCCGAGCTGGTGAAGCTGCTGGATTTCGGGATCGCCAAGTCCAGCCTCGGAGACGTCGCGACGGTCACCGGAAGCATGGTGGGCACGCCGTACTACATGAGCCCGGAGCAGGTGAACGGCGCGAGCAACCTCGATCACCGCACGGACCTCTGGAGCTTGGCGATCATCGCCTGCGAGTGCCTCACGGGAAGGCGGCCCTTCGCGGAGGACACCCTATCCGGGCTGGCGATGCAAATCTCGCTCGGGCGCACCGCGAAACCTTCGACCCTGAGCGCGGTCCCGGAGGGCTTCGATCAGTGGTTCTTTCGCGCCACCGAAGTGAAGCCAGAACGGCGCTTTCAGTCGGCCCTGGAGATGGCCAAGGGGCTGCAGGCGCTCGCGAACAATCCCCTGCACGAGACCCCGCCACCGGCCGGGCTCGACGCGACGCTGAATGGCCCGGATTCCTCGGTCCCGGCCGAGGGCGTGCAATCCCAGGGGCCACCGAGCAGCCCACGGCACGCGGCCAGCTCCGTGCAGGGTCCCAGGCCGTCCGAGGCGGGTGCGCCGCGGCGGGGGTATGGGTCGCCGGGGGGGGGCTTGGGCTCGCCGAGCCTGTCGAACACGACGAGGATCGGCACCACCGTCTCCGTGCCGCCGCCCTCGCACCGCCCCCTCGTGGCCTCGTGGCTGGTGGTTGCACTAGCCGTGGGCTCCCTCGTCGCAGGCGGCTCGATCTTGCTGCGCCCCGCCGCCGTGGGGGAACCCTCGGTGGCAGCCGCTCCGCCCCGGCGGGATTCCCCGCCCAACCAGCCCGGCCGGCACGTCGAGGTGCGCGCGTCACTTCGACCGGCGCGCCCCGGCCTGGATCCCGAGGCCCGGCCGCGCCCGCGCGATCCAATGCCGGAGAGCGGGGGGCGAAGGCCCTCGGCGGTGGCCATGCCCGCGGGCGACGAAGCCAGGGCGCCGGCGGGCGAAGCCAGGGCGCCGGCGGGCAAGGCCACGGCGAGCGCGGGCGAGCCAGCGCTCCCGCACGGGGCTGCGGCTCGCCCGGCGGCAAAAAAACGGCGGCCCCATCGCGAGAAACACGCGCCGAAGCCCTCCCGGCGAACCCATCTCAGGGCCCGCTCGAAGCAGGTGGCGAGCCCGCCGAAAGCCATCAAGCCGCCAATCGACCCGTTCGACGTGCACTGAAGCAGGGCGCGACGGGCACCGTCCACCCTCCAAGCACGGACCCTCCGTCTGGCGAGGCACGATGGGTGCGGAGCCCGGGGCCAATGAGTGGCCGGGCGCCGGCAGGCCCTGCGGGCGGGGGCGCCAAGGCCGAGGGCCGCTGGGAGGAGCCGCCGGCGCGCGCACCGGGTCTCAGAAGCGCCCGTCGAGAGCGAATCCGCAGCCCCGCCCCGCGCCACACCCGGCCTGAAAGCCCACTCGCGGGCGCTCGCGAGTGCCCTCGATCACCCACCACGTGACCCCGACCGCACCGAGCAACGCGCCCGTGCCGACGAGCACGTTCGCCCAGACGGCGCGGCTGCGCGCGGACTGCAGCGGCTCGTAACCCTCCGGGCAGATCTTGTCCGGACACCGCTCCCCATCGAGCGCGCTCGCATCGCTGACGGCCAGAGCCCCGAAGACCAGCCCCGTGGCAACGAGCGCCCCCCCCAGCCCGGAGAGCGTAATTGGAACACCGAGCTCTCGGGATTCGCTCGCCGCGAGGGATGGCGCGGCCGCGGTGGCGCGGGCACCGGAAGGTTGCCGCGGCGGGGCGACGAGGCCGCTCTGCTCGGCCGGCAACCAGGGTATCGCCACCGTTCGACGCTCTCCTTCGGCGAGCTTGAGCGCGAGCGCGAGCGGAACCCGACCCGGAGAGCTGATCCGCACCCGCAGCGGCCCCGGATTGCGGCGCAGCGGCTCGACCGCCGCGCGCGGCTCGAGAGCCACCCCGTCCAACTCCACCTGGCTGCGAGCCACGTCGATCGACTCGTCGAACGCAAATCGCACCGTCGCCAGGCGCGACTCGAGCTCCTGGGCGTGCTCGCGCGCCGCGCGCACCCAGACCTCGCGGAGTTGGCTCTCCTGCACCTGGGCGGCCGCGACCTCTGCCTCTTCGAAAACGTGAATGGCTGCCAACAGATCGCCCTCGCGACTCAAACAGTTGGCGACGTTGAGCAAGGTTCCAGGGGAGCGGTGCAGCGCGAGGCTCTCGCGAAACTTGGAGCACGCCGCTTCGAAGCGCTGCTCACCGAGCAGGCGACGAGCCTGGCGGAACAATACGCGCGCGACGTCGCGGTGCTGCTCGGAGGTTTCGGCGGCTCGTGCTGCGGAACCCGACGAGTCGGCTTCGGGCTGCTCTGCGTCGGCTCGCGGCGCGACCGCCGCCGGGTCCGCGCCGCCCGCCGGGCCCCCGCCTCGCCGCGCAACGGGCGCGCCGCCCACCGCGACCGAGGCCTGGGCGACCGCACGTTGCCAGACGGTTTCGCTGAACCCCACGCCAGCGCCCGAGCTGCGCCGTGGGCGAGCTGCGCGGCTTGCGGCAATGGCGCCGCCTCGCGAGGCCGTGCCGGGGCGAGCGACCCGCGCGTGCGAAGCGGCGGCAATTGGTCGGGCGACGACTCCCTGCGGAGCCCAGGCCCGCGGAGCCGGCGCCGCCCAGATCTTCCCCGCGGGGAAGACGGAACGCCCCGAAATGCACGGTCGCGGCGCAGCGCACGACGCAGCCCGCGAGGCCGCAGCGCACGCCACAGCCGACGACGCCACAGCCGACGACAGCACAGCCCACGACAGCACAGCCCACGACGCGAGCATCGACGGGCGCAGCGCCCGAAACGAGGGCCTGGGGCACCCAGCAGGTCGCCCGGGTCCTCCGACCCCGGGTAGCGTCGGGCTCCCTTCGTCGGGCGGGCGGCTTGCGGGAAGCCTGCTCGTCACGCGCTGCCCTCTCGGCGCTCTCGCGCGTCGATTCGTCACGGCAATCAACTCGATCGCCGCTCTAGCCCAGCGCAGCATGACGGCAAAACTAGCTTTGCGCCGCGATGGACACAATGGAGTCCCGCCGTCTCACGGCTGAAAGAGCAAACCAGGGCGGGCGACGAGCCCGCGGACGAACCATATCGCCGGGAACCGAGAGAAAGGGGGCGCGGGGCCCGGTACCAACGCCGCCCGCTGGCACAATCCACCGCCGTCGGATCCGGCGCCCACCCGACAGGGCATGTTGTGGCTGCCGCCTGAATTGCCTGGTATTAGCAAGGCTATGTGCATTCGTGACGCGACGGGGCCCGGGGCTTCGAGGGGCGTTTGGCGCCGCGCTCGGCCGACCGTCAAGCCATGCCCCCCGACTGACTGACCTCCCATCACACTGCATGCTGGATCCCACCATTAACACCGAAGACAGCCACATCGTCAGCGGCGGTCGGCCACACCTGACGCTGCGCTGGCTCTACCCGGACGCGGACCGCCCAGTGGTGCCCATTCTCCAGGGCTTCCGGCTCGGCAGAGATCCGAAGTGCCTGGTGCTCATCGACGGCGAAGGTGTTTCACGAATGCACGCCGAGGTCCTCAAACAAGGCACTCAGTTCGTGCTCAGAGATAGCGGCAGCACGAATGGAACGTTCGTCGGAGGCCAGCGGATCACGCAATGCCCGATCGCTGCCGGGGGCATTCTGCGCGCCGGCAATTGGGTGGGGCTGTTCGAAACGTCCAAGCCCGGCTCCGCTCCGAAAGGATACGCCGAGATTGGTCCGGGCCTGCGGGGAGGCCCCGCCCTGCGCTTGGCGATGGAGCCGGCCCGCCGCGCAGCCACCTCGAACCTCCCCGTGATACTGCGCGGAGAAACGGGCACGGGCAAAGAGGTCGCCTCGAAGACGCTGCACGCCTGGAGTGGGCGAAAGGGACCTTTCTGCGCGGTAAACTGCGCTGCTCTGCCCGAGAATCTCGTCGAGGGCGAGCTGTTCGGCTATCGCAAGGGTGCCTTTACGGGGGCGGAGCGGAGCTCGCCGGGGCACTTTCGGCGCGCACACCAGGGCACGCTGCTGCTCGATGAAATCAACGAGCTCCCGCTCGCCACGCAAGCCAAGCTCTTGCGCGTGCTGCAGGAGCAGCAGGTCGTTCCACTCGGTGAATCGATCCCAATCGACATCGACGTGCGCGTGGTCGCGGCCGCGCAAGCTCCGCTCGAAGGCGAAGTCGAGGCAGGCCGATTCCGAGAGGATCTCTACATGAGGCTGCGAGGCCTCGAGATCGACTTGCCCCCTTTGCGCGAACGCGTCGCCGACGTGCCTCCGCTCTTCATGCAGTTTCTCGCCTGCTACGGCTCGGGCCCCGTCCCGAAGCCCGAGGGCAAGCTGATCGAGGCCCTCTGCTTGTATCGCTGGCCCGGCAATGTGCGCGAGCTCGAGCTGGTGGCGCGTCGGCTCCTCGCCGTTCACGGGAACGAGGCCGTGCTCAAGCGGCGGTTCCTTCCCGCGCAACTGCTCCACAGCGCCGCCCGCTCGACGCAGCCCGAGGACGACCTCACCCGTCTCGGCCGGGCGCTGACGAAATCTGGCGGAAACCTTTCGAGGGCCTGCGCCCAGCTCGGCATCTCGCGGCAGCGCGCGTACCGAATGCTGGGCGGCACCACGGTCAAAGAATTCATGGCTCGGCACGAGGCCGACACGACCGGCCACGCTGCGGACTGAGCCGGCTGCCGCCAGCTGCCCGCCCCTTGCGGCGACGACGACGAGGCCCGGGCCGCAGGGGTCGACCCCTCCCGGTTCGGGGCCAGCGCGCCCAGCCTCGGGTGGCAGGCCGCCGCTGGATCCCGTCGGCCCTCGGCGAGAAAAGCGTCTCGGCGGGCGACCCCCCGTCGAGATAAGGCCCAGAGCCCGCACTGCAGAGGTGAGTGGGGCGAGCCGGCCCCTGTGCTTGAATACTCCCCGCGGGGGACCGGGGATCGCCTCGAGGCACACGGCCGGCTGCATGGTCTCATGCTACCCAGTGCCCCTTCGGAGCTCTCGAGTTGAACAGAATCTGTTCAATTTCGAAGCTTTATCTGTTTTTCCCCCACTCCGATGTGAAAACTGTATTTTTTGCTCCGATGCGCTATGGAGCGCCTGCTGACCCATGACTTCCCTGCCCCCGACCAGGCTTTCCCACCTTCGGCAACTCGAGGCCGAGAGCATTCACATCATTCGTGAAGTCGCCGCCGAGTTCGAGAAGCCGGTGATGATGTACTCGATCGGTAAGGATTCCTCGGTGATGGCCCGGCTCGCGCTCAAGGCCTTTCACCCGGCGCCTCCTCCGTTCCCCTTTCTCCACATCGATACGACGTGGAAGTTTCGCGAGATGATCGAATTCCGGGATTGGTTCGCGAAGGAAAACGGAATCGAGCTGGTCGTGCACACCAATCGCGATGGTGCGGAGCAGGGCGTGAGTCCGTTCACCCACGGCAGCAACAAGTACACGCAGATCATGAAGACGCAGGCGCTGCTTCAGGCGCTCGCGGCCGGCGGCTACGACGCCGCCTTCGGGGGCGCTCGCCGAGACGAAGAGCGCTCGCGGGCCAAGGAGCGCATCTACTCGTTTCGTGATCGGGATGGCCAGTGGGACCCGAAGAATCAGCGTCCTGAGCTGTGGAACCTGTACAACGGCAAGCTCGACCCCGGCGAGAACATTCGCGTGTTCCCGCTCTCGAATTGGACGGAGCTCGACATCTGGCTCTACATCCACCTGGAAAACATTCCCATCGTGCCGCTCTATTTCGCCAAAGAGCGACCGGTCGTGGAGCGCAACGGAACCCTCCTGATGGTCGATGACGAGCGGTTGCCGCTCAAAGACGGCGAAAAGCCGCAAATGGTCGGGGTCCGCTTCCGCACCTTGGGTTGCTACCCGCTCACCGGCGCCGACCGATCGACGGCGACGACATTGCCAGAGATCATCGGCGAGATGCTGGCGACGCGCCATTCGGAGCGCTCCGGGCGTTTGATCGATTTCGACGAGGACGCCTCGATGGAGACCAAGAAGCGAGAAGGCTACTTCTGATGAGCACGAGCGGCACGAATGAAGTACAGACCTTCCTGCGGCAGCACCAAGAAAAGGAGCTGCTGCGGCTGGTCGTGGTGGGCTCGGTCGACGACGGCAAGTCGACGCTGATCGGTCGGCTGTTGCACGACACCCAGGGCGTCTACGACGACCAGCTCTCGGCCGTGAAGCGCGCCTCCAACCAGAGCGGGATGGAGATCGACTTCTCTCTATTCACCGACGGCCTCAAGGCGGAGCGTGAGCAAGGCATCACCATCGACGTGGCCTACCGCTATTGCTCCACCGAGCAGCGCAAGTTCATCATCGCCGACACGCCGGGGCACGTTCAATACACGCGCAACATGGCGACGGGAGCCTCGACGGCAAACGTCGGGTTGATCTTGATCGACGCCCGCCTGGGAGTGCTGCAGCAGAGCCGCCGCCACGCCTACATCGCGTCGTTGCTCGGGATTCCGCACCTCGCGGTGGTCGTCAACAAGATGGATCTGCGGGGCTACGACCGCGCCATCTTCGAGGAGATCACGAAGGATTTCCGGCGCTTTTCCCAGGGGCTCGGGTTCAAGGACGTGACCTTCATCCCCGCCAGCGCGCTCGCCGGGGACAACATCGTCGAACGCAGCGCCAAGACGTCCTGGTACGACGGCCCCACCGTGCTCTCCTACCTGGAGACGGTGCCCATCTCGGCGGATCGCAACGTCGAGAACTTCCGCTACCCCGTCCAGTTCGTGCTGCGTCCCCACCTGAACTACCGGGGGTTCGCGGGTGAGATCATTTCGGGCACCGTGCGCCGCGGGGACGAGGTGCTCGTCCTGCCCTCACGCAAGGCGACTACCGTCGCCAGCATCGACACCTACGAAGGCAGCATCGAGGAGGCGCGCTGTCCCCTCAGCGTGACGCTGACGCTGACCGATGAGGTCGACGTGAGCCGCGGAGACATGCTCGTTCACCCCGGCGACGAACCGGTGTGCGAGAGCCGATTCCGCGCCAACGTGGTGTGGATGAGCGAGAAGCCGCTCGACCCACACAAAACGTACCTGCTCAAGCACACCACCCAGCGGGTGCGGGTGGCGGTGGAATCGGTCGTCGGGCGCACCAACCTCGAGACCCTCGATCAGGAGCCAGCCGAAACGTTGGAGCTGAACGACATCGGGACCCTGCGGCTTCGCTGCCACCGTCCGCTGTATCTCGACCCCTACAGCGAAAACCGCGACACGGGCGCCTTCATCCTGATCGACTCCCTCACCAACAACACGGTGGGCGCGGGCATGGTGCTGGCCACGGCGAGCCCGGAGTCGGTCGCGCAGGGTGAGTTCGGGGACCACTCTCAGGTGAGCCGGACGGAGCGCGAACAGGCAGTGGGGCAGCGCTCCGCCGTCGTGCTGCTCTGTGGCTTGCCCGGCAGCGGCAAGACACGGCTGGCATACGCCGTGGAGCGCTTGCTCTACGACCGCGGCCGGATGGCCATGGTGGT
Organism: Polyangiaceae bacterium; assembly: GCA_050299315.1. Lineage (GTDB taxonomy): Bacteria > Myxococcota_A > Polyangia > Polyangiales > Polyangiaceae > SZUA-265. Next base: position 131,590 of record JBNKVS010000027.1, read on the forward strand.
CGATCCGGGCGACGGGCATTTTCGGGCTGATGGCGCGGAGCCGGGTCGGCTTCCGGCGAGCACGCTCGAGGTGGCCTCGCGCGGGGCCGAGCTGGGTGCCGTGGTGTTGCTGTCTTTTGCCTGCCCGGACGCGTCCGCACGAGAGGCGGCGCTGCAGACGCTGGGGGATACCCGGCGTCTGCGGGTGTGGGTGGAGGCGGACGAAGAGGTGCGCCACGACCGAGCGGCCCGCTTCTACGCCGAGGCTCAAAGCCCGCGCTTCGATCCGATCGAGGGCGAGCACCTGCGCCTGACGATCTCCGGCGACCGCATCGAAGAAGCGGCCCAGCAAGTCCTGGCCGCGCTCGACGCCCTGCGCTGACAGGGCGCCCGGGCGCCGCTGACGGGGCGGCCGCGAGGGGGTGCGGGTCGAGCGCGCCGGGCGGCGGCATGGCAGCGGTCGAAGCGCTCCCCTCGGGCGGCCGCCGGGACGCATCGATGAGCGACTCGGTGGCGCCGGGCGGACGTCCCGTTCTGCTTCGCCATGGGCATTCCTACCCATGGTGAAGCCTCCCCGGCTGGGGCACTCTCCCCAGTACGCATGACGACGAGTGAACCAGAGCGGCCACGGCCCCCGCGCACCTTCCTCGCCTACCTGAGACGGCGGATGGGGGTGAGCCGAGCCACTGCCCTGCGAGCCCTCACGCAAGCCATCGAGCAATACGAGCCCGGCCCTCGCGCGCAAGAAATGGCGCGCGCTCGACTCGCCACCAAAGAACAGGCGGCGATTTGCCGGCACCCCGCCAGCGACGCCGCGTGAGCTCGGCCCCTCGAGCCCCCTCGTCCACCACCCAGCCGGCGAGCTGCTCGTACGACGGCAGGCGCTGCTCGGACTCGATCGGCTCGCGCTTGCTCCAACAGCGCTCGTGTCGGGCCACTTCCTAGCCCGGGTTTCTCACGACCACGGGATCGAGGGTGCGAGGAGGAACTGGATTTTCAGTCCAGCTTCCCGTCGGGCGCGCGCAGGCAGACTTGCTGTCTGCCCCGCACGACCGGCAGCTGGACGAAAGAACACGACTCATCGCACCCTCGGGACCAGGTCGTGAGAAATCCGGGCTAGTGAATGGCGCGACCGGTGATTGGTCGTGACTCCGATCGCGCCGATCGCCCGCGGCCAGTGTAGGCTTCGCGTGCCGCTTGCGCTTGCCTTGGCTGATGAACATGCCCGAGCTGGAGCAAAGCAATCGCCTCTCCCTTCGGCTCCTGAGCACGTCGAAAGAGGCGAATGCGTTCTCTCGCAAGCTCTTCAGGCGCGCCATCTCGGTCTCTCGCCAGCTCGAGTGCAGCGCGACCTCGAAACGCGTGCGCCACCCCCGCGCGATCGTCACATCAGAGGTCGATTGCCTGGTCGTATGCTGCTGCTGCAGCGGCGGAGAAAATCCTCTCGCAATCTGCGGTCCGCGGCCAGCTGAAGGGGCGGTCTGCTCCACGAGGCGGGCCAGAGTGCTGAGGCCCCCAGTAACCCAGTGCCGAGGCGCCTACGAGCGCGACTCCGATTCCACCGAGCTCTGGAGCAGGGGCGGAGTGGCTGCCTCAGCACTGCGCCACCACTGGAATCTAGTCCAGTCACCGATCCATACTAGAGCCTTTCGGGTCCTCGCCCAACAGTACAGGCCTGTCGCCGCGTGCGTGATCTGGCAAGTGCAGCTGCGATCTCCTGAGCCCTCACTTGCCGCGCACCGAGCGACGGCGGTAGCCTGGCAATCCGTGCGCGCAACACACATCTTCCTCGCCATTCTCTGCACAGCATCGTTCGGGTGCTCCGCTGAATCGGAGCAGGCGGATTTCCCGGCCTCGTTTGGACCCGCTGGCGTGCCGCCGGCGAGTTCTGGTCCCGCCGGCAATTCGACGATGCCCTCGGCAGCTCCCAATCGGCCCCCGACGCCTTCGTCCGCAACCGAGGAGCCCACTGAGACTGGCCTCGATTCAACCGGCTTGAACGAAAGTTCCTCGGCCCCGGGGAGCGCGTCCGACGTTCCTTGCACCCCCAATGAGACCTGGTGCGAAGGAAATGTGCTGCGCCGCTGCGCACGCAATGGGCAGTCGATCACGGATACGCCCTGCGACATCTGCGGGGACATCGGCGGCATCGACGGCTGCATCGACCGCGTGTGCGAGCCCAGCACCACTTTCTGCGATGGCCCCACACGCATGATCTGTGACGAGCAAGGGCTGAGCGTTGCGGTCAACGCTTGCCCCGACGGCAACCTCTGCTCCGGCAATGGGGAATGTACGCCCGTGCAGTGTGACGACGCCGCCCTACGCTCGACGAATGACGGGGGAATCACCGTTTACTGGTTCGACCAAGGTACCCAAGAGACGTTCGGCGATGTCGCGTGCGGTTTCGGGATCAACCCAGGGACAGGCGAAGGCTACGGCGACAGTGTGAACGGCATCGCCAACCCAGAATTCTTCGGCGCGATGAATACCGCAGACTATCGCACGGCATCTTCCTGCGGTGCGTGCGTGAACTTGAGGTACCAAGGCCGTGAGGTGACCATTACCATCGTCGATGAGTGCCCCCTCATGGGCAACGTTCAAAATCCGACCTGCACAGCCGGGCACATCGACCTGAGTCGCGCCGCTTGGAACGAACTCACGGGCAACGCGCCGGGCAACGATTTCAACGGGGTCAGCTGGAACTTCGTCCCCTGCGAGACGACCGGCCCTGTCGCGTTCGAGCTCCAGAAGGCCGACGACCCGTACTGGAACGAGGTGCTGGTTCGCAACCACCGATACGAAATCCAGCGCTTGGAGATCGAGATGGAGCCCGGACGTTGGGTAGACGCCGTGCGCCAGAACTACAACTACTGGCGTTCGCCGGAAGGCGATCCGGATGGCGCGATGGGCACCTACCGAGTCCGAGCCTGGGACGTCAACGGTGGTGCGACGGAGGCGCAGCTGGAGTTGAGGGCGGGAGCACAGCTCGGCTCCAGTCAGTTCGCCTGTGAATAGCTGAGAAGAGCCGCGTTGCAGGGGGCGTACGATTCGGAGACTCCGAGCGTTCGCAGAAGGAGCGTGAGGCGGACGCTCGCTTCGCTACCCGGGCGGTAGCGCAGCGTCGTTGCCCGTTCGCTTCGAATCCGGGCTACTGATCGCGACGACGTAGGTTTCGCCCGCGCCTCGGCGCGCGGGGGGCGCTCACAGCGTTTCCTTCAGGAAATCCCAGATCTGCCGCTCCATGTACACGCGATCCGCCTCGGAGCGCGGCATGTGGCGCTCGTCGGGAAAGAGCACGAGCCGGTGCGGCTTGCCCGCGCGGATCAACGCGTGGATCAGGCGGGCCGTGTGGCGAAAGTGCACGTTTTCGTCGATCAACCCGTGCACGAGCAGCAGCGCGCCACGAATCTTCTCCACGTGCGTCATCACGCTGGAGGCTTCGTAGCCACGGGGATTGATCTGGGGCGTGCCCATGTAGCGCTCCGTGTAGTGCGTGTCGTAGCCGTCCCAGCTCGTGACCGGCGCTCCCGCAACCGCCGTCCGGAAGGTCTCGGGGGCCCGTGCGAGGCCCATCGCCGCCAGGTAGCCGCCGTAGCTCCACCCGTAGATGGCCACGCGCTCGGGGTCGGTGAGCCCGCGCTCGACGAGCCACTGCACGCCCGCCCGCTGGTCCTGGATCTCGACGTTGCCGAGGTCGTGGCGAATGGCGGCCTCGAACTCGAGTCCCCGGCGGGCCGAGCCGCGATTGTCCAGCTTGAAGACCAAGTAGCCCTGCTTGCGAAGGAACTGAGCCCGCAGGTCGGCCGTGAGCCGCCACGCGTTGACGACACGCTGCGCGTGAGGCCCCCCGTAGACGCTCACCACCGTGGGAAAAGGCCCGGGGCCCGCGGGCGCGTAGACGGCGCCGTACAAGCGCGGCCCGCCGGGCAGCTCGAGGGTCGTCAGCTCAGGGGGCTCGAGGCCGAACCGAGCGACGCGCGGGTCGACGGCGATCGGAAGCTCCGCACGGATCTCGCCGCTCCCCGTCGAGACGACGATCGCCCGGGGCGGAGTTTCGATCGAGCTGAAGCCGTCCACGAACCACTCCCCGCGGCGATCCATCGAAACGGAGTGGAAGCCGGGTCGTTTCGTGAGCCGCTCGACCTCGCCGCCGGCAAGCGGAACCCGGTATAGGTGCCGCTCGCGCGGGTCGTCTTTCGTGGCCAAGAAGTACACGAGCCCTCGGGCCTCGTCGACGGAGGCGACCTCGTCGACCATCCACGGCCCCTCGGTGAGCGCTCGGAGCGTGCGGCCGCTGGCAGAAACCAGCGCGAGGTGCCGATAGCCGCTCTGCTCGGAGGCCCACAGGAAAGCCCCCTGCAGCTCGCCGCGGCCCTCCCGCAGCGGCTCGAAGAGCGAGTGCAGATTGATCCAGCTGCTGCTCTGCTCCGTCAGTACGCGGCGGCCCTTGCCGGTGTCCGGATCGAAGCGCCAGAGATCCAGTCGCGACTGCTCGCGGTTCTCCAGCTCGACGATCAAGTCCCCGGAGGGCATCCAGTGCACCCGCGCCAGGTAGAAGTCCGTCGGATCCGTCGCAGCGCCAGCCAGATCCATCCACACGACGCGCCCCCCCCGGCGGTTCACCACACCGAGGCGAACCTGGGCGTTCGCTTTGCCCGCGAAGGGGTAGGCGTGCTCCTCGTGGCTCCGCTCGTCGCGCGCGGCGTGGTCGATTCGAAGCGGCGTGACGCCGCGCTCGTCGACTTCGGTAAACGCCAGCCGCTCGGCATCGTCGGACCACCAGAAGCCGTGATGCCGCTGCATCTCCTCTTGCGCAATGAACTCTGCGAGGCCGTGGGTTTTGCCGCAGCCGCGCGCGCCTTCCGTCACCTGCACGCTGTCACCTCCGCGGTGCGAGACGACGTACAACTCGTCGTCCATCACGTAGGCAATCCACTCCCCATCGCGCGAGAAGCGAGCGTCGAGGGCCGGCTGCCGGTGACCGTCGACCACCTTGCGCGGCTCGCCCTGCACGCCATCTTGCACCCACACGTCCCCGCGCGAGGGCACCAGGAACCGATCGACCGTCTCCGCCCAAGCGTAGCCGGTGACCCCCAACCCGCGAATTCGCTGCCGCTCGCGGCGCAGCTTCTCGGCCGGCGAAAGGTTGGCTTCCGTGTCCCCCCCGTCGAGGGGGGAGAAGGCCGTCGAGACCTGCCCCGTCCCGGGGTCGAACACGAACAGCTGCCGCGTCAGCGTGCCCTCCGGGCTGTGCAGGTAGGTGATGTCGCCGCCGACGGGGCTGAAACGGATCGCGGTGGGTGCCGCCATCCCGGGCGCGGGGATTTCGGCGAGCGCTTCGAGGGGCAGGCGGGAATCGGGAGCTGGGGTCGATGCCATGGCGGAGGGTCGCTTGGGAGCGGATTGCGCCTCCAGGGGGCCCTCGCTGGGTCGCCCACAGGCGACGGCCGAGAGCAAGAGCAGCCAGCGGCGGAGGCGAGGGGCGCCACGATCGAGCTTCATCGAGGCAATGGTCGCAGAGTATCGCAGCGGGCGAGCGCGTCTTTGCCCGCGGGTGACGACCGGGCCGTCGGTTTCGACGCCTCCTGCGGCCCAGCCCGCCCGCAGCGCGTCCGGCGCCAGCTCGGGCGCGAATGAGTCAACCCCCAGTGGGCGGGCGGGCGGCGGCCGCGACGCCGCCCGCCCCGTCCCCGCGCAGCTCGAGAAAGTGCGGCGCCGACGTAGCCGGCGCCCCCCCGCTCGACCCCGCGGCTCGTTTGCCGGCCATCGGGTGTTGCCCTGCGGCGCCCGCCGAGGCGATTCTACGGGCGGCGGGCGCCGGGCCCGCTCCCCATGCCCAGAAATCGGAAACGGAAGAATGAATCACTCTGCTCTGATCGTGAATGGCCGCCAGGTCGGTAGAGCTCGAGCTCCGGCGGGGCGCGCTGCTCGATTCCGCACCAGCGTGGCGAGAGCGGCCCTGCTGGCCTTGGCGAGCCTCGTCGCCGCGAGCTGCGGCTACTCCGAAGAGGAGTGGCAGGCTCAGCTGATGAAATACTCGGAGCTCGACGCCCGCTTCACCGCCGAGAAGCAGGAGCACGCGCAGACCCAACAAGACCTGGAAGATGCCCAGCGCAAAGTGGAGTCGCTTTCGACCGAGCTCGGGCAGATGGGCGTCGACGTGGAGCAGCTCTCGCGCCGCCTCGCCGAGGAAGGCACGGAGAAGGAGCGGCTGAGCGCCAACCTCAGCGAGATGAAGCAGGCTCTCGAGGAGTACAAGCGGCGCGCCGCGCAGCTGGAGCGCGTGCGCCAGCGCTTCGAGGTGCTGCGCGATCGTCTGCAGAAGCTGACCAAGCTCGGCCTCAAAGTCCAGGTCCGGCACAATCGCATGGTCATCTCCCTGCCGGGCGACGTGCTCTTCCGCTCCGGCAGCGACACGCTGCGCGAAGATGGCAAGGCCGTGTTGATGGCGGTCGCCGAGGTCGTGCGCACCGACGAGACGCTCTCACAGCGGTTCTTTCAGGTCGCCGGTCACACCGACGACCGGCCCTTGAGCGGTGGACCCTTCAAGGACAACTGGGGCCTCTCGGCGATGCGCGCCAGAACCGTGCTCGTCTTCCTGATCGGCGAGTCCGGCCAGCGCGGTGGCGGAGGGGGCCTCAACCCCGAGAGGCTACACGCCGCAGGCTACGGCGCGACCGATCCGATCGCGGACAACGACACGACCGCGGGGCGTCAGAACAACCGGCGCGTCGAGTTGGTGCTGATGCCCAACGTCGAGGAGATGCTGGATCTCAAGTCGCTGATCTGAGGGAGCCGGGCCGCGATCGCCCCGGGCGGGCTCTGCCGCAGAGGGCGGGCTCGCGGCGGGCGGGCCTCAAGGGGCCGGAGGAGACGAGCTTGCCTCGCCCTCGGGCGCTTCCGGGTCCGTCGATGCGGCGCCCTCCGCGCCGACGAGGCCCGCCCCGACCGCCTTGCGCTTCTCGAGGGGCGCCCCCAACCCGCCCTCGGCGCGCCGCTCCGCCACGGCCCAACCGCGCTGACCGGGCTGCCCGGATGGCTGACGAACCACGAATAGCTCTGAGACTTCGACTCCTTCGGCGCCGTACGCCTCGGTGCGCAGCGTAGCGCCGCGCCGACCTCCGTGGAGGTAGACGGCGCGCGTGTGGGGATCCCGCAGCGGCTCGCAGCCCGACCCGTCGCTCGAGCCGGCGCAGCGGGCCGCCTCGGTGCGCACCCACGCTTCGGCCGGGCCCGTAGCGAAGGCGGCAGCCCCTTCGTAACGCCGCTCGGCAAAGCGCTGGGCGAACTCGATGGCCGTGGACTTGGCCGTCCTTCGCAGCTGCTCGTCCGTCAGCGGGGAAGGCTCCCGCAGGGGCGCCTCCTTGCGGTTGCAGGCCACTTTGGCGCTCAGCCAGCAGGCCAGAGTGACGAAGGCGACCACGCTGAGCAGGCGCAGGGTGAGCTGGTCGGGCACCGGCCGCGGCTCGGCGCGGAGCGGACGACCGCTGCCCTCCCCACCGTCTTTCGCGCGGCTGCTGGCCGCGGCACTGACCGCATCGGACATGGCGCGAAACATTTACACCAAGGGACCCCCGGGAGCCACGAAATGCTCGGTCGCTCGCCTCGGGATCCGGTCGCGGACCGCTGGAGACCCGGACGGCTCGGCCCGCTCGCGGCCCTTGCGCGGCGGCCGGGCTCTCCCGCCTTTAGGCGGGGCGCCCGCCCGACTTTCGCGCCGGCGGCTGATCTTCCGCACCGCCCACGCTGGGTCGAATCGTGGAGTGGGGGCGGTCCGTTGGCGGAGCGGCCGGGCGCTGCCCGGGCGAGGCGCCTCGACTGGCGTGCCCAGCCGAACGAGGCGCAGCCTCGTCCTTGCCCCGCCCCTCGGCTGCCTGGGAAGAGGGCGCAGAGCCTGCTGCCGCAGAGCCTGCTGCCGCGGAACGCCCGGCTCGCCCGCGCCCGGGTGCGGCACCGGAGGGAACGCTCGATGCCTGGCCTTCGGTTTGGCCGCGCCGCTGCAGTGCGGAGCGCATGATGTACTGGACCAAATCGTCGAGGGTGTCCGCCGTGGTTTTTCGCAGCAGATGCCGCACGGTCGTCTTGATGGTGTTGTCCGAGACGCCGAGCTCGTCCGTCAACGCGACCCGTGGGGTGCCCGCGAGCGAAAGCGTGAGCACCTGCACCTCGCGCGGGGACAGACCCTGTTCGACGACCAGCGAGCCGACGACCTCGGCCACCCCCTCGTCCCCCAGAGCCTTTTTCGCGAGCGCGCGCGCCGAGAAGCGATCGAGGCTTTCGGCCACGACCGGCTTGAACACGAACTCGGCCCCCAGGGCGTGGGCCTGATTGGCCCAGCAACGCTGATCGCTGCCGGTGAGCATCAGGATGGGCAGCACCGGATCCCGCCGACGCATCTCCCGCACCAGATCCGTTCCCAAGCCATCGGGAAGGTTCACGTCGACCAGAACCCCGGCCAAATCGACGTTCTTCTCGAAGCATCGCAGGGCCTCGGCGACCGTCGTCACGCTGATGACCTCGCCGAGGCGCCGCAGGTAGGTCTGCAAGGTGCGCTGGACCATCGGGTGGTCCTCGACGAGCATGAACTTGGCCGTCACGTCGAGCCCCGCATCGGCCCCTGCGAACCGGGCTGGGCGCGCCCCGCGGCTCGCGCCCGGCGAGCCTTCGCCCTGCGCCGCCGAGGGCCGACCGCAACAGACCGGGCCACGGCCTGAACGGAACCGGAAACTCGACCCGCTCGCCCGGGGCCACCGGGGCCCACGGACGGGCGACGCGCCGGACAGACCGGCGCCGACAGACACGCGGCGCGAGCCATCCCAGGGCCGGCCGCGCTGCCATCGAGCGTGCTTCGCTTCATGGGATTTCGAGAGCGCACGCTACTCCCAATTGGATGAACACGAAAGTGGCATACCCGAGCCACAACATGCCTTGGCCTCGAGGCGCAACTTTCCCCACCCCCGCAATGTGTTCCCCGCACCACGTACACTCGTTACCTCATCAGGCGGCAGCTGACAAGCCACGGGAGGACGTGTCTACTGCGATGAGACGCCGCGGCGCTACTGAAGCCCCTCGTAGGGGACCATGCGGCGGCTCCAGCCAGCCCCGCGGTAAGCCGCCACCGGCGGGCGGCCACGTTCGAAACGTTGGAAGAGGTCGGACGAACCCTGAGAGACCATGCGACTGGCAGGGCTGGGCGCTTGACCCCCCGTCTAGCCCCCCGCTGCTAGCTCGAGCCCGCTCCCCCCCTGGATCACGGCAGGCTCGCTCTTCGCCACCTATGACAGCGCTTGGTGCCCTCTCAACATCCGTCCTTGGGATACGAAACGGGTCCTACTAGCAGACCCGTAATCACCCCCCGGGGTGATTGGCAGGACATGCTCCGACATGGTTTTACGGGGGGGAAACGCGGGTTCGCGCGTTGCACCGGTGAACGGGAAAGCCAACGCGTAAGCGTTTCCAGCGCGCGACGGATCCCTCCTAGTCCGTCGCGCGCTGGTTCCTTTCCCGGCTGGTTCCCAATGGTTGGTTCCGCCTGGCTGGTTCCTCTCGGTTGGTTGGGCGCAGTTGGTTCAACCGGGCGAGCCGCGGAGCCCATCCCGACGAGTCAGCGAGCGGCGATGGCGGGTCGTCGTTCGCAACCGAAACGATCGCGGCTTCCCCGCGGCCCGCGGCAGGCGAGAGCAACGCGGGCGCGCAGCCAAAAGGGGCAGCGGCGCTGCCCCGCAGCTGTGCCCCCGCAGCTGTGCCCCGGCTGCTGTGCCCCGGCTGCGAACGGGTCGCTCGCGGGCGTCTGGACGCCTCCGCCGTTGGCTGCGATTTCCCGAAATCGAGCGTTGCTGCGCCGGCTCCGAGCCGAGCCGGCGCGGTAGCGGCCCAAAGTGTCAGCGCAGGTCGGCTCGCAGATGGATGGTCCGGCGAGCCGCTCCCTTGCTTTCGGAGGCGGCTTTTCGCAGGCAGGGGACGAGGTTGACTCGAGCGGCGCGCGGGGCTGCGTGCCGAAGCGGTCAAGCTTCGCGAAACGCCTCGGCCGGGCGCAGCCGCGCGGCGTACAGGGCGGGCCAGGCCGTCGCGAGCAGGCACACGCCGACGGCAAATGCTCCCGTGAGGAAAAACTCACCCGGCCGGATCTGAACTGGAAGCCGCGAGATGAAGTAAACCTTGGGATCCAAAGGGAACCCGTAAGCCAGGATCCAGCGGCAGAACGCGTAGCCCACGGCGAGACCCAAAATGGATCCCACGCAGCCGATGATCAGCCCTTGGTATAGAAATGCGCGCAATAGGTGGCGATCGCTGGCCCCCATCGCCTTGATGACCGCAATCTCCTTCTTCTTGTCGAGCACGATCATGATCAGAGTGGCGATCACCGTGAACGCGGCGATGAGAATGATCAGGGCCAGCACCAAGCTCATCAGCACCTGCTGGATGCGCAGAGCCGTGAACAGCCCGTGGTTCAGCTCCTCCCAGTCGATGATGTTGTAGACCTTCGAGGCGAGCAGCGCCTCGACCTCGTCGGCGACCTCGGGGGCGCGATCGATGTCACGGATCTTCATCTCGACGCCCGTCACCGTGTCGCCGCCCTGGTAGAAATCCTGTGCTTCCCGCAGCTCCGTGTAGACGAAGCGCGAGTCGTACTGCTCGAAACCCGCACGAAATACCCCCACGACCCGAAACTGCTTGGCCACCGGCGGCCTGAGCGCCCCGCGCACGAACGAATAGCCGATGGTCGGCGAGGTGACCTGAATGCAGTCCCCGAGGCCGACGGCCAAGGTTTCCTCCAGAGCGACACCGATGACGATGCCCGGCACGAAGGTGTCGCCGGCACAGGGATCGGAGACGAGCTCGTCGGGCAGCGCGTCGTCGGGCGGCAGCTCGCTTTCGTAGCCGCCCTTCGGCACGACGGAGCCGGCGGGCAAGTCGCTCGGGGCCAGCGCCAGGGGCGCCGCGTCGCGCGGCGAAGGCGCCGCGGCCGGCGCCGCACCTTCGCCCGCCACGGCGTCGGAACGCTCCTCGTCCGGGTCGCCGAGGGGAGGAAGGTTGCGAAGCACCTCCAAAAAGTCCTCTTCGGACTCGAGAGCCTCATCGCGGGGCGCCTGCCGGTCCCGCGGCTCCGACGGCGGGGCCTCCCGACGCGCCGAACGGTGGCTGACCAGGCCATCGAGGCTGCCCTTGACCATGTCCTGCGGCAGGCTGAGGACGTCGCCAACCCGCGCGGGATCCACCCCTTTGAGCAGCACTCCCGTCGCCGTGCGGCCCGCATGCGTGAGCATCATCGGATTGATTACGAAGGGGCCCACCCCGGTGACCTCCGGCAGGGTCTCCACCTTCTCCATCACGTCGCGGTAGTCGCGAAACTCGCTCGCGTAACTCAGCACCAGCACGTGCGCGTTGACGCCGAGCACTTTGTCGCGAAACTGGGCGCGAAAGCCGCCCGTCACGCTCATGACGGCCGCCAGCGCGGCGGTGCCCAGCGCAACGCCGATGATCGCAAAGACGGTGCTGACGGAAATGAACGCGCGCTTGCGCGAGCCCATGTACCTCAGAGCGAGATTGAGAGAGAACCCCATCGTCAGCCCCGCCCGGCCAGGGGCCGCCACGCGGCGCGAAACCGCCCGAGGCACCCGCGCGCTCGGCCGGCGCCGCCTCGCGCCTCGCGAGCGAAGCGGCGACCTGCCCCCGGCGGGCGAGGCGCGGCGAGCGCCCGCGCGGATACGATGGGCCGGAGCGCCGGAGCCTCGGGGGCCGCGCGGAGCGGACCGCCGTCTACGGCCATGGCCACACAGCCGCCCAGGCGCGTGCCAGCACGCCGACCCACGGACGAGCACTCACGTTGGCCGCTGCTGCGAATATAGAACCGTCTCACCTACACCGCCCTTGCCTCAAACCCGCGGGATTTGCGAGCCCCGCACGAGCCCTGCGAGCCGCAGGTGCTGCCTTGTAGCAGAAAAGGCCCCCGCGGGGCCGCGACAGCCAGGGGTCACGGCTCTGATCGTGAGTTCAGGGCAACACCAAGGAAGTCGAGAAATTCCATCGGGTGAAGCTACTATCTCCGTTCAGTTTCTCGATGCCCGCGCCGGCGGAGACTTTCCGCGATGACCACTCACCGCACGCCAGACCAGGACTCGCCAGCGCCGCCCGCTGCCGCCCCGGAGCGAGCGCCCGATTCGCGGTCGACACCGGCCTCCGATCGCTACCTGGGCTGCACCATCGACAATCGCTACAAGGTGGAGAGCATCATCGGCGAGGGCGGCATGGGGGTCGTCTACCGCTGCCGACACAAGATCATCGACAAACGCGTCGCGCTGAAGATCCTGCGCGCCGACCTGGCCCGGGAGCGAGAGGTCACCGAGCGCTTCTTGATGGAGGCCAAGGCCGCTTCGGCCATCGCGGACGAGCACATCATCAACATCAGCGACTTCGGGCAACTACCCGACGGCGCCGCGTATTTCGTGATGGAGCTGCTCGACGGGACGCCCCTGTCCGTGCTGACGGCCGCGGGCTCGCCACTGCCGCTCGGCCGGCTGCTGTTCGTCGCAATCCAGCTGACGGAGGGCCTCGGCGCGGCACATCAACGCGGAATCGTCCACCGAGACCTGAAGCCGGACAACGTCTTCCTGGTCACCAAGGGCAAACAGAAGGATTTCGTAAAGATCCTCGATTTCGGGATCGCCAAGGTCAACAAGCCCAACAAAGGTCGCCTCACGCAGGCGGGGGCGGTCTTCGGAACGCCCCACTACATGTCGCCCGAGCAAGCCGCCGGCGCGCCGCTCGACCACCGGAGCGACATCTACTCGCTCGGCATCATGCTCTACGAGCTCGCCACCGGGCAGGTACCGTTCGACGCAGAAAATTTCGTGGGTATCCTCAGCCAGCAGCTGTACGAGGAGCCCGTGCCCCCGCGCGACACCCCGGGAGGCGCCGGCCTTTCCCCCCGCCTCGAGGCGCTGATCCTCAAGTGCCTGGCAAAGGCCGCGTCGGATCGATTCCAGTCCATGGCCGAGCTGCGGCAGGAGCTGACGTCGCTGCAAGCGGAGCTCGGCCCGCCCCCCAGCTCCCCCCTGGGCGGAGAGGTCGCCATCGGGCCCGCCCCCCTCTCGGCGGCAACGGCCCCGCGCGGGGAGGCCGTGGCGACCCGCGGCGCCCTGGCGCATCCCCCGGAGCCAGCTTCCGACCAAGGGTCGGTCCTGTCCGCGGGGCGCACGCGCCCTTCCCAGCGGCCCCGCCGCTGGCCGATGTACGCGGCGATTGCGACACCGCTGGCGGTCGTGCTGGTGGTCTTCGGGGCGCAAATCGGAGCCAACCGGGCCCGCGCCAGCCGCGAGCCGCCCCCGCTGCCCCGGCCCCAGCTGACCCCCGTCGAGCCCACCCCTGAGCCCGAGCGCACCGTGCTCGTCGGTGTCACCCCCAGCGAGGCGCACGTCTTCCGCGAGGGAGACGACCTCGGCCCGAGCCCGGTGTCGATTCCGGTTCCGTCCGGGCGTATGATTTTCGTCGAGGTTCGCCACGCGGGCTACCAAACACGCGGCCTCGAGCTCGACGGCAAGCAAAGGCGCGTCAACGTCAAGCTAGAGCCCGAAAAGCCGAGCTCCACGAAGGCCCGACGCCGCAAGCGACCCGCCAAGCCGCGCCGGCGCCCGTCGGCCGAACGGAGTAGCCCGAAGAGCTCCCAGCCCAAGGAAGAACCGGAGCCGCGCCGCTCGGTCAGCGGCGGGCTATTGGTCGAGCCCTGGGGGGGCAAGTAGCCCGCGTCGATCCCCTCGGCCGCAGAGCCACGCGCCGGGGCCGGGCAGCCCGGCCCCGGGCGCGCTCAGGGCCAGCCGCGGCGCCCGTGGCCCTCCGGGTCGCCAGACGCGCCTTTCGTTGCTCGAGCCTCCTAGCGGACCGCGGCCGAGCCAACCCCCTCCACCCCTCCACCCCTCCCCCCGAGCCCAACCCGATGCCCCCCAACCCAGCGCCCTCCAGCCATCCCCGCGTCGAATTGCGCGAACGAACCCTGCCGACCGCGGTCCGCAGCGTCTGCCGGGGGTTGGGCGAGGCCGGCCACCGCGCGTGGCTGGTCGGGGGCTGCGTACGGGACTCCCTGCTCGCCCAGCGACGCGGAAGCGTGCCGCCAGGGCGCTGGGTAACCAAGGACTGGGACGTAGCGACGGACGCCACGCCACGCCAGGTCATGGGGTGCTTTCGCAAGGTGATCCCCACCGGCATCGACCACGGCACGGTCACCGTCGTGCTGCAGGGCACGCCCCTCGAAGTCACGACGCTGCGGGTGGAAGAAGGGTACCGCGACGGGCGCCGTCCCGACGAGGTGAAGTTCGTGACCTCCATCGAGGCGGACTTGGCTCGCCGGGATTTCACCGTGAACGCGATCGCCTTCAGCCCGGCAGACGACGAGCTCATCGCCCCCCACGGCGGTCTCGAGGACCTGTCGGCTCGCTGCCTGCGAGCCGTCGGAGACCCGGCGAAGCGCTTCGAAGAGGACGGGCTTCGGGTGCTGCGCGCCGCCCGCTTCGTCGCCACGCTGGAGTTCGAGCTCGAGCCGGCCACACGAGCCGCCATCGCGCCCTCGCTCGAGAGCTACCGCCAGGTGAGCGCCGAGCGGATCCGAGACGAGTGGAACAAGGCGCTGGCCGCACGCGAGCCGAGCCGCGCCTACCACATCATGGCCGACCACGGGCTGCTCGAGATCACGGCCCCGGAGCTCCACGGGCTGGCCCCGGCCGCGCTCGCCTCGCACCTGCGGGCGGTCGATCGACTCCGCGGCAACGGCGAGCGCTGGCTCGAGGTCAAGCTTTCGGGACTCTTGGCCGGCCTCTCGCCGACAAGCGAGGAGGCGGCCGACGCCGCCGACGCCGTGCTCGAGCGGCTGCGGTACTCCAACGCCCAGCGCCAGCTCGTCGACCGCCTGATTCGCCACCAGCAGCTGCCTCGACCGCCGCTCGACGGCCCGGCGCTGCGAACTTGGCTGCACCGCGTTCAGCCGGACCTCGTCGAGCCGCTCTGCGAACTCGCCCGTGCCCGCGCGGAAAGCGTCGACGTCGCCGCCGCCGTCGACGCGCTGGCGCGCCAGGCCGAACGGCAACTGGGCACGAAGCCCCCGCTGTCGCTGCGGGATCTGGCGATCGGCGGCAAGCAGCTGATGGGCGAGGCCGGGATCGAGCCGGGGCCGCACCTCGGGCGAATCCTGCAGCGGCTGCTCCTGGCCGTGATCCGAGACCCCTCCTTGAATACCCATTCGGAGCTACTGCGGCTCGCGCGGCAGGAAGCCGAGGCGCCCGAGCGGTAGCGTCTCCGGGCCGTCGCCCGGGCGGCTCCCGAGCCTCGGCCCGAGCCGTGTCGACTGCCGCCGAAATCGCCGACGAGGCAGGGCCGTCGCTGCGCAAGGGTTCGCCCGCCCCCGGTCGCCGCAGCGGCAGCGGTGCGCCGCCCCAAAGCCCCTTTCGCCTCGAGCACGCCGGCCGCCCCGCCCCGCGCCCACGGCACCGGGGCGCGCCCTCGCTTCGGAGCGCGCCGTGGGCCTCGTGCGCCCGGCGAGGCGGCGCGCGACGCGGCCGCGGCGGCCCCGGTCGAACGCCCAGAGTTGGGCTCGATCGCGAGCTCTCGGTGTAGAAGGGCGGCATGGCGGCAGACGACAATCCGAGCGGCGCGCGACTCGAGGCGCAAAGCACCGCGACGGACGGAACACGGCTCGCACACTGGGAGCAGCTCCCGCAGGCCGGCATCGACCCGCGCGCGATGGTCTTGATCGTGCACGGCTACGGAGATCACAGCGGCCGCTACGACGAGGTGGCGCGGTCCCTGCTCGCGCGCGGCTACGGCGTGGCGAGCTTCGACCTGCGCGGGCACGGCAGGAGCGGCGGGCAGCGGGGCTACGTCCGAACGTTTCGAGACTACCTCTCGGACCTACAGCAGGTGGCGGTTTGGGTTCGCGCGCGCCACCGCGAGCGGCCGCTCGCGCTGCTCGGACACTCGACGGGGGGCCTGATAGCGATTCGCGCGCTGCAAGAGCGCTACTTCGAGGCCAGCGCGCTGGTGGCCGTCTGCCCCCTGTTGCGAATCGCCGACGAGCACCGGGTCGTCCCCGACTGGGTTGCGCGGTTGATTTCCGTCGCCTTGCCCCGGCTGCCTCTGCCGAGCGGCATCGACGCGGAAGAGCTGACCCACGACCCGGCGTGGGTGAAGCGCACCCGAGAGGATACGCTTTGCCATGGCAAAGCGACGCCCCGTTGGTTCTGGGAAGCGCAGCGCAGCGGCCGCGTGGCCTTACAAGCGGCCGGCCGGCTCCAGCTCCCCGTGCTCGTGGTGAAGGCCGACCAAGACACCCTCTCGGACCCGGCGACCATCGGCGACTTCTTCGCGCGCCTCGGGTCCGCCGATCGAACGCTGCTCGAGCGCAAGGGCGAGTACCACGAGGTGCTGAACGAAACCGACCGCCAGGCGGTGTTCGCGATCCTCGGCGACTGGCTCGACGCACGCCTGAGCCGGCAGACGGGTTGATCGCCGCGGCCAATCGACGAGCCAGAGCGCGGAAAGGGCGGCGCGCGCCCGGCGGGCGCCCCGCAACACGCCCGCGGGGCGCTTGCCGCTCCCCCGCCGCGGCGCTAAGCCCGAGCGAGCCGGCGCGGCGCGCGAGTCCGGCGGTGGCCACGAGCGGTGGCTGCGCGCGATGGCGAGGAAGCGAAGGTGAAAGTCCGAACCGGCGGTTGCCACTGCAAACGGGTCCGATTTCGCGTGAACGTCGAGGGTCCCGAGGTCGTCTACGACTGCAACTGCTCGATGTGCCGAGCGGTCGGCTACCTGCACTGGATCGTCCCGCTCTCCGGCTTCGAACTGCTTTCGGGGCGGCAGTCGCTGTCGGAGTATCGCTTCAACACCGGCGTGGCGCGCCATCTCTTCTGCCGAGTGTGCGGGATCAAGAGCTTCTACGCGCCCCGCTCTCACCCGGACTCGGTCAGCGTGAACGTTCGCTGCCTCGACGGCGCCTCGGCGCTCCCGTATCGACGGGTTCCCTTCGACGGCGTCCACTGGGAAGCCGCCTATGCCGGGCTGGCGAAAGAAGAGGGGTGAGCGCGGCCCGGTCCAGCTCGCTGCGCCAGAGCGGTCAGCGCTGGTTGCCCCGGCCCGCCCATCGGGCTCGGCGCCGCGAGCGGTCGCGAATGGGCGGCGACGTTCAATCCGGCGCGCGCCCGGCGCGCAGCGACTCGAGCTCGGAATGAATCTGCTGGGCCAGCGCCTCGAGCCCGGCGAGGCTGCCGGGCTTTTCGAGCAGCGCGGTTGCGCCCAGCGAGAGGGCGCGGTCGCGATCCGCGTCGAACACGACCGAGGAAAGCCCGTAGGCGACCAGCCGTCGGCCCTCACTTCGCGACCGGGCGATCGCCTCCAAGACCTGAAAACCATCCCGACCGGGCACGTGCAGGTCGACGAGGAACAGCGTTCCATCGAGGACCTTGCCAGACTCGATGAGCTCGATGGCGCGATCGCCGTCCGGCAGCACGACCACCTCGATGCCGAGCGACTCCAGGACCATCGAGGTCAACTGCGCATCGGCCGGCTCATCCTCCACGACGACGACCTGCGGCGACGCGCCTGACTCGGCTGCCATCGCCCGACTCTAGCCCGAATTTCTCAGGACCGCAGGAGCGAGTGTGCGAGGAGGAAGTGGATTTTCAGTCCAGCTGCCCGCCGGGCGCGCGCAAGCAAACTTGCTGTCTACCCCGCACGCGCTGGCGGGCAGCTGGGCGAAGACACGACTCATCGCACCCTCGGGACCAGGTCGTGAGAAATCCAGGCTAGTGTTGTGTCCCCTGAGTCGCAATCACAAACCACCGCGGGTCGGTCCACCTGTGGCGGCCCGCGCTGGTTTGCGCTGGGGGCTGGTCTTGGACACGGCACCCCTTTTCTCTCTGCGGCGCCTTCGGCGCCGACGTGCCCCGTCCGCCGCTCGAGGCAAGACGACTCTCTTCCCGCAGCGACCGACAATCAGTGATTGCGACTCATCGGACGGGGCACTAGCACCTTCTGCCACCGCGGGCTTGGGGGTAACGCTCGAACGGCGCTCGCGGCTACGTCGCCACCGAGTCCCCCGCATACACCGCAGCTTCCCGCTCCGCGATCAGCTCGCAGAGCTCGCTCGCCTGAAACGGTTTCGCCAAGAACGAGACGTCCCCCTTCGCGCCCAGCTCCCCAACCAAGCCGCGTTGCTGCAGGTTCTCGGGCAGATGACCCGAGCAGACGATGATGGGGCGACCGGGGTGGTGACGCAAAAAGCCCGTGATCACCTTCAGCGAGGGCAACCCGGGAATGACGCCGTCGATACACAGGGTCAGCGGCCCGGGAAGCGTCGCGCTCAGCCGCTCCGCGGTATCGCCGTCGCCCGCTTCGTGCACGGTGTGGCCCGCCTCGCGAAGCGCTCCCACGAGAAACGCGCGAACTCGCGGCTCGTCTTCGACGACCAGAACTCGACTGCCCCGCCCGAGCGCCGAGCCGTTGACCGCCGCCGGGATCACCCGCGGCGGGGCGGAGGCCGACGGCCAACAAACGGAGAAGGTCGCGCCTTCGCCGGGCTTGCTCCACACGCTCGTCATGCCCCCCGTTCGGCTGGCAATGGCGGAGACGGAGTGCAGACCCAGACCCGTGCCGCGCTTCTTGGTGGTGAAGAACGGCTGAAAGAGCTGACGCTGCGTACTCTCGTCCATTCCGCAGCCGGTGTCCCGCACGCTGAGCATCGGCCGCGTTCCCCGCCGGTCCAGCTCCACGCTGATGACCCCCAGCCCCGAGATGGCGTCGCGCGCGTTGAGCACCAGATTGAACAGAAGCCGATACAGGTCGCTCTCGAGGATCTCGACGTAGCCGCATTCGGGGAGATTGCTCCGGAGCGAAATCCTCTTCGGTAGAATCGGAGGGATGCTGCGCAAGACGCGCCGGGTGGCATCCGCCAGGCACACGGCCCGCGGGGGCAGGGCCATGGCGGGCCGTTGGGCGGAGACCTGCGAGGCGAGCACTCGCGCATGGTGAAAGCCCTGCTCCAGATCCTCCACGATCGCGTCGATGCGGGTCGGGCCCGGGCGAGCTCGGCCCAGGGCGGTGGCCGGGCCGATGAGGCTGAGCAGGGCGTTGTTGAGGTCGTGGGTAATCGTGCTGATGGCCTGGCCGGTGGCCGAGACGCGTTCGGCGCGGGCGCGCTCGCGCTGGGCCTGGAGCCGCCGCTCCGCCTCCTGCTCCTCCTCTTTGCGGGCGCTGCGCAGGCTCTGCTGGGCGAGCTCGACGGCATCGATTCCGCGCTGCGCCCCCTGGAGGATCGAGTGCACCGAGAGGCCCAACGCCGTCTCGCAGAGGGTGAGGTTCACCGAAACCCGAATCCAGTTGTCCACTCGATTCATTGAGAACGCCTGCGGGTCGATGGGACCGAGCGGGCCGCCCACGTGCAGGACCCCCAGACACACGAACGAAAGCGCGCAGAAGGCGACCGTCGCGACACCGCCCCAGGCGGGCCCCAGCAACGTGGCCCAAGCCACGATGGCCATCAGGCCCGAGACCGGCGAGGCCGCCAAGTACGCCTGACGTGTCACGCCGCCGAGGCATGGAATGAGCGTTCCGGTGATCAGCAACATCACCCGCCAACCGAGGGGTACGCGCCCGACCCACCCGGCGATGGCGCACAGCCCGGCACCGAGCCCGGGGACGACGTACCGGGGCAGCGGCCTCCCGGGCAGGGTGACGAACGAGACCAGCAGCGCGACGAGAAAGATCGCCGCGGCGATCTTGCCGTAGCGGCGCGCCGCTTGCTCCCGCCACTGCTTCGGGCTGGGCGAGGCGAAGTGCAGCGCGGGCAGCGGGCCGGGCGCCTTGCCCATCGACTCGACACCGGACGACGACGATGCTTCGTCGAGCGGTCCGGCAGCGCCGGACGCCGCCCGCTCCGAGCGCTCGGGCGCCAGCGCGTGGGTAGACGACACGGGGCACCCGGCGGGCAACTCGATTTGCACGCATGTCCCCTCGCCGAGGCGCGAGCGCACCTCCAGCGTCCCCCCGACTTGCTCGACGATGCCCGCGGCGACCGTCAGCCCGAGCCCAGCATGGCGGCCGCGGCTCTTCGTCGTGAAGAACGCGTCTCTTGCCCGCAGCAGCGCCTCGCTCCCCATGCCTGCGCCGTCGTCCTCGACGCACACGCGCACACGCGTCGGCTCCTTCGCCTCGCACACCCTCACCACGATTTGCCCGCCGTTGGGCAGCGCGTCGGCGCCGTTGAGCAGCAAGTTGGCCAGGACCTGGCGCAAGCGGCTCGAGGAGAGCGGAACGGACGCGTCCACCGACCCCTCGAAGCGCAGGACGATGTCCTCGGGCAGCGTGGGCGCGAGCTTGCCCACGATGCCTTCGATGGCCGGCTGCAGGGCGATGCGCTGCGCCTCGCGAGCCGGGTTGCGGCTGAGCACCATCAACTCCCCGACACACGTCGAGACGCGGCCGCACGCCTCCAGAACCGACTCGGAGAAACGTTTGCGCAGCTCCGGGCTACTCTGTCGCCCCTTGAGCCCGTGCAGGGCGCCCTGCACGATCATCAGCGTGTTGTTGAGCAGGTGGGCGACCCCTCCCGAGAGCTGAGCCACTGCCTGAATCTTCTGGGGAGCCTGCAAGGCGTGCTCCGCCTCGAGGCGCTGCCGCCGACTTTCTCGACACGCGATCAAACGCTCCTCGGCCAGGGCCCGCTTGCTGTCCGCCTCGGCGTACGCCCGCGCGGCGAGCTTGGACGCCTGATCGAGCAGCAACGCCAGCGCCCCGCCGATCGCCGCGAACAGCAGCCCCGCGGAGACCCACTCCCGGAGCCGCTCTGGATCCGAAAAGAGCGGGCTGGGCACCGCCGGCAACGACCGGGCGCCCCACGCGAGGGCAGCGAGCTGTGCCGCCAGCACCCACCCTACCGCGCCCCGACCGAGCAGCACACCGGCCAGCCCCACCAGCAGGCAGCTGAGCATGACGACCGGAAACGCCCACCCCCATTCGAGCACTGCGAGCACGAGCTGTAGCGTCAGCGTCCCGACGATCAGCCGACTGCGAAGCTTCAGCGCCCCGACGCGGCCCGCGGAGAGAAACAGCAGCGCGGTTGCCGTCAGCAACAGCAGCAGCGCAGCGCTGGGCCACCGCCCCTCGAGCATCCCCCACCCGATCGCGAAGAGCGCCGAGGCGGCCCCGCCAATCAGCGCGCTGCTCCGGCCAAGCCTTCCTTGCCACAGGGCGAGAAGTGAAGTCTGACTGCTCACGGTTACTCTTCGACACTCTCGGCGTAGTCCGCCCCGGGGTGGTGGGCAAGCCGAGGCGCCGGACGACCCAACTCAGGGCCGGAGCCGCTCGGGCGCCGCGTCCGTGACCCACCGGCGATCCAATTGTGCCAGTACGCGACATCGGGGACCACCCCGCAGTGGTTGCCTCCCCCGGCCCTGGCAACGGCGGCAACTCACGTCGCGGGGGGTGGCCCTCGTCGAATGGACCAAAGCGGCCGTCTGCAGCGCCTCCGTCCCGGCCTGCGCGGCGCCTCGCCGGGGAGCGGAGCCGCTCGCGAGCGAGGCCCAGGCCCGGGGCGGGTCGAGAGAGCCCCCCCCACAACCGCTTCATGGTCGCGCCAACTCGCCGCTCAAATCATCCGATGGCAGCCGAGGGGCGGCTGCTTCCGAAAGGCACGCATCATGGCGAACCACATCGAGCTCGAGGGGCGGCGGTACACGGTCCGGGACGGCGAAACGGTCCTCGAGGCGCTGTGCCGAGGGGGGGCCAACGTCCGCTTCTCGTGCCGCAAAGGCACGTGCCGGGCGTGCCTCTTGCAGGTCGCCCACGGCCCGCTGCCCGACGGCGCCCAACGAAGCCTGCCGGAGGAGCAGCGCGAGCTCGGCTGGTTCATGCCGTGCATCACCCGCCCGCGGACCAGCCTCCAGCTCACGCGGCCTGACCTCTCGCGGTGCCACACGCCGGCGCTCCTGGCGGAGAAGTCGGAGATCGCCCCCGGCGTCTTCCGGTTGCTGCTCGAGCCGCTCTCCACCCTCGCCTTTCGCGCCGGGCAGTACGTGAACCTGCACGGGCCGAGCGGCGCGATTCGCAGCTATTCGATCGCGAGCATCGCGGAGGAAGACTACTTCCTCGAGCTGCACATCCGTCATTGGCCCGGCGGGAGCGTCAGCGAGTGGGTGGCTCGAGAGTTGCAGCCAGGGCAACAGGTCACCCTGCAGGGCCCGCTCGGCACCTGCTTCTACGACCCGGCGATGCAGGGCAGGCCGCTGCTCCTTCTGGGCACCGGAACCGGCCTGGCGCCGCTGTGGGGGCTCGCCCGCGACGCCCTGCGCTCCGGGCACGTCGGCGGCATCCGGCTCTTCCACGGAGCGAGGCTTCCGAGCGGACTGTACCTCGACGAATCGCTCCGCACGCTGGCGAGAAAGCACCCCAGCTTCTCCTACTTCCCGAGCGTGACCCGGCAGGCGCCGCCCCCGGGCGTAGCGCGGGGGCGCGTCACGGAGCTGGCTCTGCCCCCCGGCAGCGAGCTCGAGGGGGCAATCCTGTTCGCTTGCGGCAATCCGGAGATGGTGCAGGAGGCGCGCACGCGCGCAGCCCTGGCCGGTGTGAGGCGCGAGGACGTGTTCGCCGACGCGTTCGAGGACTCTGCACTCCATCGGCCGAGGGATGCCGAGAAGATCGCCGCGCAGCCGGCGGATCCCGAGCTCTGGAAAGCCCTCGAGGGCGGACCCGGTCTGACGCGGATCCTCGAGGACTTCTACACGCGAGCGTTCGAGGACCCGCGAATCGCCCCGTTCTTCCACCGAATCACCAGGGAGCGTGCAATCCAGAAGCAATACGAATTTCTGAGCGACCTGATCAGCGGCTCGCGGCAATACTTCGGCCTGCGCCCCTTCAACGCCCACCACTGGATGGTGATTTCGGACGAGCTGTTCGACTACCGCGAGCAGCTGATGCTCGAATGCCTGAGGCGCTACGGCCTCGCCGAGCCGTTGATTCGGCGCTGGTCCGCGCTGCACGAGCAATTCCGACGAGACATCGTCAAGGCGGTTCCCCGCGGCCTCGTCGTCGCGGGGCGGGAGGAGGCGCTGCTCGAGGGCTACCAGGAGGAAACGCTGGCCGTCGGCGCGCTATGCGACGGCTGCTCCCGAGAGATGGCCCCCGGAAGTGTCGGGCGGATGCACCAGCGCACGGGGGAGCTGTACTGCCAGGCGTGTGTGGCTCGGCGGCTGGAGTCGCTGTTGCCGGGGGCCGAGCCGGCGCCGGGCAGCCCCGCGGGCTAGCCCTGGGCTAGCCCGGATTTCTCGAAAAGCGCGCTGGGGCCGGCGCGCCGCGCCCCCGTCCCGGCCCACCCGAGCGGCGAGGGCCCTGGGCGCGCGCCGGCTCTCTCGCATCTAATTCCCAAGCCCGCGCTGCCCAACGCCAACCACGAGATGATGTGCATTCCCTCGGCCGCAAAACGACGCCGTGATCCTCTTCGACTCCAACGTCGGCTTTTGGGAGATCGACCCTGCGGGAATCGCTGCCGCCAACCATCGCGAGGCGCTGGAGCGCTACCTTCGCAACCACTTCCACGGTCGAGATGGCGTGGAGCCGATGGGCGACATCCGGTATGAAAACGTGGGCGCCATTCGCTAGCCCCTCGCTCGCACCACCGCCGGGCGCAGCACGAGCCGAGTACCGCGCCGAGCGCGCAGCGCAGGCAGGCCTCGCCGGCGGCCCGCGCGCCAGGCGCCTCGCCGACTGCATCTCCCGCTGGATCTCCGGCTGCGGCATCCCGGCGCTCTTGGCAGCTTCCCAAGCGGCGTGCGTATCCTCGCAGGCGCGCGCCGCCAGCGACGATGAAGTTCGGGGGCTGCCCGGCAAGCCCGCGGGCCGCGGAATCCGCGGCGAAGGCCGACGGCGCGGAGAGCCTGCTCCCTCCGCGCGGCCTCGGGCCTCAGAAGCCAGCGCCGATCGACAGCCTCGAGCCGAGCGCGCTGGCGTCGAGCTCGCCGAGCGGGAGCGGGCGCGTACGAACGGGACCGCTGCCCCCCTCCGCCCCGAGCTCGAGGTCGTATGCCGGCAACCAGGCAAAACCGCCTTCCGCGCGCACGTAGAGGCTCAGGCCCGCGAGGGCGCCCCGCGGCACCATGCGCAGCACGCGAACCGATAGCCCCACGGCGCCCTCGGCGCCAACCGCCCAGTGGTCGTCGCGCAGGGTGGCCCCCAGCCCCGAGTCGGACAGCTCCGTTTCGAGGCTCGCGACACTGAGCGCCGCCCGGCCGTAGAGCGAAACGGGGCCGAAGAGCGGCATGCCCACCTCCGGCCCGAGGCCGAAACGTCGAAAGCGCAGCTCCGTCGCCGCCCCGCGGTTGCTCGACTCGGCGGTGCCGAAGTCGGCGGTCGCGACGATCGACACGGAGCTCCCTTCGAAGCTCGTCGGCGTGTAGCGCACACCGAGCGAGGTGGTCGTGAGCTGGTCGTCCTCGGAAAACGAGTCGTAGCCGCCGCTCGCGATGCGGCTCAGGCCCACGCCGACCCAGACGCCCAAGTTCGGCGCCGTGCGCGGCGCCGGCCGAGGCGGCGCGGGTCGATCGGGCGCCTCGTGCGGCGGCGCGGCAGCCGCGACTGCGCGGGGCAGATGCTCCGGGTCGGACCAAGCGCTCGCATCGGGCCCGGCCGCCGCTGAGGTCGCGGCGACCGCGGGCGCGGCAACCTCCGCGGCGGCCGGCCCCGCCGCTGAACCTCGATGCGCGTAGGGGCTCTCGGTGAGCGAGCCCGGCCCCGGTGGGGTCGCCCCGGGACCGGAAGGCGCGGCCACGGGCCCCTGCGCGGCCGGCGATGCCTGCACGGCCTCCTCGCTCTGCGCCTCATCGGCCTCCGCGGGAGCGTCGGCCCTCGAGGCTCCTGCCTCCGCGTCGAGTTTCGGCGGCGTCCCCTCGGGCCTCGTAGCAGGCTCTCCGATCGGGGGTGTCCCCTCGGGAGCTTCGCTCGGCTCGCCGGCGGCCGCCGGCTCCGACTGGGCGGCTGCCGCATTCGACCAAAGCAACACCGCTGGCAGCGCGAAACACCGAATCACTGACCTCACCAGGCACCTCCGAGCAACAAACCGGGAAAGAAGCGCGTAGCGGCCGCATCGGGGCTCTGCGCGTCGAGCACCGTGGCTCCTCCCGAGCCGAAGCGGTGCAGCACGATCAGGGCTCGCTCTCCATCCTGCCCCACGGCGATGTCGAACACGTCGGAGACGGGCCGCTCGAGCGACAAGCTTCGCGGCTCGAGCGTACCCAGGTCGATCTGCGCGACGGCGAGCTGCCCGGCGCTGAAGGCCCAGGCGCGCAGACCGTCGGGGGCCACGCGCAGGCTCACGTCGCTGCGGGCGTTCGTCAACATGGGAAAGCTCTGGCGCAGGTCGAGGTCGAGCACGAAGAACTGGCTCTGCGCCCCGCGCAGCAGCTTGCGGTGGCCGAAAGCTCGCCCCGGGACGT
Organism: Polyangiaceae bacterium; assembly: GCA_050299315.1. Lineage (GTDB taxonomy): Bacteria > Myxococcota_A > Polyangia > Polyangiales > Polyangiaceae > SZUA-265. The sequence goes on from JBNKVS010000027.1 coordinate 157,029, forward strand.
CGAGCACCTGCGCGACGGACGAGCTCAGGTTGAGCACGTCGACCCCGCGAAAGCCGCGGTCCCCACCGCGCCCGAGCGCCCACAGGCCCACCTGCTGAACCTGCGGCGCCCAGAGCAGCGCCGTGTCTCCCTCGCCCTCGCCTTCGAAGGCCTCGGCGGGGACGCGGCTCATGCGGTCGAACGCGTTCGGCAGGGCGACGCGCTCGACTCGCGTCGTGGCCGGATCGACCAGGGAGGCCTCCAGGCGACGCGGCACGAGCGCCGCCAGCCGCACGCCGAATTGCGTCTCGACGAAGGCGATCTCGCTCGGCGGCGCGCCCACGTCCACGAGGTTCAGGGTCAGGTTGAAATCGCCGGACCGTCCCTCTGGGCTGGGCGCGAACTCGACCATCACGACGTTTTCGTCGGACTCCAGGCGAATCGCCAGCAAGGCATCTTCGGGCTCGTCCGCGACGCCGGGGTGGGCGACGACTTGCGCGGGGCGCCCCGGCTGCGACTGTTGCGTTTGGGGCAGCGGGATGGTGATCTCCTCGGCGGAGAGGTCGCCGAGGTCGACCAAGCTCACGTCTTGGCTGGTCTCGACGATGAGGTAGCGCCGAGCGCCCCCCGGGACATCCAGCTCCTCGGTGAAGTGGAACCGCTCGGGAGCCGAGCCGAAGCTGCGAATCGTCTTCGTGACGGGCTCGAACTCGGGATCCTGCAGGTCGATCAGCACCAGCTGATTGGGGTTGTTGACGAACAACCCCTGGTCCCCGCCTCCGAACAAGACGGCCCACTTGCCCTGGGGGTCGAGCTCGATCGACGACAGGGGCTGGCTGAGCTCGTAGCGAGCCTCGATGCGCGGCGCCTCGGAAGCATCCACCACGGTCAGGCTCGGGAGCTCGTCTTCGGGCTGCAGGCGCGGCTGCACGCCGCGCGAGAGCGCCAACACCTTGTTACCGGTGACGTCCGGGAGGGTGCGCTCCACGTTCTGCCCAACCGGCAGGTCACTGCGGCGGAGGCCGCCGGCTCCGTCCCCCTGGAGCACGACGAGACGGGAGAGGCCGCTGTCGGCGATGACGGCCGCACGCTCGAGCGAGACCGTCGAGTGGATGCTGACCCGCGCGTCGTATTCCTCCCCGCGGTCGCCGCAGCCGAGAGCCCCCAGCGCCGGCGGGAGCATGACGAAAAGGCTGCGCAATCTCATTCACTTACCACTTTCGCTGCGAGCTCGAAGCCGGTGATGTCTCGGCCCTCGCCCGATTCCATGTCGATGAAGGTGATGCGCCCTTCGGGGTGCGCCTGGGCCACGTAGGCCTTGCCCGCAACGGGCACCGTCCCGGTCGCCAGCGGTCGGCTGGCGATCGAGGAGAAATCCACCTGCAGGCTGGGCATTCGCAGGAGGTAAGCCCCGAACGCCCCGGAGTCGGGGTCGCTGACGGTGACCAGCGCGCGATCGGAACCAGCCGAGAGGGCCACGGCCTCGGCGGGAGCATCCGAGGCAACTCGCTTCGGAGCGCGCACCTCGGCCAGCGAAAGCAAGCTGAAAGCGCCCTTCTTCTGGCTGGAGGCCGGGGGCTCTTGCAGCGCCACGGCGTGCGAGCCGTCCGCGGTGATGAACACGGCCCGTACGGAAGCCAGCAGGTCGACCGTGCGCGACTCGCGGGCCGCATCGACCAAGGTGACGCGGCTGGATCCCGTCGTGGTGAACAGCACCGCCTGGCGACCGTCGGGGGAAAGCGAGACGCTGCCGAAGAAGTCCGCGAGTCGCTCGTCGCGCGAGCGCACCCGCTGCCAGCGGCCCTCGTCGCTCAGGCCTTCCGGGAGCGGAATGAACACCGCCTCGGCGAAGCGGCCAATCACCGCGGGCTGGCTGGCTGCACCCGCATCCGCCGAAGCGTCACCGGCATCTGCCAGCGGCGCTCCCGCGTCGACCGAGCGGGAAAGCGGGCCCCGGTCGGTGCGCACGGCGACCGCCCAGCGGCCATCCTCGCTCACGTCCAGATCGCGAATGCTGCCGCCGAGCGCGATCTCGGTCGTGACGCGCGAGCCGAGGTCGATCGAGTAGATGCTCGACACCCCCGGCAAGCGGGCGAGCGCGCGCGAGCCGTCCGGAAGCACCGTCACGTCAGGTTGACCCGCGGCGGAGGCGGGCAGCTCGATCAGCGCGCCGCGCTGGACATCGCCCGGCGAAAGATCGATCACGCTGATGCCATCCTGAGTGATCCCGTAGGCGTGCTCCCCGCTCTCGTCGAAGTAGAAAGCCGTGGGGCGGTAGCCGACCGTCAATCGCACGGCCCGCGGCCGATCGGTCGCGGTCAGGTCGAGGACGGTGATGTCCTGCATCCCATCGGTCGGATCCAGGCGCGGACTGCGACGGGCGTCCGTCCAGGCGATGGCGTAGCCTCCGGAAGCCGAGACGGCCCAGCTGTCTGCGCCCTCGTGGGTGGGAAAGGTCCGGGTCTCGAGGCCGCTCGGGCTCATGGTGATCAGCGTGGCGTCGGCGCTGCCGTGGTTGAGCACGACGGCGCGCACGGCGTCCTGCTCGCCCGGGGTGGGCAGGGCCGCGACCTCCGTGGGCGAGAGCCCCGCCACGGCGGCGCGGATCTCGAAGCTCTCGGCGTCGATGACCGCGACGCGGCCGCTGTCGGGGTTGGCGCTCCAGACGTAGCGCCCCGTCACCACCGGGGCTCGATAGGAGGCCTCGCGCTCGACCTCGGGCTCCTCGTCCCCCGCGCCGCCGGCGCCTTGGTCGCCTCCCGAGGACGCTCCTTCGGCGAAAGGGTCGCCGGGGAAGCCGGGGGAGCCGGGGGAGTCAGCGGCGAGCGGGTTGGTGGGGGCCTCGTCGTCCGAGGTCGCGCCCAGGGAGCAGCCGCCGGGTAGCCCGACCAGGAACAGCAGCGCCAGAGCTCGGCTCGGCTCCACCCCCAAGGGGCGTCGAGCCTTCATCGGTCTCCTCCGCCGACGACGCGGCCCGCGAGCTCGAAGCCGGTCAGGGTCTGCGGCTCCGCCGTGGACAAATCGAGGAACGTGATGCGGCCCTCCGGGTGCTCCTGAGCGACGAAGCCCACGCCGTGCTCGGGCAAGAGCCCGACGGACAGCGGCGGGCTCGAAAGCTCGATGCGATCGACCTGCAGGCTCGGCATGCGCACCAGGTAGACGGCGAAGATGCCGTCGGCGTCGCTTCGCGTGGCGATCAGCCCCATCAGCCCCGCCTGGGTTTCGGCAATGGTGACGCGAAACGGCGGCGCTTCGGTACCCTGAATTTTCGGGGGCAAGCTCTCGGCGACCGGCACGATGCTGAACGCGCCTTGGCGATCGCTCTCCTCCTCCGTCTCCAACAGGGCGATGGCGTGGCTGCCCTCCGGCGAGGGGAACACGGCCGAGATGGGAGCCTTGAGGGAAACGGTGCGCGAGGGCCCCTGCTGCATGTCGACGATCGTGAGCCGATCGTTCGCCACCGCATTGGTGTAGAGTAGCGCCTTGCCGCCCGCTTCGGGCAGCGCCACGCTGCCGAAGTCCTCTCCGGTGAAAGACTCGACGGTGACGGCCGCCGGGTCGCCAAAAGCCTGAGCCACGTCGAAGATCGCCACCTGGCCCGAGGCGCGCATGACGGCTACGGCCGTCGGCCCTCCGCCGACCAAATCCACGTCGCTCACCTCCGCCGGCAGCTCGACGACGCTTCGCCGGTTCTCCTCCAAAGACACGACCGCGAGCTCGGCGGCGCCCGCGTAGCGCACCACGGCGAAGCGACCGTCTGCCGTGATGGGAACGTCGGAGAGCACCGGCTGCGCGCCGCCCCCGGTGAAATCGCCCTCGTCGTCGCTGAGGAAGATGTCCTCCTCGAGCGCGGGCGCCTCGCCCAGCGCGAGCACGCTGATGCCATCTCGCGTGACGGCGTAGGCGCGCGCCTCCGCCGCGTCGATCGTGACCTGGACTGGGCGGTAGCCCACGCTGAAGCGCTGCGCCGCGGGCTGCTGCTCGATGAGATCGATCAGCGTGATGTCCTGCAAGCCCTCGGTGGGATCGAGCGCGGCGTACTCGCGCTCATCGGACCACGCAATTGCCCAGCGACCGGAGGCGCTCACCGACCAGGCGGTAGCCCCCTGGTGCAGCGGGATGTCGAGCTGGGCCAGGCCGGGCCCCTCCTCCCGAAAGAGCGTCGCGTCCGAGCTGCCCTGGTTGATGACGAGGGCGCGGTTCGCGCTCTGCCCGCCGATGGCCGTGAGGTAGGTCGGCTGCAGGCCGGCGGCGAGGGTCTGCACCTCGTGGCTGAGCGCATCCACCAGCGCGACCCGACCGCTCTGGGGGTTGGCGGCCCAGATCCGGCGCCCGGTGACGACCGGCGCTCGAAACGTGGACTCGACCTCCACTTCGGCGGGCGCTTCCTCGCGAGGCTCCGGATCGGGCGCGTTCCCGGGCTGCTGCGGAGACTGGGAGCCCGGCTCCGAGTCCCGGGCCTCTGGCGTGTCGGCGGAACCCAGGGCGATGCTCTCGCTGCTCGAGCACCCGCAAAGGAGTGCTCCAACCAAGCACACCGACCCAGACCGAACCCGCTCGTCCACCCGACACTCTTAGCAAGGCGCGGGCCAAGGCGCGAAAAAGGGCCGCCGCACCCCCGGCGACGCCGCCCGCGCCGAGGCGCGAGGCCCAAAACGGCCCTGCGCTCACGGCGCTCGCCTTGTGCCAGGCTGTGCCAGCCGGGACGGGGCGATCAGCAAAGCGGACCGACCGCCGAAACGGCGAGCCCGTGAAGGTCTTTCGGGTACCTGCACGACGCCACGGCGGCGGGAATGGTGCCTCGCGGGAGCGCGGACGACGACGGGCGCCTGGGGCGGTTCGATAGCGAAGAGGAGACTGCTCAAACCCGACGGCGGGCACGGGCCTGCTGCCGCTGCCTCCCCGCGACGGGCGACTGCTTTGGCACTCGGGCAACGCCGCCGAGTCGCGGGGTCGGGCATCCTTCGCCTACAGCTTCGAGGTCGCTTGCCACGCGCGACCACTCCTGTAAGGATTGCGCGGGGTGGTCGGAGCTTGGCCGTCGGCGGCTCGCCTCCGCGGAGTCGATGGTGGTGGAAGCGCGCAGGGAGACGAACAGCGGAGCCGGGCGGTGGCTCGATCCTCGTTTTGCAAAGCGGGTCAAGCGGGGGAATGTGATCGCGGGGCGCTATCGGCTGATCGACAGATTGGGCGAAGGGGGCATGGCCGTGGTGTGGCGCGCGGAGCACCTGGCCCTGCATTGCCCGGTTGCGGTGAAGTTCCTGCACGACGATACGGCGGTCACGCAAGACAGCCGTGAGCGCTTTGCTCGGGAGGCCCGCGCGGCCGCGGCGGTGCGGCACACGCACATCGCGCACATCTTCGACTACGGCACCAGCGGAGATGGCACGAACGAGGGCAACCCCTTCATCGTCATGGAGCTGCTGCACGGAGAGACGCTCGAAGCCCGGCTTCGCCGAATCGGCCGATTGTCGTCGCGAGCCGTGTTGGACGTGTTCAACCAGATTGCTCTGGCCGTTTCTCATGCCCACAGCCTCGGGGTCATTCATCGCGACATCAAACCCTCCAACGTGTTCCTGGCGAGGGAGGGCGAGCGAGAGCTGGTGAAGGTTCTCGATTTCGGCATCGCCAAAATCCTGGACCCGGGCCCGCGCGTACCGACTGACGCAAGCACTGGCGCCGGAAACATCCTCGGCACGCCCATGTACATGAGCCCCGAGCAAGTCAGGGGAGGCAAACTCGATCATCGCTGTGATCTCTGGGCCCTGGCGGTCGTTGCCTTCGAATGCACGACGGGCCATTTGCCGTTTCGCGGTCGCAATGCCGGAGATCTATTGGTCGAAATCTGTCTGAGTGAACCGCTCAAGCCATCGCAGCTGGCAGCTTCGCAGTCGTCGGAGCCATTGCCGTCGGGGAGGGGGTCTTCCGAAGTCGACGCTTGGTTTGCACGGGGGCTCGCCAAGCGTCCCGAAGAGCGTTTCGAAGACGCGCTGCAGATGGCCGAGGCGCTGCGCCGAGCGTTCGAGCCCCGCCGAGAAGCGACGGCCCCGGCGCCGCCCCCTCCTTCATCCGTGCCACTCGTGGAGTCGGGGGGCAGCACGCCGAGGGGCGCCGTGCGCAAGGCCGCTTCTCGCCGCGTGCGGCAAGCCTTCGGCAGCAACTGGTGGGTGGCTCTCACCGCGGTGGGTGTGGCGGCAAGCGCGGTATGTCTGGGAAGGGTCTCGCACCCGAGCGGGGCGCCGGCGGCGGATCCCACGGGGAGCATCGCGGAGGTTGCGGCGCCCCCCGAGGCGAAGCCAACCAGAAGAGCCGCGGGCGCCCCCGTCCAGGCGCGAGGCGCAGCCATGCCCTCGCCGCGGAGCGCGGGGGAGGAAGCGGTCGAGCGCGTTCCCGCTCTGCTGCGTGGCGGCGCCCCCGAGACGCGACCCGCGGCGTGGGCTTGCCCGCGCGCCGGTCCGTCGGAGTCGAGCGGAGGAACCGCGTGCGAGGCCCCCGAAGCGGCCGTTATTGCGGTGCGGCAGCCCCAGGGGCCGTCGGTTGCAGCTCCGGTGGGGGGCGAGAGCAATCGGGCCTCGGCGCGTGCGGCACGGGTCGAGGCACGACCCGTGGTCACCGAGGCGCCCGTAGAGCACGGGTCGCCGGCAGCCACCGTGGCGCGGCCTCCCCGAGCGCGCACGGCCGAGGCATCGTCAACAGAGCCCCGCTCGTCGATCGACGCCGAGCCCGCCGAGCGCTTGCAACCGCGGCGCGCACGTCGCGCCGCTCGGCGGCGAGACACGGTCGGGGTGCACGGAGTGCGTGCCACCTCAGCGCCGCCACGCGGTCGGGCGAAGGGGAAAGCCCCTGCGCCCGTCACCACCCGGATTCGGGACCCGCTCGCGGAGCGCCTGTAGTGGCAGCACGGAAGCAACGGGCCACGCACTCCATACCAAGCCGCTCGACCGGCCCCGCGTCTGCGCCCGCAGCGGGGGAGCCCCGCAGGTCTCGGAAGATCCCCACGGGCTCACCGGGACGGAGAGGGCTTGCGGCGAGGTTGCGAGCGCGGCCATCGTTTGCATTCATCGTGATACCGGCGGCAGCCGTCGTCGCGTGGGCCAGTCCGGCAGCTGCCGAGCCGCCGCGGGACCCTTCATCCAGCAGCGAGCAGGCGCAGCGGCTGTTCGACGAAGGCCGTCGGCACTTGGCCGCAGGACAAGCCCGACAAGCCTGCGATCTTTTCGAGCGGAGCGATGCGGCGCAACCTGCGCTCGGCACCTCGTTGAACCTGGCGAACTGTCGAGAACTGCTGGGGGACCTCGCGGCTGCGTACGAGCTCTTCGAGGCGGTCGCCTCGGCGGCCACCCGCCGCGGGCAGGATGCGCGGGCAGAGTTTGCGGCGGGGCGTGCGGCCGCGCTCGCTGCGCGGCTGGGGTGGCTGACGATAGCCGTTCCGGAGAGTGTCCTGGAACATGTGGTCGTTCGCACCGATGGGCGCCGCGTGCCGCGCGAGAAGGTCGGCCAGAGATTGCCGGCAGTTCCGGGGCTTCACGAAGTCGTCGTCATCGGGGCGGGGGGGAAACGCTGGCGCGAACGGGTGGAGATTCCCGCCGCCTCGACGCACCGCACGTTGACGGTGCCACCGGAGATCTGGGGCGCTGGCGCCGCCTCCAGCCTCGCCATCCGTCGGGCTGCCGAAGAACCGACCACCGAAACGCAGGCCACCGCAGCGAGACGCGACACGGCAGAAGCGGCCGAGACCTCGCCGGGTATTTCGAGCACCGACGCTTGGGCGCTGGTGATGGCCGGCGTGGGTCTGGGGGCGACGGGAGCTGCCACTTATTTCACCCTTCGCGCAGTCGCCCTCGAACAAGAGGCGGAAGTTGGCTGCGACGGTGCGGTGTGCACCGAGCGAAGTGCCTACGACGCGCGCCGTGCGGCGCATGCTTCCGGGACCGCGGCGACCGCGGCCACGGCCCTTGGCGCCGGCGCCGTGGTTGCCGCCCTCTCGCTGTGGCTGTGGCCGGAGAGCAAGGGCTCGCCTGGGCACTCGGCTTACCTGCCAACCCCCACGATCGGTCCCCACGCAGTCCAGGTGTCCTGGAAGGGCACCTTTTGACACGAGAAAGGTTCCAAGCGCTGCGCGGGCGTCAGCGATCGCGGCTTCGCCTGCGTTGCCCTCTGGCCTGGACGACCTCGAAGCGGAATCCCCTTCGACACGCACTACGGTGAAAGCGAGACGCGATCCGATTGACCAGAAGCGACGCGCAGCCGGCCGCCCCGAGGAACGAGTGTCCGTCCGCCCCAGCGATGAGTCGCCGACCGTTACAATCACTGCAAAGCAGGTGGGCGGGGGCAGCGACGTGCGCTATGCAATGGCGCGGTGGCCGAGGGAACGAGTGCGGGGCCGGTGCGCGCCCATGGGAACGAACCATGGACCGGACGGGTTGCGCGCGTCTCGATTCGACAGGCCGCGCCGACGAGGCCCGAGCGTCAATCGGAGGTCGCATCCGAGCTGGTTGCCATCCGCGCAAAGGGACCGGAACCGAGGAAGAGGAAAGCTGTGAGCGAAAAATGCCGCGAACGACGCTCGACAGGGACCCTCGCCCGAGGCGGCCGACGGCGAGCAGGCGCTTCTTTTCGCCGCAAACCAGCTGGCTCGTCGCAAGGGCTGCTCGCGTCCAGCCGGCGCCCAGGAAAACGCCCGCTTGCGTCGTTTGGACGGTGTTTTCCGGGGTGCCGAGGCCCCCGGCAACCGGCTTGGCGCTCGAGCGGGGCAACTCGCCGTGCCCCCGCGGGTGCGGAGCTGTCGGGGGCTCTGTGCGGCCGACGGAGTCTGGCGCTGAGCCGCGGTCTGCCGGGGGCGTTGGCCGGTGGAAGAGAGCGCCCGGCCACGCGAGGAGGCCGAGAGGAGAGCGCGCGATGAGCGGCATCGAACGCGCGATCGCTGTCTGGCCCGGGGTGGGTCTGTCCCCCAGCCAGCTCGAACAGGACCTGGAACGGCTCGGCTGTCGACACGCCCTTCCACCCCATGTCGAGCACGTTGCACTCTGCAGCGCCTGTGCTCGCAAGTGCCCCGTCGCATGCGGCATTCTCGAAGAGCAGTTCGTGACGCCGCTGCGTGGCACCATCGGGCGAGTCAGGTCGGACGACGACTTCATTCAGGAGGTTCTGCAAGTCGTTCGGGAATTGCTCCTCTCAGGCCCCCGTCCCGGAATTCGAACCTACAGCGGTCGAGGTCCCCTCTTGGGCTGGCTGCGTGTGGTTGCGCGCAGGGAAGCTTTGCGGCTGGCCGGGGCCCAGGGGACCCCCCAGCGCGCGGTCGATTGGCTGAGCCGCGTGGACGGCGTGAGCCAAGAACCGGAAACGTTGGCACTTCAGTCGACCTATGCACCGGTTTTCCGCCACGCCTTGACCGAGGTGCTGACCACGCTAAAAGCGGAAGATCGAAACATGCTGCGTCTGCAGTTGGTCGAAGGTCTCTCGCCGGCTGCGCTTTCGGATATATTCGGCATCCACGTAGCTTCCGTTTATCGCAGGGTATCGCGCTGTCATCGAAGCATTCTCGAGGCTCTCCGCCGACGCCTTCGACGAGAGCTGGGGCACCTTTCGCAGAGCGAAATCCACAGCCTGTTCCGCATGACCGAGGCGCAACTCAACCTGAGTTTGACTCGCATTTTGGGCGCCTCGCCCGCGACCGGCGAGCCAGCGGAGGAGCCGCCCCGCTCGGGTGGCGATGGCGCTCGGTGAGGCCCACTCATGGTCGAGGAGGTGGCGCAGGTTCACATTCCCGCGGAGGAAATCGCACTCCTCGCGTTGCAGGGCGTGAAGGCATTTCCTGAAGAACGGCACGCCGAGCTCCACGCGCACCTCGACCGGTGCGAAGAGTGCGCGGGGGCGCTTGCAGAGGTGCGCCGTAGCGTAGACTCCGGTGTTGGCCAAGCATTCAGCTCGAGGCGCCTGCTCGCGCAGGGCGTGCTCGTTGCCGGAAGGTACCGGATCGTACGGTACATCGCCTCGGGCGGAATGGGCGAGGTGTACGAAGCCGAGGACACTTCGATGGCGCACACCCCCGTCGCCCTCAAGACCGTATCCGCAAGCGCAGCGGATGAACCGTCGGCGATCCGCCGCTTGGAGCGCGAGGCAAGGACGGCCATGCTGGTGAGCCACCCGCACGCATGCCGGGTCTACCATTTCGACGTGCACCGGTTGCCCAGGGATCAGGGCCTGATTCACTTCATCACGATGGAGCTCATCTTGGGCGAGACGCTTCGAGAAAGGCTGCAGCGCAGCGGGCCGCTTTCGGACGCGGAGGTGCTCGACCTCTCCAAGCAATTGCTCGGTGCGCTCGGCGCCGCACATGCAAGGAAGGTGCTCCACCGCGATCTCAAGAGCAGCAACGTCATGCTGCGTCGGGGGTCGAGCACGTCGATCGATGGCGTCGTGATGGACTTTGGCTTGGCGAAAGGGCTCGATGCGGGAGAAGAAGCGCACATCACCAATAGCCGCGCGTTTGTCGGCAGTGCGACCCATGCTTCGCCCGAGCAGCTGCTTGGCCGAGATCTGACTGAAGCGAGCGACCTCTACGCATTCGGGGTCGTTCTATTCGAGGCACTCACCGGAACGTTGCCGTTCGATGCCAAGGGGACTCTACAGATGGCTCTGCAGCGCCTGGAGATGCCAGCGCCGAAAGTGTCGAGTCTACGGCCAGGGGTTTCTCCGCACTGGGACCGCATCGTGGGACGCTGTTTGGAGCGCGACCTGAGCCGGCGCTTTCGTTCGACTGCGGAAGTCGAACAGGCCCTGGCACCACTACACCTGACAAGAGACGAGAGGAAGTCTCGTCAGCGCTTGGCGGCCGCCTTCGGGGCGGCTTGCTTGACAGTCGGCGGGGGCCTCTGGTTTTGGGGAAGCGCCGAACCGGCAGGGGACGCAGGCGCGGTCGAACCTTTGGGGTCGGGGCGGAGAGGTTTCCGTGCAGTCCCTGGCGCGCAGGCAGGCTCGGGTCTCGACGAAGCGCCGCAGACCGGTCGGGTCGACGAGCAAGTCTATGCGTTGAGAGAGGCGGGGGAAAGCGGCCTCGGGCGGCGTGGTGACGAACCCGCAGAGGTTGTCCAGGTGCTCGAACGAGAGTACGTGCGCTCTGGCGATCCGGATCTGCTGATCCGACAGGCCCGCCTGCTTCGAGATTTCTGGGCCGCCAGTGCGCAGCAGGAAGATTGTGAACGGGCGCGGGCGGCGTGGACACGTTGCGCCGAGCTCGAAGGGTTGGGCGCTGCGCAGCGAAAAGAGGTCATCCATTCACTCCAGGCGCTGGAGAGCTGTTTCACGCAGGCGCTCCCACAAGCTCCCGTCGACCCGCCGAGGACCCGTGCTCGAGAGCGAGGAGCGGGGTTGCCGGAGACGGGCGGCCTTGCGCGTCCGCTCGGCAGGGCGCAGTTCCCTGCGTCCGGTGACGAGCAGGGTCCGGAAGGCACGCGATCGCACCCCTCGGAGGTACGCGACCCGGGAACCAGGAGGCGGGTTCCACCACACTCTGAGGGGGGGGCCGTCCCCCGGAAGCCGGCGAGCCCCGAGCGACCTAGAGAGCCGAGCGTCCTGAGGCCGACGGATCGCTTTCTGGCGCCGAAGGACTAGGGGCTGTGTCCGCTGAGTCGCAATCACAAACCACCGCGGGCCGGTCCGCCTCTGGCGGCCCGCGGTGGTTTGCGCTGGGGGTTCGTCTTGGACACGGCACCCCTTTTTCTCTGCGGCGCCTTCGGCGCCGACGTGCCCCGTCCGCCGCTCCAGGCAAGACGACTCTCTTCCCGCGGCGACCGACAATCAGTGATTACGGCTGATCGGACGGGGCGCCAGCCCGGATTTCTCACGGCCGCAGAACCGAGGGTGCGAGGAGGAAATCGATTTTCAGGCCCAATGCCCGTCGGGCGCGCGCTGGCAGACTTGCTGTCTGCCCGGCGCGCGCTGGCGGGCAGCTGGGCAACGAGGCACGACTCATCGCATCCTCGGGACCAGCTCGTGAGACACCCGAGCTAAACAGCATGGAACGACCGGCTCGCTTCGTCGGGTCGTGACCTCTGGCGGGAGGGGTCCGACCGGAGCCGCCTTTCCCATGCAACGACGCCTAGAACGCGAGGAGGAGCTCGAGACCGGCAAACCCGGGCCCCATGTGTAGTGAGGTCCGCGGCTGGATTCCGCGAACGTGGCCAGCGGGTGGCGACGAGGCGTTGAGCTCCGGCCACCAATGGTCCAACGCCGTCGCGATGCCGAGGCCTAGGGCCGCGCCGCCGATGATGCGGGCACGCGTTTGCGCCGCCGAGCCGCGGCGCCGAAGCGACCGGATCTGCGGAGACGTCGAAGGGAGGTTGGCGATTTGTCCGTCGAGCCGCCAGGCCTGCACGAAGTCGATGACCGCGAAGTTTGCGGCTAGCCCCGCGATCGCGGAAAGAGCCAGCGTTCGTGAGACCCCCCACTCGCGCTGGTCGCTCTCAGAAAGCTCGGTGGCGGGCGATGGCGCCGCGGGTGGCGGTAGCGCTGGCAACGGCGGAGGCCTCGCAGCGCGCATTGCGGCGTCCGCCCTAGACACGGCGAGTGCCTGGTCGGTGCCGACCAGCTCGTCCTCGCCTTGCGGCTCGGCAGAGCAATTGGACATCTCCTCCAGCACGAGGTTTGCGAGCTGCACGCCTTCGGGATCCTCGGAGATGTTCAGGTAGCTCTGGTACAGACAACGCGCGAGCACGCAATTGCCGAGATGCCGATGCACTTGGCCCATATTGAGAAGCAACTCGGGAGACCAACGCAAGGTGAACGCTAGCTCGAGAGCATCGAGTGCGCGATGAAAGCGGGACCGGTCGCGTGCCCTGAGAGCCTCGAGGTAGCGCCCCCGAGCGACACCGAAGAGATGCCGGCTGGCGGTCTGTAGGGTAGCATCCGGTGTCGACGAACCACGAAGGGCAGGAGGCGGGCATCGAGGGGCGACCATCGAGGGAGGGTCGGCCGCCGGCGGCACGCCCGCCGCCTGCGGGCTCTGCGCGGCGACGGGCGTTGCTCCCACCACGAGCCACAACGCCAGAGCGCCGGGTCCCGCGCTGCGTGACCGATGCCGGGAGCACCGGCCCACCGCGAGGTTGCGAAAGGAACCTGTCCCGGTCGTGTGATTGGGCTCCCGAGCGGGGCCTTTCTTCATCGCGACGCCGCCGCTTGGCGGGCGCCCGCGTCCGATCCTGCCTCCAGGGGAGGATCCACCGGTGCCTCGGACCGGGGCGGATCGAGTCGTGGACAGTTGGAGAGTCGGCGGAAAAGCAAATCCTCGACCTCAGCGACCTGGGCGTCGGGCACTTCACCCTCCAGAACCACGACGGCGGAGACCCGGGCGAGCGCGGTCGACCTGTGTTGGAACCTGTCACCCGCAAACTCCGTGCCCACGGTTGGGCTCAGAAAGACCGGGCGAACAATCTCGCCGTCGACAAGTCCGGGCCCGAGGTTGGCCTCCGGCAGAAGGTCGGTCGAGCCGCGGGCGGCCCCTTCGAGGCGCAGCTCGATGTGCTCGCCTTTGCGCCGTACCCCGTACAAGCGAGTGCACGAGTCGTTCAGGCCGAATTCCCTCGACAGCAGCCTTACTGCGGGCGCGACGAGTCGCCCGTCGGCACCGTTGTAGTAGCTTTCCACCATCAGTTGCCCTTCGGGTGTCAGCATCAGCGTGAGATACGTGAACGGATGCGACCAAGAGAAGAGTTGTGTGTGAAGAGCAGCCTCGACCGGCCGCGGGAGGAGGCTGGCGGACACGAGGACCAAGAAGTCTTTGCGCCCGAAGGATAGAGAAGGCACTCGCGGGGGGGCGAAAAACAGAAACGTCTCGTCCAGCGCCACGGCGCGCTCGAGCGCGGGGTCGATGCCTGGCCGCGGTTCACGCACGATCGGAAACGAGGTTCTCGCGCTGCCACTCTTCATCGCGTTGTTGCCGAGGCCGGAACGATCTCGCCACGCAACGAGCTCGTCCCCCACCGCGGGCAGGTCGTGCGGAGCCAGCCACGTCACGACGGCCCGGCGCAACGGGCAGCTGAGCGGGAGGCACTCGCTGCCGATACACAGCTCTTCCGGTTTGCCTTCCGCGCCGTCGCAGGCCGGTTCTGCCACCACCTCTGGTACCGTGGGCGGCTGCCCAGCTTCGAGGTCGACGCCGGTGCCTTCGCCAAAACCCGGCCGGTCCGACCCCGGGGGGGACATCGGTACGACCATCGAGCTTTCGAGCGGTTCGGACGGACTGGCGCCGCGCGAAGGGGCACCCGCCTCGCCCTCGGGCGCCGAAGCAGCGCCCACCGCCGCGGGTGCACCCCGGCTTCCTTCTGTCGCGGGCTCTTCTCCAACGAGACCTGGTTCGAAGTCGAAGCACCCTCCCAGCAAGACTCCCCATGCGAAGGGGCGGAGTGCCCAGCACACCAGCCGCCCGGCGGCGCTGAGCGAGGCCGGCTCGGCGACTCCGCTAGGCCCCGGCCGGCGCCTAGCAAGTCGACGCGGCCACTCAGAAGCAGCTGTCTGGGGCGGAAGCATAACCCTCGCTCCGCTGGGAAGGTCCCGTGGCGACGAAGCCGGCGTGGCCCGCCTCGATGGTGATGCGCTCCCCTTGCTCCCAGAAGCCAGCCGCAACCGCGTCGGATTCTTTTCCAGTACCTTCGGGCCCACCGCTGCCTCCAGTGCCCCAAGCGACGTACGCGCGTAGGGTGGCCGGGTCAGCTACGTCGAACGCATCGTGAAGACTGACCTCTCCTCCCGCGGGGAAGAACGACAAGGCCAGAATACCGAACGTGGACATGTCCACCTCCAACTCCTGAGAAGGCGCCAGCGCAACTGGATCGTCGGACACGAACACACAGAACGGCTCCTGGCAAAGCTGCGCATCCGCGGAAAGGACCTGCTGCTGCGCGGACGTGTTCCGGAGTGTGGCCAGACCGCGATCCAGGTTCAGCTTCACGATGACGAGTGTTTGGCCCGCTGCGGGCTGCGGGTCCCCGATCGGGCAGCCAGCGGATTCATCGAGTGGCTCGGTTGGGGGGCCTCCCTCCGTGCCGCCGTCCGCGGAAAGCGGCACGGGCGCGCCGTCCGGCTGCGTTGCGCTCTCCGAGGTTGGCTCCGCGGTCGTTCCCCCCCCGCTCGCCCCGACGGCAGCTTGCCCGGCGGCCTCACCACCGGTCGATTCGCGCCCCTCGGGAGGCAGCGTGGCACCATTCGCCGTCGTGTCGTCGGAGGCCGCACAGCTCACGAACGCCGCGACGACTGCAAAGCGCCAAGCGACGGCGAATCGATCCCCTCGACCAATTGACATATGACCCCTCCGGATGCTCCAGCGAGCGAGCGAACCCCACGGGACGCCTCTCCCGAACAACGCGAACATAGCTTCGCAGCCATTGCGGCACAACCTCAAGATGCTCGCTGGTGATTCGAAGGCAAGCGGCAAAGTGGGGCGAGGCCAGGGAAGACGAACGACTGACCGCTTCCGAAGCCTACGCCTCAGCGCACCTTTGCGTTCGGGGCCATGGCGACTGCTGCTCGCCCGCGCGAGGTCGCCCGACAGGTAGCGGCTCTCTTCGTCATTCGCCCCCCCGGGAACGATGGACGGCCGACAGGGTTGCGCCGAAGCCAAAGCCGCGCGTGGCCGGCCGACGAACGGCGGCCGAGCTGCGCGTCCGCCCGCGGGGCAGGCAAGACGCGTCGCCGCTTCTCAGTCGATGCACGTGCCCGCGAAACATTCGGCCTGCGACGGACAGTCTGCGTCCTGCCTGCACTGAATGCACGAGCCGTCTTCGCAGTGCGGGTTTGGCGAAGCGCACTGGCTGTCGTCGAGGCAGGTCTCGCACAGGCCAAGGGAAGAGCAGTACGGCGTCGGCGGCGCGCAGTCCGCATCGCCGACGCAGCCGGCGCAGCGCCCCTCTCGGCAGAGCGGCGTGAGGCCTGCGCACTGCGTTTCCTCCAGGAAGTCCTGCCCATCCGGCGCGCAGCGAACCACATTCTGCCCGCTGCAGCTCGCCTCCCCCGGAACACAAACGTCGCACTGGCCGCCTCGAGCGTCACAGAGCTCGCCCTCCGCGCAGCGCTCGACGACGTCCCGGACGGCCCCGTCCGCCGAGCAAACGGTCAAAGCCGCCCCCAAGCACGCGACCTCGCCCGGCGGGCATGCGTTGCAGCGCCCGACCCGTGCGTTGCAAAGCTCCGGGGCTCCGCAATCGGTCAGGAACCAACGACCTTCGCGACACTGCTGGAGCGTACCGCCGTCGCATTGGACCGGCTCGGTCTGCGTGCATTGCAATGGTTGACGACAGCTGGGCGACTGCGTCGCAGAAGTCGTACAAAGCTCGCCAGGCCCGCAGACGCTCAGCTGCCACGTCCCGCTCGTGCACTGCCGAATGGCTGCGCCGGAGGAGCTGCACTCGAGCTCTCCCTCCACATCGCATGCCTCGAAGCCCGCGTCCGACGGCTGTCCACCCACCTCCGCTGCCACGCCAACGGCCTGGGTTTCCTCGGGAAGCTCTTGGGCGCCCGCCAAGGGGTCGTCCTCGCCGATGGTCGGATTTTCGGCTATGGCGACGGGATGGGCGCCGGAGTCGGTTCCCTCCGGCTTCAAGCGAGCATCCGCCTGCACGGATGCGTCGGCGTCTGCCTCGAAGGTAGGTTCCGGAATCCCTAGCACCGCGTTGCAGGCGAGCGCGAGCAGAGCAGCAGCACGGCAAAGCCATGCAGCAGCACGCACCCGCCGACCACCCGCACGGCGGCGAGTTTCTCTCGGTTGTTTGCTCCCCACCATCCCTCCTTTTTGTAGCGCTGAAGGAGGTCCGACACCACCACCAATGTGCTTGCTTGGACGCGCCAAGGGGGGCTTGCTGGCGCAGCTCGCCGACCTCACGCGCAGCGCAGTGGACGGATGCGCGTGCCCTCAGAAGGAGCAAGAGAGGTTGCGCCGCGCCTCGTACAGCGCCGCGTGGGGATCTTCCACGTACGGCCTGCAAGCTCGGTCGGCAACGGCTACGCTCTCGAACTCACCGCGACACGCCGCTTGGAAACCGCTGCCGCAACTCGACTCCGACGGCTCGGGGGGCTCCAAGTCGACCGCTTCGAGCCCGTCCAGAGCAATGGAAAGGGCGCAATAGGACGCTGCGGACAGGGCTCCCCAAAACTGCCCGTCGAGCAAACAAACCTGCCCGATATCCCTTTGGATCTCTTCCAACCCCGACTTGATGCCATCGAGCATACCCTGGGTGCGGCAGATGATGAAGTCGCTATCGTCCACCAGGGCCTCGCGCAGCGTCTGTTGCGCGGTTGGGAGCAGGAGCCTCCTGAACTGCTCGAGCTGCAGCGGATCCTCCCCGACGGAGAACCACGCCTGGTCGACGAGATTGCGCCCGATGAGTTCGCCCGAGTCTCGGCCGCCCGCGTTTCGAGCTTCGCAGACCGGACGGGCCCGTGCCGCGAGGGGCACCACCATCATGGCAACCGCCGGTAGGAGTGCAGAGGTGACCGTAGGGATGCGATGCTTCATGGGATTGTCCGGGTGAGTACTTCGTCGAGAGGTGCCAGACGGGGCCGACTTCGGCTTGTGGTCACGCGCCTCGGCGTGCCGCCGGGGGGGCGCGCCAGCAGCTGTGGACCGCGTGTCGCGTATCTAGCCCTCGATCCAACGCAAGCGTTGGATCTCGGCCTAGCATTTCTTGCCAGGGAGCTTCCGTAAAGCTCTCTCTCAGCCCCTCGAGTGAATTCCGGGCTTTCCCGCCCCAACGGTCGCATTCGGCGGGACAGTCGGCTCGCAAGCTGCACCAGCCATGGCGGCTTTGGTCCGCCCCCGAACGGTCTGAAGTCGTTCCGCGGTCTACCTGCGACGCAGCATATCTCGGCCGCCGCGTACCGCGGACAAACCCGCAAACGCAGCTCGAGCCACCAGCCATCCACGCTGAGCTGCAAAGCAAGCTCGTCTTGGATGCCGCCGGCATCGACTGGGCCGAGGGGCCACGGGCTGGGACCTCGAGCCCAACCAAACCACAAGAGGCAGTACGCCTTCGACGATATCTCGTCCAAGCGCTCGTGCTCCGCACTGTGTTGCTCGCCGCCCGCGAGGCGCTGATTGTCCAGCTGCGACCAGCCCGAGTCGAGTCGATCGGCGAAACGGCAGCAGAACGCGCGGCTGACGTCGAATGGCAAAGCGAAGCGGCCGACGCCACTCGTCGCGGCGTCGGAAACCGGCGACGCGTGCGACTGGCTGCGGGACGCCGCACCGACCGAGCACGATCCACGGACCAATTGGTTTGGGTCGAGAGTCGAGAAGGGACCAACGGAACGGCCGGCGGCGATTCGCGCTGGAAGCTCGTCGCGAACACGGCCCCCTCTCTCACCTACCCGCGAGCACTGCTTGCGAGGTTCCGAACGGAGTGCTGGCGCTGGCCCGAGCACAAGCCCAGCATCATCGGCGTCCGCGCTTCTCGTGTGCCCTGCGGGCGGGCATCGGGATGTGTGGCGGCTGCGCAGGGGGCACCGGGACTTGCCACCGCGCTGAGCCATGGAGGGTTCGCCCGCAGCAGAGGTGGCCGGGGCACGACGCCGTCCGGTGACTGCATTCCGACTTTCGAGCGCGCTCGCGGCACGTGGCAGTCCTTCAGTCGGCGCCGGACTCGTGAAGGCGAAAAAAGATCGCGAGGGATCGGGCGACCTCTCCTCTAGGGGTCGAGCTAGGGCGGTGAGGTCATTCTGCACGAGGCCCCCGGGAGGGCTCCGCAAGCTGTCGCGCCACCTCGGTGCTGCGGGCGCTCCGTAGCCACTGCTCCCACAAACCGACAACAAAGGAGAACGTCATGAGGTGTTTACTCAAAGCTACTGCGTCGGCGACGCTGCTCGGCATCCTCGGAGTGGGCGGCGTAGCCCACGCGGAGCCGCCTGTAATTGCTCCGCCGGTCGCAGCACCTGCGCCGCCCCCTTTCTGCACTTCGAATATCGACTCTCGACAGTTTGCAAGCGGGTTCGTGCTCGGTCAACGCATCGTCCAACAGGCGGTTGCGCGCGTCGCCGACTGTGACCAGATCGATCGGGTGACGAACGTCGTGCTGGACAACGTCAGCCGGCTGATCCTGCCCCCCAACCCCAGCAACGCGATCGCGTGCCGCTTCACCGGTACCATCGATGGCGTGCTCCTAGAGCTGGACAATCAGAACCTGATTTGCGCAGACCAGTGCACGGCCGACGGGGCATTCTTCGGCAAGCTCACATCCGATGCATATTGTGCCTTGTCGGTCGCCCTCGACGGGCTGGTCTCACCCAACCCGTTCGAGCGCAACTTCGTCAACAGCTGCGGCTTCAACTACGAGGTGGCTTGCGACTCCACATACATCTCCAACAGCCTGAGCTTCGACGGCGGGATCTGCATAGAATACACCGAAGGGCAATTCGAGAGTGTGTGGGACCAGAGTCGCTTCAACGCGTGCGCCTACGACCCGATCATTCCTGAAAGCTGAATCACGGTCCCCCCGATCGTGCGGCGCCCCGGTTGGGAGCGGTCCGATCGGGGGCAGACCAGTCAATCCAAGCTCCCCTCGGAGCATTTCCAGAGTTTAGCTCATCCGGAGGATGCCATGAAAAAACGTATCGAAAGACTCGCGTCGGCCGCACTGATCGCGCTCGGCCTGATCGTGATGTCCGCAACAGCCACCGCGCGCCCGATCTGCGTGGGTAGAAACGCCACGTCGCGAGACGCAGGCGAGCTGATCGGCCGAAACATCGTCGATCAAGCCTGGCTCGCCGTCGGCGAGGATCCGCTGCTGATCGATCAGTTCAAGCGGGTCGTGCGGCGCATCGTGCGGCAGACCGTGCGGGGGGCGTTGATAGGGGGCGACCCCAGCGACTTCGTGCGCTGCCGTACACAGGGCCTGATCGATGGGATCAGAGAGCGGATCAACGAGATCCAGGATGAAATTGCACGAGTTTGCTTGCTTGACGGGGAATTCTGGGGCGCGCTCACCGGCGAGCTCTACTGCGCCCTGGCGATCGCCTTCGACGGACTCGGCTTCCTCGACCTCGAGCTCCCAGAGCCATCGGACTTGACTTGCGGCGCAAACTTCGAGGCCGGCTGCTTCGATGCGTTCGAGGGTCTAGCCACCTCTGACGCAGCCTGTGCGCCGTACACGGTGGCCCCGCACACGGACGCGTACGAGGAGAATCTGGCCTTGTCCTGCGTATTCTTGTTCTGAAGGACGAGCCTGTCGCCGCTGGCGCGGGAGCCCGGAGGCGGCCTTGCGGGCCCCGCTGTCGCGGGGCGCGCAAGGCCGCTGTCTCGGGTGGGGCAGCTGAACGTGCCTGCAAACCACCAGACGACCGACGCACGGCGCCGGCGGTGGATCATAGCGGGTCGAGAAGCGGTTGGAGGACGGAGAGCACGGCGAGGACCGACTCGCCCCGCCGGGGGCCTTGCTGTCTCGCCCGGGGGAGCGAGTCGCAGCTGGGAGTCAAAGGAAAGAAGGAAGAGACATGAACCAGAGAATCGCTCTAAAGGTGCTCGGCACCACGTTGGCCCTCAGCGGCCCTCTGAGCCTGAGCGGCGCGGCCTGGGCGACGCCCGACTGTCGAAACAACAACGATCAGGCACAACTGACAGCCGGCCGCCAGATTGGGACGGGGCTCGTCGAGCAGGCCTTCGCCGGAATCGAGCGCGACCTTGACCGTATCGAAGAGTTCAAGGCCACAGTCATCCGCGTCGTTTCAACCACGCTGCGGGCAGCCGTCTCCGGCCCCCCCAGTCGAGCAGTTGCCTGTCGTGCACAGGGCCTCATCGACGGCGTGATCGCGCGGCTGGACGCGCTGCAAGCAGACACGGGCTGTGGCGAGGAGGGCTGTGAGAACGCTAGCTTTCCGGCGCCGCTCTCGTCACGCAGTATCGCGCTGCAGCGTCGAAGGTTCTTTTTCTGCTGGATGGACGGTGTATTCTGGGGCGAGCTCTCCGCCGAGCTGTATTGCTCGCTCTCCATCGAGCTGGACGGGCTCGCCCCGCTGGGCCTCGAACTGCCCCCGCCTGCCGACAATTGTTGCGGCTTGGGCTTCGAAATCGCCTGCAACCTGAAGTTCGCATCCGATGCCACTGGCGACCCCGCCTGCTTCCCCTACACCGTTCCACCGCACGAGGAAGTCTATGTCGAGAATCGAGCTATCTCCTGCGCTTTCGAGCTCTAGCAACGCGAGCCCAAGCCGAGCATCTTCTGGTTTTCTTTTGCTTGGGCGATTCCGTCCGGCGGGGACGGACAATCCTCCAAAGGAAAGGCCGTGCCAAACGGCGCCGAGCCCGCTAGCGGTGATGGAAGCTCCGCGAGCGGCTCGTTCGACAAGAACCAAAGGGAAGGAGAAAATTGCCATGCGTCAACTAACTGGAGTCGGAGTTACGGCTGCGCTGATTGCTTTCGCCAATGTCGCATCGGCGCAGTTCGCGGACTGCCCCAGCGCGAAGGGCGCTGGACTGAACACGACGATCTCTCTGGTGAGCTCGGTGTTCAACCGCATCGGGTGCGACGCCTCGGCCGACGAGGTTGCCGCCGCTCAGGCGGCTCTTGCGAGCGCCATTTCCGCGCTAGCCTTGGACACATCCATGGCCGATGAGCTGAAGACGTGTTTCTACGAGGGATTGTACGAGGGCTACGTCACGACGCTGGTGTCCGAATACGAGGAGTGCAGTGCCGTGCCCAGCGGCACGACCTTGGGCGTGGCCGGCGCTGCCGTTTTCATTCCGCTATTCCGAACGGTGCCTGAAGTCGTCGACGAGCAGGTGCTCGAGCGCGTCTTTGCAGCGGCGGTCACCTCGCGCACGGAAGATAGCCGCGCGCAATGCAGAGTTGCCTTCGCTGACGCTACGTCAGTGGCGTTTCCACGCGAGCGCCGCGCCGCACGTCTGGGTGGGCAAGCCGCATTGCTCGTATGCGGATCGGACGAGTGATGCCCTGACCGATGGGCGTCCGGGGCCCCGCGGGACTCTAGCGCCAACCGCTCCCGGCCACTTTCAGCGTTCATGACGACGAGGGTTGACGAGCCGGGGGGCGCCTTGGCTCGGTCACCGTCTCCGGGAACACCCGCTCGGTGAGGGGCCGGCAGCGCATCGAGCGCCGCCACGGCGCAGACCCCTCCACGGGCGGGTAGGCCGGTGCCGCGTCGACTGAACTAGCGGCCCGCCGAGTCCGGCTTCGATGCGACGCCCGCGGCGCCCTCCCCGCCGACTCCGTGGTGCTCAGGAAGCCCTCGAAACGGGACGACAGACCCAAACACTCGACCCAAACACCTCGACCTGGGTGTCGAGGCCGTCGCGTCCCAAAACACCGACGTGAACCTTCCATCGCCGGGGGCAAAGTGGAGGCTCGCCCCAGCTGGGCTGCGGGCCGCGCACTGCGAGCCGTCGAGCACGACCGGGGCCCAGCTGCGCGAGACGCACGAGTCAGCGCGCCTTTGGGACCAGGCGGTGAGGAATCCGGGTTGGACTGGGCGTCAGCGAAAACTTGGTGTGCGAACCCGTTGCCCCGGCGGTGGGCGCCGAGAGTCCGATTTCCCATACCCAAATGGCTCAACACGAATCTTCGGAGTGCGCTATCCTTCCTCCCTGCGATGGGGGCGAGTCGTCTGCGGGCGCCAGCATCTCGGGCAGGCAGGCTTGGCCGAGGGCAGGGGCGTTGGAGTTTGTCGAATGGCAGGGCGGGTGAAACCACTTGCCGGGAGTTGGCGCTCGTCGGCATCGGTAGGTCGAGCAAGGGTCGGAGTGTGCAAATGGCGCGGCCGCCGCGGGGCACCGCCGGCCCAGGCCGGCTCACCTGCGTGGGAGAAGGGAGAAGAATGGAAAAAGAGCGCGAAGAAGAGCCCCTTGGCGTCTCTACCGGCTGTGAAAGGCGTCCTGCGCAAAACGGCTACCCTGGCGCCCTCGACGATTCGTCCTCGCGGTCGCGCTGCGGGTTTCCTTGGGAGGGCTGCGTACGGCGAGGGGGCGGCCCTTCGAGAACGCCGCTCGCAGGCGCGCCGGAGTGAGTAGAAAGCCATGACCCACACCAGGAGCCAGATCCGCGTCGAGGCGCGGGGCGAGCATCATGGCCTCTGGCGCGAACATTCCGCGCCCTTGGGCGTGCTGGCATGGTGTTGTGTCGCGTTCTCGTGCGATGGGGATTCAGCAAGCGGAATCCGCGACGAGGCGGCTCAGCCGGAGCCCAGTCCACCGCGGGCCGAAGGCGGCGCTCGCTCGGCCGCGAACACGATGTCCGCTGTGGCTTCGGCTCTCGACCTCCGGCGAATGGACGGTGCGGAGCCGAACGAACCATCCGCCGCGCAGCCGAGCTCGAATCCCGAACCGGACGCGGGAGCGGAAACCGGCGACGCGGGCGTGGATGCCCGCTCAGCGGCCCTTCTGTGCCAACGCACCGAGCAGGCTCTGTCGATCAACGCCCAGCAGGGCACACCGGCGGAGCCTGGGTCGGCGAGCGCTTGCGGCGTTCAGCAACGCCAATTCTTGCAGCAGGCCCTGGGAAGTCTGCTTGCGCAATACCAAAGCCTCGACGAGGGTGCCTCTCTGCTCGCGCAGTGCCTGTTGGAGATCGACGCGTTCGAGCGATTCGGCGTGCCCTTGTGCGGGGCGGCGCGTTAGGCGCGCGGAAAGGAACATCATGGGGTCCAAGTCGAAGAGGGTGAGACGTACCGCAAACGGGCTGCGGACGGTCCTCGTTGCGCTCGGATGCGTCACCTTGGCGAATGCAAAGCCCGCCGCGCAGCACCGCTGCTCCGTCGCCGGAGCCGACCAAGCCTACCAGGCCGGGAAAAAGCAGGGGCGCAGCGTGGTCGAGGCGGCTTGGCAGTCCACCGATCAGAAGTGTAACCGCCTGCGCGAGTTGTCGGAAACCATCGAGCGCATCCTCGAAGCCAAGAGGCCTCGCGAAAACGCCAGCCGGGCGCTGGTGTGCCGGATGGACGGCTTCGTGGAGGCCGCTCGCGCCCGGCTGAGCTCGATTCGAGACCAGTGTCGTTGACCGTTGCGTCGTTGATTTTCATTGCTACCAAAAAAGGAGAGCCGTCATGCTTAGGTTGTTTCGAGTGGGGTGCGCCCTCGCGGTGCTAGCTTCCAGTAGCGTCGCGTCGGCCCAGTTCGCCGACTGTCTCAGCTCTAGAAACGCCGGGTTCAACACGACCACGTTCTTTGTCAGCGCCGTGTTCAACACCATCGGCTGCAACGCATCGAGCGACGAGGTTGCGGCGGCCCAGCAGACTTTGGAGGATGTGATTAGTGCGCAACAGCTCAACACTTCGATCTCGAATGAGCTGAAGGTTTGTTTCTACGATGGGCTCTACGAGGGCTATATTTCCACGTTACTACAAGAGTACCGGGAGTGCCGTTCCGTACCGAGCGCCGCCACGCTCGGCAGAAGTGCCGCGTCTGTCTTTCGAGCCTTGTTTGCCACGCTGGGAGATTTCGTGGGGCCCGCTGTCGTCGAAGAGGTCTTCTCCTCCTCGGTACGGCTTCGAACCGACGAAGCGCAGCTTGCCTGCCAAGCCGCCTTCCTCGAAAACGTCTCCGCGGCGTTCCCCGAGGACCCGACGGCAGAATCCGCAAGCACCGCGACGGCAGCGGTGGTGTGTGGCGATCCAGACTGAGCAACCCACCGCGCGTCCCTCGACGCAGCGCCGGAGCCACCGGCCCCATGTCGGTCCGGCAGCCCTGGCTGCCGGATAGCGGGCGCGGGCTCGGACGGCCCGCTGCTGGGCGACCGAGCTGGGCGGGAGCTCGTCGCGGATTGCGAACGCGCGGGCAGTCTTGGCGCCCCACGGTCCAATGGGGCCGTGGCCAGCAGCGGCTAGCTGCCACGGAGCGCGTCGCGGCGAGTGGTAGCGCCCGCCGTGATACGCCCAGCGGATCGAAACGGTGCCCATCGACTCCCGGCCAAACGCGGCGAACCGACGATGTCTCTCATCTCGAAGCGTCGCGCAGAACGAGTGCCTTGTCCGGTAGGTACTACCCTTTGCTCGATCGCAGTCCGTCGTGAAACGAGACCGGCCCTTGATCGAAGGTCGCCCGGCCGCCTTGGTTTGGGCAACGCGTAGCCTCGGGAAGCTGAATCGGGCCCGCCGTCCACGACCTGACGCGCGACGTGTCCTCCTGTAGGCGAAGGCGCCGCCGCCGCGGCGCGGCGCTCGAGGCGGATCGCGTCGACGCGTCGATGCAGGCCAGCGCGGCGGCTCTCGGGATTGGCGCTCCAAACGTAGGGGGGCGCCTCGGGTTGCCACGAGCTCATCATCACCGCGGAGCGAGGCCCCGGCCGCTCCCCAGCACCCCCTGCCAGGCCATGCCCGCCGGGACGGGGCGATCAGCAAAGCGGACCGACCTGAGGGGCGCTCACGGATCGGAGAGCAAGAACGCGTGGGGCAGCAGCTCGGAGAGGCTGAACTGCCCCACCCCGTCCACCCAAATCGCGGCAGAAGGCTCGCACAGCTCGGCCAGCACCAGCCGGCACGCCCCGCACGGCATCTTGGCGCCGGCGGGGGCGTCCGCCGGCGCGTCGATGCAGCTGACCGCCAGCGCCGTGACGGGGCCTAGGCCCTGGCTGCGGGCGGCAAACGCCGCCACGCGCTCGGCGCACATGCTCAGCCCGTACGAGGCGTTTTCCACGTTGCAGCCCTCGACGACGCGCCCGCCCGCCACGAGCGCGGCGCCGACCCGAAATCGCGAATACGGGGCATACGCGCTCGACGCGGCGCGGCGCGCGCGTTCGAGCAGCTCGCCACCGCCTTCCGGCTCGCTCGCGCTCACTTCTTTGCCGCGCCCTTCGCCGGCTGCTTGCCGCCGGGCCCGAGGGCCTTCTTTTCGACGACCAGCTTGGCCTTCTCGGTGGCGGCCTCCACGTCGGCGCCCTTCGGCGCGGCCTTGGCCACCGCCGCGGTGCGCTCGACGACCCATTTCAGCCTGCCGAAGCGGGACGCCTTGTGAAAGTTGCCCTGCCCCAAAATGGGCGACCAGGCAACACCACCGTTGTTCTGCATCGCGTAGAGATTGACGCGCCAGGTTTCTCCCGGCTTGGGCGGAGATTCAGCAGCTTTGCCGAAGGAGGACCACGGGATCCGCAGCTCGACCGTGTAGCCCTCGTCCTCGTCGTCCGCCTTGTCGAGAGTGCCCTCGACGCGCACCGCACTGTCGAGCTTCGCCGACCACTCTTGATGGCCAAATGGCCCGTCGGGACGCTTGACGGGTTGGTTGTAGCTATCGAAGCGGCTGTCGAAGACGAGGTTCTGCGGGTTGACCTGGATCTCGTAGTAATCGCGATTGTCCCCGCTGGGGTCGGGGTCGATCATCAGCTCGACGCAGTCTTTCGTCCACAGGTGCGGATCCGGCTTCTTCTCGTCGAACCCGCCGGTGACGCTCTCGTCCTCGACCGCGAAGCCCACGTACAGGTACTGGGTGTCCCACAGCAGCTTGGCGCTGCCCTGCGGCAGCCCTTCGGCGGGCTTGCCCGTGGCCACGTCGACGAAGGCGCCCGTGGAGGCCGCCTCCGCCCACGCCGGCTCGTCGAGCTTGCCGTCGATGGCGACGCGCTTGCCCGCACCGACTCGCGCGACTTCCAGGGCGGGCACGTCCCCCGCCTCCGAGCCCTTCGGGCCCGTCTGCAGCGTGGCGACGAGCCCGCGATTGCCAGACAGCGAAGGCCCTCCCTTGACGGCGAGGCGCTCCCTTCCCTTCCAGATCCCCGTGGCGACGCGGATCTCGTCCGTGCGCACGTTGCGGGGCACGACGAAGCTCTGCTCGTCCACGTAGATCTTGCCCGCCTCCCAGCGCCCGGGCGGCCAGGCCTGATGGTTCCGACGAAAGCGCCGCAGCGGGCCGACGTTGTCGATGTTGAGCAGACGGCGATCCTTGCCGTCGAAGACGTGCGTGAAGAGCTTCCAGTCCGGATCATCCAGCACCTGATGGACGCGCCAGTACATCTTCAGGCGAACGCGGTCGCCCGGCTTCACCGGCTCGCCCGGCTTCACCTCCGCCCCGACCAGCGTGATCTTGTCGTCGTAGTTGATGTTCAGGGGCGTGATCGCCTCCGGCGTCGCTTCGACGACGTACTGGGAAAGCTCGCTGGGCAGTTGCCCCGGCTCGGAGGAGCCGACGCACGCCGCACACGAAATCGCCGCGGCTCCCAGTAGGAGCCGAGCGCGCCCTCCCCCGCGGGCGCCCCGGAAGCCACCCCGCACCGGCCGAAAACGAAAGCCCTGGCTCGCACCATCCTCTACTCGCATCTGCTCCCTCTCGTGTGTGTCTGTCGCGCGCAGCCCCAAAGCCGCAGCCACGCCCCTCGCTCGTCAGCGCTTGCCGCGGTTCTTGCGGCGAGCGGAGCGCTCACGCTTACGTTGGCCCTTTTTGGCGTTCTTCTCGGTGCGCGAGAGCGTCCGCATCTTCGGCGTCACGTCGCCCGAAGCCATCGCCGCCCCCATGCCCGGCATACCCATCCCGGGCATGCCCATCCCCGGCATGCCCATCCCCGGCATTCCGGGCATTCCGGGCATGCCCATGCCCGGTGGCACCTTCCCGGATTTGGCAGCACGCCGCAGGTTGCGGGCCATGGCCAGGTTCTTCATCCCGGGGATCTTGCCCAGCAGCCCGGATCCTCCGCCCATGTTGCCCATCATCTCTTTGATGAACACGAACTTCTGAATCAGCTCGCTGACCGCCTGCACCGGGTTGCCGGAGCCTTTGGCCACTCGCTCGGCGCGCCCCGGCTCCCGCACGAGGATCTGCGCATCGCGCTTTTCCAGCCGGGTCATGCTCTGGATGATCGCCTCGATCTTCTTGAATTCGTCGCCGTCGAGCTCGGCCCCAGGGGGCATCATCGCGGCCATGCCCGGCACCTTCTCGACCAGGTCCTTGAGCGGACCCATCTGCTGGATCATGCGAATCTGCTGGAGGAAATCCTCGAGCGTGAACTCGCCCGAGAGCATGCGGGCCGCGTCCTCCTCGGCCTTCTTCTGATCGACGACTTCCTCGAAGTCCTTCATCAGGCCAACGACGTCCCCGAGGCCCAGCACTCGGCCCGCCATCCCCTCGGGGCGGAATTCCTCGAGCTTGTCCGTCGTCTCGCCCATGCCGGTAAAGACGATGGGGGCCCCGGTCACCTCCTTGATGGAGAGCGCCGAGCCCCCACGGGCGTCGCCGTCGAGCTTGGTGAGCACGACGCCGCTGATCCCGAGGCGATCGTTGAAGGAACGCGCCGTGGCCACCGCATCCTGGCCGACCATCGCGTCCACCACGAGGAAAATGTTCTGCGGCTTGGTCGCGCCCTTGATGTCGCTCAGCTCTTGCATCAACGCCTCGTCGATCGCGAGGCGACCGGCCGTGTCGTAGATGATCACGTCGCAACCGAGGCTCTTGGCCTCGGCCGCAGCGGCCTTGGTGATCGCCAGCGGCGTTTCTCCCGGCAGATTGAACACCGGCACCTCGAGCTGATCCCCGAGCACCCTCAGCTGCTCGACGGCCGCGGGGCGCTGCATGTCGGCGGCCACCAGCATCGGCTTGCGCCCCTCGGACTGGAAGCGGCGCGCAAGCTTCGCGCTGGTGGTCGTTTTGCCGGAGCCTTGCAGGCCCACCATCATCACCTTGGTTGGCGCGGAGCCCTCCGAGTAGGTGACCGGTTCGCCTTCGTGGCTCATCATCTCGACCATCTGGTCCTGACAAGCCTTGATGAACTGGTCGCTGGCGGAGACGCGCAGCGTCTGCCCCTGGTGCTTGACGGTGGTGCGCACGGTCGCGCCGAGGCACGCCTCCTGCACCCGGGCCAAGAAGCGCTTGGTGACGCCCAGCTCCACGTCCGCTTCGAGCAGCGAGCGCCGCACTTCGGCCAGAGCCGGCTTGATGCTTTCGGGGGTGAGCTCGGTGAGCCCGGCGAGACGATTCCTGGCTTCCTGGAAGCCACGCTTTAGCGCATCAAACACGATATTTCTCCGTCGGCTGGGCCGGTGCCCAGATTTTGGTTTTAGTACCTCGTTTCCAATGAAACGAGGACCAAAGAAAACGAGGGCGGCGGTTCAGACGGGTGGATTGGGAGCGATCCCGGCGCGCTCGCCACCCAGCGGCGGCCGAATCGCCCGTCGATTGGAGCGAAAGGCTGCGCGAGCCAGTCGCCGCGGCGCAAGGGAAGACTGCGCTTTTCAGCGGACTTCCTGCCCCGCGCTCGGCGGCGCCGGGCTCTGCGCCTCGGCGCCGGAGCTCGGCGGGGGCTCGTGCTCGCCCGCCAACGACAGCGCATGGGCGTACAGTCGGCTACGCGAAAGACCGGCTGCGTCCGCGAGCGAACGAGCCAGTCGGCTCGGCGACGCTCCTGCCTCGATCCCCACCTGCAGCGCGGCGAGCGCGACGGCCGGCAGCGGTTGAGCCGCCGC
Organism: Polyangiaceae bacterium; assembly: GCA_050299315.1. Taxonomy (GTDB): domain Bacteria; phylum Myxococcota_A; class Polyangia; order Polyangiales; family Polyangiaceae; genus SZUA-265. The sequence goes on from JBNKVS010000027.1 coordinate 186,381, forward strand.
TCCGGCGGAAGGCCGCCCCGCGACCACGACCACGATTTCCCCGCGCCAGGGGTCCTCGATGGCCGACAGCTCCGCCAATGTGCCGTACAGGCACTGCTCGTGCAACTTGGTCAGCTCGCGGGCCACACACACCCGCCGCTCGGGGGCGCGAGCGCTCAGCTCCTGCAGCGTGGCCCGCAGGCGCTTGGGCGACTCGAACAGAACGGTCGGCTCCGCGCTGCTCTCGATCCGCGAGAGCGCCTCCTGGCGCCCGCCCCCCTTGCGCGGAAGAAAGCCGAGAAAGACGAACGGCCCGTCCACCAGCCCCGAGACGGCAACGGCCGTGGTGACCGCGCTCGGGCCGGGCAGAGCGCTCACGACGACCCCGGTCGCTATCGCCGCCGCACACAGCGCCTGCCCCGGGTCGCTGACGCCCGGCGTGCCGGCATCGGTGACGTAGGCGATCCGCTGGCCCTCGCTCAAGCTCTGCACGAGGGCGGCGATGGCCGCCTCCGAGGCGTGTGCATTGAGGCAGCGCACGGGCTTTTGGCCGATGCCCAAGTGGGAAAGGAGCGCGCGCGTGCGGCGCGTGTCTTCGGCGACGACGCAATCGGCCTCGCGCAGCGCCTCGACGGCGCGCAGCGTGATGTCGCCGAGGTTTCCGATCGGAGTCGCGATGAGCAGCAGCGCCGGGCCGCCGGGCGCACGCGCGGCTATGACTCGACCTCCATTGCGTCGCCCAGGCTTTCCTTGAGGAAATCTCGCAACTTGCGGCTGATGCGCGCCTCCAGCTGCCGCACCCGCTCGCGCGAGACGCCAAACTCGTCCCCCAGCTCCTGCAGCGTCAGCGGCTCGTCGGCAATCATCCGCTTATCGAAAATGAGGGCGTCCTTGCCCGTGAGCGTCTCGCGAAAGCGCCCGAGCTCGCGATGCACGATCTCCCCGAGCTCCGCGTTCGTGGTGACCTGCTCGGGGCCGAGCGAGGAAGAAGACAGGAGCTCGACCCGGGCCACGCCCGGGTTCTCATCCCCCCCGACGGGCACGTCGAGGGAGGCGTCCGCGCGCGAGAGGCGCCGATCCATTTCGCCGACTTCTTTTTCGCTCACGCTGAGCCGCTCGGCGAGCACCTCGTGGGTGGGCTCGATGCCCATGGCGCTGAGCCGCGCCTTCTCTTTGTTCAGATTGAAGAAGAGCTTGCGCTGCGCCTGGGTGGTGCCCAGCTTCACCATCCGCCAGTTGTTCAGGATGTAGCGCAGCATGTAGGCGCGAATCCACCAGGCCGCATAGCTGGAGAGCTTCACCCCCCGATAGGGGTCGTAGCGCTTGACGGCCTGCATCAACCCGATGTTGCCCTCCTGAATCAGGTCCATCATGTTGCGGTACGCCCGGCGGTACTCGTAGGCAATCTTGACCACCAGCCGCAGGTTCGCCGTCACCAGCCGAGCCGCGGCGTTGACGTCCCCGGACTCGACGTACTCCTTGGCCAGGTCGTGCTCCTCCTCGCGGCTGAGCAGCGAGTGCTGCTGCACCTCGCGCATGTAGGCCTGCAGCGGGTCCCACCGGGAAATCGCTTCGCCCGAGGAGGCGCCCCCGCCGTCGCGGCGCAGGGCCAGCTTGCCGACCGACCGATCCCGGCGGGCTTCGTCCGAGCTCGACGCAGAGGCCTCGTCCATATCCTCGACGGCCTCCAGCGCCGCGTCGACGACGTCCTCGTCCGGGTCGTCGTCGGGCTCCGCCACGGGCCCTTCGCCATGAACACTCCGACCAGCCGACCCATTTCGCCGACCACGCGTCGGTGTTGCGGACACTTTTCGTCTTGTTTCTTTGGCGCTCAACTCTATGGCTCGTCGACTAGCAGGTGGGGCCCGAGGGTGGGGCGCCTTGATGGATAGGTCAAGCAGTGGCGGCCGACAATCGCGCCGCTCACCCAAGCCCACCGTGACCCCTGCTCAGTAGCGACCACACTCGAGAAAAAGCGTCACAGCCAATCTCCGCCCGCCCCTCTCTCGTTTGGTCTTTTAGCCGACCAGCAGCTTGGCGCGAGCGCCGCCGTCTTGGAAACGAAAACCAGCCATGACTCTCAGCGCAATCCCCGCCCCGCAGGGCGACCTCGTCGAACAACTTCAGGTGATGGCCCAGGAGCGCTTCGGAGCGGGGGCGGATCGCTTCGCCGAGTTCTTCCGCTGCCTCTTCGAGACGGCGCCGCCCGCCGACTTGGTCGCCGAGCGTCCGGAATCGCTCGCCGCCGCGGCCGCCTCGCTGCTGCGCTTCGCCCGGACGCGAAGCTTCAGCTCCCCCAAGCTCCGGCTGCTGCAGCCCACGCTCGAAGAGGACGGCTACCAGTGCCGGGACACGGTGATCGAGGTCGTCAACGACGACATGATCTTCCTCGTCGACTCGCTCTGGGGAGCCCTGGCGCGGATGGATATCGGCGTCCGGCTGCTGCTGCACCCCATCGTTCGCTCGGCGCGGGACCAAGCGGGCCAGCTCCTTTCGCTGTCGGCCCTGAGCAGCGCCGCCCCGTCGAGCCGGAACGGCCAGACCCTCGCGGAGTCGATCATGCACATTCGGGTGGCGCCGCTGCCGAAGCGGCGTTTCGCGGAGGTCGAAGCGGAGCTCCGGTCCGTGCTCTCGGACGTGCGAGCCTCACTCGACGATTTTCGCCCGATGCGCGAGCACTGCCGCGACCGGGCCGTCGCGCTCAGAAACCACGTGCCCGCACACGGCACGGCGGCGGCGGAGGCGGCGCAGTTCCTCGAGTGGCTGTGCAATCAGAACTTCAACTACCTGGGATACAGCTACTGTCGCCTGGAAACGGCACCGGTCTCTTCGGCGCCGCTCGGGCTCTCGGAGCTGCACCGGCCGCCGCCCACGGCACCCGGGGTGCGCTTCGACCGAGATCGAGGGCTCGGCTTGCTGCGCGATCCGAACCGGTCGATGTTCGACTTGTTCGAGCCGCCACGCAAGCGCGAGCTGTTGCGTGTGCTGAAGGCCAACCGCATCTCGCCCGTGCACCGCCCCGTCCACCTCGATACGGTGATCGTCTCGGATTTCGACGAGAGCGGCCAGATCACGGGGGCCCACATGTTCGTGGGGCTGTTCACGTCGCGGGCGTACCGCGCGGCCGCCAGCGAGATCCCGCTGGTGTGCGGCAAGATCGAGCGGGCCCTGGAGCGCAGCGGGTTTTCGCCGAGCAGCCACAACGGCCGGCGTTTGCGCTTCATCCTCGAGAGTTACCCGCGCGACGAGCTGCTGCAGATCTCCGACGCCGACCTCTGGCACATCGCCGTGGGCATCCTGCACCTGCAGTATCGGCCCCGCGTCGCGCTGTTCGCCCGCCGGGATCCCTTCGGGCGCTTCGTCTCGTGCCTGGTATACCTGCCCCGCGATCGAATGGAAACCGCCCTGCGCCAGAAGCTCGGCGAGCTGCTCGCCCAGGCCTTCGAGGGCAGCATCACGGCATACTATCCGCAGATCTCCGACGAGCCGCTCGCGCGCCTCCACTACATCGTCAAGACGCCGGGCGTGACCCGCCGAGCCGTCGACTTCGCCGCGCTGGAGCGCCGCCTCGAGCAGGCGGCCCGCACATGGCGCGAGCGGCTGGCGCTGGCGCTGCCCGCCGAGCTCGGCGAAGCGCGCGCGCCACAGCTCGTGGCCCGCTACGGCGAGGCATTTCCCGCGCGCTACCAGAGCGACTTCCACGAAATGGCCGCGGTGGACGACATCGAGCACCTCGAGGCGACGCTCGACACCGGCAAGGCCTCCATGCACCTGTACCAAAGGCCCGAGGAGCCGGCGCACGAGCTGCACGTAAAGCTCTACTCGGCCGGCGGCTTCATCGAGCTCGGGCGGGTCATGCCGACGCTGGAGAACCTCGGTGCCCGCGTGATCGCGGAGGTCCCCTACGAGGTGGAGCTCGCGGTCGGAAATTCCGCCTGGATCCACGACTTCCACATCGCTCCCCGGCAGGGGGAGCCGCTGGATCTGGACAAGCTGCGCGCCCCGTTCATCGAGGCGTTCTTGCGCGTCTGGGATCACCTGGACGACGACGACGGGTTCAACCAGCTGGTGCTGCGCGCGCAAATGCCCTCGCGCGCGGTCGCCGTGCTGCGCGCCTACGGCCACTACCTGAGGCAGATTCGCGCCCCGTTTTCGCTCGGCTACATGCAGCAGACCTTGGCCCGGAACGCACGCCTCTCGCGGCTGCTGGTGGAGCTCTTCGAGGCCCGCTTCTCTCCCGACCTGAAAGCGAACGAGCCGGCTGGCGCGGGCCGGTCCGCCAGCTTGCACGCGAAAATCCTGGCCCAACTCGAGCAGGTCCAGAGCCTCGACGAGGATCGAATCCTGCGGCAGTTCTGCGACGTGATCTTGGCGACCACCCGCACCAACTACTACCAAGGCGAGCCGCGCGAAGGGGACGAGCCGGGCTCGGAGCGCCCCTCGCACCTCGCGCTGAAGATCGACTCGCGCCGGGTGCCCAACGTGCCCCGCCCCGCCCCCTTTCGGGAGATTTTCGTCTCCGGCCCGCGCACGGCAGGCGTGCACTTGCGCTTTGGCGAGGTCGCGCGCGGTGGGCTTCGCTGGTCCGATCGGCTCGAAGATTTCCGGACGGAGGTGCTCGGGCTGGTCAAGGCCCAACAGGTCAAGAACGCCGTCATCGTACCCGTCGGCTCCAAGGGAGGCTTCGTCGTCAAACAGCCCCCCGCGGCGCAAGCCGGTCGCGACGCCCTGCGCGAAGAAGCGGTTGCCTGCTACCAGATCTTCGTCCGCAGCTTGCTGGAGCTGACGGACAACCGACTCACGCGATCCGCGGGCGCTGCGGAAGCAGGCGGGGAGCCCGAGCTGACCGACGACATCACGCCCCCACCGCGCACCGTTCGCCACGACGCGCCGGATCCGTATCTGGTGGTAGCGGCCGACAAAGGCACGGCGACCTTCTCCGACATCGCCAACGCCATCTCGGAGGAGCGGGGATTCTGGCTCGGGGACGCGTTCGCCTCGGGCGGTTCGGCCGGCTACGACCACAAAGTGATGGGCATCACCGCCCGCGGCGCCTGGGAATCGGTGAAGCGCCACTTCCGCGAGCTCGGCAAGAACATCCAAGAGCAGCCCTTCACGTGCGCGGGCGTGGGCGACATGAGCGGCGACGTGTTCGGCAATGGCATGCTCCTCTCACGGCAAACGAAGCTCGTGGCCGCCTTCGACCACCGGCACATCTTCCTCGACCCTTCCCCGGACCCCGAGCGGAGCTACGCCGAGCGACAGCGGCTCTTCGCCCTGCCCAGAAGCAGCTGGGAGGACTACGATTCCGCGCTCCTCTCCGAGGGAGGCGGGGTGTATACTCGCACGCTCAAGAGCATCCCCCTCTCGCCCCCCGTGCAGGCGATGCTCGACACTCGAGCAGAAGCCCTCTCTCCCACGGAGCTCATCTCGGCGATTGTCTCCGCGCCGGTGGAGCTCTTGTTCTTCGGCGGCATCGGCACATACGTCAAAGCGACCGCCGAGAGCCACGCCGATGCGGGCGATCGAAGCAACGACGTGCTGCGCGTCGACGCCAAACGGCTGCGCGCCCGGGTCGTCGGCGAAGGGGCGAACCTCGGGCTCACGCAACGAGCGCGGGTCGAGTACGGCCTTTCGGGCGGACGCTGCAACAGCGACTTCATCGACAACTCCGCGGGCGTGGACTGCTCGGACCACGAGGTCAACATCAAGATCCTACTCGGGGAAATCGAGCGTCAAGGGCGCTTGACTCGAGCGGAGCGCAACGAGCTCTTGGCGACAATGACGGACGAGCTCGGCGAGCTCGTCCTGCGCAACAACTACGAGCAGACGCAGTCGCTCAGCATCACCATGCAGCTCGGCACCCACCTGACGGATCGGCTGGCTCGCACCTTGCGCCACCTGGAACGATCGGGGCAGCTCGATCGAGCGCTGGAGTTCTTGCCCGACGACGAAACCCTCGCGGAGCGCCAGCGCCTCGGAGGCGGCTTCGCGCGAGCGGAGCTGTGCGTGCTGATGGCGTACGCCAAAAACTCCTTGGCCAAGTCGCTTCTGGAGGAGGGTCCGCCACCCAGCGAGTTGCTCGACCGCGACCTGATCGACTATTTTCCCAGTGCGGTGCGGCAGTATCGGGCGGAAATTTTGCGCCACCGATTGCGGCGCCAGCTGACAGTCACGCTCATCACCAACGACATGGTCAATCGGGCGGGCATCAGCTTCGCCCACGAGGTCGGCGAGACAACCGGTGCCTCCCCACCTCAAGTGGCCCTCGCCTACGCGGCCGCGCGAGAGATCCTGTCACTGCGCGACTTGTGGAGCGCCATCGAGGGCCTGGACAACCAGGTCGAGTCCAGCGTGCAGGGTGAAATGCTCGTCGCGTGCGCGCGGCTGCTCGAGCGAGTGACGATTTGGCTCTTGCGCGAGCACCCCACGGCAGAGATCGAATCCCACGTGGAGAGCTACCGCCAGGGGATCATCCAGCTCGCCGAGGTGCTTCCGGCCTTGTTGCACGACGACCAACGCAAGCTGCTGGACCAACGCGCGCGCTACCACCGGGAGCGAGGCGTGCCCGCGGAGCTCGCCGACCGCCTCTCGAGATTGCGGCTGCTCTTGCCGGCCGCCGACATCGTGCGCATCGCGCAGCTGTGCGAGTTGCCCTTGCCCGAAGTGGGGAGCTGCTACTTCCGGGTGGGCACTCGGTTTGGCCTGGAATGGTTGCGCACCGCCGCGCGAGAGCTGCCGACCGAGCGCTCTTGGGATCGCCAGGCCGTCACCGGCCTGGTCAACGACTTGTTCGTGACCCAGCGGCGTTTCACGATGGCGCTCCTGCACCCACCGCCTGACGACGAGCGGAGCGAGACGCCGAGGGGTCGCCCGAGCGCGCCGCCGACACCCCGCTCCGTCAGCGAAGGGGCCGTGGAAGCGTGGGTCGCTCGGCACGGCAGCGCGATCCGACGCTACGAAACTCTGCTGGGAGAGCTGCGCACGAGCTCGGCCATCGACCTCGGCATGCTGACGGTCGCTCACCGCCAGCTCGCGGGGCTGCTCGGCTGAGCCGACCGGTGGCCGGAGCCCCAGCACTTGCCGGGCCCGCGTCGGGCAAGCGAACTTGCGACCTGGTAGCGAACAGCCCGCGGCCTCGAACGCGCCGGCTCGCCGCCCGCGGTGCGCTCGGGCGCCCCCGAGAGGGTTCGCGAGCGCATGGAAACCCTCGCGAGGACTGCGCTTGCGAGCACACCGGGGTGGCGATGGCAGCGGTCGGCGGCCGGGGGCATCGAGCAGGCCCCCCGCGATCTCGTGGCAAGCACTTTCCCTCCGCCGAGGATCGCGTCATTCTGGAGCACATGGGGGACTCTGTGAGCGTTGCGGCGCGCCAGAAGGCCATGGCGAAGCGCGGGGCTCTCCACGACCTGTTTCTGTCGATCTACGACCATGGGGCGAGGCCGGGCGTGATCAGCGAGGCGCGCGCTTCGAGCGTTTGGGGAGCCCCGTGGAGAGCTCTGCTGTTCGGCTTTCACCCACAGCTCCACTTCATCGCCGCCTGCCCTCTGCGAGGGCACGGAAATCGCGAACACCGCCAGGCGGAGGAGAAGATTTGGTCGGATTGGCTCGACTCGGAGCACCTCGTCGGGTTGGGGCACGCGGCATACCAACGATCGACGTGCCGCGACCTGCTGATCCGGTGGCTGGCGAGCAACGGGCGGCCCGATGCGAAACAGCGCCTCGAGGCTCGCGATCGAGAGGCTTCGAAGCCGCTCTTCTAGCCCCCCAACGAGCGCTGACCACACGCTAACCCGAATTCCTCACGACGGCAGGACCGAGGGTGCGAGGAGGAAGTGGATTTTCGGTCCAGCTGCTGGGCGAAATGACACGACTCAGCGCACCCTCGGGACGAGGTCGTGAGGAATCCGGGCTAGCCACGGGACGGGGTCGGGCGGGGTGAGCAACCCCGCCTCGGGTCGCGACGGGGCAGTCGGCGCAGGTGGCTCGGGCGCCCAAGCTTGCCTCCAATCGTTTGATTAGTGAAAGAATCAGACTACTTGCCGCCACCGAGCGGCGCTGCGAAAGCAGGCGCCGCGAGCTTTCTGTCGAGGTCACCGGGATTGGTGCCGTTCCATCCGGCAGGGGGTGAAAGCGAAATGAGCTTCGACGATGCCGAAGGGGCTGGGGGTGCGCATCGAATTTTGGTGCTCGACGACGAGCTGGAAGAGTGCGAGTTGCTGCGTGAGCTGCTCGCCTCGAATGGCTATCGGGTCACGGACTGTCAGCAGCCGGCCCGCGCACTCGAGCTGCTTTCGGAGGGGGACTTTCGGGTCTTCCTTTCCGATTTCCACCTGGGCCAGGCCGAGACCAATGGAATCGGCATCGCTCGCCGCGTCAACGAGCTACATCCCGGCGTGTTCGTCATCCTGGTGACGGGCGACGACAGCCGCGACACGGCGCTCGCCGCCCTGCGGGCGAACGTATTCGACTTCGTGGAAAAGGATTGCGACATCGGCTCATTTCACCGGCGGCTCAACCGCGCGCTGTACCGCGCCCTCGACCCACAGCAGCTCGCCTCGAGCACCGGCCAGCTCGCCGCGCGCGTGCTCGAGCGCAAGCGGTTGCTCGGTGAGCACCACTTTGAGACGTGGCTACTCGGCAACAGCGAAGCCATCGTCGCCACGCGAAGCGCAGCGCTTCGGGCTGCCGGCGAGAGCTCTCCCGCGGTGATCCTCGGCGAGCTCGGGACGGAGAAGCGGGCGCTGGCCACGCTGATCCACGAGCGCGGCCCCCGGAGCCACCTTCGGCTGGTCCACCTGGACGCTTCCTCTCCCGACTTGGCGGAGAGCAAGCTCCGCGGCCTGCTGCTCGGAAGAGAACCCGAGCTGGGCACCGTTCACGTGGCGGAGGCCGACGCGCTCACGCCGGCGCTACGCGCCGAGGCGGCGCGCGCCGCTCGCCAACCGCGGTTGCCCCGATTGATCCTCAGCAGCCTCCGGCCGCTGCCGGATTGCATCCCCGTGGCGCCGCACCTGGCGCTTCGCCTGCCGCCGCTGCGCGAGCGAGCCGGTGACATTCCCCTCTTGGCCGAGCACTTTCTGGACGAAGAACGGCTACGGCTGGGAGACCCGCGACTCGAGCTCTCCCGCCAGGTGCTCGCAGCGCTTTCGGCCCACTCGTGGCCCGGCAACGTGGACGAGCTGCGGCGCTGCATTCGCCACGCCGCTTCGCTCGCAAGGGCCTCGCTCATCCGGCTCTCCGCGCTTCCTCCGAGCGTGTGCGCGCACCTGCCCCGTGGCGCCTCGGGTGTGGAAGTGCTCAGCCTCGAGGAGATGGAGCTGCAATACATCGAAACCGTTCTCACGGCCGTCCACGGCAACAAGGCGCGCGCCGCGCGGCTGTTGGGAGTAGACCGCACGACCCTGTACCGCAAGCTTCAAACAACCCGATGAGGTGCGCGGAGTCTGCCGCGGGCGGCTCGCGAAGAGCCGCGGTGGAGCAGCCCACCAGCGCCCCGCGGAGGCACGCTCCGGTCGCGAGCGGCCGCTCCGCCCTCGGCACGGGCTCCACCCGAGGGGAGGTGGCAAACCGCCGGCGCGAGCGCCGAACCGGTTGGCTGGGGCTCGGCACCCCGGGAGACTCCCGCCAGACGGGGGGAGCGGGCCCTTTCGGCTAGCCCGGATTCCTCACGACCTGGTGCCGAGGGTGCGATGGCTAGACGCGCTCGGCTTCGACGGAGCACGTCTCGGGTTTCGACGGAACCGTCGGGCGCTAGTGCCGGTTCTCGGCGAGCGTGGCCACACCACGCGACGCCTCGGATATCTGTCGACTGCTCTGGCGAATGTCCGCAAGGGCGACGCTGGCTCGGGCCAAGATGCCGTCGATGGTGTCCGCGGAGACGGCCCGGCCCAGCGCGACCTTCAACTCGGGCGCCAGCTCGGAAGGGTCGGCCCGCGTGAGCAGCCTGAGGCACTCGACAACCAGGGTAGCCTGGAGCCACGAGTCCTCGAGCTGCTCCACTCCCCGGGCCAGGCGGCGCACGGGGCCTGCCAGCGCCTCCGCGGCGAGCGCTTCGGTCGCCCGCGCGGAGCCCACTCTCTCGAGTCGCTGCAGGCAGGTGTGGAGGAGCAGCTGGACCTGGCGATGCTCTGCGCGCAGGCTCGCGTCTCGAAGCTCTCGGCGCACGGTTGGACACAAGCGCTCGAGGCCATCCTTGGTGACGAAATCCCGCGCCCCGGCGAGCATCACTCGCTTGGCAACTTCTTCCCCCACGAACCCCGACACGCAAATGACGGGCAAATCTGCGGCGACCGTGGCGACGAGCTGCAAACTCTCTTCGACGCAAAAGGCGCCCATCTCGTAGTCGTTGAGGGCAATGTCCCAGCTCCCTTCGCTCAACGCCTCCACGAGCTCCCCGCGACCGCACACTCGCCGAAACGACACGTCGAACCCGCCATGAAACAATTCCTGCACGACGAGCTCCGCGTCCTCGGGGGAGTCGTCGATCAGCAAGACCGACAGTCGATCTTCTGCGCCGCGGTGGGGCTCATCATACGGCATCGTGTTTCAACGGAACGACGAGCGGAGCCAAGCTCTTCAGGGGAAACACGTGAGCGTTGCAAAACACGACGGGGCCCTTCTTCGATCGGGGCCGCCGCGGGCGCTCGAGCCGAGGCCGCGCGCGGCGCCCGACGATGGACGCCCCGAGCCTCACAGCCCCGCCGCGAAGCGAAAGCTCGGCGCGTCCGCGACTGACGACTGACGACTGACGCGGGAGCGCGGGCAGCCGACCCTCCGAGCAGCGCCGGGCGATGGCCCTTCGAGCCAGCCTCCGCCCCCGGGGGCGAGCGGTACCGGAGATCTCGCGGGGCTCGGTCCGCGGCGCAGCGCCCGCAACACGCGAGAGCGGCGCGCACCGGCCAGCAGCCGCCCGGCGCCCGCCGGGTACCGAGCGACTCACCACGCCAACCGCTCCGCTCCGAAGCAGACGCCGCGGTCGGGGGGCGCCGCTGCCCAGCGCGATATCCACAGGTGTGTTGCCCACCGCGCGAACGCAGCCCGCGCCCGCCGGGTACCGACCTACTCACCCCGTGATCGGTTCGGCGCCGGCCCGCTTGCCCACCGATATCGCACGCGCCTCGAGCTCCGCCAGCGCCGAGCGCCGAACAGCCCCTTTCGACACCGGGTGCCGAGCTACTCACCACGCGATTCTTTCGCCCCCCGCGCGCTCGTCGCCCGATGGCCCATGTGTCGCGCGCTTCCGCCACACCGAGGCACGAGCCACGCATCCACTGCCGGGTGTAGAGCCACTCACCCGGGAGTTGCTCGACACCCGCGCCTTCGTCGCCCGATGGTCCATGCGCGGCGTGCTTGCGCCACACCGAGGCACGAGCAACGCATCCACTGCTGGGTGCAGAGCCACTCACCACTCGCACGTAGAAATGCACTCGCGCACCCGCACGAGTGAGACACCCAACACCGCTTGATTCCCGGAGGCACAGTGCGCGCGGCACGCGCTTCCGAGCCACGGCATCACACTCGGGTCGACCCTGTAGGAGGTTTTGCCGTTGCGCGCGCAGAGCTCTCTTACGCGAGCCTCTAGGGGAGCGTAAGCTAGACACTCGGCTCCCCTCCTCTTGCTTCTTGAGCGGGCGCCTCGCGCTGCGTGCGCTTTCGCGCACACGGCATTCGAGGCGCCCAATCTTGTTGGTGGGTGCGGCCGCTCGCACGCATCAAAGGCGGGCGGGCGCACGCGATGATACGCAGACAGTCGGGGGGGACGGGGGGAGCGGCTCGATTGTGTGCGACGAACAGTCCATCGAAAGGATCGGAAATGAGGATCAACCACATACTGCTCGCTGGGGTCGCGAGCTCCGTACTGCTCTCCGCTGGCTCGCTACGCGCACAGGCTGGACCCACTCTGCTCAGTCAGTCGGACTTCGAAAGCGGCACGCTTCAGATCACCGAACCAGGGCTATACCGTTTGACGGAGGACATCTCCTTCAACCCGCACCCGGCTGGGTCCCCGGGACCCGACGGCGTCACGCCGCTGGATGCCTACGACGCGGGTCGCCCTTTCCCTGCTCAATTCGGCAGCATCGAAGATGGTAAGTACGATCCTGCGGCTTTCGGCATCGGCTTCTTCGCAGCGATTGCCGTCTCGGCGCCGAACGTAACCATCGACCTCAACGGATTCTCGATCGAGCAGAGCGCGGAGCACGCGCTGCACCAGCGCTTCTTCGCCGTGATCGAAACGGCGGATCAACCCTTTCTACCGGCACAAGGCCCGTCGGATTTCGGCGGCGCCCTGGTACCCGCTTCGAACCTGGAAATTCGCAACGGCACGATCGGTCGCAGCTCGCACCACGGTGTGCACGGAAACGGCAGCGACGGAGTCACGATACGCAACGTGGACTTCATCGACTTCGAGGTGGGCGCGGTCGCCCTGAACGGGGTGAGCGACCTGGTCGTTCAAAATAGCACGGCCACCAATCGCAAGGACGTGCCGATCATCGGCACGTTTTCCAACGCTCGATTCATTTCGGCATACGTGGACTTTCTCGTGGCGACGGGCTCGACCACGACCCTCACGGTGCAGGGAGCGCCACTCTCTGCCTCGAGCATCCAGTCCGCCTTGCGCACGGCCATCAACAACGTGTTCGAAGACGTGATCACCGATGGCCTGGGCTTCATCGACCCGAGCCAGCACCCATCGGAGTTCGCGCTCTTCCACAACAAGTTCGGCGTGGTAGATGGCAACGCGTACGGCTACCTGGTGAACCCCCTGGGCGTCGCAGTGAACGGGTTCCCTCAGCAATCCGCGAGCCCCTCGGTGGATCTCACCTTCACCAACGTGCACATCCTGAGCCAACACGCGTTCATCAACGAGGTGATCGCCATCAATCGCGGAGGCGGGCCGGCAATCGATCCGATCGGGGCCGTCTTCATGGTGCGGAACGTCCACCCCTCGACCGGCGCTCCCGTCACCACGTCGAGCCTGAACGAGGCCGTGGCCGTATACACGGGCAACGTCCTGGCCAATGCCCAGGCGCTCGTCGCCAAGGCGGCGCTCAACAACGAATTCCCTCCCTTCCTGGATACGTCCCGCCTGTCCATTACCCAGGACATCCTCGATTGGATTGAAAACGGAACGACTCTCGCCAGCTTGCTGAGCACGCTCCCCAACGGCTCGAACGACTACTTCTGCAACGGGGACACAATGTTTCACGTAAACAAGGGCGTGATTGGCTTCAAGATGGACGGCGCAGAGGACCTGACGATGCAGAACACCAGCGCCAACGACGTGGTGAACCTGGGGGACATCGGCTCGGACGATTGCGGCAACTACGCCTTCTCCCACCCGGCGGCGACGCTGTCCGGCTACGGCGGCGCGAAGGTGCGCGGCTATTCGTTCGCCGGCTCGGTGGGGGTGGATGTGAGAAACTCCGACGCATCCGACCTCACCGCCGAAAGCGGCACGGCGATCGGCTTCGACGTGCTGACCGACTCCGACGACGTGACACTGTTGCAGTGCAGCGTCGACGGCGTCGAAGCGGGGCTCTCGTTCTCGCCCAACGGGGGACCCAACGAGCCGCCCGACGCGATCGGCGTCTTGATCGGAGCCTCGGCGACGAACGTGAGCGTGAGCGGTCTCGGCACTTCGAACCTGGTGGCGTTCGACGAGGCGGTCCCGCTGCGCGACCTGAGCACTCCCTGAGCCAGTTGCCGGCGCGCCCGGGGCGCGCCGCCCCGGTGACCAAGGCCCGCCCCACCGCCGGGGCGGGCCCGCGCCGAATGCAGCGCTTGCGTCCGGAGCGCGCTTTTTCGTATGGCGGGATCATGCGCTTGCACGGCTCTTGCCATTGCCAAAAAGTCCGCTTCACGGTCGAGTGCCCCACGCCCTGGCCCTACCAGCGCTGCTACTGCCAGATCTGCCGGAAGACGGCCGGCGCCGGTGGCTACTGCATCAACCTCGGGGGGCGCTCCGAGAGCCTCGTGGTGGCGGGCGCCGAGCACGTCCGCGTCTATCGCGCCGCCCTGGCCGGCAGCGCCGCCGAGCGAACGCCGGATGGGGCCGCGCGGGCGGAAGCCTCGGGTGCCCTCGAAGCCGCCCCGGCCCCCGCGGAAGCGGCCCCGGCGCTCAGCGACCACGAGCGGCACTTTTGCGGGCACTGCGGCAGCCACTTGTGGGCCTCCAATTCGCGCTGGCCCGAGCTCGTGCACCCCGTGGCCGGCGCCATCGACACGCCCCTGCCCGCGGCGCCCGCGCTCGTCCACATGATGATGGGTAGCAAGGCGGCCTGGGTGCCGGTGCACCAGGGGCCGCGGGACGAGGTGTACGAGGAGTACCCGGAGCGCAGCCTCGAGCAATGGCATCGAGACGGCGGGTACGGCGAGCCCGGTGAGCGGGGCGGCGCGTAGGGCGCCGCCGGTGAGCGCTCCACCCCCACGCCACGGCGACAGCGCCGAACGGCGCGACTACTGACGGCGCTTGCCCGCGCTCGAGAGCGGTGCGGAAGCCCCCGGCTGCGGGCGGGACTTGAACACGAAGTAGCGGTTGGCGACGAAGTTCAGCCCGGTGCCCGCGGCGATGCCGACCAGGGCGGCGACCTGGCTGGGCACCTCGGGCCAAGCCGCGAGCGCCGCGAGCGAGCTCAGGTAGTTGACGACCATGCCGGCCGACGAGGCCAGCAAGAAGCCGAAGAATTGCGCCATGATGCTGCGGTCGCGCGCGTACTGGAAGGTGAACGCACGATTGAGCACGAAGTTCGAGAGCACGCTGACGACGATGCCGGACACCAGCGCTGCGTGCCGGCTCCCCCCGAGCTCCAGCACGGCCGTGTGCACGGCGAGGTTCACGACTGCCCCGAGCGCGCCCACGCCGAGGAACTGCACGAGCGTGCTCCAGTTCGCGTACTTGTGGATGTACAGCCGCCGCAGATGCACGAGGTAGTTCACCTGCTCCCGCAAGCTCAGCTTGCTCTCCCCGCGCACTCGATCGGTGAAATGGATTGGAATCTCGGCGACATTTTCGACGCCACACTTCACGATCAGCTCGAGGCCAATCTTGTAGCCGACGGCCGTGAGCGGCGCGCGCCGCTCGAAGACGGAGCGCCGCATGGCGAAGAAGCCGGACATGGGATCTCGCGCGGTCGTCAGCGGGCGAGCCAGCAAAGTGGCTACCTTGCTGTTTAGCCAGCGAAGGAAACCCCAGTTCTCGTCGGTTCTTCCCCCGGGCACGTAGCGCGAGCCGAGCGCCATTTCCTGGCCGGACTGCAATGCGAGGATCATCGACGGGATCCGCTCGGGAGGGTGAGAGAGATCGGCGTCCATCGTAACCAGCACGGGATGGCGGGCCCGCTCCATTCCCTCGACGACCGCCGGGCTGAGGCCTCGCGGCCCCGTCCGGGTCACGAGCTGGACCCAGGGCGGCGCGTGCTGCGCCACCCACTGCTTCGTGCCGTCCTGGCTGTCGTCGTCCATGACGAGTAGCTCGAGGGTCAGATCGTATCGTCGCCGCAGGCTGTCGATGCGCTCGACCAACGCGGGGAGATTCTCCCGCTCCCGGAACGTCGGCACGATGATGGAGAGCGGCGTGTGGATGCGTATTTCCGCCAGATCGGGCGGGCCGACGACGCTGGAACGGCGAGATGACGCGGAGGGCGCTGGCTCCTGGGCTTCTGATTTGTCCCCAGCGACGGAAAATTGCTGCACGCTGTCCTTCGAAACGCAGTCGCGCGGCACTTCGAAGCCGCACTGACGGAGAATAGGGCACCGGCGGGGCGGCAGACAACATCCCGTCGTCCCAGAATGCTGGCGCCCATGTAGGCTGGAAGCGCTCGCACTGCGGCGAAGGCCGACACAGGCGATGCTCGGCGCTGTCGCGACACCCCGCCTCGAGCCTCGGCTCGCTCGCCCTCGCCGTCGAACGCCCCGCGGACGCCAGTTTCCAAGCTGCCGCGCTCGGAAGCGACCGTTTTGGGGTGAATGCCCCGGAATTCACTGCCGGGCCTGAGGGGGCTTTCCGAAAGCGCCCTGGAAAGAAAGGCTAGGCCGAGGCCCAGCGCTTGCGCTGGATCGAGGTCCAGCCCGGTCTAACCCGGATTACTCACGACCTGGTCCCGAGGGTGCGATGCGTCGTGTCTTTTCGCCCAGCTGCCCGCCGGTCGTGCTCGACAGAACTAGCGGGGCTCGACCCGCGGTCGACGAAGGGGATGCGGCGTCACCTCGGCGTGCTCCGCCTCGAACCTCTCGCCCCTCGCCAACCGGCCGTAGAGAGCGGAGGCCGGACCCGCGCTGAGCCCGTGTAGCAGCACGCTGAGCAGGGCGGTCAACACCACGACCGAGAACACCTGGGGCTCGTGCGGCAGAGCCGCCTCGGAGAGCAGGAGAATCGCGTACAAGATCGAGGCCAACCCGCGGGGACCAAACCATCCGAGAAACACGTGGCTCGGGAGGGACAGGCGGGCGCCGAGGAGGGCGAGCGAGACCGGGATCATCCGCACCAGCGTGAGACTGAGCAAGGCACACGCGAACATCGCCGGCGACGCCGCGCGCACCGCCGCCACCGCCAGAGTGGCGCCAAAACCGAGAAAAACGAGCAACATCAACAGGTGCCCCTCCGCCTCGAGGAAGCCGAGCATGGCGCGACCACGGCCCTTGTGCATCTCACCGAACGCGAGCCCGCCCACGAACGCCGCGATGAACCCGTTGCCCGAGGCCAGCTCGGCACCGGCGAAGCAGAGCAGGGCAATCGAGAGGACTGCCAAGCGCTCGAAGCTCGGCTCCACGCTGCGCTTCGCGGCAGCGCAGCGCAGCGCCCGCCCGCCCAGCCAGGCAATCGAGAGGCCCACCAGGGGCCCGAGCGTCACCTGCGACAGGGCGTAGAGGCTCCACTCGCCGGGGCTGCGCAGCTCGCCCCCCCGGGCGGCGCTGGCGAGCGAGGCGAACACCAGAACGAATGGCAGCGCGATGCCGTCGTTGAGCCCGCTCTCGACGTTGAGGGCTTGCCGGATCCGCATCGGAACGGCCTCACTCGAGACGACGGCCTGACCCAGGGCCGCGTCCGTGGGCGCGAGCACGGCGCCGAGGGTTGCCGCCTCCCAGACGCCCAGCACCGGCATGAGCAGCTTGGCCACTAGCGCGCCGGCGAAAATGCACAGGGGTAGGCCGACCGAGAGCAAGCGAACGGGTAGGCCCAGCTCGCGTCGGAGAGCGGCCAAATCGATGCGCGTCGCGTCCCCGAACAGCACGAACACGAGGGTCAGCTCGGCCATCACGTGAAGCACGCCCTCATCGAGCTCGAGCCGGAGCCAGTCCAGGCCGTCCGGCCCCACGAGCAAGCCGACGCCCACGAACACCATCGGGGCGGTGACGACCGAGCTCGGGGCGCGCTTCGAAACCAGCGCGAAACCGAGAACCAGGGCGGAAACCAGGGCGAGGTCGGTCGGTGTCAACCGGGCCACGCTACCCCGAAACGCTTCCTCGCGGGGGCTCCGCGGCGGGCCCGACCAAACCCAGCCCGGGCTAGGGCCAACCGCGCGCAACGGCGCCGCCCCGCGATCCCCCCCCGCGCAGGCGCCGGTCCCGGCCGCGCTCGTCGGATCGCGACGGCTCAGGCAGCCCGGCCGCGGCGCCGCCGCGCGAGAGCCAGCGCTGCCAGCAGGAGCCAGCTCGGCGCGCCGTGGCCCCGCGAGGCGGGGTCAGCAGAGCAGTGCAAGCCCCCGCCGCGCAGCTGATCGCTCTCGTCGAGCGGGACCCGCTCGCCGGCTCCCGCGCCGCCCTGCCCGGGCAACCGGCAGTCGCCGGTGCACTGCGGCGATCCGGCGGGGCCGTCGTCGCAGGCTTCCCCCGAGTCGAGGATCGAGTCCCCGCAGCGCGACGGCAGACAATCGGGACGGCAGGCGGCGTCCGGAGCCTCGGAGTTTTCGTCGCCCGCATCGCACTGCTCGACGCCCATTTGCACGATGCCGTCTCCGCACAGGCTGCCGACACAATCCGTCCGGCAGGCGTCGGAGTCGTCGACGTTGCCGTCGTCGCAGGCCTCGCCGGGGTCCAGGACGCCATCGCCGCAGCGTGCCGCAGCGCAGTCGCGGCGGCACGCACCGGCCGCGGAGTCCGAATTCTCGGGCCCGTCGTCGCACTCCTCGTCGCCGTCCACGATGCCGTCTCCGCACGCGGGCTCGGTACACGTCGTGCGGCAGGTGTCCGGCGCGTCCGCGTTGCCCGCCCCATCGTCGCACTGCTCGTCGCCGTCCACGACGCCGTCCCCACACGAGGGCAGCCCGCAGTCGAGGCGGCACGTGGCCTCCGGGGTGTCGCCGTTTGCGGCGCCCTCGTCACACGCCTCGCCGGTGTCGACGACGCCGTCGCCGCAAGCGGGAAGCACGCACCCGCGGCGACACGCATCCGCGACTCGGTCGGAGTTTTCCTCGCCCTGGTCGCATTGCTCGCCGCTGTCTGCAACCCCGTCGCCGCAGCGCGGGAAGGTGCAATCCCGCCGACACGCGTCGGCGACTTGGTCGGAGTTTTCGTCGGCTCCCCGATCACACTCTTCCCCGGTGTCGACGACCCCGTCGCCGCAGCGAGGCAGAAGACACGACGTGCGGCAGGCGTCGACCTCGGTGTCCGAGTTCAGGGGCCCGTCGTCGCACTGCTCCACGGACAAGTGGATCTCGCCGTCCCCGCAGGCCGCGCCCACGCAGGAGCCGAGGCACTCGTCCGTTTCGACGTCGTTGCCGTCGTCGCAAGCTTCTCCAGCCGTGGCGTTGACGACCGCGTCGCCACACTCGGCCGGCGTGCAGTCCGCGTCGCACGTCGCCGACTCCCCCGCGTCGTCGCACGCCTCGCCCGCCGTGGAGTTGAAGAGCCCGTCCCCGCACTCGGCCACACTGCAGTCCACGTCACACGTCGCCGACGCGCCGCCGTCGTCGCAGACCTCGCCGGCGGTCACATTGAGGGTCGAATCTCCACACTCGGCCGCGCTGCAGTCCGCGTCACACGTCGCCGACTCACCAGAGTCGTCGCATGCCTCCCCCGCCGCCGCGTTCACCACGCCATCTCCACACTCGGCCGGCGTGCAGTCCGCGTCGCACGTCGCCGACTCCCCCGAGTCGTCGCACGTCTCCCCCGCCGCCGCGTTCACCACCCCGTCCCCGCAGCTCGCCGCCGTGCAGTCCAGATTGCAGGTGGCCGATTCGCCCGCGTCGTCGCACGCTTCCCCGGCCGCCGCGTTCGCCACGCCGTCCCCGCAGCTGACCGCCGTGCAGTCCGCGTCGCACGTCGCCGACTCGCCGCCGTCGTCGCACGCTTCCGACCCCTCGGGCGTTCCATTGCCGCACTCGGGCGGGGGCGCCAGGGTTCCCTCCACGACGATGTCGTCGAAAGCCATCTCCGCTTGGGTGCCCGAGGAGGCGAAGCGGACGCGCACGACCAAGCTACTGCCGCGCGTCGCCGCGCCCACCCGGCCGTCGACGCTGTAGGTGAAGCGCTGCATGGCCGCACCGCTGACGGGAACGGTGAACGTGCCGTCGAGATCATCGTCCTCGACCATGCCCACCACCGCCGCTTCCCCCGGCCCGCGCAGCGAGCCCAGGACCTCGAACCCGGCGCCGTCGAGGCTGTACTCGAGGATTAGGAAGTCGTTGACAGCGTAGCGCCCCGGCGTCGCCTCGGGCGCGGCGAACAGGAGGCTGACGGTCAGCGCCTCGTAGTCGCCCACGTCGATCGGATCGAGCTCGAGCTGGCTGGGATTTCCGAGCCCCGCCGCGGCGAGGTCCTCCAGCCCGATGAAGCTCGAGCCGCGGAAACCCGTGACGGCCGCGGAGAACGCAAACGGGGCCCCGTTGGTGCCCCGGGCCAAGTAGTTGCCTCCGGAGGCCGCGAACCCCCCCGGCACCGAGTACCCGACGAGGTCAGGCCCCTCGAAATCCTGCTCGGCGATGACCACGCCGAACGCCGGGCTCGCCGCCAGCGCCACGACGGCCGCGACGGAACGCGCCACGCCCCGCGTGCGGCGGCGCGACCCGCGCCCGGCGCGCGGCACGAGCGCCGCGGGCCCCCGCAGAGCCAGCCCCGCGGGCTGGCCGCCGCCGGCTCTCGAAGGCCGTTCCATTTCAGTTCGGGAGGCGGTCATTGGGTAACCAGCATACCCCGGCGCCCGCGCGGCGCGACAGCACACCGGGGGAGTGGGGCCACGCACACGCCGGACAGGACCACGACGGAGAAGTGAGTGCAACAAAAGGCGCCTCGGCAGACCCATTGCGGGTCACTCGCGGGCCAAACCGTCCACGTGGGGTACGCCTGGCGCCCGTCCGGGAGCCGAAGCGAGCCGCGAGCCGTTTCAGCGAGCTCACGATTTTGCGCGCACCGGCCGAGCGATCGACGCATCGCCGAACCGCTGCCCCCCCAATGCAAGGGAACAGGCGGCGAACGGACGCGCCCCCGCGCGGCAGGACCCGCGACGCGGCGATCTCGCCGCTCGGAGGCGTTCCCTTTCGCGACGGGCGGCGTGCGCGGCCCGTTTCTCCTTCCTCGCGACCCCTCCGATCGGCCGCCAACGAGGTCAGTCCCTGGCAACGCGGCGGGGGCCCGTGGCAGAGTGTGCCTCCCACAACCCTCTCCTGGGGTCGGGGGAGGAACGGGCCAGCGCCAGTCACATGAACACAACCGTGGATGCAGCGAGCCACCGGCAGCCGGCGCAGTCGCCCGGGCGGGGAGAGCTCCGCAACGGCGAGCCGGGCCACAGCCGGCGGCGATCGGCGCTCGAGCGTCAGCCCACCGAAGCGCAGCGCGGCGAGCCGCGCCCGAGCGCTCGCGGGGCGGCGCGCGACGTGCAACACCGCCCGGCGAGGGCCGCGCCGCGGCGGGCGCTTCCGACCAGCGCACGGGTGCTGGGCGGCGCCGCCACGCTGGCGCTGGCCGCTGCCGCAAGCCCTGCGCTGGCCCGAGACGGCATCGCGCTCAACCGCTTCGAGCCGGCCGAAGCCGGGAGCCAATGGCTCGCGGCCGACTCGCTCGACATCTCCGGCCATCTGCGGCCATCCGTGGGGCTGGTCAGCGACTGGGCCCACAAAGCGCTGGTGGTGTACGACGAGAATGGCGAGGAGGTCGCCGTTCCCTCGCGGGACCAAGTGTATCTGCACGCGCGCGGCAGCTTGACCCTGCTGGGCAGCGTGCGTCTCGCCATCAGCGCACCGCTGCTGGCGTTTCAGCGCGGCGAGGGCGTCGCCTACCCGAGCGGGGAGGCGATCGACGTGAACGAGCAGCCCGCGATGGGGGATCTGCGCACCAGCGTCGACGTGCGCGTGCTCGGCGAGCCGGGCGGGCCGTTGATCCTGTCGCTGGGCACCTCGGTGTACCTCCCCACCGGGAGCGAGGCCGAGCTGACCGGCGAAGGGGTGGCGCGCATTCGCCCGCGGGCGCAGATCGCCGGGGAAACGGGCCCGCTGGTGTACGCAGCCCACGCCGCCGCCCAGGTGCGCGGCGACGACAAGCGCTTCGCGGGTCGCCAGCTCGGGTCCGAGGCCTATCTGGGTGCGGCGCTCGGCTACCAGTGGCTGGACGAGCGGCTCCTGACGGGGCTCGTGGTCAACTCCGCCACCGCCCTGGGAGCCGACGCATTCGACGAGGGAACGACGGCCCTCGAGGGACAGCTCTGCGCCCAGCTCGCGCTGCCCGAGGGCTGGCGCGTCGGCGCGGCCGTGGGCGCGGGCCTCGGCGAGGGGGTGGGCGCGCCGCTTTCGCGCGTGATGCTGGCGCTTCAGTGGGACGGGGCCCGCCCGGAGGCCCCGCCTCCGCCTCCGAGCCGCGGGCTCCCGAGCGAGCGAGACGGCGACGGGGACGGGGACGGGGTGGGCGACGATCGAGACGCGTGCCCGAGCCAGCCCGGCCCAGACAGCCTGGATGCAACCCGGGCGGGTTGCGCCCTCGAAGCGGCCGGGGGCGACGAAGGCCCGGCGCGCGGAGACGCCGATGGCGACGGTGTGCGAGATGAAGCCGACGCATGCCCGGGCGAGCCCGGCCCCATCGACACCGACCCGGAAAAGACGGGCTGCCCGAGCCCGGTCGACTCCGACGGCGACGGCATCGACGATCCCCTCGACGCATGCCCCAACCGGGCCGGCCCCGGCGAAGGAAGCGAGACGCCGGGATGCCCCCCGGATCGCGACGGCGACGCAGTGCCGGATTCGGAAGACGCCTGCCCCGAGGAGCCCGGCCCAACCGAGAGCGTCGACCCGGCTCGCATTGGCTGCCCCGTCGCGGATCGCGACGGGGACGGCGTCGAGGACGGGCGAGATGCCTGCCCGGAAAAACCCGCGCCGGGGAGCGCGGACGGCTGCCCCGCGGCCCGACCTTCCGCGAGCGCCCTGCAGCGGCAGCGCATCGAGTTCGAGCTCGGCAAAGCGCACCTGACCCGGGACAGCGAGCTGGCCCTCCAGGCGGTGGTCGACCTGCTCGAGGCCCACCCCGAGGTCGCGCTGCTGCGCATCGAAGGTCATTCCGACAATCGCGGTGCGGCCGCGCTCAACCAAAGAGTCAGCGAGCAGCGCGCCCGCGCCGTGCTGAAGTGGTTGGTCGCCCACGGCGTGGCCTCGAGCCGGCTCGAGGCAGTGGGGCGGGGGTCGGCGCACCCGGTGGCGCCGAACGATACGGAGCGCGGCCGCCAGGCGAACCGCCGCGTCCAGTTCACCATCGCGAAGCGCGCGCCCACCGCCGACGACGCGAAGCCCGAGGAGTGAACGCCGTCCGCCGACGCGGCCGATCGCCAGGTCCCCGTGGTAACGAAACCCGGCAGGGAAACACGACCTGCTCGCCCGGCGTGGCCCGATCACTTGGGCCGTTTGTCGGCCTCCGCGGCATCGCGGAAGTCCCCGGCGGCGCACCGGAGGTGCTACAACCCTCCCATGGCGCAGGGCTCGAACGAACAAGTCAATGCCAACTACCTCGACCGACTGATGCGGCGAGGCTCGTTCGAAGCGCTGTGGCCTCTCTTCGCTCGAGCCACCAAGCCGGCCAAGGAGATGACCGAGAGCTTTTCGGCTCTGCACCACCTGCGTCCCTGGGTGGCGGCAGCCGAGCGCTGTCGAGTCATCCACGTGGGGGACGGCGCCCACGCTCGAACCGGGGCGATGTTCGCGCTGAAAACTGCAGCGGACAACATCAGCGTCGACCCACTGGTGAACGAAGCGCTGGTCGCTGACTGGCGGAGTCGATTTGGCGTTCGGCGCTTCTCTTGGTACCGAGCAGCCATCGACGACGTGGCGGACGCCCTCAACGCGCTCCCGCGCGTCCCCGTCTTCGTCACGTTCGTGCACGCTCACGTCGACGTGGATGCGGTTCTCGACCGATTGCGCTGGGATGCGGCCTTCACGCTGGCGTGCTGCTCGCCGGGGCGCCAGCTGACACGCAAGCGGTTGCCGCACCGCTCGGGAGAAGACGGCAGCGTGCTTTCCCCCCAGCGGAGGTATCAGATCCTCTTGCACCCGGCCGCCGCCTGCAGCCCCGAGCGCGCCTAAATCATCGGTGAAAGCGGGAGAAGCGCCGCAGCGGAGCCGCCTCCTGCGCCTGCAGGGGCCCGCTGCCGATGCTCTCCAGCGCAGGCGGGGCGAGGGTGGCGCCCGGCCGTGGTGACCGGGTCGAGTCGGCCGGGGCATGTGCTCAGGGCTCTCCATTCCCCGTCGCTGGCACCTGTCGCGCGGCACGAGCTCGATTCGCCTCGACCTCGTGGCTCCGAACGCGCACCGTGATCACCGAACGCGCGCCCCTCGCGCGGTCCTCCGTCGTCGATTGGCCCCGCGAGCCGGCCCGTCGTCCCCACCAGAGTCCAAGAGAGATCCTCCACGCTCATGCTCAAGAGACCACCCGGCGAGCTCAATGGATCCGAGGCATCCCGCTCTCCGTCCCGGCCCAGCCTCGAGAAGGCCTCCTCCGATGAGCCCAGCTCCGAGGAAGCCAGCTCCGAAGAACCCTCGCCGGAGGAGCCCAGTTTCGAAGAACGCGGCTCCGACGGCCCTCCCTTCGTCATCGTGGCCCTGGGTGCCTCCGCGGGCGGGCTGCAGTCACTGGAGGAGTTCTTGGACGCCACGCCGCCCGACAGCGGCATGGCGTTCGTGGTCGTCGGCCATCAGCACGTGGGTCAGCCGAGCCTCCTTTCGGAGCTGATGGCACGCAGGACGCAGATGCCGGTCGTGGAGCTCTGGCGCCCCACGGCGCCGGAGCGCAATCGCGTCTACACGATTCGCCCAGGTTACGATGTGTCGATGGTCGAGGGTGTGCTGAAGCCGAAGCGGTTTGAGCAGGCGCAGCCGGTGCACCTGCCGGTGGACCACTTCTTCAGTTCCCTCGCCCGGGCCTGCAGAAAGCGGGCGGTGGGCATCGTCCTATCCGGCACGGGAACGGACGGTTCGCTCGGCGTCGAGGAGATCAAGAGCCACGGCGGGCTCGTGCTGGTACAGGACGAGCATTCCGCTCAGTATTCCGGGATGCCGCGCAGCGCAGTCGCCACCGGCCTGGTCGACTACGTTCTGCCCGCCTCCAACATGCCGCAGCAACTCCTGAAGTACGCCAGAGCGCTAGACGAGGGGGTCACCGAACACGAGTCCGTCGAGCCCTCGCCAGAAGTGCTGCACAAGCTCTTTGCGCTGATTCGCACGACTACTGGGCATGATTTCTCTCAATACAAGCTCAGTACGGTTTGCCGGCGCATCGAGCGGCGCCTTCACGCGCACCGCCTGGATGGCGTGGAGGCCTACCGGCGCCGCCTAGCAGAAAGCCCACAAGAAATCGACTTGCTCGTCAAGGACTTGCTGATCGGGGTTACCTCGTTCTTTCGTGATCCCCCTGCCTGGGTGTCGCTCAGCGCCAGCCTCGCGCGGCAGGTTGCAGGCCGCCCCGCAGAGCTTCCCCTGCGAGCCTGGGTCGCCGGATGCTCCTCGGGACAGGAAGCCTACTCGCTCGCCATTGCCCTCTGCGAGGTCATGGATGGGCTCGGGCGAACGCCGAGGGTTCAGATCTTTGCTACCGACTTGAGTGCGTCTGCCATCGAAGTGGCCCGTGCAGGAGTCTACCCGATGGGAATCGCGAACGAGCTCTCGCCCGAGCGATTGAGCCGCTTCTTCGCGGTCGAAGCCGACACGTACCGCGTCAGGAAAGAGATCCGTGAGATGATCGTGTTTGCGCCGCAGAACGTGATCTCGGACCCGCCGTTCACCAAGTTGGATGTGTTGACCTGTCGCAATTTGCTCATCTACCTGGACGCATCGTTGCAGAGTCGGCTCTTGCCCATTTTCCACTACGCTCTCGGGGAAGAGGGACTCTTGATGCTCGGCTCCTCGGAATCAATCGGTTCCTTCGGCGAGCTGTTTTCGGTCGTGGACAAGAAGTGGAACATCTTTCGTCGCAGCGGGATCAAGTCACGCGGAGTCGAGTTGCCGCCGGTACGCGGCAACTTCAGAGAATCGGTCCGCGGCCCTTCCGGCTCTCAATCCCCGAAGGGACGCAACGCGTCGATTGATCAAGTGGTGAGTAGGCTCCTCCTCGAGGAGGTCGTGCCTCCCACTCTGTTCGTGTACGACAATGGCGATGTCGTGCACGTTCACGGCCGAACGGGAATGTACCTGGAGCCCGCGCAGGGCGCGCCCTCTCGAGCCAACATCTTCGACATGGCTCGGGAGGGACTGCGGCTCGGTCTCGCGAGCGCCCTTCGCCGAGCTGCCGCCTCCGGAGAGGAGGTGCTTCAGTGCGCCGTGCAGGTTCGGACGGCTGAAGGGGCCATCGCCCTGGATCTTCGAGCCAAGCGGGTCACCGGGCTCGAACCTCTCAAGGGCCTGTATCGCATCAGCTTCGAGCGAGCGCGCCGTGTTTCCGGCGGCAGTTCCGTCGCACCGCCCGAGAACCGGGGCCGCGATCGCCTCTCCGAGCTCGAAATGGAAGTCCGACAGACCCAGGAGAGCCATCAGGGCACCATCGAGGAGCTCGAAACCTCCAATGAAGAGCTGATGTCGAGCAATGAGGAGCTGATGTCCACGAACGAGGAGCTGCAGAGCGTCAACGAAGAGTTGGAAACATCCAAAGAGGAAATGCAGTCTCTCAATGAAGAGCTCCAAACCGTCAATTCCGAGCTTCAGGCCAAGGTCGACGAGCTGTCGCGTACCAACAACGACATGAGAAACTTGCTCAACGCCACCGACATCGCCACGATATTCCTCGACGAGCAGCTACGCATCAAACGCTACACCGCTCCAGCCACGAAGGTCGTCCGGTTGATCCCCACGGATGTGGGCAGACCCATCCGCGACCTCGCCTCGACCCTGCGATACGACGATATCAGCTCAGATGCCTCGCGAGTCCTCGGCACGTTGACCCCGCACGAGTCCGAGGTCCAGGGAGAAAACGGGGAGCGGTACCTGATGCGTATTCTACCGTATCGGACGACCGACAACCTCATCGACGGGCTCGTCCTCACCTTCGTCGATGTAAGCAAGATCCGCGCCCTGCAAACGGAACAAGAGCGCCTCTTGAACGCGCTCGAGGGCTCCCCTGTCGGCATGTTCGAGCAGGACGAGGAGCTTCGGTACACGTGGACGGGCACCTCGCTGTTTGGCAGAGAGCGCGCCAAGGTGATCGGCAAATCGGATGCCGAGATCTTCTCCGCGACCGAGTCGCTCGCCGCCCTGAAACGGCAAGTCCTCGTCACCGGCACGCCGCAGCGCGCGCGAATCAGCCTCGTGGTGGGAGACGAGCAGAGGAGCTACGATCTGTACGTGGCGCCCAAACGGGCAGCCCCGGGGCACATCGTCGGTCTGTGCGGGGTAGCGATGGAAACCGCGTCGAACGAGTAGCGTCCTCTGCAAGGACGGTCGGTGGCTGCCTGGCGGCGGCGCCCCCCTGCGTCGATTCAGCGACCCGATGGGGGCACTCGAGAGCGCCGCGGACCAAAGCCCCGACGCCCGTTGGACCGACCCCTGACGAGGTGACCGGCGAATTCGCGGCGGTGGTCACACGAGGACGCCAGCCCTTCGCCCGGAAGCACGTCGGAGCGCGAGCGGTTCAGCCCCGCGGCGGACGGGTCGGCTCTCCGCCGTCCCGGGAAGATTCAGGGGATCCGAATACTTGGCCACTGCGCCCAAAGCAGATTGCGGGCCGGTACCGAGACTCGTGGGTGGCTGCGGGGCCGATCTCGCGCTCGCGGGGCCTCGATGTCCGCGAGCCGACCCGCGCACCGCGGCCGGCCGCTTCCGCACTCCGGATTGCTGGACAATCGACAGCGCGTGCAGCACATGGCCCGCATGCGTTTTCTCGGCCACCGCGACCCCCCTTGCGCCCCGGCGCGCCCACAGCGCCCCGATCGGGGCGGCGAGCTCGCGCGCCCGCCGCAGGCTCGAACGCGCGGCATCCAGCGGCTGGCGGCCGGCCTGATCACCGCCCTCGGCGCCGCCTGCCAAGCGCCGGCGGGCGCCACGGCCGAGCGCGCGAGCGAGCCCGAATCTCCCCCCCGCGTGGTCGTCACCTCGCGCGCCCTGTCGCAGCCGTTCGAGAGCAGCCAGACCTTCAGCGGCGAAGCCTGGGCGGTGGCCGAAGCCGCCCTGAGCGTGGGCGAAGCCGGGCGGGTGCGGCGCGTGCTGGTGGCCGAAGGCGCGCGCGTGAAACAGGGCCAGCTCCTGCTCGAGCTCGAAGACGGCCTGGCGCGGGCCGAGCTGGGGCGCGCTCAGGCCACCGAAGCGCGCGTCAGCGTGGAGCAGCGGCTGGCCACCCGCGAAGCCTCTCGCTTTGCGGAGCTGAGCCGCGAGCAGGTCGTCTCCGAGCGCGAGAACATGCTGGAGCAGAGCCAAGCCAAAGCACTCTCGGCCGAGGAGAGCGGCGCGCGCGCCGCCGTTCAGGTGAGCCGGGAGCGAGTGCAGCGCCACCGCATCCTCGCCCCCTTCGATGGCACCATCTCGACGCGCAGCGTCGACCCGGGCGATTGGCTCACGCCGGGGCAACCCGCCCTGGAGCTCGTCACCGAGGAGCGCGTCGAGGTGCACGTGCGCGTGCCCCCGTGGGTCCTCTCGCAGAGTCCGAGCGGCAGCCCCGCCACGCTGCAGAGCGGGGTGCACAGCGTGCCGGCGCGAGTCACCAGCCGGGTCGGCGCGCTCGACCGCCAGACCCGCACCGGGCTGATCCGCCTCGAGCCCGAGCAGCGCCCCGATTGGCTGCGCCCCGGCGCGGCGGTGCTGGTCCGATTCCGCACGCGCCGCAGTGATGGGCTCACCGTGCCGAGCGACGCCCTCGTCTACGGTCTGACGGGCGTGCGCGTGCTGCGGGTGACGGATGGCAAAGCAGACCCGGTGGCCGTCACCGTGCTGCAGACCGCAGGAGACCGGGCCCTGGTGACGGCGCCGGAGCTGAGAGCTGGCGACGAGCTGATCGTGCGCGGCAACGAGCGCATCGCGCCGGGGCAAGCGGTCACCACGGAGGGAGCGATATCGGGGCACACCCCGGAGCCGGCGGCCAACCGGGACAACGGGGGGGAGCGATGAGCGAAGGGCCGCAGCCGAGCGTGCCGGGCGGGCTGCTGGCCGCCGCCATCCAGCGCCCCGTCAGCGTCGCGGCCGGCGTGCTGCTGGTGATTTTCTTCGGCGTGCTGGCGCTCGCGGACCTGCCGATCCAGCTCACGCCCGACGTGGAAATCCCCACGATCAACGTGCGCACCACCTGGCCCGGCGCCTCGCCGGTCGAGGTCGAGAGCGAGCTGCTCGACCCGCAGGAGGAGGTGCTCAAGCGCGTCCAGGGCGTGCAGCGGATGGAATCGACGGCCAACGTCAACCGCGGCGAGATCAAGCTCGAGATGGCGGTCGGCACGAGCCTCGACCAAGCGCTGGTTCGAGTCTCGAACCAGCTCTCGCAGGTGCCGCACTACCCCGAGGGTGCGGACCAACCGGTGGTGACGACGGCCAACGCAACGGGGCCGCCGCTGGCCGTGATTCTGATCCGGGACGAACGGGGGCGCAGTGTCGGCGCCTACCGCAGCTGGGTGCTCGAGGAAATCATCCCCGAGCTCGAGCGCGTGCACGGCGTCGCCAGCGTGCGAATGCGCGGCGGACAGGACAGCGAGGTCCACGTCGACTTCCGCCCCGAGGCGCTCGCCGCCCGCGGGCTCACCGTGCCGGACGTGGCAGCCCGCATCCGCGCCTCCCTGCGCAGCGCTTCGGCCGGCGATCTCGAGGTGGGCAAACGGCGCATGCTGGTGCGCACCCGCGTGGCGCCGGACGACTCGAGCGAGCTGGCCGAGCTGGTGCTCGCGGTCGGCGAGAACCAGACGCCCGTGCGGCTGCGGGACGTCGCCACCGTCGAGCCGGGCCTGC
Organism: Polyangiaceae bacterium; assembly: GCA_050299315.1. Classification (GTDB taxonomy): domain Bacteria; phylum Myxococcota_A; class Polyangia; order Polyangiales; family Polyangiaceae; genus SZUA-265. Next base: position 215,684 of record JBNKVS010000027.1, read on the forward strand.
GCAAACGCGTCGACTTCGCCATCGGGGACGACCGGGACGCGCTGGCGCTGCTGCCGCGCCGCGAGGCGGGGACGAACGTGCTGCAGGTCACCGAAGAGCTGCGGGCCGCCGTCGAAGCGTTGGACGAGCGCTACTTCGCTCCCGAAGGGCTCTCGATGCAGGTCGTCGACGATCAGACGGACTACATCAACGGCGCCCTCGACCAAGTGCGCAGCAACCTGATCCTCGGCGGAGTGCTGGCCACCGTGGTGCTGCTGCTGTTCCTTCGCAGCTGGGTGGCTTCCGCCATCGTCGCGCTGGCCATCCCCATCTGCGTCATGGGCACCGCCCTGTGCATGACCTTGCTCGGGCGCAGCGTCAACGTGATCAGCCTCGCGGGCATCACGTTCGCCGTCGGCATGGTGGTCGACAACTCCATCGTGGCCCTCGAGAACATCGACACCTGGCGCCGCAAGCCGGGCGCTCGCGAAGACGCCGCGCTGCACGCAATTCGGGAGGTGTGGGGCGCCCTGGTGGCCTCCACTGCCACGACGGCCGCAGTGTTCATCCCCATCGTGCTGTGGCAGGGGGAGGTCGGCGAGCTGCTGCGCGACATCGCCTACGCGATTGGCATCGCCGTGGTCGTCTCGCTGGTCGTCTCGGTGCTGGTGATCCCCAGCATGGCGATGAAATTCCTGAAGACCAAGCCGGCACCGAGCCAGCCGAGCGCCGGCTCGCCCCCCCCTGGGTCCCGGCGCTCCGTCCTGCTCGGGCTGTTCGCCGACCAGCGCGACCGGCTCGCGGAGCGCGTCTCGCGCTTGGCCTCGCGCCCGATCGGGGCGCTGCTGGTAACGGCCGCCTTCGTGGCGGCGGCTGCGGTGGTCTCGCTGACGCTGCTGCCCAAGATGGAGTACCTGCCGACGGGCAACCGCAACCTGATCTTCGGCATCATCACACCGCCCCCGGGGCAGAGCGTGGAGGAGCTGCGCCGCACGGGCTTCGAGAACCAGCGTGTCATGGCGGAGCACACCGGACGCGAGATCGACGGGGTGCCGGCGGTCCGGCGCAGCTTCTTCGTGGGCGATCCGGGGCGGCTCTTCGTCGGTGGGGTGGCCGAAGACCCGGCGCGGGTCCGCGAGCTGCGGGATTTCATGCAGCGATTGCACAGCCGCATGCCCGGCGTCATCAACTTTGCCAGCCAGGCTTCTCTGTTCGGCGGGGGCATCGGGGAGGCGCGCAGCGTGATGCTGGAGCTGACCGGCCCCGATCTCCCGGAGCTGATCACGGCGGGGCGCAAGCTCTTCGACCCGCTGAAGCAGATGCTGCCGGGCGCGCGCGTGCGACCGCAGCCCGTGCTCGATGATGGGGCACCGGAGCTGCATCTCTTCCCGCGCCGCTCCCAGCTGGCCAGCGCGGGGCTGAGCGCCCAGCAGCTCGGGCTGATCGCCGATACCTACGTGGACGGAGCCATCTTGGGCGAGTTCGCTCGCGAGGGGCAGCGCAAACGCGACGTGGTGCTGCGCGCCCTCGGCTCTCCGGCGCCCATCTACGGCAAGCAGCCGGTGGATCCCGCCGGTGCGGCGCGCGCGCAGGCCTTGCAGGAGGCCGAGGCCCCTGCCCCTGCGCCCGTCGAGCCGCTCGGCACGGCCGAGCAGCTCGCAGCCGCCCCCGTGGCCACGGGCCGCGGCGACCTGCTGCCGCTGGGCGTGCTGGCGGACATCCGAACCGAGCTCGGACCGATGGCGATTTCTCGCATCGAGCGCCGCCGCGCCATCACGCTGGTCATCACGCCCCCGGAAGATCAGCCCTTCGAAGGCGCCGTGGAAACGCTGCAGCGCCGCATGGACGAGCTACGCCGCATGGCCGACATCCCGCCGAACGTGCGCATCTTCCTCGGCGGCTCGGCCGGCAAGCTCGTGGAGGCGCAAACCCAGTTCGGCGGCATCTTGCTGATCGCCCTGGTCATCTCCTACTTGCTGCTGGCGGGCTTGTTCGAGGACTTCTGGGCGCCGCTTTCGGTGATGGTGGCCATCCCTCTGGCGGCCGCCGGGGGCGTGCTGGCCCTGTCCGGCGCCAACGCCCTACACGCCGACATCCCGCTCGACCTGATGAGCGCGCTCGGTTTCCTGATCCTGATCGGGGTCGTGGTCAACAACGCCATCCTGATCGTCGACGGGTGTGGCCTGCGCCTGCGCGAAGGCTACGATCTGCGGGCCTCGGTCGAGGAGGCGGTGCGCGGCCGAATCCGGCCCATCTTCATGAGCACGCTCACCTCGCTCTTCGGCCTGGCCCCGATGGTGATCAACAGCGGGCCCGGCTCCGAGCTGTATCGCGGCATCGGAACCATCCTGCTCGGCGGGCTCGCCCTGTCGACCGTGCTGTCGATCGTGGTCGTGCCGTGCCTGTACTCGAGCATTTGGCGAGTCAGGCAAGCGCTGCGCAGCGTCGCGGCCTCGCCCGCGCCGGCGGAATAGCTCCGGGCATCCCGACCGCCTCGCTCGGCGGCGCCCCCGGCGATTCGTTGGGCCGCGGCAGCGCGAGCCAGGCTGGACGGCGGCCGGCGCGGTCGCAGCCGCGCGGAGCCCGGGTCCAATCCGATTCGAAAAGTACCGAGCCGCGAAGCGGGGCGCCCCGCGCGCCGGCCCCCTCGCCCGGCCTGGCCCGGCAGCCGCCCGCGAGTTGCCTCCTCGCGCGCGATGCAGCCACCGGACGAAACGCTCCGGCGACCGGGCTCGACCCCTCCCTGAGCGAAGCGTGCGTCCAAGAGACGCTCGCCAGCGGCCCTCACCCAAGGAGCCGACGGCGAGCAGGTCCGCAGCGAAGGAGCTCGGCCCCTCGCGCTCCGGCGCCCGCGCGATCCGTGCTACCCATGACCGCATGCCGAACATTGCGAGCCACGTGGTGAACGTCGACGAGTTGGAAGAGGTCGATTGCACCTCCGGGGATTGCTGGGGCGGATTCGACAAGCCCCTGACCCCTTCGATGCGGCCCCAGGGCGGCCGCTTGGGGGTCAACCTCTCGAGGCTGCCCCCGGGCAGGAGCATGTGCCCCTTTCACTTCCACGAGCGCGAGGACGAAGTGTTCTTCGTTCTCTCTGGCCGCGGCCTGCTCCGCTATGGCGAGGCGATCCGCGAGCTGCGCGCGGGAGATTGTGTCTCGTGCCCGGCAGGCACCCAGGTGGCCCACCAGATCGCCAACCCCTTCGATGAGGACCTGCGCTACCTCGCCATCGGCCCCCACGATCCCCACGAGGTGGCCGCCTACCCGGACAGCGGAAAGGTCATGGTTCGCAGCCTGGGCCAGGTCGGATTTCTCCAGAAAACAGACTACCTCGAGGCAGAGCCCGCGCCGCCCAGAATCTTCGAGCTGGCTCGGCGGCCCCGCTGAGCGCGCCCGAGCCTCGAGTGCACTCGCGTGCACGGAGCCTCGCGTGCGGCGCCAGGTCGTCACGGACCGCGCATGCGAACGGGAACGACGCCGCCTTTTTCGCGAGCGATGGAGGCGGCGGAGCCGCACGGCGTCAGGGCCCGCGTACACGCGTCTCCCTCGAGAGGGGCGAGCGCCTCGGGTCCCGCCCCAAACGGCTCCCCGGCTCGAGCCGCCGCAAGCCACCCCAGGGGGCGATGCGCGCCGAGCGACCGTCGATGAGGGCGCGCCACCTCGAGCGCCCGACCGCGGACGAGCTTCGGGTGCTGGGCTCCTCCGTGAGCGCAGGGACGGGGGCGGCGCCATCGCCCGCGGGCCGCAGCCGTGCGGCGCTGGCTCCCCGCGCCGCAGCGGCGCGAGCCAAGGTGCGGCTCGGCACACCGGGCAAGCTGCGCTGACGCTTCGCGGGGGGCCGGCTCACCCGAGAAGCCGCCGACCTGAAGGTTCGGTGGCGACTCTTCTTGCAGGCTTTGGCCGGGACGCATCGGCGCTCGAGGCGGCTCGGCCGGAAAAGCTCACCGTCGCGCAGACTCTGCGTCGAGCCGAGCGCGGCAAGCGTTCTGAAGGCGCGTTCGACAGAAGCTGGCCCACGTTCCCCGCCCTTCGGGAGGCGGCGTTTTCGTGATTGGCAACGCCGGCCTCGACCCGCCGCACGATATGCGGCCCTTGCAGGGGGCAGGGTCTCGAAGGGGGAAATCATCCACCAATCTCACCCCGAGTCACCCTGTGCGGATCGCGGGCGTCGCGCACGAGCCTGCAGCGCCGCGGGCCTCCGCGAACGCGTTGCACCGCGGAACGCTCGCGCGGCGAGATTCCGCGCGAAACGCACCAGCCAATGCGCGGAGCCCGAGCGAGCTTGGCTTCGAAAAGCGCGCGCGTGGCCACACAGCTCGAAGGTCTTCTGCGCGGCGGGGCGCCGGCGCGCGCCGAGTCGACCGCCGCCCGCGGAAGCGTGGCACGCGGCTTGCTGTACAGACGGACATGAACTGGCATCCATGGCTTTTCCAGGCAAGGAGGCGGGCGCTTCGAAGCCCGGCTCGGCAAGCGTCCGGCCCCGCGCCGCTCGACGGGACCCCGCATCCCGTCGAGCGCCCGCTCCGCTTACGGCAGGCGGCCCTCGTAGCAGCCGCGCTGCTTTGCGGCACCGGTTGCGGCCCGAGCTACCAGAGCGAGGTCCGCGCCGAAGGCTACGTGGTCGAAGTCGTGGCGAACGACATTCGCATGGCCGATGGGCTGGCCTTCCACTCCTCGGGGGCCCTCTTGGTGAGCGAAGAGTACCGCGGCGGTGGCGTGAAGCGAGTCGATCCGGTTTCCGGGCTCTCCTCCTACATCGCTCGGGATCTCGCGGACCCGGACAATCTGCTCGTCGTCGACGAAGAGATCTACCTCACGGAAGAGGACGTGGACGGGCGCATCGCCAAGATCGATCGCCGGGAGCGGGTGACGACGTACGCGGCGGGCTTGCGCAGGCCCGAAGGAATGGACCGGGGGCCCGATGGGAGCTTGTACATCGCCGAACACTGGCCAAACGGCAACGTCTATCGATTCGCGCCCGATGGCACGCGCAGCGTGTTGGGTCAGGCGGACGATGGGGAAGGGCTCCGCGTGCTGCCGGACGGCTCCGTCGTCGTCGCAGAAACGACCTCGAACCTCGTTTCGCGCTTCCTGCCGGATGGCAACAAAGTCACCGTGGTCGAGGGAACCCTCACTTCTCCCGATGGCATCGCCTACGATCCGAGCAGCGATCGGCTGTTGATCACGGAAGACGAAGCGCCCGGGCGACTGCTCCGCGTGAACTACGAAAGCGGAGAGCTGGAAGTCATCGCCACCGGGCTGCATCAACCGCAGACGATGCTCCTCGAGGCGGATGGGTCGATCCTGGTGAGCGAGCAGGGCGAAAATCGAATCCTTCGACTGCGGCCGGTGGCGCCGTGAAGCGCGCGTGGAGATGGGCCGCCGCCTGCCTTGGCTGGGGCCTCGCGGGAGTGGCCCGAGCCGAGCCTCGCAGCACCGTCTGGCTGGAGGAGCCCCGAGTGGAGCCGCCGGGGGATACGGAAACCCTCGTCGCCGTCGAGCACCGCCTGGCGGATCTGAACGCGGCCGGGGAGGGCTTCGACGCCCTCGACCTGCGCCTGAACGCGGGCGTGGCGCCGGGATGGGAAGCGGCCCTGTCGGTGCGGCTGGGGCAGCGCGGGCCCGAGCCGCTGCGTATGCAAACCGTGGGCATGGTCGTGCGCGGTCGGCTGCTGGGTGAGCCCGCAGACCCGGAGGCGCTGACCGTGTACGGTGGCTACGCGAACGACACGAGCGAAGAGCGCGACCACCTCCTGCACGTCGGCAGCACGGGCCGCTATCGCTGGCGCGACGTCTTCGTCGGAGTGGACGCGAGGCTGAGCAATGCCTCCGGCGGAGCGCTGGACACGAGCTGGGAGGTGTGGCTCGGCGCCAACGCCAGCTACGTGCTTGTCCAGCCGTTCGATCTCGTCGTTGGCCTGGAAACCTTCACGGTCGCCCCCCTCGCGGGGGACCGACTCTTCGACTTGACCTATGGGCTGAGCGCGGGCTCGAGGACCTGGTACTACGGCCCCAGCGTTTCGGGTCGGGTGGGCCCCTTGTGGACGGGGCTCTCGGCCGTGACGGGCACGTTCGTTTCCGACCCGGCTTCGTTTCTGATGGTTCGTTTCTGGGTCGGCGTGGCGCACTGAGCGGCTCGCGCGCCGGGCAGCCGAGGCGGCCCACGGGTACGCCCGAGCGGACCGCGAGAGCGCGCGCCGCAAGGGACCCCCGGGGCCGCACCTCACCACAACGCTCCCAGCCACTGGACCCCGACGGAATGGGAGCCAAGCGCCGGCAGCACCGCCCAGCTCGCCCCCGGCGCGCTCGAGCGGCGCCCCGTGGGGGGCGATTCGTCGCGCCGCCACACGGGCTCATAGTACAGCCAAGTGGGCAGCCCGTAACCGCTGGCCAGCCCCACCGCCGCCCCCACCAGGTTGTCGCTCAGCCAGTGACGATCCGCCTGCAGCCGCGTGAGGAAGACGCCCCCCGCCACCACCAGCGCGGCGCCGCAGCCGACCGCATCGGCCAGCCCTCCCCCCAGCAAGCGAGCGTGCAGGTGGTGCGCGCACGCCAGCCCCGCTCCCGTCATGGTCGTCGCCGCATGCCCTCCGAAGAAGCTCGCGTACTGCGCGCGCGAGCCGCACAGCCGATCGTAGTCGGGGTCCTCCTCACAGCCGCGCGCTGCAGGCCGCGTGCGACCGACCAACTTGTGCGAAAGCCGCGCCAGCAGGCTGCTGACCGAGTACGCTTGGAGGTTCATGAGGTTCAGCTGCAGTAGCGCGTCGAAGCCCCGCTCGGCTCGTACGGGGGCCAGCGCCGTCAGGAGCACCGGGTACGACACGCTCGCGTAGCTCAGGCGGTTGCCCACCCACTCCGCGCGCTCGCGCGCCCGTCGAGAGTCGAGCACGAGCACACCTCGCACCGGCTCGTCGATCCCGGGCAGAGGTCCTTCCCAAGAGGACTCTCGCAGGGGCGGCAACCCGAGGTCCACCGCGTAGTAGCCACCGAGGGCCGCCGCCGTGCCGAGCCAATCGAACCACTCGAAGCGGCGCGCGGGGACGGCGGGCACTCGGCGAGCCGGGCTCGACGTCTCCGTCGGCACCTCGATGGGCCGAGGCTGCCCGTACGCCGGCGGCGCGCCGCCGACGGCCGCGGCGAAGCCCAACGCGGCCGCCCGGCGCGGAACCGGTCCGAGGACGGCGAGGGCAGCCCGGCCGAGGCGCCCCCCGAGTGACTCGCTGCGCGGCGGCGCACACCGCATCAGCCTGCTGCAAGGCGCCCGCCAGCCACTCATCGCCCGCACTGTAGCGCGCCGATCGGCCGAGCGCGCCGACGAGAATTCGGTCGGCCGAGAAAGCGAGGACCTCGTGCGGCACCGTTCGAGGTCCCACGACGGGCGTCGGCACGCTCTCGCAGGTCGCGCAGCGATCGAAACGCTCGCACGCCGCGCGCCCCAAAGGGTCGCGCCACGGGCCAAAGAGCCGAGAGGCGAGCGGAGCACCGGGCTCGCGCCTCGGCGCGGCGGGCGGCGCAGGCGAAGCCGCTGCGGGCGAGCGGCCTTCGAGCGGCAATCGCTGCGCTGCGCGCGACGCATTCGCGCGCAGCGGGCCGCGGCGAGCCCGGGTACCCCTCGAAGAACCGATCGAACGAGCCTGGGTACGACTGTTGCAACGCCTCGAATCGCCGAGCCGGAAACGGCTCAACCACGGACCCCGGAGGGCCGAGCCACGGGCGCACCGGGCGCGCCTTTCGGCTCCGGCCCGCAATCGAGACTGCCTGGCCTTCGGGAGATGCATCATGTTCGGTTTTTCCAAATCCAAGCCTCAGGTTCTGATCGTCGGAGCGGGCCCCGTCGGGCTGTTCGCGGCGTTGACACTGGCGCGAAGAGGAATTCGCGTGGAAGTCGTCGAGGAAGAGTGGCGGGGCACCACGCGCAGCTACGCGCTGGCCCTACATCCTCGCTCGCTCGAGCTGCTCGACGAGCTGGAGCTGTCTCGCCCTTTGCTCGACGAGGCCCAGAAGCTGGAGAGCTTCGGGTTCTACGACGAAGCGACGCGGCGCGCAGGCCTCGACCTGACGAAGCTCTCCTCGAGGTTTCCGTTCGTCGCAATCCTGCCTCAGTCCTCGCTGGAGCAGTTGTTGCTTGGTGCACTGGCCAAGGCCGGAGTCGACGTTCACTACAATCACCGCCTCGCGAGCATCGAACCGGGCCCGCGGAGCGTATCCGTCCGCATCGACGAGCTGGGCAAAGACTCCGTCGGCTACGCCGTCGCCGGAACGGAGACGGTGATCGAGAGGTCGAGAGAGCGCGACTTCCCGCTGGTGATCGCCGCCGACGGGCACGACTCGCTCGCCCGCCGGCAGCTGCGAATCGCGTTCGACGCCGTGCGCCTGCCTCAGCACTTCGCGGTCTTCGAGTTCGAAGCCAGCGGGTCGATGCCGCAGGAGGCCTGCGTGACGCTCGGGCAAACGACGACCGATGTGCTCTGGCCGCTCCGCGATGGCCGCTTCCGCTGGAGCTTCTCGCTGAGCGAGGCGGCCGCCTCCTGGGACTCCCGTACGAAGGATCGGCTGCTGGTCGAGATCGGACGCCGCGGCTTTCCCCACCTCGATCACCCGATGCTCGAGCAATTGATCGGCGAGCGGGCGCGCTGGTTCGAGGGAAAGGTCGGGGCCATCGAGTGGAGCATCCAGGTGCGCTTCGAGCACCGGCTCGCCAACGAATTCGGCGCCGGTCGGGTATGGCTCGCGGGGGACGCCGCCCACATGGCGAGCCCCGTCGGGATGCAGAGCATGAACGTGGGGCTGAGAGAAGCCCACGAGCTGTGCGACACCTTCGCCCAGGTGCTCGACGGCAGCCAATCGCTGGAAGCCCTCAGGCGCTACGGTGGGGTGTGGACGCAGCAGTGGCTCACCCTGCTCGGCAGTCGCAATCCGCCCACCACCCAGCCGGACACGGACCCCTGGGTCGCCGAGCGCGCCGAACGGTTGATCTCCTGTCTGCCTGCTTCGGGGCCGGAGCTCGACGCGCTGCTGAACCAGCTGCGCCTTCGCCCCTGTGCCAGCGCAGCCTGACCCGGTGAGTCGGCTGCGCCGCGACGCTCGGCGGCGCGCCCGCCGCGGCAGAGGCCGCAGCGAGCACGCGCGGCCTGCGCCGCGGCGCTTGCCGCTCAGTCGAGATCGCGGCGGGCCACGTACACGAACGTGTGGCCCGTCTCCGTGATCGCGGCGCGGCGGTCGGCGTCGCTGAGCTCACCCTGCATCCCGTCGAAGCCCTGCAGCTCGTAGCGCTGCTGCTCACGCAGCTTGCGCAGCTCGCGATCGAAGTGATCGGAAGGAAAGTCGGCAAGCGACTGCCGCAGCTGGGATAGCTTGACGCGATTCGCGCCGCGCTCCTCCCGCAAGCGCTGGTACGCTCGCTCGAAGCGCGCCGCGAAATCGGGGATGAATGCCGGTGAGCCGACGCTCGCGGGCGGGGATGCGGTGGACACCGCGGGAGGCGACACCGCGGCTTGGACACCGGCATCCGAGGACGGCTCGACGGCCTCCGGCGCACCGTGCGCGAAGAGCTCGTCCGCCGCGGACGAAGCGGCCTCCTCCGCCGGAGGCGGGGGCTCCGTGGGGGCGCCCGCGAGATCGCTGACCTCCTCCGCGTGCACAGGCAGCGCGTCCTCCGGCGAGGCCACGGCCGACACCTCGAAGCCGGCCGCGGCGGGTGGGCGGAGCGTTCCCGGCAGAGACGCTTCCGCCTCGGCCCCGGCAAGCGGCCCGACGGGCTCGCTCCTCGAAACCAATGGCGGCTCCGCGGATGCCAGCTCGACAGACCCCGGCTCGACAGGCCCTTCGGCGGCCGCGCCCCCGGCAGATGCCGGCTCGACGGAGGCAGCGGCGCCGCCGAGGGCTTCGGGAGTCATGGATGGTCGGCCAGAGGTGGCGGACAGCGCGGCGGGCGCGCTGGAGTCGCCCGCCGCGGCGTCTGCCGCGGTCGCGTCGGGACCCGTCGGCGGCGGAGGAACCTCCGCCGTCGCCTCGTCCGTCAACGCTTGCGGCGCCGCCGTCAGGCCCTCTTCCGCGGGCGGCGGCTTCGCTGCGCCCGCGCCCTCGCCCGCCCCGACGGCCTCCGGCGCGAGGGCACGGGTCGACGGGGGCGGAGCCACTTCGACCGCCGCGTCGGTCGCTGACGCCCCCGCCGCGGCGGCCGACGGCTGAGCGAACAGCGCGCTCGTGGAGACCTGCGCGAATGCCTCGCCGACTCGATCGCGACCCACGACGTGTTCCATGAGAAAAAGGAGCACCGCTCGCTTGCCAGCCAGCACGCCCACCGTCGCGGGCAAGCCACCGGCCCGCGCGCGCCGCTCGATCGCCTGCGAGGCGGCGGTGCGCAGGTTGCTCGGGAGCGCCTCGGCCAACTCGGAGGGCGTGTGAGCCTGTGTTTTTCCGGTGACGTCGAGGATGCGCAAGAGCGACTCGATGAGCTCCCCACTGCCCAGCACGTCTTCCTCGCGCCCCTCCGCGGCGGCGAGGGCGAAGGAGAGCTGAGCCCTGGAGAATCGACTTTGCGCCAGCAGGACACGAACCCGCCCAGCCAAGATCTTCGCCACTTTCGGGCCGAGCTCGATCCCCGCTTGCCCGAACATGTGACCGAGAGGCGCCCACCCTTCTTGCTGCAACCCCTCGAGCAACGCGCCGAGCTGCGCGTCAGTCAACGCCGTGTTTTGTTTGCGTTCGGTCACCTTTCCTCCTCTTCGAGCTCGAACGTCGTACGAGCCATGGGTTTCGCGGCAACCGGGCCACGAAACGGCGAGAGGCGACGCGGCCGCCGCCCCTCCCGTACAACCTCGATGCAAACAGCCCCCTCACCCACGCCGGGATGACGAAGCGGCGCACCACCAAGCGACAAGAGTACGGGCTCGAGCCTGGAAGCGAAAGCCCCCCTCTCGATGCCGAGCACCGCGCGCGTCGTCCGCAGGAATTTCAACGCATCCGTGCCCGATTGTTCTGACGGGCCGATGCTTGGTTCCACCGCGGGGGCGGCGCGCGCAGCACCAGGGAACGGGAAGCGAAACGAATCTCGCGACGCGATCGCACCCCGCCTCGCGCGCGCACAACCGACCGCAGCGGGCCCGTCGAAGCCGACGAATGTTCGACGAGTTCGATGCAGAGGCGCGCCGAGCTGGCCGCTCGCGCGCCCTGCGCTACAATCGCCCCTAGCCATGGCCCAAGCTCCCCGCCCACACCGCCTTCCCCCGAACGAGCCGGGGGAGCGAGATCGCCGCGAAGGCAACCAGCTGTTGGCCGGAGGCACCGCGATCGGAGCAATCGGCCTGCTCACGACGGCGCTGGCCGGCACGGCCTGCCCGCTGTGCGTCGTGGCTGCCCCCGCGCTGCTCGGTGCCGGGCTGTATCGCCGCGTGCGCGGCGAACGGCTCGCGAGGAGCGCGGCCCGTGAAGCGCTCGAGCCCCCAGCGCGCTCGGAAGCGGGCCCCCGCCGGCCCGGCGCCAAACGCGCGAAGAGCGCCTGACCAGGGCGGCGTGCGGCTCGAAGCGCGGACGCCCGGCTTCGCGCGGCGAGCGAGGCGCCGACGACGCGCAGCGCCGCCCGAAGGTGGCGCACGCCGCGAAGAAGCTTGCCGCCGCGGCCGTGGAGCGAGCAAGAGCGGCGCCCGCGGAAGATCGGGGGCCTCGCGACGCAGCCGGGCCGCTCGCGATCACGGTGACGTGCGTCGAGCGCGATCGCCGCGGTGACCGGACGGGGCCTCGCCACCGAAGCGCGCGGCCCGCGCCGCCAACTCGGCGTGGCGTCGCTCGGCACCATTCTCGCGCGATTGCCCACCTCACCTCCCAAGTCCCCAGCGCCGAGGCGCCTTCGCCTGCTCTCTCGGTGTTGCGCCGCCTAAGCCAATAGGAACGCTGGCCGTTCAAGAGGGGCATCGAGCCAGCCGAAAATGCCATTGGGAAGGAAATACGCCGAGATGATCAGACCGCGCACCATACTCTTTCGATCCGCCATCACCGCCAGCATTCTGGGCGCAGCATTCTTCGCCGGATGTAGCGACGACGGCGACAGCGACCAGAATGTCGGCGATGCCGGCACAGGAGGCACCAGCAGTGCCGGCGCCGGGGGCGACGGGGGTTCGGCCACCGGCGGCAACAGCTCCGGCGGCAATAGCTCCGGCGGCTCGACCACCGGCGGCAGCAGCTCCGGCGGCAACAGCTCCGGCGGCAGTATGGCCGGCGGCAGCGGCGGCTCGGTCGGAGGCAGCGGCGGCAGCGGCGGCGCCACCAGCGAAGGCAATCCCGACGAGGTCGTCGAGGCGGCCTGCGGTTGGGAGTTCCGCTGCTGCGACGAGGGCGAGATCGACTACCGGCTCAGCCCGTTCGCAACGGACACGGCCAGCTGCACGAGCCGTTTCGTATTCCAGATGCGCCAGTCCAACGCGACGGACAACCCGTATTTCTCTGGATCCGGAGCCCCCAATGCCCTGCTCGGCACGCTGGGCTACGTCGTCGATTTGACGCGCGTTTCCGTCAGCGCCTCCGGTGTGGACGAGTGTGTGGCCGCCCTCGACGCGCAAGGTTGCGCGGTCGAGGCGGACCCCGACGCCCGCTGCGACGGCCCTGGCTCCGCCGATCCGTGCGCGCTCGACAACCTCTTCGATCCAGTCCTCGAGATCGGCGACGAGTGTACCGCTGACCTGACCGAGGCGGGCCTGCGCAACGACATCGAGTGCGTCGCCGGCTCCACCTGCTTGCCGGCGACCCACCCCGACAACCCCAACAACGTTCCGACTTGCGTGAAACGCGGCCGTGAGGACGAGCCCTGCACGGCCGACGACGACTGCGACTTCAACTTCTACTGCGGGGGGGGGAGCTGCACCGAGAAGAGCGACGTCGACGAGACCTGCTCGTTCAACGACCCCGACTCCCCGGCGCCGAACGACGAGGACGTGCAGTGCAAGGCCGGGCTGAGCTGCCACCCGCTGCAGCTCAAGTGCGTTGCAGCCTGTAGCCTCGGCTCCGTTTGCGCCATCACGGGCGACGCCGACTTGGCCTGCCCGGCCAATACGGGCTGCGCCCCGCTGGAGGTCGACGAATCCACCGCAACGTACAGGACCTGCCAGGCCGTGGGCGAGTCGTCGGCGGCGCTCTGCAATTCGGACGACGATTGCGCGAGCAACCGCTACTGCGACGGGACGAATTGCCAGGCCGACAAGATCGCCGCGGCCAATTGCGCCGAGCAGAAAGAGTGCGCCACGGGGTTGCACTGCGACATCAACAACACGGGAACGTGCGTCACCAACCTTGCGGCGCTGAGCACCTGCACCGACGACTTCCAGTGCGGCCCCAACTCGGCCGGGTGCCTCGATGGCGGCACTGATGGGCTCGCGTGCCGCAACAACCTGCTGGCCAACGGCGACACCTGCGGCACCGGGGAAGCCTGCCAGTCCGGTCGTTGCGAGTTCGCCAACGCCAGCGCCACGGACTTCACCTGTGTGCCCGGCGCCGGGGCTTCGGCGGCCTGCGACAGTCAGACCGGCGACGGCGACGCCCAATCCTGCGCCCCGGGCCTGCTCTGCTTCGGGGAGACGGGCGACACGGCCAGCGGCACGTGCGTGACCAAGGCGCTGGCGGGCGCCGATTGCAACAACCCCGACGGCGACGCCGACGACGACATGTGCGCCAACGCCAGTACGTGCGAAGACGTGTGGAACGAGGGCGAGATGTGCACGGACGCCCCGATTGCGAAGGCCGAAGGCGGCACCGGCCTCGTCTGCGACGGCAACGGCAGCTGATCGCATCGAGGCGCTTGCCCTCCGCGGTCTGATCCGCGGAGGGCAAGGCCGGCGCCGGCTCACCCGCCACGGGTGATGGGGGACTTTCCGCCGTCCTCGACGGGAACACCGTCTTGGCCGACCCCGCCACCGGCCATCGACATATTGGCCTCACCGCTCATGATGGACTCTGCTCGCGGGGCGACGCGGGCGTAGGTCCTCCAAGGCCGTCGCGCCTCTGCTCGGGGAGAGCCCCCGGGGGAACGCGGCTCAGCGAAAGCGCTCGCGCAGCTCGAGCTGGGAGCTGACACCGAGGCGCCGGAAAATCGCCTTGAGGTGGTTCCGCACCGTGTGCTCGCTCACGTGCAGGCGCCCGGCCAGCTCGGCGATGCGCTCTCCCGCGACAATCGCCTGGGCCACCTCTCGCTGCCGCGGCGAGAGCGCCTGAAGAGAGGCCCAACGCGCGTCGACGACGACCGTTTTCGGCCCCTGAATCGCAGGAAAGGCCGCGCCACTGCTGGCCTGCGCGCGCCGCCCTGCCTCGATCATCAACTCGGTAGCGCGCTTGAGCCGCCGCTCGCGCAGCGCCTCGTCCACCGCCTGCAGCAGTACCTCGGACGGGCACGGCTTGCGCAAGAAGCGAAACACAGAGCCCGAGTTGATCGCCTCCACGGCCACGTCCAGCTCGGCTCGCCCCGTCAGCATCAGGCGCATCACGCACGGAAATTTCGCGGCAGCGACACGCAGCAGCTCGTGCCCACGCATTATCGGCATGTACTCGTCACTAATCAGCACGTCGACGCGTCTCGAGCGGAGAAGCTCGAGCGCCTCGTCGGCCTCGCTGGCCTCGAGCACGTCGTGATCGGCGTCCGTCAGGGTGAGGCGCAGCCCGCTGCGCACCCGCGCGTCGTCGTCCACGATCAGCACCCGACCCATCCGGTTCCCCGCCTGCCTCGGTGAACGGCACGCCCGCGCGAGCGGACAGAACTATCTCGTGGTTCACGCGGCGGAAAGCGGCCGAGCTCTCGACCGCGCCGAATCGGGGCGTCGCGGCCAGCGAGCCCTCTCGCCGAACATAGCCCGCACCATGACCTGCAAAATGACCCAGCATTGGCCAGCGAGACACGCACGAATTGCCGTTTTATTCGTGCAACACAGGGCTCCGAAGCCCCCTGGAAACTCAACTTTCGAGAGGAAACCGCATGCCGACACCAGCTCACAACACCCCCCGCCCACTCAGATTCTTCGCGCAAGTTTGGATCCAGGGGTCCGAGGTCCCCGAGACGGTCATGGTCGATTCCCTGGCGCTGCGGGAAGTTCGATTGACGGTCCACTGCGGCGCCCTGAAGCCGGAGGACATGCTGGGCGCCACGCTGGCCCTGAAGGACTCGAGTGGTCGCTGGCTGTGCCTGCGAGGAACGCTGTTCCAGCTCCTGCCTGCCGGCGAGAGGTCGATGACGTTGGGCTTTCGCGTGGACCCCGCCTTCGCCGACTGCGTCGGGTGGCAACAGCTGGTCTCGAACCCGACCCGCCTAGCCCGTTGCTCGCTCTCCTCGACGAGCTTTCGCGCGCCCCAGTCGAGCGGATGGGAGAACAGCGAGGCTCCTCTTTCACAATCGGCGTGAGGCGAGCGACCCCGCCGGGTCAAAACACCGCGCGACCACGACCGCGAGCGGACCTACCGAACTCACGGCGCGGCCGCTGCCGCCAACCCCGACTCGCGCTCGGCCAGGACCTGCGGCCCGCTCTCGAGCAGCACGCGAGCTCGATCGATGGCTCCCTCGATCCCGACCACCGCCAGCACGTCGCCGGCCTGCAGCTGCTCTCGCCCCGTGGGCAACGCCACGGGCCCTGCAGCGCGGCGAATCGCCACCACCGTTGCCCCCGTCAGTGCCCGCAAGTGCACCTCCGTCAGGGTCTTGCCACTGGCGAACGACCCGTCGCCGAGCGCAACCGCTGCAGCGCGATCGAGCCCGGGCGGCAACTCGGGGTCGCTCAACTGCGGAAGCTGCGTCGCGTGCAGTTGCCGCGCCATCAGGCCCGTCAACTTCTGTACGCCGGACTCGAACTCGTGCTCGAGGGCCTCACAGCTGCGCCACAGGTAGAGAGCCAAGGCGAACACCAGCCCAGCGAGCAGTAGCCCGCCGATGGCGCTGCCCGTAAACGGCCGCAGGACGGCAATGGCCGGGACTCCCACCCCGAGCGTGGCGGCCAGCGTGATGAGCAGGCGCATGGCACGCCGACTGACGCGCAGCCCGAGGGGCTCGTCTGCGGCGACCGGCAGCACGCGATCGACGAGCACCCGCGACATCACGAGGGAGTTCCGCACGGCGCCGGCCAATAGCCACAAAAGCGCGCCGCCGACCAGCGCGAGCAGCAACCAGCGGGCCGCGCTCGCGGACGCCCCCAGCCGCTCCGATAGCCAGGGCCCGAGCTTCGGCGACCAGCGTGCAGCCCCCGCGACGATGGCGACGGCGACGGCCGCGTCCACGGCAAATGCGCGCGCCGCCCGCGCCAACAGCGGCGCCTCCGTCGCCTCCGCGGCGGGCTGACGCAGCAGCCGCCCCACCCACGCCTCGTGGAGCAACAGCAAGCGGCGCAGGCGTGACGGCAGTCTGCGGTCGACGAGCTCGACCACCCGGGGCGCCAGGCGCAGCATCAGCGGTGTGGAGAACGCGGTCAGGACGGCAACCGTCACCAGAACGGGGCGCAGCGAGTCGCGCACGACGTTCGCCGCGATGCCGACGCCCGCCAAGATGAAGGAAAACTCGCCGATCTGGCCCAGGGCCAGGCCGGCCGTGAGCGAGCCTCGCAGCCCGTTTCCCGACAGCACGCCCGCCACGGAGACGCTGGCGAGCTGCCCGACCACCACCACGGCGAACACCAACAGCGACAGGGGCAGGTGCTGCCACGCCAGGCGCGGATCGACCGTCATTCCGATGGATACGAAGAAGATGGCTGCGAAGATGTCCCGCAGCGGGGAAACGAGCACCTCGACCTCGTGCGCCTTACCCGACTCGGCCACCAGGATGCCCGCCACGAAGGCGCCCAGCGCCACCGAATAGCCGAGCGTAGCGGCCACCTCCGACAGCGCGAAGCACAGCGCGACGGAAACGACCACCAACATCTCCGCACTTCCCATCGCGGCGACCCGGCGAACGGCACGCGGGACGACGAAAACGCCCACGCCGAGGATGCCGACGAGCACCGCGGCCAGCTTCAGCAGGGTGAGGCTGAGCGCCACCGGCCCCAACCCGCCACCGGCCGCGACCGCAGTCATCGCCGCGATCAGAACGATGGCCGCGATGTCCTGAATGACGAGGATCCCGAGGACGTTCGCTCGCACGTCCGCTGCGACGGGCCGCTCCGCGAAGACTTGGCTGACCAGCATCGTGCTGGAAATGCACAGGCACGCCCCGAGGAACACCGTCTCGACGGTCGACCACCCGAGGGCCTGGCCGAGACTCACCCCCGCCCACAACAGAAACCCCACCTGCAACAGCGCCGTCAGGCCGGAGGTCGGCAATACCTGCCGGAGCTTGGCGAGTCGAAACTCGAGCCCCACCGCAAACATCACCAGCACCACTCCGAACTCGGCCATCGCCTCGACACGGTGGGGGTCGGCGAAGATCGGAATCGGAATGTACGGGCCGACGACGAGCCCCGCCAGCAGGTATCCGAGCACGGTGGGCTGCCTCGACGAGCGGGCGACCACGGCGGTGACGGCGGCGACGGCCAGCACTACGGCCAGATCGAACACGAAGGATTCTTGGGTCATGTTCCTGAAGGGGGGCGGCTCGGGGGCGTGGGGGTGTCGGGCGCCCTCGCGCGGATCCATTGTCGCAGAAGCGGGGACTCATGCTAACTGTGGGGTGGGCGCTCGGTAGGCCAGCGCCGGCAGAACTGGAGAGCGAACGCCGTGATTGACTGGAGCCAGGTTTGGAGCCGCCTTTCGCAGGGTCGGCATTGCGCGGCCGTGGGGGTGCGGCAGCTTCCCACCACAAGCCCCGGCCCCGTGCAGCTGGTGGTCGTGGACTGCGAATTCTTCCGCCAGCCGCGCGGCGTGCTGGCGGAGGCGCACCGCGCCCTGGAGCGGCTGCTGGGAGCGCCGGCCAACCCCCTGCTGGAAGCCGCGCGGCGCCGGCTCGAATCGGGCCTGCGGCGGCACCTGATCGGGGAAACCGACGAAGACGCCGACCTGCGCCGGCTGCTCGAGCTGTATCGCAGCTCGAAGCAAACCCTGAACCAACCCGTCGCCCTGGTCTTTCGCAGCGTCGATCGGGCCGATCCGGACGCTCTGCGCCTGCTCGCCTCGCTGATCGCCCGCAGGGGCACGGCCGTCCCCCCCTTTCTACTGTGTTTCGACCAGCCCCGGCCGCCGGAGCCCGCCGCTGCGCTGGTCGAGGCCATCACGGCACGCATCGGCCCCGAAGGGGTGTTCTCGGTCCACGGCGGCCCGGAGCCGAGCGAGGGGCCAGCCGCCGGCGAGGCCGCGCCGCGGGCCTCGGATACCCCGCCGCCCGCAGAAGGTGGCAGCGCCTCGCGGGAGCGTGGCTCGGCGGGCGGTGGCGCGACCAGCCGCGCCGCCGCGGCGGCTCCCGAAAACCCGCGCCGCGAGCCGGCACAGGCCTCCAGCGAGCCGGCGGGGGGTGGCGGCGGCGCGTCGCTCCCGGAAGAGCCAGCAGACGCGTCCCCCCGGGGGCGGGAGAGCCTCCCGCCGGCGTCGCTGTTGGTGCTGCGTGCCGCGGCCACGGCCGGCGCGCGCTTCGATACCAACGTGGTGGCCGCGCTGCTGGGGCTCGACGAGCTGGCGGTGCTGGGCCACCTCCAACAGGCCGTGGATTGCGGTCTGGCGCTGGAAGATCGCGGAGACCGGCGATTTCGAATGCCCGCCGAGCTGCTGGCGGAGCTGCGGTCGACCACCCTGCCCTCCCTGCAGCGGGCCTGGCACGAGCGGCTCGCGCAGCTGCTCGGCGGAGCCCGACCGGGCCCCGGTCGGGGCCATGGCGCCCCACCGCCGCCCGGTCGGGGCGCCGGCGAGCCGGCGCCGGCGCCCGTGGAGTCCAACCCCCAGGTGGACGCGGAGGGCTCGATGGGAGCTGCCGCGGCGCCCCCGCAGGCGAGCGCGGCGGCCGAAACGCCTCCCCCGGCTCGCGACCTGCTGGAGGTTGGCGCCAGCTCTGCCCGGCTGCAGGAGGCCCGCAGCGAGCCCTGGTTTCAACAGCTGGAGCGATCGATGCGCGAGCATGCCCGGCCCCCGGGCGGTGCCACCGAGCCCGAGCGGCCCCGTCCGCCCGAGCCAATGCGCGAATTCCACTCCGCGCCGCGGGATCGCTCGCCCTCGCCCGCCGAGCCCGAGCGAGACGCGCGCCGCGCGGCCCGGCACGCCGAGGCCGCCGGTCAGTGGCAGGTGGCCTGCGAGCAGCACGTCGCCGCCGCCCAGCTCGCCTGTGACTCGAGCCTCTACCGGGACGCCCTCCAGCACGCCGAGCGCGCCCTCGAGCTGTGCGAGCGCGTCCCCCGAGAAGACACGCGCCGGCAGCTGGCCGCCGCCGCCCTCGCGCTGATCGGGCGGGTTCGGTGGCGCACGCTCGGCCCCGGCACCGAGTTCTCACTGGAAGGGGCGCTCGAGCCACTCGAGGGCGCGCGCAAGCTTCTGCGCCGCGAAGACCCTCCGGGCCTGCACGCCGAGGTGGCCGGCCTGATCGCCAACGTTTGCTACGACGTGGGCACGCCCGAGGCGCTGGAGCGCGCGCTCACCGAGCTCACCCAAGCCAGCCAGGGCCTGCTCGCCGCCGGCCTGCCGCTGGAAGCCGCGCGGTTGCTGAACGACGAAGCGGCCGTGTGGGTCAAGCTGGGCGATCCGGTGCGCGCCAACCGCCTGCTCTCCCGCTCGCGGGAGGTTTTCTCCAAGGTGGCTCTGACGTTTCCCCCCGCTCGCCTCGAGCTGGCGGAGACGGAGCACCTGTTGGCAAGGCTGATGCTCCAGGCCCGCGCGCGGCCCGGTCGCGAGCGGGAGGCCTTTCGGCTCGGTTTCGAGCACGCGCAGGTGGCGGAGGAAGTCTACGGCGAGCTGGGGGACAATCACCACCTCGGCCGCGTGCAGGAGACGCTGGGGCGGCTGGAGCTGGGGCTCGGGCACCTGGAGGCAGCGGAGAAACGCCTGGCCAAGGCGCGGCGCATTCAAGAGGAGCTCGGGGACGGCGTCGGCCTGGCGCGCACCTCGGCAGCGCTCGGCGAGCTGCTCGCGACCAGCGGCAACGCGCCCGCCGCCCTGCAGCTGCTCGCCGAATCGATCGAGTTCAACCTGGAGAAGGGCTCGCGCGCAGGGCTCGCCTTCAACCTGCAGAGCCTGCGCGAGATGTCGACGCGGCTGCCGCCGGCGCTGCACGCGGCGGCTCGCGACCTGGAGCGGCGCCTGGTCGCAGGGCTGAGCGTTCCCACGCGCCACTGAGGCCGCCGGTGGACCGTCGGGCGGCGCCCGCGGGCGGCGGTCCCCGAGCCCCAGCCGCCGCGCGTCGCCTTTGCGGGTGTGCACGTCCCGCGAGGCGTCCTGGAGCGCGCTCGCGCCCCGTGCCGCGGGGTTCCTCCTCCTGCCGCCGAATCGAAGACAGCTTTGCCGTCGCGTTGACGAAGAAGGCCTGCGATGCGTCGAGCCCTGAGTCCAGAATCCCTCGAGCCACCGAACGTGAGCGACGCCGGGGGGCACTTCTGCGAGCCATGGCGGCCTCGACGCGCGGACTTCCGGCAGGGAGTCGGGGCCCGTGGGCTCCCGCATTATCCGACACCCACGGCGGCCTGCCGCGGCGTGCGTCCGAGTCGTCCCCTCGAGCGGCGAACGAGCTCTGACCCGGCGCGCCGGCGAGCGCTGCGTGAACGACCTGCCGGCGCGGGCGAGTGAGGCACCGAACGAAAAGCCAGCCGCGCCGGGTCACTGCGCGGCGGGGCCCCGACGGCGGGGTGCCGCGCACCGCGCGGCGGGGCGGCCGCTGGCGGCACTCGCCGTCGCCCGAGCGTGGTATGAGGAAGCGTGGCCCGCCGCAGCGTCGTCCCCTCCGCGCCCGCGGCCTGCCGCGTGCGCGTCATCGACTTCGACTTCGCGTCGAAGCGGGAACGGGAAATCGAGCGGAGCGAGATCCGAGCGGCCCGGGCGGCGGGGCACTTCGTTTGGGTGGACTTGAACGCCACCGAGGCGGTCGAGGCCCACGCCTTGCTCGGCGAGCTGGAGCTGGATCCCGAAGTGATGCAGGCGGCCCTGGAAGGGGAGCCAGCCACCTTGCAGACGCGCCGGCCGGAGTGCCTGCACCTCGTCTTGAGTGGCTGCTCCCTGCAGGGGGACGAGCTGGTGCTCGAGCGCCTCGACGTGGTGATTCGGGAAGGCCTCCTGGCCACGATTCACCGCGGGCCGGTGACCTCCCTGGCCGGCGTCTGGCGCGACTACCATTCGGATTTCGTGACGTTCGCCAAGAGCCCGAGCTTTCTCTTGTACGAGATCTGGGACAGCCTGATCGACAACTACACGGAGGTACAGCAGGCGCTCGAGGACCGCGTCGAGGTGGTGCAGCGAGCCTTGCGCTCGGGCGAGGTGGAAGAGCTCGTGTTCGCTCGCATCTCCGAGCTGAGCGAGGACCTGCTGCACTTCCGCAAAATCCTGTTGCCCGCGCGGGCCGTGCTGACCGACCTCTCCACACGCCGCTCGGTGTTCGTGAGCGAAGCCTCCCAGCCGTTTCTCGCGAGCATGGTCGGGCGCCTGGAGCACGTGTTGCAGGACCTGCTGGTCGACCGTGACATCCTCACCGAATCCGTCAACCTGTACGTCTCGCTGGTGAGCCACCGCACCAACGAGGTGATGCGTCGGTTGACGGTCGTGAGCATCGTATTTCTGCCCCTGTCCTTCATCGTGGGGGTGTATGGAATGAACTTCGCCGGGCAGCCGGAGGTGCACTGGAGGCACGGCTACGCGTACTTCTGGGGGTTGACCTTGGCGGTCACGGTGACCCTCATTTGGCTCATGCGTCGAACGCGCATGCTGTGAGGTGTCCCGCTTGGGGCGCGCTCGTCAGCGCTCGCTGCGCACGAGTTCTGCGGCTCGCCCCAGGTCCTGCTGCCACTGCACCCCCTTCTTCAGGTGGCGAGCCAAATGGGCCGTGGCCTCCTGGGTGCTCGAAGCGATGAGCGTCTTCGAGCCGCTCACGAAACCGAGGCTCATCAGCAAGCCGCGAAGAGCGCTCGCCCAAAACCCCGTTCCGAGCAGCACGACGACGCTCGGCCCCGCGATCCGCTTGGAGCTGGCGAGCAGCGAAGCCCCCGCCCGCCGTGATTCGGCGTTGGCGATCGCCATGCCGTCCTCGAGAATGGTCAGCGTCGAAACGGGCTCCTTCGTACCCTGGAAGATCTCGGTCACCACGTCGCCGACGGCGTACACATCCGCGGGCAAGGGTTGCCCGCGCCAGACCGAGACCACCACGTTCTGCCACGTCGCGAGCGAGCAGGCGGGTGCGACGCGGCGGATCCCCACGTCTCCGAGAAACCGATGCCCCGAACCGGGCTGTTCCGCCTCGAGACGTGCTTCATTGGTGCGAGCCATGCCTTTCGAGGACCGCGTCCCCCCCCAGTTTTCAGTGAACGGCCTGGCCTCGTGGCTCTGAAGGCCCCCCCCGCCACGGCGGGGGACCGGGGAAGGAAGCCGGAGTGGCAACGGGAACGAACGGTCGAGCCTTTCTTTTGACCCCTTTGGCGTGCCGCCGTCTCTATCACGGCGTCCAGTGCAACAAGGAGGAGACACTTTGGGTTACCAGGTGCGCAACGGTCAGAGGTGGTTGGCGATGGCTCTACTGCTCGGCGCTTGCTCGGGCGGCGAGGGCGGCGACTTACCCTATGGGAAAAACGAGGCCACGCTGATCGGGCAGAATCGAGTCGCGCTGAGCCTGATCGGTCCCGATTGCGAGACCAGTGAATGCGAAGCCGTTCGAGGGACCTGCGGCAACGAGGCGGCGGCCGACATCGTGCTTGGAGAGAGCGGAGAGGTGCTCGACGTAATCTGCTACGAGCAGGACCGAGAGGTCCTCTTGGTAGAAGATGGATCGGAGCAGGACTTCACCCTCGGCAACCACACCGTGCTGGAGCTCGGCGAGGACGAGACGGGGGCCGAGGTGTCGGGCGACGTGGTGATCGAAGGGAATGGCGCGGTACTCTATGGCCACGGCGCGGATATTTCGATTCTCGACGGCTCCCTACACATCGAAAAGAACAACGCCATCGTGCGCGGAACCCGCATCCTCGGAGACGTGACCATCACGAAGAACAACGCCAAACTGGCCTTCTGTGCAATCGAAGGGACCCTGACCATCACGGGCAACAACACCACGCTGGCCGAGTGCGAGGTGCACGGCGCGATCGACATCGTCGGAATGAACACGGTCCTCGTGCAAAACCGGATCCGCGGCGTGGATCGCGTCGAAGGGTTCAACCTGCGCTGCGACCAAAACGTGCACTTCGACGACACGGACGAAAGTGCCCCGATGGGCGACGCGGAGCCAGGCGGCATCGAGTGCGAGGAGGCGGATGGGCGGCCGAGTCCCCAATCCAACCCCTGAAGCCAGCCGAGGCCGGGCTTCGGCACCGGCCCCGCCCGCCGGCGGGGCCAACCGCCGCCTTCGGCCGCCACTCGGCGCCGACGGCTTCGCGCTTCACCGCGGCGCGCCGGGGAGGCACGCAGGGGAGTGAGCGGTCGCGCGCCCACCCAGCGGCCGCTGCCGCCCGCCGCGCGAGCTCTCCCGGCCGCGCTCGCCGCGCTCCATCTGGCCGCAGGCTGCGCGCGACTCGGCTACGAGGGGGAGCTCGCGCTCGACGTCGACTCCCCGAGCGAAGCGGACCCCGGCGCTCGCCGGGCGCAGGGGGAAGGGGGAAATTCGTTGAACGATGGCTCGGGCGGCGAAGCCGCGGCCGGGACCTCTACTGCCGGCGGCTCCGGGCTCGGAGACGCGACCGGTGCCGCCGGTGCGACCGGCACCTCGGAGGTCGCCGAGGGCAGCAACACCGGCGATCCGAGCGGCACGGGGGCCAGCAGCAGCGGGTCGACCGGCAGTGGGGGCGGCGAGCTGTTGCGCGCGCTGGCGTGGGTCACGCCCGGGCTCGGCTGGCACGACTCGACCCCCACGACGTTCACGGGAGACGCCTCGGGCAGCGTGGCGGGGCAGCCAGCCAGCGAACCGTTGAGCTACTCCTGGGACTGGGACGGCGACGGGAACGAAGACGACACGGGCGCCACCTCCGACCACGTATACGCGGCGCCGGGAACCTACGAGGTCGCCCTGCGCGTGACCGGTGCCGATGGTGCCCAGGCCTTCGACACCTTCGTCGTGGTCGTGGCACCGCGCGCGGCCGTCCACGAGGTGACCACGGCCGTGGACGAGTCGGACGCGGAGGCTACACCCGCCGCGCCGGGAGGGGCGGGGCTATCTCTGCGCGAGGCGCTCAGCCATGCGGCCAGCATCGGGTCGAACCAAAACGTCCTGGTGCCCCCGGGGACGCAGATCTCGCTGACGGATGAACTGGTGCTCACCTCCGGGGTCACGGTCGTCGCGGACGGCGCTGCGGTCGACGGCGAGAGCGCCTCACCGAGCAGCTTCTGCCTCGACATCACCGAGCCCGACGTGCGTGTGTTCGGGCTGGAGGTCCGCAACTGCCGACGCCACCCGATCCGGGTCCTCGACGTCGGTGGGGTGTGGCTCTCGCGCCTCGACGTGCACGACAACCCGACCCACATCGCGGCCAGCGGCAGCGGGAACCGCTTTGGGCCGGGCAATCTCGTCCGCCGCAGCAGCACCCACGGCATGACCACCTACGGCAACTGGCGAATCGAGCGCAGCCGCTTCGAAGACAACGTCGGGCGGGCGCTGGATCTGTCCGGGGTCTCACTCGGGGGAACGGTGGTGGGGAACGTCTTTTCGGGCAACGCCCTCGGAACGTTCCTGGCGGTCGGCTTTCAGGGCGGCACGATCGTGCACAACGTTTTTCACGCGAACGCAGGCAGCGGCCTCACCGCGGGCAACGGCGCGAGCGACAACGTCGTCCAGAACAACGCCTTCTCGAGCAACGGCGCCTACGGCATCGAGGCACCAGACGCTGCGTTCGCCATGCTCTCTCACAACGCCTACTTCGAAAACGCCGCGGGCCCCTGCAGCGCCTGCTCCCCGAGCGCCCGCTCGATCACCGCCGACCCCGGGTTCGTCGACCCGCAGACGGGTGACTTTCACCTGTTGGCCACGAGCCCCCTGGTGGATGGGGGCGCCTCGACGAGCGAGGACACCAACGGCCCGGCGCCGAGCCTCTTCAGCGGGGCCGCGCCCGACATCGGCGCCTACGAATTGCCGTGAAGCCGCGCCAGCGCGGCGCGCCGGGGCCTGGCACCTGGAAGCGGCGCCGCACGAGGTGACCGAGTCGCCCCCCGCTCTCGGGTCAGCGGCGGAAGTCGCGATCGAACAGGCGCACGCGCCGGAGCAGCAGATCGAGCAAGGCGCAGGCGATTGCCACCAGAACGAGCTTCGGCCAAAGGGGCTCGTCGAACGGGGTCTTTTCCCCCCGAGCCGCGAAGTAGGCCTGCGGAGCGGCGTCGGCCACTCCCCCCGTGACGGAGGCCACGCGCGAAAGCAGCCGGCGGTTGGGCTCCAGGTGAGAATACTCCCCCGGATAAGGCTCGGCGACCTGGCCGCTGCTGACGGCCACGATCTGCTCCTGGCCGCTCTCGTCGACCCGGCTGTGCGTGGCCGAAAGCAGGAACGACCCGTACTGGTCGAGCTCGAAGCTCGCCTCGTAGCGACCCGGCGCGACCGCGTGCATGGCGATGGGTCGCTCGTCCTCGCTGGGCAACGGCCCCTGGAGCCGGAGCTGGGAGCGCAGCCCGCTCTCGAACTGCCCATCGGGCGTGAACGCGTCGACGCTCGCCACGATCTTGTCTCCTCGACGAGTGACGACCATGTCGAGCTCTCGACGACGATTGGCGCGCATGTGCTCGCGGATGAGCTGCCCCCAGAACCGACCGAAGTTGCCCCAGCGCAGCCAGTCGACCGCCCAGTTGTTCTTGACGTCGCTCGTCCAGGCCAGCGCCCAGCCCAGCCCGACGCGCCAACGCGCGAGGATTGGCTCCCCCTGATCACTCTGCAAGATCTGTTGGGCAGGCGGCTGCTTGAGCTGCGTGGCAACGTAGCCGTGCAGCAGTGGGGCGGACGCCAGGTCGATGCCGCGCAAGAAATCCGCCGGCGCCGTCTGCCGCACCGGGAACCACTCCTGCACCGCGGCTTGGCGCGAGATCATCTCCGTCTCGCGGGTGAAGATGCGCGGCAGGGCGTTGGGGTCCGGGACGTGGTGGTAGCGGCCTCCCCCGGCTTCGGCGATCAACCGCAGGAGATCGGCGTCCGCCGAGTCTCCGAGGCCGACGGTCGTGACCGTGATGCGTTCGGCGATCATCGCGCCGACGAGATCGACGATCCCGTCGCTCTCGGCGCGCCCATCGGTGAGCAAGATGACGTGCTTCTTGCGGGCCTGCACGACCGAGATGTCCTGGTAGGCGGCGTCGAGCGCGCCGAAAATCGCCGTCCCGCCTCCCGGCTGAATGGTCGCGATCTCGCTCTGGATACGGTTTCGATAGCGAGCTGGCTGCATCTTCACGAAGCGGCGCGGCTGCGAGTCGAACGCGATCACCTCGACCAGGTCGTCCCCGCGCAGGGTTTCGACGGTCGCACGGCAAGCGGCCTTGGCCATTTCGATGGGCAAATCCGTCATCGACCCCGACCGATCGATGACGAGCGAGAGCGCGACCCCGGGCATGTCCCTTCGGTGCTCGCCGTCCATGCGGACGGGCAAGAGCCGCTCGATCGTCGTCCCCCCCCAGCCCCCGAGCGAGTAGCCCGCGGTCCCCCCGGCGAACAGGAAGCCACCGCCCACCTCCTTGAGGTACTGCTCGACCAGGGACTGGACGCCAGCGTCCACTTTGTCGGCCGCGATGTCGGAGAGAATGAAGAAATCGTAGCGCGAGAGCTCCGGCAGGCTGCGCGGCAAGGCGGTAGGCCCGCGCAAATCGACGTCGAATTGTTGGGCGCCGAGCGCGCTCGCCAGGTAGCTGGCGCGCGCCGGCTGCCCGTCGACGTACAGCACGGTGGGGCGGCCGGGCACGTCGACGCTGCGCACGAAGCGGTTGTTCTCGGCGAAGTGATCCTGCTCGAGGCGGTCCACCTCGAGGCGATAGCTGATCGGCCCCCCGACACGCACGACGCTGCGGAACTTGACCGCGTTGTCTCCCGGGGCCAGCTCCAGGGTCCGCACCGAGTCGAGCCCGTTGAGCATCTCGCCCTGAAACAGCCGCACGCGCGCCGGACCGGTCTGGGTGGCGCGAAGCGTAGCCGAAACGAAGAAGGGCTGGCCCACCTTGACGCCCGCCGGGACGCTGAGATCCACGACGGCCACCTCCGCCGGCGGCGCGAAGGGGTACGGAGCCGTGGAAATCTGCACGCCGAAGCGCGCCGCGCGCGGCGCCTCGGAAAGCAGATCGCCCCGCGTTTGCGCCCCGTCGGAGAGCAGCACCACCCGCCGCAGGTAGCCGGGCGGGAAGGCCCCGTAGGCCAGCTGCAGAGCGGCCTGCAAGTCCGTCTCCGAGCCGAACCCGCCGGCGCTCGATCGCAGCGGCGGCAGCTCCCCCTGCTCGGTGAGCTTCAGCCGCTCGGGCCTGCGCCCGAAGCGGACGACGATGGCGCGATCCGCGGCCCGCTTGCCCGCAATCGCCCGCTGCACGGTGGCCCGCGACTGCGCGAGGGCTTCGTCCGTGACCGAGTCACTCACGTCGACCAAAAACACGGTGCACACGCGGTCGCTGAACGCGCGGCGCACGAGCTGCCCGACACACAGCGAAAGCAGCACCACGAACGCCGAGCGAAACAACCAGGAAAGGGCGCGCTGTTGCCAGGGCAGCCCGGCGAGCGACCGCGACAGCACCACCAGCAGGAAGGGGACGACCAACAGCCACGCCAGCCGGCGGGGGTGCAGCAGCTGCACGACCACGCCGCCGACCGTTTGCGACAGCCCCTCGGGGTGCGGCCAAAGGAAGCGGAAGTACGCGTACACAAGCGCCACGGCGAGCGCAGCGGCAGCCAGCCAGGGTAGGCGCGAGCGGTTCGACATGGCTCAGACCGTCCAGCGCCGATGATACGACAGCCACTCTCCGGCCGACAGCACGAGGGTGGCCAACAGGAGATACGACCAGAGCGAAAGGCGCGAGCGCCCCGTGAAGCCGGCCGGAGATTGCGCCGACACTGGGCCGACGCTCAGCTCGGCGCGGGGCCGAATCCGGCTCTCGTCCACGTCGCCGACGTTGGCGGCCAAGGCGACCCGAGCGGGCGGAGCGCCCCCGGAGCCGGCCTCGCTGCCCGTCACCTCGTAAAACCCCGCCAGCTCACCGGCGAAGATCGCGCGCCCGTCGCGCACGGGCACGCTCCGGCGCAAACCAGCGGGGCCGCTGAGCTCGGCGCTCTGGGCCTCGCCGGGCAGCGGGATGCTCCAAACGCTGCCCGTGTGATAGGAGGACACGTAGTCGCCGCCGACCTCGGCAAAGTGCTGCAGCGTGTTGAGCACGAACAGGGGCCAGCCAACGCGCAGCACGAAGTCGCTCTGACGAGGGTCGAAGCCGAGCACGACGAAGGGCTGCCCCGCGCGTTCGCCAGATACCAAGATGGGGCCGAGCTCGCTCGCCCCCACGACCGAGTCTCCGCGCTGCGGCTCGAGGGCATTGCCCGAAAGCACCTGGATATTCTCGGGAGCGATCCAACGCAGCAGCGGGCTCTTCTTGTCGAAGTGGTCGAACCCGAACTGCTCGATCGCACTGCGTGAAGCCACGGGCGCCGGGGGCCCCGCCGCGGGCAAGCCCAGATAGAAGAGCGCTCCGAGCCGCGGCTCGGGCTCGACCCCCGCCGAGTCCAGGATGGTCACGTCGAAGCGACCCGGCGGCAACGCGCTGCCGGGCGCTATGCTGGTGACCTCCAGGTAGTCGTCGAGCAGCAGAGCCGCTTCCAGGTAGGCGTTGGGCTCGCCCACGACCAGGATGCGGCTGCGGTGCCGCTCGGGGAGCAAGGCGAAGGCCCGGTTGTCGCGCTGCAGCTGGTCGCGCTGCGGGTCGACGGCGGTGAGCCGGGCCTCGAGCCGCCGGTCGGCGCCGGCGAGGTTCTTGTACACGCGCGACAGGCCCTTGCCGCCGGTGAGCGTGAGCCGCTCGGCGCCCACACTGCGGCCGTCCGCGACCAGGGCCAGCTCCACCTCCGCGCTCTCGTCGCCGAAGTTGCGCAGCTCGAGCAGCACCTCGTAGCGCGACCGATCGAGCGGATAGCGCCGTACGGAAAGGTTGGTGATGGCGACGTTGTCGGCGCGGCTGCCCACGGGCACGTAGGAGAGCGCCGCCTCGCCGAGGGGCGGCGCGAGCCGCAGCGACTCGGACGAAAAAGCCCCGTCGCTCAGCAGAACGACCTCGGGGCGGCTGCGCCCGCTCAGGCTGTCTAGCGCGAAACGCAGAGCGCGCGGGAGGTCGGCCGCCGTGTCGGTGAGCGACACCCGGGCGAGCGACCGCGACAGCTCGCTCACGTCGTCCGTCATCGCAGTGAGCGGCGTCACCGTCGCGTCCATCTGAGCCACCAGGGCTCGGTCCTGCGGGCCGAGGCCCTCGAGCAACCGTTGCGCCGCCGCCACCGCCGCTCCGAGCCGCGACGGCTTTTCGTCGAGGGCCGCCATCGAGGCGCTGGCGTCCAGCAGCAGCACGACGTTGCGCCCCTCACTCTGAGGGCTGCCGAGGCGGGGATCGCCGAGGGCCAGGCAGAGCAGGGCCAGGATCAAGAGCTGCAGCAACAGCGAGAGCCAGCGCTTGAGCTGGGACAGCAGCCGGTGGGAGTGCTTCTCCCCGCTGGCCCGCTCCCACAACAGCGCGAAGGGCACGGCGATGGGACGCCGCCGCAGCCGCAGGACGTACAGGACGAGCGCACACGCCGCCGAGGCCCCGAACACCGTGGCAAGCGCCGTCAGAGAGTAGCCGGCGAAATACATCTCAGCGAATGACCCCCCCGCGCCGCAGCACGCCGAGCACGAGCTCGTCGAAGGCGGCACCGGCAGGAACCGCAAAGTAGGGCACGTGGCCGCGTGTGCAAAAGGTCTCGATGTCGTGGTTGTAGCCGCGCTGCGCGTCGGCCAGACGGCGCGCCATCGCTTCGGTAAGCGTCACGTCGCGTCGTTGACCTGTTTCGCAATCGAAGACGCTGATATCGCCCGAGATACCGGCCGGAGCGATCTCCTCGGGGGCGTCACACAGGTGCAGAACGTAGGGCTCGAACTTGTGGTAGCGCAGGGTGTTGATACCGCCCTCGAAGCCGGCCGGATCGTAGAGGTCGCTGAGCAGCACGGCGACGCCGCGCCGCTTGTGCTGGGCGACGAACGTCGTCAGCGACGCCTTCAGATCCGTTTCGCCCTCTGGCGCCAACCCTTCCAGAAAGCGAAACACCTTGAAGATTCGACTCTTCCCGCGCATCGCGGGCAGCACCTTGGGCGGCCCCGGGCCCACCGCGACGACTGTGACGCGATCCAGGTTGGCCAGCCCCACGTACGCCAGCGCCGCGCACAGTTTCCGGGTGAGATCGAACTTCGGCGGGTCGCCGAACGCCATCGAGCCCGAGCAGTCCACCAGAAAGTAGATGCTCAGGTCCTCTTCCTCTTCGTACAGGCGCACCAGCAAGCGCCCGAAACGTTGGTAGATGTTCCAGTCGACGAAGCGGAAGTCGTCCCCGGCGACGTACGGCCGATGGTCCGCGAACTCCACCCCGCTGCCCTTCTTCTTGGAGCGGCGTTCGGCGCGAGCGCGGCCGGCGAACACCCGACGGCTGACGAGCGCGAGCCCGTCGAGCTTGCGCTGAAACTCCTCGTCGAACAGCGTAGCACCGGCAGCTCGAGGCCGCTTGGCCGTGGCCGGGCGCCCTCGAAGCATCGATTTGAACGCTTCAAACACGGCCGCCCCGGCGCCGGGGAGAGGGGCTCACGCGGATACCCTCAGCTCTCGGGAAGCGCTTCAAGGATCTCCGAAAGCACGGTGTCCGGGGCGATTCCCTCCGCCTCCCCCTCGAAGTTCATCAGCATGCGGTGGCGAAGCGCCGGGAGCGCCGAGGCTTTCACGTCCTGCAGAGCCGCGGCAAAGCGGCCCTCGGTCAGCGCGCGAATCTTCGCGGCCAACAGCACCGCCTGGGCCCCGCGCGGCGAGGCCCCTTCGCGGACGTAGCGCTTCACCCCGGCGACGACGCCTTCCGTTTGCGGGTGGGTGGCCAGCACCAAGCGCACGGCATAATCCTGGACGTGACGAGCCACCGGAACCTCCCGCACCAGGGACTGCAACTCGAGCAACTCTTGGCGACTCAGCACCGGCTGGGCCGAGTGCACCACCTTGGTGGTGGTTCGGTCGAGGATCTGGTGCAGATCTTCGCGACTGGGGAACGGGACGTGGAGCTTGAAGAAGAATCGATCCAGCTGCGCCTCGGGCAGGGGGTACGTGCCCTCCATTTCCAGAGGGTTCTGTGTCGCGAGCACGAGGTGGGGCGGCTCGAGACGGTGGGTCTCCCGACCGACGGTGATGCTGCCCTCCTGCATGGCTTCCAGCAGCGCGCTTTGCGTCTTGGGCGTGGCGCGATTGATCTCGTCGGCCAGCACGATGTGAGCGAACAGCGGACCCGGGCGAAACTCCAAGCGGTGCCCCCCTTCGGCCTCCTCGAGCACGGTCGTCCCAACCACGTCGGCAGGCATCAGGTCGGGCGTGAACTGAATTCGCGAGAAGCGCAGGCTCAGCGTCTGCGCGAGCGTGCGAACGAGCATCGTCTTGCCGAGCCCGGGAACACCTTCGAGCAGGGCGTGGGAGCCGGCCAGCATGCACGTGAGCACCCCATCGACGACGGCCCGCTGCCCGACGATGACCTTGGCGATCTCCTCGCGAAGGATCCCTAGCTTGGATTGGAAGTGGGCGGCTCGGGTTTCGACGCTGCCGGCGGGGGCCGACTCTGGTTGGCTGTCACTCATGAAGGAAGGCTTTCACTGTTTACGCTCCATTGGGGCTGCTCATTCCGACGGCCGGGGGCGGATCAGCTGAAAGTACCGACGAACCTGCTGCTCGTAGCCCGCCGGCACGGGCTGCTTCGCCAATACGTCCTCGGCGACCGTTTCGTACTGGGCATACACCTTTTGGTAGTTGCTCCCAATGAAGCCGCGTTGCGCCGCGCCGTACACGACCTCGCTCGACGCAGCCCCTTCCCCCGTGTCGACGGCCGCCGCGCTGACGTCCTGCGTCTTGCCCGCCAACTCCGTGGAGCTGCCAGCGACCTTGCCCCCGGCTTCCTTCCCGGCCGCTGGCCCTTGGGACATCTGCCCGCCGGCTCGATCGCCCCCGGCGCGCGCGGCACCCCGAGAGAGCCCCATGCGCCCTTCCCCTTGCTCTCCAGGCCGGGGCCTGCCCCCGGGGCCCAGCGCGACACGGGCGCCGGAGGACTCTTGCCCCTCCCCCCGTTGCCCGGCCCCGGCGCGCCGCCCGCCCTTTTGGCCGGCTTCCGTCGACGAGCCGCCGCGCCCCGAGCCACCTCGCGCTCGCTTCGCAAACTCCTCGAGGCGCTGCAGGTGCTTCTTGCGATCGGGGCCGCCGCGCCGAAGCAGCTCGCGCATCTCCTGCAGCTGCTTCTTGAGCTGTTCCTTCTGTTGGCGAGTCATTTGGCGACGCGCGGCGGAATTGATCTCCTCGGCGCCCGCCTCGAGGTGGCGAGCGCCGTCGCCGAGCTCCTTCATGAGCTCACGCGCGGCTTGGGCGAGCTCGCGATCGAGGTCGCTGAGCTGCTCCTGCGCGCGCTCGGCCTGCGGAATGCTCCGGCCGAGACGCTGCAACTGGCGCTCCTGGCGGGCCAGCTCCCGTTGCTCGGAAGGCGAAAGTTTTTCACCCTGGCTCTTCTTCTTCAGCAGCCGCCGACGCGAAGCCTGGGCCTCGGCGCGCGCCGCGCGCAGGCGTGCGGTGCGCCCTTGGCTCTGCTTCGCGGCGTCGGCGAGAGCCTGCTGCAAGGCCTTGCGTTGCTCGTCCGTGACGGCCGGATCCTTGCGAACGCGCTCGGCGAGCTTGCGCATTGCCCGCTGTGCGGCGCGGTAGTCTCGCTGCTCGAGCGCCCGCGCAACGCGCCGCGCCAGCCGGCTCTTGGAAAGCGCGCGCCCGACCTTTGCAAGCGCCGCATCCTCGGCAGCCCCCGACGCCGAGCCCAGCTGCTTCTCCAGCTCCGCCAGCTCCGAAAAGAGCGCGTCGCGGTCGATCCGCCGCTCGGCGAGATCCTCCAGAAGCCGATTGAGGCGGTCGACCGCACCCGCCACGGTCGCGTCATCGACCTCTGCTGCGAGCTCCCGCACGCCCTCCTCGAGCAACTCGATGTCGTCCGATGACAGCAGCGGAGAGGCCGCGGGTGCGGCGGGCGCGGCGGCGGCGGGACTCGACGGGAGGCGCGCCGGGAGAAACCCGAACGCGACAACGGCCAGCAGGGCAAGCAGGCCACCGACCCAAAGGCCCCGCGGAGCCCGCAGCGGCACGGCGGCGCGGGCCGTTGGCTCCGGGCGCCGCGCGAGCGCATCTGCGATCGCGGCTCGCATCCACTCGTTGCGCCGACTCTCGGGAAGCCGCGAGAAGGCCAGGGCGTTGGTGAAGCGATCGGCCGTTTCATAGTGGCGATCGAGCGCCAGCGCTCCCTCGTCAGCGCCGGGGCGGGCGAGCAGCGCCGCGACGCTCCAGCCGAGCGCGGCGAGCAACGCCGCGGCCACGCCGACGGCGGCGAGCTGCTGCACCGAAGAATCAACCGCCCAGATCGCCCGGGCGAGAGCGAACGAGACGGCGAGACCACCGGGTAGGGGCAGCGCCCTGCCGAGCCGACGCAAGGCGGCATTGAGCGCCAAGCGACGGCGCGCGGAGCGGGCGGCGCGCCAGAGCCGCGGAAGAGGTGCGCTACCGTCTGTCATCCCTCGAGAGTAGCCCGACTGGCCCCGGCGAACACGCACCGAAAATTCGGCCGCCCCGACCCACCGAGAAAGAGGCTGCGCCGGTGCCCGCGACGACACGGAAACCGAGCGGAGTCGGGCCCGGGCGGGGTCAACCCGAGCCCGCCCGCCCTGCGAGGCCGCCCGCCATTTCGCGGGCGCCGCCCATCCCAAAGCCGACGGACGAGGGCGAAGCAGAGCGCGGAAGCCCACGGAAAGGGCCGGGGCCCAACCCGCCTCAGAACCTCGAGAGGGGTCACACCGGGGCGTGTGGCCTCGTCCCGCGCGGCGGCCGCTCGGGGCCAGCAGCCACCGCGGCATACGGCCCTCCACCGGTGCCCGGCTCCAGCGGACACTCCGCCCAGCGGGGTGACGGCTCGCCCCCACCGAGCAAGAAAACGGGCCAATTCGCGGCAAAAAATCGCGCCTGCAAGCCGTTGGGCCCGAAGGACGTGATCGGCGGGCTCGCTCGATGGGCCCATTTCGGTTCACGGCCTCGCCGTGCGGCGCCTCCCCGCGCCCTCCGGGTCGATCCATCGCTGCCACCGGTGGGGCGAGCGCCACGCGTGGAGGGCAAGGCACTCGGCCCGCATCGCCCGACGCGGTAGGTCGACCTCTTCGCCCCGATCGCGCTCCGGGCACGCGACGACAGGCGCCCCCGAACGATGGGAAAAAGGCCGTGGGACGGCAAAAAGGCTCTCCGGAAACGGCCACGACGCTCGCGCCCCAAGAAGCTCTCGCCCGAGACGGATCGGATCCGCGGCGGCGCGAGATGCCGGGGCTCCCGCTGTCCCGCGGCCGGGAGAGCTTGCGCGACGCGAACCCGACCGTGGCGCTCGGAAGCCGGAAGAGCGCCGGACCTTGCACCCGCTTGCTTCCGCGAGACCGATCCCTACGTGAGCCGGGAGCCTCGCGGCGACGGCTGGCTGCTGCAGTCGGTTGGCAACGAGCCTGTCATACGGTAGGTCAGGGTCCACTCAACCATCTGCCGCAGCGACCCGAGGCTGTCGTCAACACAGACCTTGACCCATTGCCGGAGCTGGTTTCGAATGCGGCCGCCGTCTTTCGAAAGTAGGAACATGTCCAAGACCGAAGAAACAGTCGTTCTCGTCGCCGACGACGAGCCCAGCATGCTTGCGCTCCTCAGTGCTTACATCCGCTCCAAAGGATACAAAGTCCTCGAGGCCTCGGACGGAGACATGGCCTGGGAAATGGCGCAAGAGCACACGCCCGAAGCCGTAATCCTCGACGTGATGATGCCCGGCATGAGCGGGTGGGAGGTCTGCAAGAAGATCCGCGGCTCCGAGGCCCTTTCGGACACCGGAATCGTCATGCTGACGGGCATCGGCGAGAGCCTCAACGAGATGACCTCGCCCCTCTACGGCGCAGACGCCCACGTGGACAAGCCCTTCGAGTTCTCCGAGCTCGAGGCGCGCCTGCGTGAAACGCTGGCCAAGCACTCCGAGGAGGAAATGAGCGACGAGGAGGACGAGGACGAGGACGAGGGGGACGACGACGACGACGACGGGGACGACGGCGACCTGGGTGACGACCCGGAAGACGACGTCGCACAAGATCTCGAGGACGAGGACGACGACGGCGGGGACGACGACGACGGGGACGACGACGAAGAGCCGGTCACCCAGCCTTTGTTGCTCTCCAAGAAGCTGGTCGACGGCATCGGGGGGGCCACCAAGAAGCCCTCCAAGAAGAAGGCGTCCAAGAAGAAGGCCGCCTCCAAGAAGGTCACCAAGAAGAAGGCCGCCAAGAAAGTGACCAAGAAGAAGGCCACTTCCAAGAAGGTCACCAAGAAGAAGGTCACCAAGAAGAAGGCCGCCAAGAAAGTGACCAAGAAGAAGGCCGCTTCCAAGAAGGTCACCAAGAAAAAGGCCGCTTCCAAGAAGGTCACCAAGAAGGCCGCTTCCAAGAAGGTCACCAAGAAAAAGGCCGCTTCCAAGAAGGCCGCCTCCAAGAAGGTCGCCAAGAAAGTGACCAAAAAAGTCACCAAAAAGGCCACCTCCAAGAAGGCCGCGAAGAAAGTGACCAAGAAGGCCGCCTCCAAGAAGGTCGCCAAGAAAGTGACCAAAAAAGTCACCAAAAAGGCCGCCTCCAAGAAGGCTACCTCGAAGAAGAAGGTTGGAAAGAAGCGAGCTGCCGGTCGGCGGTGAGCCGCTCGCAAGCCGACCGACCCGGGGCCAACGCAGGAGCGCGCCCCCGGGTCAGTCCAGAGCGGGTGCCGGCACGGGGCCCAGTGCCCCGTCGCTCGCGGCCTCGCCCGCCCAGAACGCTGCGACCTCGTCGAGGCTCGTCGCTCGCCGCGCCGGCGGGAGCACGCGAAGAAGCTGCTTGCCGTAGCCTCGTCGGTGAACCCGCGCGTCGAGCAGCGCGACGACGCCACGGTCCGCACGTGTCCGGATCAAACGGCCGAATCCCTGCTTGAGGATCAATTGCGCCAACGGCAGGTGCAAACGGGCGAACGGGCTCTCTCCGGCCCGCTCCAAGTGGAGGGAGCGAGCCACGATCAGCGGATCGGTCGGTACAGGGAAGGGAGCTTTTTCCAGCACCACGAGGCGAAGTGCCTCCCCCGGCACGTCCACGCCCTGCCAGAAACCGAGCGTGGCCACCAGCACCCCACTCTTCGCGGCGGCGAAGCGCTCGAGGAGCACCCTCTTCGGCGCCTGCCCCTGAACCGAGACGGAGAATCGATCGGAGAGCGCCTCGCGCAAGGAGCGAAACACGGCCTGCATCGAGCGCATCGAAGTGGTCAGCACGAAGGCGCCCCCTCCCGACTGCTCGATCAGGGCTCGACAGCGGTCCGCAAATGCCGCGGGAAAGGCCCCTTCGCCGGGTAGCGGCAGGTCGTTCGGAGTATACAGCAAGGCCTGAGATTCGAAATCGAACGGCGAGCCCACGACCAACTCGTCCACTCGATACTGGTCGGCAGCGAGCCCGAGCCGGCGCCTCTCGAACTCGAACGCGCTGTGCTCCTCATCGGCGGCTCGACTCGCGAGGGTCGCGCTCGTGAGCACCACCGCCGGCACGACCTCGAAAAGGTGCTCCGAAAGCAGCGCGCTCACGTCCACCGGGGAGCTGCCGAGCGCCTGGGCGCGGGGCGTGCGCTCGAGCCATGCCACGCGGTTTCGCTGCGCCTCGAAGCTTCGCGCGAGCTGCTCTCGCAGCCCGCTCGCGCGACGCAAGAGCAGCCCGGCGGCGTCGGCGGCGGGGCCTGCGGCCGCGCGCTCCTCGCCACGCTCCAACGCAAAAGACAGCCCCTCCAACGCGGTGTCCAAGAGGAACCAGGCCTCTTGGCGCGGGCCGGAAAGAAAATCCTGCTCGAGGTAGACGCGCGGCTCCGCGGCAGCGGACCCGAAAGGGCGAGCGAGCTCGCCAAAGAACCCGGTGGTAGCCCGGTGCAGGCGCTGATGCACCGCCCGCGCCCCCGAATCCCCGGTCTCTTCGAGCACGCGCAGCGCATCTTCGGCCAGCCGCTCCAGACGCCCACTGGACACCTGCAAGCCGAAATACTGGGTCGCCACCTCCTCGAGCTGATGGGCCTCATCGAAGATGACGGCGTCGTAGTCCGGCAACACGCGGGCCGGATGCGCCCCGCGCAGGGCGAGATCCGCGAAGAAGAGGTGATGATTGACCACGAGCAGATCGGCCGCCGCCGCCTCGCGCTTGGCCCGTGTGACGAAACACTGCTCGAAATGCCGGCAGCCGGTACCCACCCTCAGCTCGCTGGACGCCGTGATGCGCCCCCAGAGAGGGTCCCCCTCCTCCACGGCCGGCACCTCTTCGATGGCGCCAGCCGTCGTGCGCTCCAACCAGGGCCCTACCGCGTCGAGGCTGCGCTCGAAGCGAGCCTCGAGGGCCTCACCGCGAGAGAAGAAATCTTCCGCGCGGCGCCGGCACACGTAGTTCGGCAGCCCCTTGAGCACGGCCGCGCGCTTGCTCGTCCCGAGCACGCGCTGGGCCAGGGCCAACTCGCGATGATACAGCTGATCTTGAAGCGCTCGCGTGGCCGTGCTGATCACGATTCTGCGCCGCCCCGAATCGAGCAAGGCCGGCACCAAGTACGCCAGCGTCTTGCCGGTGCCCGTTCCAGCCTCGATCATCGCGATGCCGTCCCGCAGCAGACATTGCTCCACGCGCTCCGCCATCGCCGTCTGGCCCGGCCGAGCTTCGTAGCCTGGCAGGCTGCGGGCGAAGACCCCTCCAGGGCCGAGTGCATGCGCCGCGCTCGCCATCCCGGCGAGATGTATCATAGCCCTCGCTCACTCCGCTGTCGGGGTTGGGGCCCGCCGGGTCGGCCCGATGGCTGAATCCGAGCAGATCACCGTCGGTCCGAAACGGGCCTCTGCCGGCAGGTCCGGTCACCCGCCGCCTCCCGGCGTGCGAACGGCTGCCGCGCGGCGAAAAGGCTCTACCTGGTCGGCCACGGCCCTCCGCCGGGTCCCGAGCCCCATACTCCACGCGGCGGCAGGCTCGCGCGCTTCTCGCTGCCCCCCCAGCCAAGCGCGTGGTATCAGCCACTTCGGCAATCAGCCGAGCGGCCCCGGCCGCCCGGCTTCGAGTCGTGGCCAGGGCCCACCGACGGGGACGAACAAGCCCGCGCCGGCCCGCGGCCGCGCCGCAGGAGTCAGCAAGAAAAATGCTCAACGTATTTCGTCAGGGCGGGTTCGTCCAAGCACTACTGGGCGGCATCGTCCTGCTCATCATCGCGGCGTTCGCCCTGGATTTTCGCCGCCAAGGCGCCACCGGGCAGAACGCCTGCGTCGTCGACGTCGCCGGCAGCTGCGTCGCACCTCGGGACTACCATGCCGCGCTGCGGCTGGCCGTGCGGCGAGATCTGACGGCCAAGCAGATGCGAGAGCTGGGCGTCTACCAGATGGTGGTCGATGGGCTCGTGGAGCGCGAGCTGCTCGCCCAGGAAGCCGAGCGGCTCGGGATCGGTATTACGGAGAACGACGTGGACGCCGAGCTCGCGCTCGGGCGCTTCCACTTCTCACTGCCCGTACAGCGGGGCCAGTGGCCCATGTTGACGTACGTCAACGTGCAGAACCCGAAGACGGAGAAATTCAGCTTCGAAGTCTACAAGCGCTCGGTGCGCAGCTTCGCGCGCATGAGTGGCAAGGATTTCAAGATCCACCAAACCCGCGAGCTCACGGCGGACCGGATGCGTCAGCTGGTGATGAACACCGTCTCCATTTCCGAACCGGAGGCTTTCTCTCAGTTTACGTACGTGCGTGAGAAGGCCACGGCGCGCGTCGCCCAGCTCGACCGGCAGTGGTTTGCCCGCTTTTTGGTACCAGTGGACGAGGCGGCGGTCGACGCCTTCTTGGCGCAAAACTCCGAAGCGGTGGACGGAGCGTGGGAGGGGGCCAAAGCCAAGTACACCGAGGGCTGCGCGGTGGTTCGGGAGTTCGTGCTGACCTTCCCGCCGGGCGCCGACGAGGAAGACAAAGCCAAGACGCGTGCGCTCGCCACCGACCTGACGGCGCGCCTGGCGAAGGCGAGCCCCGAAGAGCTCGACCGTTTGGCCCGGATTCACTCGAGCGCGGCAAGCGGGGCCTCCGGCGGCGTCATCGGCTGTATCGACCCCGAGCGCGCGGACTCTGCGCCGCTGCTCGCCGCCGTCGAATCGCTCGAGGTCGGCGGAGTGTCCGAAGTTCTCGACGCCCCGGGGGGCCTGCGGGTGCTGCGAGTCGAGCGCAAGCTCGGCGCGGACGAGCTCCAGAGCGCCGGGCGCCGGATTGAAGCGCGCCCGCTCGCCTCACGCGCTTCGGCCGAGCAAGGGATGAAGGACGCCGCCGCCGACATCATCGCACGGCTGAACGAAGGGGTCGCCATGCAGGATGTGCTCGACGCCTGGACGAAAAAGGCCCTGTCGAAGAGCGCCACGGCCAGCCACCCGCGGCTGCTGCGGGCCGCCGAGCAATCGCGCCGGCGGCCCCGCGTGGAGATCAGTGCGAGCTTCTCGCGAGTCGACCCGATCGACCCGATTCCGGACGCGGACTTCGGCGTGGAGCCCAAGCGGCTCGCCTTCGCGCTGACGGAGGTGGATCAGGTGCATCCCGAGCCCATCGGCACGCGGGAGGGGGTGGCGATCCTGCAGCTGAAGGACCGCACGACCGTCACGAGAGAAGCGTTCGAAACGGAAAAACGCGAGTTCATGGCCCAAGTTCGGGCGCGCGCCCAAATGGATGCGCTGGCGCGCGAGGTCGAGCGCCTCAAGCAACAAGCCGCGGGGAAGATCGACATCAACTCCGCGTTCGTCAACGTCGGCGTCGAAGAGTCCTGACCAGCAGCTGGCGGGGCTTTTCCCATACCCTTTTCAAGGCAGCGAATACTTGGAGCTATCCGACCTCCGCCCCGAACGGGCGACACTTCGAAATGGGCTGCGCCTGATCGCCGTGCGCATGCCACACGTCCACACGAGCGTGCTCGAAGCGCAGATCCGCACCGGCTCGCGCTTCGAGTCGGCGGAGGAAAATGGCCTGAGCCACTTCCTCGAGCACATGCTGTACCGGGGCACGCCGACGCACCCCAGCGCCCACCAGCAGGCGCTCGCGTTCGAGAACCTCGGCGGCACGCTGCAGGCCGCGACGGCAAAAGACTTCGGCTCGATGCAGATCGCGCTGCCCCCCGAGCGCCTCTCCGAGGTGATGCCGCTGGTGGCCGAGGTGTTCCAACGGCCCATCTTCACCGGCATCGACATCGAGCGCGGGATCGTTCGCGAGGAAATTCTCGAGACACTGGACGAATCCGGCAGTTTGATCGACGCCGACGATCTGCTCGCTCGCCTGATGTTTCCGGGCCACCCCCTGGGCTTCTCCATCACGGGCACCGCCGAGCACATCGACCGCTTCGACGAAGCCACCCTGCGCCGCCACCACCTGCGCTTCTACGTAGCCTCCGCGACCACGCTCGTCGCCGCGGGGCCGATCGACCCCCAGGCCACGCTGCGCGAATTGGAGGAGTTGTTCTCCAGCATCCCGATGGGCAGCCCACCCTCGACGGCGGCGCCCCCGCCCCAGGTGCGCCCGGCCGCGTTTCGGTTCGTCGACCACGCGGCGAGCCAGACGGCTCTGCGCATGGGGTTCGTCGCCCCGAGCTTCCTCGATCCGTCCGAGCCAGCCACCCAGCTGCTGGTTCGCCTGCTGGACGATGGGCTCTCCAC
Source organism: Polyangiaceae bacterium (assembly GCA_050299315.1). Classification (GTDB taxonomy): domain Bacteria; phylum Myxococcota_A; class Polyangia; order Polyangiales; family Polyangiaceae; genus SZUA-265. The sequence goes on from JBNKVS010000027.1 coordinate 256,661, forward strand.
GCGCCTTTACGAGCACATCTGCGACCGCAGAGGGCTCTGCTACGATGTGGCAGCCGGCTACGAAGCGTACGAAGACGTGGGGATCGTCGATTTCTCGGCGGAGAGCGCCAACGAGCGGGCCGCCGAGGTGCTCACCGAGCTGCTCGAGATCGTCTCGGACCTGCGAGACGACGGCCCCACCGACGAGGAGCTGGACAAGGCCAAGCGCCGGCACGGTTGGCAGTTGCAGCAAATTCTGGACGACCCCGAGGAAATCGCCAGTCACTTCGGCTTGGGCGAGCTCACCGGCACGCGGCAGCACCCTGCCGAGCGCCGAGACCAACTGGCCAGCGTCACCAAGGCCGAGGTGCGGGCCGCGGCGGAATCGCTCTTTCGACCGGAGGGGCTCAACGTCGTCGCGGTGGGCGCGGGCAACCGCCGGGCCCGGGACCAACTGCAGCGCCTGGTTCGAGATTTTCGGTGATTCGAACGAGGCGACGGCCGAGCGGGCGCACCCGATGCGCCGACGGGCAGCGACGACCGAGCGGGATCAGCGAGCGAGCGGGGCGACGCGGCTCTCGATGCTCGAGCGACGAACTCGCGCAAACGTCGTGGCCTCCATCGCGGCGAGTCGCTCGGCCACGACTTGCACGGCTCGCGGTCCGCTCGCTGCCGTAGAAAAAACCATTGCGAAGCAGTTTCGCACGTCCGCACCGAAGGCTTGAACCTGGCCGCGCACGACCCCGGCCGGTGCGGCGGGCCACACCGCGGCAATCACGGTCGCACGGTAGGCGGGCTCGATGACCCGCTCGCTCCGCCGCAGCACGGACGCGGCCTCGACGGGCCCGATGTCTGGGTACCAGCGCCGCGCCTGCCGACCGCAGGCCCGCCCGCTGCTTGGTTCCGCGGCCTTCCAGGCCCGCACGATCAGGGACGAGCCGGTGCGGCGGTGCAGTGCGCGCAGCCCCGGCGAGGGGCTCTGCATCACGCCCCAGTGATCGGCGTCGGGGAGCGGAAACTCGACCCGCTGCGTGCGCGATACGACCGTCGAGGTGGGTCCCTCGAGACCGCTGGGAAGTGGCCGAAGCGAGCGGCTCACCGGCGCCGCACCCGGAGCGGCCGGCAGTGCGACGGCCCGCGCAGGGGCAGCGCTCACGGAAGAGTGCGGGGCTCGCTCGGGCAGGGCCACTGGAGCGCACGCGCTCGGCCCCGCCGCACACAATGCGCCGGCAGAGAGCACCGACCGCCAGCTCATGCGACGGGGGTGCGCCACTGGGCGTGCTGGGAAACCCGGCCCGTGACGACGTCGAAATACCGGGACTGCAACGCTTTCGTCACGGGACCCGCTTTTCCTCCGCCGATCGGACGGTCATCGATCTCTCGGACCGGCGTGAGCTCCGCCGCCGTCCCCGTCAAGAACACCTCGTCCGAAAAGAACAGCTCGTCTCGCGGAAACGTTCGTTCGACGACCGTGAGCCCCTGCTCGCGCGCCAGGGTAATCACGGAAGCCCGCGTGATGCCGGCGAGGATGGGGCTGCCGAGCGGTGGAGTGACGAGCTGGTCCCCCTGCACCAGGAAGAGGTTCTCTCCGGACCCTTCGGCCACATTTCCCGAGAGATCCAACAGAATGGCCTCCTCGTACCCGGCGGCCTGGGCCTCGCGCTTCGCCATCACGGAAAGGATGTACTGGCCCGTCAGCTTGGCGCGCGTCAGCGCCGTATTTGCGTGCGGCCGACAATAGGATGAAATCTTGCAGCGAATGCCTCGCTCGAGCGCTTCTTCGCCGAGATACGCGCCCCAACCCCAGGCCGCGATCAGCGTGATGGTCGGATTGTCCGCCGGCAACAGCCCCATCGCCCCTTCCCCGAGGATCACCAGCGGCCGCAGGTAGCCCTCTTGGAGCCCGTTGGCTCGCAGCACGTCCAAACAGCCCGCGCGAATCTCGGCGTCGCTCACGGCGGGGCGAAGACCAACCAACCGACACGAATCCATCAAGCGCCGAATGTGCTCGTGCAATCGAAACACCGCGCTGCCGCCCGAGGTCTGCCGATAGGCGCGAATTCCTTCGAAAGCGCCCACACCGTAGTGGAGGGAATGCGTCAACACCGGCAGGCTCGCGCTCGGCGCATCCAGCAACTTTCCGTCCCGCCACACCCGAGCACTCTGATTGGTCATCGATCTCTCACTCGCCCTGCGGAGCCCACGTGCATTCTGGGAAAACGTCAGCCTCGCGGCTGCTGAATACCCCTGCCGGGCCACTAGTTTCCTGCGGCCACCCGCCGCTGAAACAAGTGTAGCCGCCGCGGGCCACCCGAGCCTCTTTCCACTACATCCAGACGCAGGCGCTTTCGCGGGTGGCGAAGCGATGCCCTTGTCCCACAAAACGACACCGCGAGGCGCGGCGGACCAAGCCTCGATTTTGCGCAACACGCGAGGCGGGGTCATGCTATCAACTACAGCGCTTCAACGGTGGGTGCGCTACGGTGACGGCATCGCAGGGGCGCGCTCCGTGGGCGAGCCGCGCCGCCGAGCTCTAGTCGCCGGCTTGGCTCATCCCAGTGCTTCGTTGGAGAGATTCCATAACCACCGATTGGTGAACACCGCCAATTTCGCCCAGTGCGTCATTTCGAGTCGCGCCGTCGATGCGCTAGGTTGCTGGTCATCGGGGCCCGAGGCAACGGGGCCCGAAGCAACGGGGGCCTCGCGAGTCTCCAGCCCGACGAGCCAGCTCCCGAGCGGCAGCTCCTCGGCAAGCCACCCGCCGGCGAGCAGTTGCCGACCCGCCAGTCGTGCGACCGTACGCCGCCAGGCAGCCATCGATCGCTGCATTCGCCACGAGCCGCACGGGTGTGGCTCCGCCTGGAGCAGCACCGCCTCGAGCCGCGACGGGCGCGCAGGCGCGGGGCGCTCGCTCACGTGCCGCTTCGCGCCCCGGGCGCGAGCTCCGCAAACCACGCTCGCGCGCGGGGGCGACGCCCGAAGGGCCAACGCGGCAGAATCGATTCACACGGTGCCGGCGCCTCGCGCGGCCGGCGCCCGCGCCTCGCCCGGCCCTCCCAGCGGCTTCCAAACGGGGGCCGCGCACGGCGAAGCGAAGCGGCGAGGCGCGGAGCAGGCAGCGTGCGCGGCGAGCTCGAGGCACTCGCCGGCCGCTCGGGCCCGGAGCGTGTGGGCTTCGGCGGCCACCGCGCGAGCGCCCGAGGCGATGCGTCGAGCCCGGTGACGAACGAGCGAGTACAGGGTCCGCCCAAAGCGCGCCGACATGCGCGCAATCCACTGCGCGGAGGGGGTTGGCGGGGAGCAGCGCCTCGGCGTCCAGCGCGCCAGAACGGCAGAGCAGCCGATCGCGCCCAGGCGTCGTGGACGCCTGCTCCGGTCGCCTCCGGATCCTTCGAAACACGGTCTGGGCACAGGCGTTTTTTTCGGCTATGCACGACCGTACGAAGTAAGGTCTACTGGAGTCGGGGCCCATCTCAGATGGCCGTGGGCCTGCCCGGAAGGAACATCGTCAACTCGCGCGCCTCTCTTGGCGCAAAAAGTGCCCTTGGGCTCTCGTCACGGCCATGCGGCTAGGGCAAGCGTCATCGAATACCGGCGGAGTGCCTCGTCCGGTGGTAAGGGTTTTCGAACGGAGCTCGCGCTCCAACAGAAGTCACGGGTCGGAGCGTCGAAGGAGCACCCCGGCCGAACGCAGTGCCTGCACGGGGGCAAACCCCACTGGCTCTGGTGTCGCCCGCTCAGCCGCCGTCAGGCCCCCCTCGCTCAAGTGAACACCCATGCCTGGAGCGCCCGGCGTGCAACACGTGCCCGCTTGCAACAGGGTCGACCCCCAGCAGATCTTTGCTCGTCAGCTATCGAGCAGCCTTTCCAACCGGAACCCGGTCACCAGGACCCCGCCCACGCGGGCACGTAGCGCCGGCGAGCCTCCGGGCCCGCGGGTGAGAAACACCCCCACCACAGCCCCAAACGAAAAAGATCCATCCCCGGCACCTACCGCGCACGCGCCGGCAACACGACCCGCGGCAGGCCTCGGTTGCGAGGCTTCGGCGCGGGAAACGCAAAAGAGGACGGCCCAGCCAGGTACGCGGCTCGCCGCCCACTCATTCCCGGCAAGTGACCGCTTGCCAGAGCCCTCCGCGCGCCTCGCAGCCGCGCCCTCCCCCGCACTCGGGAGTCCGTCTCCCCGTGGGCAGGGCCCGCTCCGAGCGCCAACGACCGAGCAGAAAAAGTGCTACGCTTCCCAACGTCCCCAGGCCAGAGCGGTCACATCGCCCCCGCAGCATCGGGAACCGTCGCGGACGCCTGGTGGGGGCACTTCCCGGCGCGGCGCAGCGGCCGCGAGCGACCTTGGAAGGCCGGCCACAAAGCAAATCGCGGGGCGAGCCACGCCTGGCCCGCCTGCGGCGAGACGAAGTGCGACGAGAATCTCGGATTTGCGTTCAAGTCCCCAGTGGGTAGGCCGTTGCAAGACGGTGAGCGGCGAGGCAGGGGTATCCCGGCAATCGCGAGTCGCCCGTGGCGCAAACGGCCCTGCCGGCGCCAGCGGCTCGCGCTTTCGGACCCCCGCTGGGGCATGGCCCTTCGGGCCCATTTGCCTTCTGCTCGCTTGCCTTCCGTTCCGCGTCCCACGCGCTTGCCTCCCGACACTCGACCCGCCGCCACTCGGCGCATCCAGCCCGCGGTGCCCCCTCCCCAGATGCGCCAACCCTTCGACGTACTCAGCCCGGTCGCGGGGTGCTGCGGGACGACCCCTGTCGCGGCCCTCATCCCCCGCGTCGGCCTCGGCACCCCGACCCCCACCCCCTCAATCGAATCCAGCCCCTCGCTGCGCGGCGTGTCCGGGCAGCTCACCAGTCGGCAAGCCGTGATTGGCTCGGTTCGCCGGCACCGCGATTACTAGCCCGCGCCCCCAGCGCAACGGCTCGTCAAGAAAACGTCTCACATCAAGGTCCGTCACCGGAGGAATAGCTCGTGGAAGGACAACAACAACAGCAACAGCGCACGAGCGGCCGTCGCCGCCAGCGAAGAAGAAAGAAGTCGAAAGCCAAGGGGCCGTCCGAGCCCATCCTGATCGCCGCGCGGCGGCCGGGAGCGCCCCTGCTGGGCAACGGCCTGCGGCCCATCGTGGCTTCCGCCGCGCCGAAGTCCGATCATCCCGCAGCCGGTGCTGCCGCACACGGGGAGGGGGGCCAGCCGACAGTCGACGGGCTCGCCAACGGCCACGGCACGCGGCGCCGAATCGCGCGCATCGTGCGCGCCGCCGAAAGCGAGCAGAGCACGGACAACCGAACGCAGCGCTTGCTCGAGCGTCTGGTCAACAGTCAGGGTCGCGGCGCCATTTCCCGCGCGTTCGACGATCTGCTCGAATGCGACGTGGTGCCCCCGAAGGTCCAGGAGGTTCAAATCCAACTGCTCGAGCACGAAGACGAGCGGCGCGCCCAGGACGCCGTGTTCGCAATCGCCGAGTTGCTCCAGAGAGAAGCACCCAAGCAGCGGCCCGTGCTCGATCAGCGCCTGCGCCGCCTGGAGCAATCTGCAGAAGATCCGATTACGCGGGACGCGGCCGGCGCTCTGCGTCGCTCGATGCGCCTGCACTACGGCGCCTGAACCTGCCTCCCGGGCCTGGTGACGGGGAGGCAGCTTCGCGGTCCCGTCCCGTAGCTTCCGCCCCCCGCGGAGCACCCGTCCACGACCCGTCGAGCCCCCGCGGCGCCCCCGCCTCGAGGGCGTTGGGGCGTTCGAACGCGCCACCTCGTCCCGTCGGAGGCCCCCACGCGCCTTCGCCCAGTGAGCGTTCGAGGAGCCGCCCCGACTGCGCGGGGCAGCCCCGCGCGAGGATCTCGTTCGGCGCGATGACACGCCGAGGGCGCAATCCGGTCGATTGCCGCGACGAGTCGCGAGGTCGAACCTCGAACGGGCGACAGGCGCCCTGCAAGACGCCGCCTCTCCGCACTCGGGGAGGCGTTGTCCGGGGTGCTTGGACCGGTTCGGCGATCGAGGCGGCGACCCGCGGGCTTGATCCTCTTCGCCGAGCAAGGCACCCTCGCCGCCCGAGGGCGCCCGCCTCCCGTGAGGGGCGCCGAGACGCAATGGACGCCCGCCAGTTCCAAACGCGCTTCCACCGCTTGCTCGACGAAGCCGCGGCGGGAGTGAACCTGGGCTGTGTACAACTGGTGCACTGCCAGCGCTGCACGGCCAGCACGTTCTGCCAGCAGAGCGAGCACCTGGTGCGCTGCCACTACTGCGTCGAGTGCAAGCTTTGTACGGAATGCTCGCATTGCCGCGGCTCCGAGCGCCTGCTGGCGTGCCATCACTGCGACGCCTGCGATGGCTGCATCGCCAGTAGCTACCTCGTGCGGTGCCGGGCGCTATCGCAGTGCACGTACTGCTTCGGCTGCGTGGGGCTGAACAACCGAGATTTTCACATCCTCAATCAGCCCTACGACCGGTCCGACTACTTTCGCATCACTCGCGACCTGCTGCGTCAGCTCGCTTGATCGCGAGAGGCGGCCCCGCAGAAGTGGAATGCGACCCCGGGAGGGGTCGTTCCGCGACCCGGGTCGGGGAGCGGCCGGCCCCGAGCACGACCCCGGGGCAGTGCGCCCCCCGACCAGGCGAGCGCCCTCCGACTCGACGCTCCCGCCGCGCGCCGTGGCGGCGCCTTCGCGACATCGCGAAGCGCTTTCGCGAAGCGCTTTCACGGACCGCTTTCACAGCAGCCAAGCCCGACGGCAGCTCACGCGCCAACCGCAACTCCGCTCGAAGGCTCGCAAAGCACGCGCCCGCCGGCGTGGCACGCTGGGCGAAGAGACGCCCGACGCCGGCAACCCGGCGCCCGCGCTTCCGAGCTCGGGAATGCGGAATTCGGTGAGCGCGCGGGCCCGATTCCGCAGCCCCCTGCCGCTCGTTTCGGGGGCCTCCGAGCGCCCGAACCCCGGCGCCCCCAACGCAGCCGCCTGCGCCATCCCCAGAAACGACGCTAACGACTTTCCCAAATTCGTCGACTGCGGTAGCAAGGGAGGCCTCAGGAGGATTGTCGAAATGCGAGTTCAGTGCAGCATCTTTGCCCTGCTAGCCCTGCTGGCCGCAGGGTGCGGCTCCGACCCCAAGCCGCCCCCCGCAACGCCCATGCCCGCCGCCGAGCCGCTCGAGCCGCCGCCTCCCCCGCCCGAGCCGATGCCTCCCGAAAAGGAGGGGGACGACCCCACGCAGAGCCTGGTCAACGTTTCCGACGAGATCAAGGTGGCCTGTGGCATCAGCGACGCAGAGGCCCGTTTTTCCTTCGACTCGGCGCGCGTGCGCCGGGGAGATCAGCCGGTTCTCAACAAGCTGGTCACCTGCTTCACCACCGGCAAGCTCGGCGGTCGCACCATGCGCCTCGTGGGCCACGCCGACCCGCGAGGGGAGGCCGAATACAATATGGTGCTCGGGGGTGAGCGCGCGGACAACGTGCGGACGTACCTGGTTTCCCAGGGCCTCGGCCGAGGTCAAGCAGAGACCACCTCGCGCGGCGAGATGGACGCCACCGGCTCCGACGAGCCCAGCTATGCGGAAGATCGCCGTGTGGACGTAATCCTGGCCGATTGAAGGCACCTTGCCGGGAGATTGTGACGGCAAATCGAGGCGGAGGGTTCGGGCCGCGCGCGGCGCTCGACGCGCAGCAGCCTGAGCCTCGCGTGCCGCCAGCAGGCGCCCGGGCGGCGTCTCCCCTGAGCGTGGCGAGCCAACAGCGAGAAATGGTGGCCGGGGCGCCTCGCGTCGGCCGGGGCATCTTCGATTGTCGACCCGGACCTCATCAATCCGGACCTCATCCACCCGGACATCGTGCCAATCCGGCACTGACAATCCGGACACTGACAATCCAGGCATCGTTGGCCCGAACCTCGTTGGGCTACGAACCTCGTTGGGCTAGAGGTTGCTCCCCGGGCGTCGCTCTCCTAGACCTTGCCGCCGAAGACCTTGCTACCCTAGGCGCCGCCGGCCTAGACCTGGCAAGCCGATGATCCACCTCCACACCGCCGCCGAAGCCTCCTCACGTAGATGTTCGCCGTAGCCCTGTCCTCCGCCGCGGAGGCCACCGAAAAGATCGACCCCCTCAGCCTGGTTCGCGGAGCGTCGGGGGTCGTTCTCGTCGTGCTGGGGCTGCTCATCGCGGCCTCGTTCGCCGTCTGGCTGATCTGGTTCCTCAAGGCCATGCAGCTGCGCAAGCTGCAGGCGGCGCAGGAGCGCTTCGAACGAGAAGCCGCCGAGGTCAACGACGCCAACGCGCTCGTTTCTCTCAGCATCCAGCACAAGGGCTCGCCCGGAGGGCGCGTAGTGGTAGAAATCGCCAAACGAAGCCGGCACCACATCAGCGCCGAGTTTCTGATGAGCGTCGCCAAGCGCGCCATCGTCACCGAGCAGCAACGAGCTTCCGTGCTGATGCCCACGCTGGCCAGCATCGCCTCCTCGGCACCGTTCATCGGGCTGTTCGGGACGGTCTGGGGCATCATGGATGCGTTCTTGAGGATCGGCATGGAGGGCAGCGCCTCGCTGCCGGTGGTGGCGCCCGCCATCGGGGAGGCGCTGATTGCCACGGCGGTGGGGCTGGTCGCCGCCATCCCAGCGACCATCGGGTGCAACTACATCGACCAACGCATCGAAGACTTGCTCGATGCAGTTCGCGCCTCGAGCGAGACTTGGGTCGAAATCCTGGCCGCCGGGGCAGCCTCACAACACCCGGGATCGAACCCGGGAGCCCACGCCCGCGCCTCCCACGGCCCCGCCACCGCCGCCCGCTACGGAGCCTAGCCATGGGCGGAGGTGGAGGGCGCTCGCGTCGCAGAAGCTTCCGCGACATCAACATCACGCCACTGGTCGACGTGATGTTGGTGCTCTTGGTCGTGTTCATGGTAACGGCGCCGCTGCTCAGCGCGGGGTTGAAGATCGAGCTGCCCAACGTCAAAGCACGCAACTCGCCGGTAAAGGACGACAAGCTGCTGGTCAACGTCACCGCCGACGGCCGGGTCGTACTCGGAGAAGAGGACATCACCGGCCGAATCTTGGAAGCGTTCCGAGAGAACCCGAGAATTCAGTCGGAGCGCGAGCTTTACATTCGCGGCGACAAGAACGCGCGCTATGGCAGCGTGGCCGAGGTCGTGGCCGCAGCCCGCCTCGGCGGGGTGCAGTCGCTCAACCTGTTGGTGCAGCCCCAGGAAGAGCCCGAGCAAGGGGCGGAGGCCGATCGCGAGAAGAAGAAATGAGCCCGTCCGCCTTCTCGCCGGGCGAGTTGGTCGGCGCCACCTCCGCGGCGTTCTTCGTCGAGGTGGCGTTGGTCGTGCTAGTCGTCCTCGCCGGCGGCGGCAGCCCTGCGCCGCCCCCAGCCCCCCCCGCCGAGCTCGCGATCGCGGTGCGGCCGGTGGAAGATCTTCCATTGCTCAAGAAGGGCGGCACCAAGAGCGATGTCAAGCTGCCGCCGATGGTGCGCCCCCCCAAGCGGGTGAAGCGCCAGGAGAAAGCGGAGCCCGCGCCGACACCCAAGGCCAAATCGTCGCCGCCCCCCAAACGCAAGCGCCCCGAAAAGAAGCGGGTCGAAAAGAAGAACGAGCCCCCGCCCGAGGAGGATCTCTCGCAGCGGGTGGACGACATGGTTCGCAAGATGCGAGAGCAAGCCGCCGAGGCCGCCGACCCGGACGCCGAAGGAGAAGGGGCCGCCGAGGGGGTCGACGAGGGAACGGAAACGGACCCGCTCAAGGCCCGTGCGGTCAGCGTGTACCGCGTGAAGCTGATTCAGTGGTTTCAGCGCGGTTTCCACCCGCCGGCCACGGGGGCCGCGTGCGCGGCGCTGCGCGCGCTCAAGGCCCATGTCATCGCTCGGATCGACGACGATCGCAGCGTGGCCGGTTACGACTTGGTCGAAGGCAGCGGCTATGGCGACTTCGATCAGCGCGTGCGCGCTCGCATGGATGCAACCGTGGGCCAGCTCGTGCCTCCACCTCCGCCGAAGTACCCCCACTTACTGACCTCTACCGTGAAGCTCACTTTTTCCGGAAAGGACGTGGAATGCAACTGATCTGGAGCCGCCTCGCGCGCGCCAAGGCCCGCGCCGCGGCCATCTTGGCGGTGTCCCTCGCCGTGCTCGCCGCGCCGCTTCAGCGAGCCGCAGCGCAGCCGGCTTCCGAAAGTGGAAACGAGGCCGCCGCAGGCGGAGAAGCCTCGGACGAGGATTTGCTTGGCGAACTGCTCATCACCAGTGACTCACGCCTCGTCTTGACTCCCCTCGCCGTGCTGCCCTCGCTCTCCCCCGACCTCGAGGACGTGATCGTGCGTACGGTGGTGCGGCGCAACTTCGAGCTCACGGGCAGATTCCGCCTGATCGACGACAAGAAGGCGCCCGAGGGCATGTACCGGTTCGAGGACCCGGTCGACATCACCGCCTGGCGCGCCCTGGGCGCACAGGTGATCGTCAAAGTGGCCGCGCAGAAGCAAGCCGATGGCAAGGTGCTCATCGTCGGGCTTTGCTACTTCCTGCGCTACGGGAAGGATCCGGTCTACGAAAAGACGTTCGTCGTGGAACCCGACGACGTTCGCGCCACCGCCCACCGCATCACGGACGCGCTCCTCGGGGCGATCACCGGCCGAGACGGCGGCTTCTCCAGCCACCTGACGTTCTCGGCCCGGCTCGGCAGAAATCACGCGATCTACGCCATCGATGCCGATGGCCACGGGCTCACCGCGCAAACGGATCCCAACGACACCAGCATCGCGCCGCTGTGGGGCCCCGAGGGGCTGCTCTTCTACTCGCGCAGCCGCAAGTACGGTCCGTTCCGGCTCCTCCAGCACCAGGGGAGCGTCGTGTGGAACCTCCCGTTCAAAGAATCCATCTACAGCGCCACGTTCAGCGGCGATTTCCGCCGGCTCGCCGTGGCCGTCGCACGCCCCGGGGGCAGCGCGATCTACGTCGGCAACGCCAACGGCACGGACATGCAGAAGGTGTCGCGCACCGCGGTCGCGACGCACCCCGTTTTCAGCCCGAGCGGCAAGCTCGCCTGGGTCGGCGGGGGGGGCGGCGGAGAAGAGGGCCCGCGCCGCATCTACATCGACGGCAAGATCGTCTCGCCAGGCCGATTTTCCGCCGCAGCGCCGGAGTTCTGCAACACCGAAGACGGCATCTGGCTCGTATACGCGGTGGCCGTCGGCGGGGGACAAGATCTGGTGCGTTCCGACGAGCGCGGGGGCAACATAGCGCGAATCACCCAGGCCGAAGGCTCCAACTCGTACCCTGCCTGCAGCCCCGACGGCCGCATGTTGGCGTACTTCTCCACGCGGAGAAACCCGGAGGAGAGCGGCCTCTACGTCAAGTCTCTATACAACTGGAAGAGCCATCGCATCTCGGGGCGCGTCGGCGAATCGCTGCGATGGGCCGCCCTGCCCAAGGAGCCCTGAGCAGAGCCGTCGGCTCGGCGGCGCTGGCCGCGGCGCGCGCCCTTCACGAGGCGCGCCGCTCAGGCTCCGCCCGCACGAGCTCGGGGCAGCCCAGCTCCGGCAAGAAGGCTCCGGGCAAGAAGGCTCCGCTCAGAGGAAGGCTCCGCTCAGAGAAACAGCCCCCCCATGGCCAGCGCGATCTGCGCATCCCCGGAGAGCTTGAGCTTGCCTTGGCCGAGCAGGTCGAGCGGGTTCGCCTCCCCGCTTCGCAGCTGCAGCATTTCCTCCAGGTCGCAGTCCACGATGCACGCCGCCTCGGTCAGGCTGCAGGGCTGCTGACCCGGGGTGAACGCCACGGGGCGCACCTGCTCGCCATCGCGCAGCCTGAGCAGCACGCTGCCGCGCACGGCCCGCAATAGCTCCGCCGTCTCGTCGTCCCAGCGCGCCAGGCGGGCCGCCGCGGCGTCCGCGCGCGCGGGGCTGATCGATTCCGCGCCGCCCCGAAGCAGCGGCGAAGCCACGAAGCGCGCAAAATCTTCGCCGCGTAGGCAAACCTGCAGCGCCGGGCTGTCGTCCCCGCCTTCGACCGCGGAGATCCCTCGCTCATCGAGGCGCAGCGTCCACTCGCCGGCACCGAGGATGCGTACGACGACGCCGGCGGAAGCGTAGCTCCGCCCGCCGAGCTTGCCCGCACGCACCAGGGGCTCGAAAAGCGCGGGCAGCGAAACACTGAAAAACTGCTGGGGGCTGTCGCCCGCCGTCACGTTGCCGTCTTCTTCATGAGAGCGAGGATGCCATGCGTATCACGAGCGCCCAAAAGTCCAAACTGAACTCCGAAACCGTCGGCCGTTCGCCAGCGCACCACGGCTGGCAGGCGCAGCAGCCCGACCAGGGAGGGCAGCTGCACGATGATCTCTTCGCCAAAGCCCACGACCTCGCGGCACGCCAGAAAAGCGCCACCGAGGCTGATGTCGCGGGCAATGGCGTCGATGCTGCGCTCCCGCAGAACACACGTCACGCCGAGCTCAATCGGCACCCGCGGATGGGCGCGCTTCTCTCGCTGCCTGTTGGAATCCATTTCTCGCGCGCCGGGGACAGCGCCAGCCGTGCCGCGAAATGCGCGCCGGTGGCAACCCATCCACGCCCAAGAGTATGCCCGCTTTTGCCCGGCCCGCCACGGGCCCCGCGAGGACGGGGATGAGCTTTGGTGGGCCAAGGTGGTCGGGGTGGTCGAGGCACCTGAATGGCTGGCGAGCCGGCGCGGTTGTCGTGCTCGCGGCGCTGATCAGCGCCTCGCTCGTCGTCCCCCACCCCGTCGACGTGGGCGATTTGCCCCTGCCCCAGGTCGATCGGCGAGAGCAACTCGATTCCCTGCGCCGCACCGAGCGAAGAGCGCGGCAGGCGCTTGCGGGGCTCCCACCCGAGGTGCAGCTGGTGGGCGAAGCCTTCGAACGCGCCGGCGCGCGCCTGTCGACTGGGCTGTACAGTCGCCTGCACGAAAACCAACTGCGCCGCCTGACCCGGCGCGCGCGGCAGCTGCACGGGGACGAGGCGCTGCTGCGACTGAGGGCCCTGCAATCGCACCGGTTCGTCGCCGCCGTGCGCCGGGGCGGCGACGGCTCCGGCGCGGCCGCGCTCGGGGGCGCGCTTTTTCGCGCCGGCAGGCAACGGGGATGGTTCGACGCGGGCGGCTTCACGGGTGACGAGCGGACTTTGATCACGCTGTTCCAGGTCCACTGGGGCCGCGCCACGGCGCTCGTCGCCGACTACCCCTTCTCCCCCACCCTCAACGACTGGCGAATCTACTACCGCTTTCTGCTCTCTCGAGACGCGGAGCCCGAGCAAAGCCCGGCCCAGCTCGCTCGCCAGAAGCTGCAGTACCTGGGAGAGCTCGCCCAGCACGACGCGACCTATCTGGCCGGCCTGGCCCGCGGCATCCTGCTGCGCCAGGCCGGAGCCGCCCCCTCGGCCGCGCTGGCGCTCCAAGCCCATTTGACCCAGCACCCCGACGGCCCCTGGACGCTGATCGCCCGCAACCACCTGGCCGCCTGCGGGGCGGCGATGCAGCGCTGAGCGCTGCCGTTCCGCCCGGCCGCGCCGCGGGGCCACGACCCGCGCCGAGTGGCCGGGTGGCCTGGCCGGGCGGCTCCCGGCTCGGGCCGAGGGCCGCAGAACCGAGCTCCCCGCCGAGGCCTGCACCGCCGCGGGCTCCGCGGGGCTGCAGCTCGCGGTCCGAGACGGCGGCGGCTTTTTTCCGCCATGGGGGGCCCCACCCCGCCGCCGGGCCCTGGTATGCAGCCAACCCGATGCCGCGCCGCCCCGGCCAATCCGAAGGTCTGCTCTCGGACCTGAGAGCTTCGCTCCGAAAGGTCACTCAGGGGTCGGCAGACGCGGTGCAGCACCTGGCGGGCCTGGGGGGCTGCGCGACGGCCCTGGTCGCAGCCCTGGCCCACCTGGAAACGCGCAAGCCCGTGCTGTGCGTGAGCCGCAGCGCAACGGACGCGCAGGCCACCGCCGGCGACGTGCGATCGCTCCTCGCCCACGTCGTCCCGGCCATCACGGCGCTGCCAGCCAAAGCTCCCACGGTTCGACTGCTGCTGCCCTCGGAGCACTCACCCTACGACGCCGTCCACCCCGACCGTCGCACGGAAATGGCGCGGACGGCGACTTTGTCGGCGCTGGCCACCGGCAGGCCGTGCGACGTGCTCGTGACGACGGCAGGAGCCTTGCTGCGCCGCGTGGTGCCGGGCGGGCCGCTGGCCGCCGCCTGCCACGAGATCACACGCGGCCAGGTCATCGAGCCCACCGAGTTGCGAGCCCGGTTGGTTCGAGGGGGCTTCGCGCGGGCGGCCGTCGTCGAGGACCCGGGCATGTTCGCCGTGCGCGGCGGGCTGATGGATGTGTGGGCGCCCGGCAGCCGCCGGCCCGCCCGCATCGAATGGTTCGGTGACACCGTCGCCGAGCTGCGCTCCTTCGACCCCGAAACACAGCGCAGCGGCGGCAAGCTCGGCAGCCTGTGGCTGCCGCCGGCGCGCGAATTGCTCGTCGCGGCCGAGAGCGGGCTGGAGCCACTCTCTGCCCTGCGGGAGCTGTGCGACGAAGCTCGCATGCCGAGCGGCAAGACGCGCCTGCTGCTCGAGGACCTGGCGGAGGGGCGCAGCGTGTTCGGCGCGGAGGGCTACCTACCCGCCGCGTATTCTCTGGTGCCGCTATGGGACCACCTCGGGGACGATTGGATCGGCGTCCTGCAACGCCCGGACGCCTGTGTGGCTGCGCTGCGCGAGGAAGCCGAATTGGCGGAAAAGGCCTTCACCCTGGCCGAGGGGCGCCCGCGCTTTCCGATCGAGACCCTGTACGTGGACCCGGAGCGGGCAGCTCGCCGGCTCCTGGCCGGGCCCCTGCTCTGTTGCCACAAGACGCTGGTGGCCGGGCGCGAGCGCCATGACGCCTCGAGCGCCCTCGAGCTCGCTCCTCCCGAAACGCCAGAGCTCGGTTTCGAGGGGCAGGAGGAGCTGGCTCGCGCCATCGCCGGCCAGAGCAAGGCCGCCGCCGAGCCGCTGAGCCCGCTGCTGTCGCGCCTCGCCCAGTGGCTCGGCGAAGGCTACCACGTGCGCTTCACCGCACGCACCGAGGTGCAAGCGCACCGGCTCGCCACCCTCCTCTCGGAGCGCGACATCCCCACGAGCGTGGCCAGTGGAAGCGACGGCGCGGCGCCGGGCGTCGTGCAGGTGGTGGTCACCACCCTCAGCCAGGGCTTGATCGCTCCCGGCGCTCGGCTCGTGCTCGTCACCGAGGAAGAGATCTTCGGTCGCCGCTCGCACCGCGGGGCAACTCGAAAACAAGGCGCCCGCGCGGCCCTCGAGGATTTGCGCGCTCTGGCCCCGGGCGATCGCGTCGTACACGTCGAGCACGGAATCGGCAAGTACCTGGGCCTGGAGCGAAAACAGCTCGGCCCCGACTCGGCCGTGGACCTGTTGATCGTCGAGTACCGCGGCGGTGACAAGCTCTTCGTTCCCGTCTACCGGCTGAACCAGATTCAGAAGCTGAGCGGGGCCGACACCGACACGAAGCTCGATCGCCTCGGCGGCCAGACCTTCGCCAAGACGAAAGCCAAGGTCAAAAAGAAGGTCCGCGACATGGCGGACGAGCTGCTCGCCCTGTACGCCGAGCGCGGACAGTCCCAGAAGATCCCCTTGCCCCCCGTCGATTCCGACTACCTGGCGTTCGAAGCGGGGTTTCCGTTCGAAGAAACGCCGGACCAAGCGGCCGCGATTCAGGACGTGCTCGACGACCTCGACAAGCCCCAGGTGATGGACCGCTTGGTGTGTGGCGACGTGGGCTTCGGCAAGACGGAAGTGGCGCTGCGCGCGGCCTTCCGCCACGTGACCGCCGGCCGCCAGGTGGCGTTGCTGTGCCCGACGACGGTGCTCGCCAACCAGCACTACCACACCGTACTGCGGCGCTTTTCCGACCAGCCCGTGACCGTGGACCTGCTCAGCCGCTTCCGCAACAAGAAGCAGCAGGCGGCCACGACGGCGGGGCTCGAGGAGGGGCGCATCGACATCGTCGTCGGAACCCATCGGCTGCTGTCGAAGGACGTGCGGTTCAAGCGCCTCGGGTTGCTCGTGGTCGACGAGGAGCAGCGCTTCGGGGTGGCCGCCAAGGAGCGCATCAAGCAGCTGAAGAAGGACGTGGACGTGCTCACGCTCAGCGCCACCCCCATTCCCCGCACGTTGCAGATGGCCGTCGGCGGGCTTCAGGATTTGAGCATCATCGCCACGCCCCCGACCGATCGTCGGGCGGTGCGCACGACGACGGCGCGATTCGACGAGACGCTCGTGCGAGAGGTCATCGAGCGCGAACTCGACCGCGGGGGGCAGGTCTATTACGTGCACAACCGGGTCGAGGGCATCTACGAGAGAGCCATGCTGGTCCAGCGCCTGGTGCCGCGCGCGAAGGTCGCCATCGGGCACGGGCAAATGCGCGAATCCGAGCTGGAGAAGACCATGCTCGGTTTCGAAAGCGGGGAAACGGACGTGCTCGTCGCGACGGCCATCGTCGAAAGTGGCCTGGACATTCCACGCGCCAACACCCTGATCGTCGACCGAGCCGATCTGTTCGGGCTCGCGCAGCTGTATCAACTGCGCGGCCGCGTCGGTCGCGCGAGCGAGCGGGCCTACTGCTATCTGCTCGTGCCCACCCCGAGCCGGTTGACCGACGAAGCGAGGATGCGGGTGGAGGCTCTCACGCGCTACACGGAGCTCGGCTCCGGGCTGCACATCGCGGAGCTGGATCTGGAGCTTCGCGGCGCCGGCGACTTTCTCGGTGCCGAGCAGAGCGGCGCCGTCGCCAGCGTCGGCTTCGAGCTGTTCTGCCAGATGCTCGAAGAGGCCAAGGCCGAGCTCTCCGGCAAGGTGGTACAGCACGAGGTCGATCCAGAGATCAGCTTGGATACGGAGGCGCTGTTGCCCGAGGCGTTCGTGCCCGAGGTCGGCGTGCGGCTCTCCTTGTACAAGCGGCTCGCCAGCTGCCGCGAACAGGACGAGGTCCACGCGCTGGCCGTCGAAATCGAAGATCGCTTCGGCCCGCTGCCGGCGAGCGCGCAGAGCCTCGTGGCCCTGATGCGGCTCAAGACGCAGCTGCGCGAGCTCCGGGTCACCGCCTGCGATGCCAACGCGCGGGCCGTGACCCTACACCTGCGCGCCGACACGCCCCTGGTCACGGAAAGATTGATGACACTGGTCGGTACGCACCCGGCGACGCATCGGCTGACGCCAAGAGGGCAAGTCGTGCGCACCCCCACTGAACGAGAGAGCAGCGCAGGCGGTCTCGAGCTGGCAGCGCGACTGGTCCGAGAGCTCCAACGGTGCCTTTGAGCCACGCGCACACCCCGTCAGCCCGGTGGCGCTGATTCGGCAAACATCCAGTAGAGCTGACTCGCGCCGCTGAAATCGCCGCTTCCTGGCGCAGCGCAGCAGGCGATTTTTGCCTGGGGCACCGCTTTTGACTATGTCTGCCGTCTCATGGTCTGGCCGCCTCCCACATTTCCGCCGACCCAGCCCGAGGGGAGCGGCCCTTCGGGCCAGCGCGCGGGCCCTTCGCAACCCGGTGGGCAACAATTGGTGGAAACCATGGTGAGCCACGGCGCGCCGCGCGAAGATGTGACGGGCTGGCATACGCGGCCCGACAGGCTGATGGGCGCCATCGTGGGCGACCGCTATCGGTTGATGGAATTTCTGGGGCGCGGCTCGCTGACGGCCGCCTATTCCGGGACGTGCCAGCTGTCGGGCAAGCCCGTCGTGGTGAAGGTCTTGCCGTGCGCTTCTTCCCCGCGCGACGATCGTTTCTTCTGGCAGGTCCGCAAGGCCGTCGCGCTGGCGCACTTCGAACACGAGGCCGTCCGATCCATCGTAGATTTCGGCCTCGCGCCGTGGGGCGATGTCTTTCTCGTCCGCAACTACTGCGAGGGCCTGCCGCTGCGCGCCTTGATCGTGCAGGGCTCCTTGCCGGAGCAGCGCACGCTGAGCGTGCTGGAAGAGATCGCGATGGCGCTGTCGGCGGCTCATCGGCAGGAAGTGCCGCACGGCCGCCTCAAGCCGGAGAACGTGATCTTCGACGAGAGCGCCCCCCTGGGTCGCCAGGTGCGCCTCGTGGACGCCGGCCTCGGCCAGCTGCAGGGCAGCTTCGAGCAAAGTGCCGACGAGGCGCGGCGTATGGAGCTGCGCACGCGCTTGTATTTGCCGGCCGGCGTGGAGCCGAGGTCGGCACCCGAAGCCGATCGCGATACCTACGCCCTCGGCGTGATCGGCTTCGAGATGCTCGCCGGCCAGCCGCCGTTTCCGTTCGGAGAACGCGAGCTGCTCTCGCGCGAGCGGCCCCCGCCCTTCGAGCTCGATCAAGTGGTCCCCCACGCGCGCATCGGCAGACCCCTTTCGCACCTGATCCGCGGGCTGCTGACACCGGGGTCGGAGCAAGCGAGCTGGACCGCGGATCAGCTCGCCGACTGGCTGCGCGGCTACCGCGAGCACCAGGCGCACGCCGCGGAGGCGGCCATGGCCCAGGTCACGGCCGGGCTCGCCCACCGAGAGGACGAGGTGACGCGGCAAGTCCCCGCAGCCTCGGAGCTGCCTCCCCCGCCGGATGGCTCGCTCTCGCAGCCCCCGCCGATCGAGGCGTTCCAAGAGCGTCCGCAATTCCAGATGGACGAGCCCCCGGTGAGCGTCGTGGAGGAGGCCGGCGACCGCTGGGGTGGGCCGCACGAGCCGCCCCTTTCGGGCGGCGACCGCTGGGGCGGGCCGCACGAGCCGCCCCCTTCGGGCGGCGACCGCTGGGGTGGGCCGCACGAGCCGCCCCCTTCGGACGGCCCCCCGTCCCCGGATTCGACTCAGCGCCCGAGCCTGCGGCCCCCGCCGCTGGCGCCGCCCCCCGGGGGCGGGCCTGCCCGCGCGGCGGCACCCAGCGCTCCGCCACCGTCGCCCTTCGGAGCCGCTTCGGGGACCTACCCTCCCCCGTCGGTGCAGCTCGCGCCCGTGGCCCTGGCCGTGGACGACAATCCCTACGACCCCCCGCCGCCGCCAGCCAGCCTGCTGCAGCGCCTGCTGCAGCTCCTCGGCCGCGGCAAGCAGCCGAAGGACTTTTGACCCCTCCGCGGCGGCCCAACGCGATCGCCGCGAGCCCGCCCTCGAGCGCGCGCCCCACGGATTCGCGCGGCGTGGCCGTTGTTGCCGGGGCGAACGCTGGGGGATGACCGGCTCGAGCTCCCATGGGAAGGTGAGAGGCGAGACGGAGGAGGTAGGAAAACGTGACGAGAGCGCCGCTGAATCAACTGTCGGAAGAAGAGAGTCTGCTCCAGAGCACGGTGCTGGAGTTTGCCCACAGCCGCATCGCCCCGCTGGCCCGGTCGATGGACGAACGCAGCCAGCTCGACGCGAGCCTGCTCGAAGCGCTCTTCGAGCTGGGGCTGATGGGGGTGGAGATCCCCGAAGCCCACGGCGGCTCGAGTGGCACCTTCATGAACGCCATCTTGGCGGTGGAGGCGCTCGCCCGCGTAGACGCGAGCCTGGCCGTCGTGGTGGACGTACAGAACACCCTGGTCAACAACGCCCTGCTGCGCTGGGGCAGCGACGAGCAGAAGGAGCGCTACTTGCCCAAGCTCGCCCAAGAGTGGGTGGGATCGTACGCGCTCAGCGAGGCGAGCTCTGGCTCGGACGCATTTGCCCTCAAGGCGCGCGCGCGAAAGCTCCCCGACGGCAGCTGGCAGCTCGACGGGCAAAAGCTCTGGATCACCAACGCCGCCGAGTCGAAGCTCTTCGTGGTGCTCGCCAACGCCGACCCCGAGCAGGGGTACCGTGGGATCACGGCCTTCTTGGTCGAGCGCGACTTCGAGGGCTTCTCGGTCGGGAAGAAAGAGGACAAGCTCGGCATCCGGGCCTCCAGCACCTGTGAGCTGATCCTGGAGAAGTGCTGCGTGCCCGCGGCCAACGTGCTCGGTCCGGTCGGCAAGGGCTACAAGATCGCCATCGAAACCCTGAACGAAGGGCGGATCGGAATCGGCGCCCAGATGTTGGGGCTCGCCCAGGGCGCCTTCGACTACGCGATGGGCTACATTCTGGAGCGCAAGCAGTTCGGCAAGGCCATCGCCGATTTTCAGGGCGTGCAGTTTCAGTACGCGCGCATGGCCACCGAGATCGAAGCCGCCCGGCTGCTCGTGTACGAAGCCGCTCGGCTCAAGGACGCGGGCTTGCCGTTCGTCAAGCAAGCCGCCATGGCCAAGCTGTTCGCGTCCGAGGTGGCCGAGCGCAGCGCCTCGCTCGCCGTGGAGCTGCTCGGCGGCGTCGGCTTCACCCGCGAGTACCCGGTGGAGAAATTCTATCGCGACGCCAAGATCGGCAAGATCTACGAGGGGACGAGCAACATGCAGCTTCAGACGATCGCCAAGCTGCTGCAGGCCGAACGCGCGAGCAAGGGCTCGGGCTGAGCCGGCGGGGCGGGCGCCCGCGCGGCTCGGCCGCGCTCGCGATGACCATCACTGCGGGGCGGCTGCCTTCCGGACGCCGCGCGCAGCGCACCGCTCGGGGGCTTGCCGCCCGGGCGCCTGGCAAGCTCGCCTCAGTCGTCGCGACGGCCGCCGAGTAGACCCGCTCGCATCAGAAAGTACAAAAGCTGCAAGATGGCGGTGACGGCGCCGGCCACGTAGGTCATCGCCGCGGCGCCGAGCACGGCGCGCGCACCCTCGGCCTCGCCGCTGGTGACGATGCGCAGCTCCACGAGCGCCTGCACGGCGCGCCGGGAGGCGTCGAACTCCACGGGCAGCGTCACCAGCGTGAAGAGCACCGCCGCGGAAAACAGTGCGATCCCCACGTAGGTGAGGGAGGCCGCCTGCAGAGCGAGCCCGAAGCTGGCGAGCAGCACGCCGAGGTTGGAGCCGATGCCCGCAGGCTTCACCAACAGCGAGCGAAACTTCAGCGGCCCATAGGCGTGCGCGTGTTGAATCGCGTGGCCCGCCTCGTGGGCGGCCACGCCCAGCGCGGAAAGCGAGCGACCGGCGTAGACATCGGGGGAGAGCCGCAGCACTCGCTGAAACGGGTCGTAGTGGTCCGAGAGAAACCCCGGTGTCTCTTCGATGCGCACCCCCGAGACGCCTCGCTCGCGGATCAGCGCCGCAGCCGCCTGCGCACCGGTCATGCCGCTGCTGGCGGCGACCTCCGAGTAGCGCCGAAAGGTCGTCTTCACCCGGTGTTGCGCCCACAAGCTCAGTGCAACGCCGGGCAGCGCAAAGAGCAGGTACAGAGGATCGAAGAACATCGCCAGGCGAGAACATTGGCTCGCCCGGACGCCGCGCAAGCCCCCTTCGCGACGCCGCTCCGGCGCGACCGACGCGGTGCGTCGGAGCTGCCCAGGCGCGCGCGGGCGGACCGCGGGCGCGGCGAGCCCGATCGGGGTTCAGCCGCGTGAAGAGGGCCGCGCGAACGGGAGGCTGTCGGCACGCCGCCCGGCCCCCTCGGGAAGAGACTCCGGCATGCCCGGCCTGATGGCTGGCTCGAGCCCCGCAGACGCCTGAAGAGGAGGCACCGCCGTCGCGGGGTTGGAGCCGGCCGCCGAGCCTCCGGTGAACGCGTGTCTCCGGCCCGCCCGGTCGCCGGCGAAACGGCGCAAGGAGCAGACTCGGGCGGCCCGGGGCCGCGGCGCCGCGCGACCGCGGCGGGGCGCGGGGCATGGGGGCGCGATTGGCCCCCGCCGGCTTCCGACGCTCGCCCGGCCCCGCGGGAGCCCGCGCACGCCTCAGCTGCGGCCGCTCGCCGTGCACAGCGCGACGAGCTCGGCGCCGTACGCTTCGACCAGCTTCGGACCGACGCCGCTCACGGCCGCCAGCGAGGCGGCGCTGCCCGGTCGGGCGTTGGCGATGGCGACCAGAGCGCGATTGGTGAGCACGCGAAACGCCGGAACGCGCCGCTGCCGGGACTCTCGCAGGCGCCATGCGCGAAGCGCGGCGACGAGCGGGGCGCTCGCGCCCTCGGTCGGAAGGGCGACGGCCGCAGGGCGAGAGGCCCGGCGGCGGAGGCGCTTGCCGCGCGGCGACTGGCCCCCCGTGGCCTTGCGACGGCTCGAGCGACCCTGGCGGCCGCGTGGGGCCACGGGTTGGCGCGCCGCCGCGCCGCCCGAGTCCCCCCCGGCCGAGCGCTGCTCGCGGAGGCCGGCGCCGGGCGCACACACGTCACAGCGACCGCAGGGCTCGCCCGAGTCGTGCTGATCGCCGAAATGCTCGACGAGCGCGAGCATGCGGCAACGAGCTCCCTCGGCGAACCGGACCATGGCGGCGAGCTGCTCCACGCGTTGCTCGCGCTGCGCGGCGTACGCGGCGCGCCACTGCTCGGGGCCGCGCGCCAGCCGCTCTTCGGGCAGGCAGAGCGCCCCCCCGAAGCTCGAGAGCCGGTCGAGCAGAGCGCGGAAGCTCGCCCGCGACAAGCCCGCTTTTCTGCGCGCCGTCTCCGCTTTGATGGGCCTGGCGCCGAGCGCCGCGTACAGCACCTGAAGCTGAGCGGCCGCCGGGTAGTCGCGGCTGAGAAAGAAACCATGGGTCTTGCGATCGGCAACGTGGTGCATCAGCACCGCCCGCGAGGGTTTGCCGTCTCGCCCGGCGCGGCCGATCTCCTGGTAGTAGGCCTCGACGCTGCCCGGGAGCCCGAGATGGATCACCGTGCGAATGTCGGCCTTGTCGACGCCCATGCCGAAGGCCACGGTTGCCACCACGGCGTCGAGGCGGCCCGCCAGAAACTCGCTCTGGACGCTCTGGCGGCGCTCGGGGCTCAAGCCGGCGTGATACGCCGCCGCTCGGCACCGAGCGGCGAGCACCTCGGCCGCGGCCTCGACGGCCTTGCGCGTCGGCGCGTAGACGATGGCGGGAAGGCGCTCGGCCTCGCACAGCCACGAGCTCGCCTGGGCGGCGCGCTCCGCGGGCGCGACCTCCAGCGCTTGAAGGGCCAGGTTCTCGCGCCGAAAGCCGTGGATGAACCGGCGCGCCTGCTCTCCGAGCCCCAGCTGCGTCGCGATGTCTCGCTGCACCCGCGCCGTGGCCGTGGCCGTCAGAGCCACCACCGGCGCGGGGCGCAGGCGGGGCAGCCGCTCCTTCAGCAGTCGATAGTCGGGGCGAAAGTCGTGACCCCACTGCGAAATGCAATGCGCCTCGTCGATCGCCACCAGCCCGAGCGGGCCGCGCGATAGCCGGTCCACGAAGCCGGGCACGCCCAGGCGCTCGGGCGCGACGAACAGAAAGTCGAGGGCGCCCGCCCCGTAGTCCGCACACGCCGTTTGCGACTCGAGCCGGGGACGCCCCGAGTGGATGCGCGCCGCGCGCAGGCCGAGCGATTGCAAGCGCGCGACCTGATCCTCCATCAGCGCGATCAGCGGGCTGATCACCAGGGTGGTGCCGCCGCGCGCGAGGCCGGGAAGCTGATAGCACAGCGACTTGCCGGCTCCCGTGGGCATGACCAGTAGCGCGTCGTGCCCCGCCGCGACGGCCTCGCACACGGCCCGCTGGTGGGGACGAAAGGCGCGCAGCCCGAACCGCTCCCGCAGCAGCGACTCGAGCGTCGGCGGCGCCCCGCGCGCGGCGCACGGCGAGATGGAAGCCCGCGACACGGAAGCCGGCCCCGCAGGGACCGCGGGCGCGGGCTGCCCCGCGCCCGCGCGCGGCACCTCCTGGAAGCCGGGCGCTTCCGCGCTCGCTCGCCGCAACGCCGCTCGTCGCGCGGCCGGCGCCCCCGAGCGGTGCGCGCCCCCGCTCGGAGGCAACGGAGCGGGGGGCGCCGCGCGCGACGCCTCCGCCGAGCCTGCGGCCGAAGAGCTCGGCCGCCGCGACTCGACAGACCCCGCCCGCCCCGACGACGACGGCCGCGCCGCCGCGGCCGCTTCGCCGCCGGGCAGCGGCGGCAACGTCGGAGGCACGCGACCGACGACGGCCGTCACATAGGCCTCGATCTGCTGCTGAAACTGCGGCAGCGCGCCCTGCCCCCGCGCAATCGCCTGCAGCCGAGCCTCCCAGGCCCCCGTCATCGCCGGGCTCTTCACGTCGGGATCCACCACGTCGATCAGCCCGATGCCGCGCTCGGTGGCGCGCAGCGCCTTGCCTTCCCGCCGCACGTAGCCGCGGGCCAACAGGGTCTCGATGACCCCCGCTCGCGTGGCGGGCGTGCCCAACCCGTTTTCCTTCATGGCCTCCGAAAGCTCTTTTTCTTCGAGCGCCTTGCCGGCCGTTTCCATCGCGGTGAGCAGCGTGGCATCGCTCAAGGGCGACGGGGGCCGCGTCACCTTCTCGACGCAGTGGGCGTGCTGCACATCGGGGGCTTGCCCGGGCGCCAGCCCAGGCGGCAACCTCTCCGGCTCGGCCGGACCGCCGTCGCCCGCCCCGCGAGCCCCCCGGCTCTCGCCGCCTTCGGCGTCGGGAACGGCTCCCCCTTCGCCCGAGGGGGCGCGCCGGCCTCGCCGCGCGGGCCGTTTGCCCGAGGGCGGGGTCGAGGCGCCCACGTCGAGCACCTTCCAGCCCTCCGCCACGGTCGCGGTGCCGCGACTTCGGTAGTGCTCCGCCGGGGACTCCGCGGACGCGCCGGGCCGAACCTCGGTGATGACCTGGGTCGCCGCCCACACGAAGTCCCCGTGCCAAGCCTGCAGCAGCCGCCGACACACCAAGTCGTACAGGCGCCGCTCGTCCTCGCCGAGCCTTTGGCCCGCGGCCGACGCGCTGGTCGGGAGGATGGCGTGGTGATCGCTCACCCGGGCGTCGTTCACGAACCGCGCCGACAGCGGCCGCTGCCCCGTGCCCTCGGCGAGCAGGCCCGCGTACGGCGCGGCGATGGCCTTCACCACGGCGGGCAAGGTGGCCGCGACCTCGCTCGAGAGGTGCCGGCTGTCCGTGCGCGGGTAGCTGATCAGTTTGTGCCTCTCGTAGAGGGCTTGCGCCACCTCGAGCGTGCGCTGGGCCGAGAGCCCGTAGAGCCGATTGGCGTGACGCTGGAGCTCCGTCAGGTCGTACGCGAGCGGCGGGGGCATCCGCTCCTCGCGCGAGCGCACGCTCGCGATGCAGGCCCGCCCCGACAGCGTGCGCTCGACGATGGCGCGAGCGCGCTCCCCCGAAGCGGGCAACCGCTGCGGATGACGCTTTGCCGCGGGGTCGAACCAGACGCCGACGTAGCGCTGGCCCGGCCGCGGGCAGAAGGTCGCGTGCACTTCGAGGTACTTCTCGGGCACGAAATCGCGGATGGCGCGCTCGCGTTGCACCAGCATCGCCAGGGTGGGCGTCTGCACGCGGCCGACCGAAAGCGGGGCGCCCAGCGCCAGCCCGTAGGCGCGCGACAGATTCATGCCCACCAGCCAATCGGCGCGGGCGCGCCCCAGCGCCGCGTCCGCCAGCGGATCATAGTGCCGGGCGGGCCGCAATCGGCGCATGCCGGCCGCGATCGCGCTCTCCGTCAGTGACGAAATCCACAGGCGAGAGACCGGGCGACGGCAACCTGCGGCCTGATAGATGAGCCGAAAGATCAGCTCCCCCTCGCGGCCGGCATCCGTCGCACAAATCACCTCGGTGATATCGGGGCCGTTCAGCACCCGCCGCACGACCTCGAATTGCGTTCGGGTGGACTCGAAGACCGAAAGCGGCCAGCGCGCGGGCAACAGCGGCAGATCCTCGCGCCGCCAGCGGCGCCAGGCCGGGTCCACCCCCTCCGGCTCGGCCAACCCGACGAGGTGCCCGATGGCCCACGTCACAACGTAGCCGCTGCCCGCGAGCGTGCCCGCGCCGCGCCGAGTCGCCCCCAACACGGCTGCCAGATCCCGCGCGACCGCGGGCTTCTCCGCGACGACGGCAATCGTCACGCCGCCCCGCGGCGCCGGCTCGGGACGGCTCGCCGAGCCCCGAAGGCAGGCCTGGTCGCGCCCCGCGGGTGGGCTCTCGAGGGTTGGTCCAAGGGGGACTGCAGCGCTCCGGTGGAATCTGAACGTCGGTATAGTACCACGAGCGGCGCGGGCTGACGCAACCCCTCGGGCCAGATCGTGGAGGTCATTTCGAAGGAGTTCGGCATCACGCAGTCGGCCGTCTCGCAGCAGCTGCGTGTGCTGCGGGATAGTGGCTTCGCCGCGGTGCGCGCCGAGGGCACGCGACGACTGTACCGCGTGGACGGGCGGCCCCTGGCCGAGGTGGACGCCTGGCTGAATCGATTCCGGAGCTTCTGGGAACCGGCCCTCGACGCGCTCGCCACCGAGATCGCTCGCGGCAAGCGCGCGCGAAGGACTCGGCGCGAGAGCTGACCCGCGCCGCCCCCGGCGACCGGCCCCGCTCGATGCGCGGCTCGGGGGCTTCGCCGCCGCCCGCGCGGGGCGCCGCGGGGCCCCGCGCGCGGGGGCCGGGGCCGTTCGAACGGAGACGTTCGAACGAGGACGCTCGAACGAGGACGTTCGAACGAAGACGTTCGAACGGAGATGCCGGAACGGGTGCAGCGAACGAACGGCACGCCGGCAGAGCTCGCGCGGTCGTCTCCGACGCGCACGCCGCGGCACGGCAACCGCCGCGCCGATACTCCCAAAGCAATCGCTGCCGCGGGGAGCCACGGCGCGGCCGCGGCCCCCGCGCGAGTGGCCCGATCTGGTGCGTCGTTTCCCCTCTCCAGGGCGCCCGGCGGGGCGCGGCCGCGCGCATGACACCGCCCCCTGCGGGACGTACAATGACGGCGTGATGCGCATCGGAGAAGCGGCCCAAGCGACCGGACTCAGCGTGAAGGCCATTCGCCACTACGAAAGCGTGGGCCTGCTCCCGCCCGTGGCGCGTCGTCGCGCCTATCGCAGCTACGCCGAGTCGGACGTCGAGGCGCTGCGAGCGATCGCTCGCTGCCGAGAGCTCGGGTTCAGCATCGCCGAAACGCGCGAAGTGCTCTCCCTCGTAGCCAGCGCGCGCCCCGCGTGCCCGCCGGCGGCGAGGATGGATGCCCTCGTGGAGCGCCGGCTGCGGACGGTTCAGCGCGAAATCGAGCGCTTGCAGGGCGTGGCGGCACAGCTCGCGCGCACCCGAAAATACCTCGCGAGCCGCGGGCGAGACGGGGCGCGGGCGGGTTGACCCTCCCCCGGCGGGAGGCTTCATCCTGGCCGCCGACATGGATCACATCAGCATCTCGGTCGGCAGTGTCGACCGCACCAGAATCTTTTACGAAGCAGCTCTTTCCCCCTTGGGTTGGGCGTGTGCAGGGTGGCGAGCCGGCAGGTTCGTCTCCTTCAAGAAGCCGGGCTCCTTGGCGCTCTACTTCGCTCCGTCGACGCACGTAGCCCCCGCGCACCTGGCGTTCAAGGCGAGCAGCGAGCGGCAGGTCCGCGACTTCTTCGAAGCGGCCCTGGCCGCGGGCGGTCAGGGCAACGGAGCTCCAGGGCCGCGCCCCGAGTACCGGAGCGGATACTACGCAGCGTTCGTGCTCGACCCCGACGGGCACAACGTCGAGGCCGTGCTGGGTGGCGTCGGCTGACCCGCCCCGCTCCGAGGCCGCCCGCGCCGAGGCAGCCCGCGGCGGACGCGCCCAGAGACGACCCCGACGGCGCGCGGCCGGGAACGGCGCACGGCTGCGACGGCGCGCGGCCGCAACGGCGCACGCGCCCAGAGACGACCCCGACGGCGGACGACCGAAACGGCGGACGCTGCGACGACGGACGGCTCAACGACGGATCGGACGCGCTCGACGCTCGCCGTGGCTCCGCCGCGACGGGCCCCCGCGACAGCGGCGCAGCGCCGGCGGGCCCGGGCCCGGCGCCATGCTGCGGCACCCGGCGAGCCGTGGATTTCGCGCTCCGCCGCCACCCGTCGTGCAGCTGGTACGGCGCTTGCTCCTGCGCCGGGCATGGGCGCGCGGCGACGGCCTCTCGATCCGATCCTGCCGCTGTCGGCCGCCGCCGTGTGCGGGGGGCTGTCGGTGGTGGCCCCGGGCTGCGCCCTGCTCGCGGGCGGGCTGTCGCTGTGGCTGCTGCGGGGCGCGCTGGCGCCGAGGCTCGGGGCGGTCGTGGCCTTGGTGTTACTGGCCAGCGGCTTGCGCGCCCAGTGGGTGGTGTCGGCCTTCGAGAAGCAGCAGCGGGCCGCTCGGGAGCTGCTGCAGCCGCCGCAGCGGTGCTCCGTCTCGGGGCAGGTCAGCGCCTCGCCGACCGTCCGCGAGGGCACGGCGGTCGTGCAGGCGCGGCTCGATACGCTCGACTGCGAGGGGCGTCGGCACCACTCGCCTCTGGTGGCCACGTTGTACGGCGGCCCCGCCGACCTCGCCCGCGGCGACCGCTTCGAGGCGATCGTCGAGCTGGGGGTGGTGCGCCTGTTCCACAATCTCGACCTCCCGAGTCCGGTGCCGTCGGCGGCGCGCCGAGGCAGCGTCGCCTCCGGCTCCGTGCTCGCCCTCCACCGCCGAGCTCGGGGCCGCGGCCTCGCGAGCGCCATCGACGCGGCGCGCGCGCACGTGCGAGGTCGCATCGAAGCGACCTTCCCCGGGCCTGCGGTGGCCATGGCCAAGGCCCTGGTGCTGGGTGATGGCGATTTCGACTCGGCCCAGTCCGAAGCGTTTCAGCGCAGCGGCCTTTCCCACCTGCTCGCCGTCAGCGGCAGCCACCTGGTGCTCGCCATCTGCTCGCTCGTCTCGCTGGCGAACGCGCTGCTGCGCAGGTGGACCCGTTGGTCTCGCCACCGCGACGCGGGGCGGTGGGCGGCGTGGCTGGGTGTCGGGCTGGCCCCACTGTACGCGGACTTCGCGGGAGGCAGCGGCTCCGCCTGGCGCGCCGCCGCAATGCTGATCGTCTCGCTGGGCGCGCGCGGGCTGGGGCGCCGCGCCAGCACGGGGCGCGCCGTAGGGCTGTCCACGTTGGCCGCCGCGGCGCTGCAGCCGCTCATCGCCTTCGACCTCTCCTTCCTCCTGTCGCTGGCGGCCACGGCGGGCCTGAGCGCGATGACACGCATCACCATCGAGTCGCCCGTCGCCGCCTCGCCTCTGAAAGCGGTGCGCCGCCTGCACCGGGCGGCCACGGCCACGCTGGCGGCCACGCTGCCCTGCACACCGCTGATTCTGATGATTTCTCCCGGCCTCTCGCTGGCCAGCGTGGCGGGCAACCTGCTCGCCGGCCCCGTCGGCGAGCTGATCGCCTTGCCGGTTTGCCTCGGCCACGCGCTGCTCGCTCCCTGGCCGGCGCTCGAACGGGGCGCGGCCCTCGTCGGCGGCGGCGCGCTGGGGGTGATCGAGCAGGTCGCTCGCGCCACCGCCAGCCTCGAGGTGCTCTTCGTCAGCGTGCCACCGCCCGGGCGCTGGCACGTGGCGGCGGCGTGCGTGGGGCTCGCCGGCTGGCTCGGCGGGGCGAGGTGCCGCTGGCCCGAGAGGAGAGTCCGCGCCCCGGCGGCAGATCTGCGCCGAGCCCGCGGGGGCTTTGCCGCGCAGCGCGCCCGGCCCGCGCCGGCGGCCCCGGCGGAGGCCCCCCGTGCCCCCTCGCTCGCCGCCACCTCGTCGGCGAGGCCCCTGCGCGCCGGGCTCGGCTGGGCGGCGGCCACCCTCTGCCTGGTGGGGGCCGTGGAGCTCGCCGTGCGTCTGCGCTCGGGCTCGTTGCGCGGGGCCGCAGGGCCCCCACCCCTGACCATCACGGCGCTGGACGTGGGCCAGGGAGACGCGACGCTCGTCGAGCTCCCCGATGGGCGGCGCCTGCTGGTGGACGGCGGAGGCTTCGTGGGCAGCCCGGTCGACCCCGGCGCCCGCGTCCTACTTCCCACGCTGCGGGCGCGGCGCCTCCGCGCGCTGGACGCCGTCGTGCTCTCGCACCCCCACCCGGACCACTTCGGGGGCCTCGTGGCGGTGCTGCAGCGGGTCGCCGTGGGCGAGCTGTGGCTTTCGGGGCAAGGCCTCGAGCGGGGTGCGGGGCCCGAGTACGCCGCCCTGCTCGCAGCAGCGCGGGCGCGCGAGGTCCCGATCGTCGTCGCCGCCGAGCTCTGCCGCCGTCAGCAGGCCACGCCCGACCCGCATCTGCGCGTGCTGTCTCCGTGCCCCGACTTCGACCCGGCCCAGAGCGCCAACGACAACTCGCTGGTTCTGCTCGTCTCCGCTCACCACCGCGCCCTGCTGATGGGGGATGCCGAGCGCTGGGCGGAGCAGCGGCTGCTGCGCACCGCCCCCGGCGCGCTGAAGGCGGACCTGCTCAAGGTGGGACACCACGGCAGCCGCACCTCCAGCAGCCCCGCGTTGCTGGCCGCGGTGCGGCCCGCGCTGGCGACCATCTCCTGCGGTGTGCGCAATCGATTCGGCCACCCCCACCCCAACACGCTGCGGCACCTCCGGCAGGCCGGAATCCGAGCCCTGCGGCTCGACCAAACCGGTGCCGTGCAATGGCAGAGCGACGCCGCCGGGCAAAGGGTTCGCACCGCTCGCGGCGAGCACGAGACGGCGCTCGGGCGCCTACTTCGCGAGCTGCAAGGGACGATTCCGTGACCTCGCCGGGCATCGTGCTGCGCCAAGGGCAGATCTTTCCCGTGAGCAAGGTAGCGCCCCCGCGGGGTGGGTGCTCGGGGCTGTTCGGGCTGTGGGCGATGGGCTAAGAGCCGACGCTTGGACTGCAAAGCACTTCGCGGCGGTCGGGATCTCCGCACGCACCGCCCCATCGACATCACTCTCGGATTTCACCGGCTCGCGGAAGGCTCGGTGCTCTACCGCGCCGGCGGCACGGTGGTGCTGGTCACCGCTTCCGTCGAGGAGGCCGTGCCGCGCTTCCTCGAAGGCAGCGGCAAGGGGTGGGTGACGGCCGAGTACCAGATGCACCCCCGGGCCAATCCCCAGCGCCGAGAATCGCGCGACGGGCGCAACCGCCCGCTGGGGGGCCGCGCCCGCGAAATCGAGCGGCTGATCGGGCGCAGCCTGCGCGCCGCCGTCAACTTGCGGCGCCTCGGCGAGCGCACGGTTCACATCGACTGCGACGTGCTGGAAGCGGACGGCGGCACGCGCACGGCCTCGATCAGCGGCGGCTGGTTGGCGCTTGCGGTGGCGATGAACCGACTCAAGACGAACGGCTTGCTCGCCCGCCCCCCGCTGCAGGACCAGATCGCGGCCATCAGCGTGGGACACGTTCAGAACAGCATCGCGCTCGACCTCTGCTACGCCGAGGACAGCATCGCCCGCGTCGACCTCAACGCGGTGGGAACGGGGCGCGGCGACGTGGTCGAGGTGCAGGGCACGGCGGAGGGGCGCGCCGTCAGCCGCAAAGCCTTCGACGAAATGACCGATCTCGCGCAGGAAGGCATCGCCTCGATCTGCGAGGTGCAGCGCAAGTGCCTGGCCGCAGCCAAGGTGGACTTGCTCGGCGTGCTCGACGAGAGCGGGCAGTAAAATCCACGCAGCCGGGGGCGACGGACACGGCTCGACGAGCCGCCCCGGCGGCGCCGGCGAGCCCCGCGGCGCCTTCAGGCCGCGCTCGGCGGGAGCATCTTGCGCGAACGCAGCGCCTTGGTCCGGGCCAGAAAGTTGGCCTCTTCCTCACTCGTCAGGTCGCGATTGCCGAAGCGCGCCTCGAGGTACAGCCGGGTGAGCGCGAGCACCTCGGAGGCGGCAGGGTGGCCCACCTCCGACAGAGCCTTGGCGTAGGCCAGCGGCGGCGAGCTGGCCGGGCGCGGAATGCCGAGGCCACGCAGCACGTCCTCCAGACCGCGGTAGAGCGCGACGACCCGCAGGTGGGCGGCCCGCTGGGGCCCGGAGTCCTCCTCGGGCGCCCGGCGCACCACGATGCGCAGCCGCCGCCAGATGAGCAGCACCGCCACGCCGAACAGCACGACCCCCGCCACCGGCAGCGCCCGGCCCGCGCCTGCGTGCAGGGCCGGACCGCCCCAAGCGTGGTAGCGCTCGCGTACGGACCGGAAGATCTCGATCTGCTGGTCGAGGTCATAGCCCACCACGTGGCGGCTCCAGCGCTGCGCCGCCGCCTCGACGAAATCGCGAACGAAAGCCACCATGCCCGTCACCTCGCTGCGAGGCGCCGCGCTGGCGGGCGGCGTGGGGTCGAAGCGCGTCCAGCCCCGGTCCGCCAGGTACGCTTCGATCCAGGAGTGGGCATCCCCCTGGCGGACGGCGTAGAAATCGCCAAAGCGATTGTACGTGCCGCCGATGAACCCCGTGACGTTGCGGGTGGGCACGCCGAGGGTGCGCAAGAGCATCGCCATCGCCGTGGAGTAGAACTCGCAGTGGCCCGACTTCTCGTCGAACAGGAAGCTCATCAACGGCTCCTTTGCGGCGCCGGCCACGGACTCCAGGTCGTATCGGTATTCGGCGCGCAAATGCCGCTCGATGGCCTCGGCCTTCTGCAAGTCCGTCCCCTCGCCGGCCGTCCAGCGCTCCGCGAGCGCCTCGAGCCGCGGCCGGATCGGGCTGGGAACCGAGAGGTAGCGAAACCGCTCGTCGGCCGTCATGTGCTCCGGGCCGCGCCGGCCCCGAAAGACGGTGTAGCGAAGGCCCCGATCCTCGAGCGTCTCGTACTTGAACTCGTCGCCATCGGCGGCGCGCACCGAGGTGGTGCGGGCGGGGGGCCCGTCCAGCCGCTGCGCGACGCGAAACCCCACCGCGTCCGCGGGCAAGAAGACGATGCGAGGCTCGATCGGCTCGAGGTCGATGGTCATGGCCTCGCTGCCCATCGGGCGCCCTTCGAGCCAGACGTGGCCGTCGCCGCTCAGCGCCGGGCGGGGGTCGGTGACGCTGCGCGACCAGCTGCCCCTGGCGTAGCGGTCGAAGGAAGTTCCGCGCAGGTAGAGCGCCAGCCGTGAAGCGGGCGTGGTGGGCGGCGTCGCCAGGTGAACTCGCATCGCGATGGTGGGGTCGGAGCGCAACCGCCCAACGCCTCCGAGGTCGACGCGACTCGAGAAGCCGATCATGCGCGCCGAGCGGGAGTGGTTGAGCAAGAGCAGCGAGAGCCCCACCCGCGGGAAGATCAGGAACAGCACCGCGGTGAACAGAAACACCGGGATCGAGAGGCTGCAGGTGACGAGCAGAAAGCGCTGGCTGATGACCCGCCGGCTGCGCAAAATGCGCGGCACGTCGACGGGCAGCCCGGTGCGGTCGCGAGCGCCCTGCCGGTAGTTGCCCTCCACCTCGCGCCGCAAGTGGCTGAGCACCAGGGAGCCGGGCGCGATCACCAGGAACCCGACCAGGCTCAGGCCGTACGCGAGCCCGCCGCCGAGCACGGTGCCGGCCACCAGGTGCAGCAAGGCCAGCAGGATGATCTGTTGGTCGTGCGCCGCGCCGCGCCGGGTCGCGACGCGAATCACCTGCAGAGCAGCGGCGAACTCCACCGAAATGGTGAGCAGATCGCCTCCGCTCACGGCGCGGCTGAGCTGTACGCCGAGCAGGCTCAGCGAAGCCACGACACCGAAGCCGCGCAGACGCGGATGATCTTGGAGCCGCTCCGGAATCATCACGGCGGCCGCCATCGACACGCCGATCACCAGGCTCATCGTGGTGTCCAGCTCGCCACCGGTGAGCAGTGACAGGAGACCGAGCGCCGCCAGCACGTCGGTCATCACCCGATGGACGAACCCGAACCTCACGCGCTAGCCCCGACACGCGGCCGGTGGCGCCCTCGGCGGGCCGGCTCCGACCGCTTCCCTCCCGCCGACGCGGGCCGGGGCTCGAGCAGAGCCAGGAAGCGCAGAATCGGATCCGCGCCCACGCTGCTCGTTCCCACGGCCCCCTCGCCGGTGGACGCCCTGACGTATACGCGATCGCCCCGTTTGATGTGGGCGACGGCGAGCGACGCGACTTCCTTGATGTGCTCTTCGAAGCGCTCGAGCCAGGCCTCTTCCGGGCTGGCCCCCGGGTGGTGGGCGTCGATGCTGAGCTCCACCCGGCGCGACGTTTCTCGAGCCCGCTCGCGCAGCACCCAGTCGCGACCCAGCGCGCTCTTGCGCCAGTAGATGTCGCGCACGTCGTCGCCTTCGCGCATCGGTCGAACCCCCAGCACGTCGTCGCCGTGACCCGACCCGATGAGCCCTTCCGAGCCGGCGATCTCCCCACCCCGCTGCGGGGGCAGCTGCAGCGAAATCACCTCCGGGTAGATGATGATCTCACCCTCCGCGACCGTTTCGCGAGATTTCTCGAACAAGCCGAAGGGAAAACGCGTGGCGATGCGGAAGCCGACGTGGCGGTCGCGACCGCGGCGCGCCGGTGTTCGGCGGTACGCCGCAATCTGTGCCGAATCCGGACTGATCTTGAGGAAGAAACAGCGCTTGTCCGCAGGCTGACCCTCCCGCAGATCCTCGATCTCGATGGCGTAGCTCGGGACCTTGCCTTTGTGATTGTGGACCTCCACCTCCACCAGGTGGGGGCGGGCGACCTGGGCCCGGGGCGGCAGGCGCCGCACCACGGTGAGCTGCCGGAGGCTGAGCTCGCTCATGACGCTCGAGACGACGATCAGCGCCAGCAGCATTCCCAGCAGCAAGTACAGGAGGTTGTTGCCCGTATTGATGGCGGCGAAACCCACCCCGAAGGTGATGCCGATGAAGTACTTGCCCTCGCGCGTGACGCGCAGCCGACGCGGCGGCCGCCACCAGCCGCGCCGCTCGAGACGCGAAACGGTTGCGGCCGGCTCCCGCTGCAAGGTGGTTTGGGCCGAGCCCGAGGACGGAGCCGAGCGCGCCGACACCCCCGTCGGGGGGATGGATACCGGCCGGCGCGGCTTGAGGGCGGGGCTGGTGGCACCTTGGGTCATGAAAAAAAACGGTCGATCAAGGGCGATCGGGAGGCCCGGGGGAGTTTAACCCAGATTGCTGCACACCAAGCACCGACCTCCCTGAATAAACAACGGCCGATGCCGCAGCCTGCGCCAGCCCTCGCGAACGCCCCGGCGGGCCGTCGGGCGAATGTGCGTCGGGGCGGTGGCCGCGACGACACGACCTGCGGACGGGCTCACGCCGGCTCGGGGGGCCTTCCCCGCCGGCGGCCTCGCGTGCCCGCAGCTCGCAAAACCAGCGCGGCGGGGCAGACGGCGAGCCGGCTCAAAGCGGAACGGGCACGCGCCCGACGATGTCCCGGACGACCCCCTCCGACTCCTCGCGGGTCGGAACGTACCCCTCGGCGTGGGCCGCCAGCCGCACCCGGTGGGCGAGCAGGGGCACGGCGAGCTCCTGGATGTCGTCCGCAATGATGTAGCCGCGCCCGTGAAGCAGCGCGCGGGCGCGCGCCGCCTGGGCCAGATTTTTCGCCGCCCGGGGCGAGGCGCCCAGCGACAGCGCCGAGGAGGCGCGCGTGGCGGCCACCAGGGCCTGCAGGTACGTCGCCAGAGAGTGGTCGATGTCCACGCCGTCGACCTCTTGCTGCAGGGCCATCAAATCGTCCGGCAGCAGCACGGGCCGCACGCGCTCGACGCGGTCGAGCGAGGGCTCGAGGATCAGACGCGTTTCCACGCTGGAAGGCGGGTAGCCGATACTCAACCGCAGCATGAAGCGATCGAGCTGCGATTCCGGGAGCGGGAACGTGCCCGAGAAATCTTGTGGGTTCTGCGTGGCGATGACGAGGAACGGCTGCGGCAGCGGCAGCGACTGGCCATCGATCGAGACCTGCCCATCCCCCATCGCCTCGAGCAGGGCCGACTGCGTGCGGGGGCTGGATCGGTTGATTTCGTCGGCCAGCAGCACGTGAGTGAAGATCGGCCCCTTGCGCAGCGAAAACTCTGCGCGCTTCTGGTCGAAAACGCTGACGCCGATGAGGTCGCTGGGCAGGAGATCGCTGGTGAACTGGACGCGGTTCATGTGCGCCCCGATGGCGCGCGCCAACGCCCTTGCCAGCGTCGTCTTGCCCACTCCGGGCACGTCCTCGACGAGGATGTGCCCACGGGCGAGAAACGCGATGGTGGCCAGCTCGACGACCGCGGGCTTGCCCTCCAAGGCGCCCTCGACGACGCGGCGTAGCTCGGCCAGCCGCGCTACCCGTTCGGCACCCACAGCCACGGCAGATGAAGACATTCTTGGCAATCGTAGCACGGCGAGGAAAGGCCGCGTTCGCAGAGACAGTACGGACGAGAAGCCCAGGGGAAATACTACTGTTGCCGCAAAACGTCAGCGATTATCTGAAGCGCCGACACGGCGCGGTCTGGCGCGGGGGTCCCGGCCGGATCTGAACCACCTAGCCGACCCGAGCTTCGGGGCGACAGCGCTCGAGGCTCGGCGCCGTTTCTTCCCGAGGCTCGTCCGGTTGTGACATGGTCGCGCGGCTTAGAAAAATGGGTGCCGTATCGCAGATCGAGGTGAGCCACGTGACGAGGCTGTTCGGGGCCACGGCGGCCTTGCGCGCCGTGGACGTGACGTTCCTCCCCGGCCACATCACATTCGTTCAGGGGCCGAACGGGGCCGGCAAGAGCACCTTGATCGCGATCGTGGGCACGGTGCTCCGGCCCACCTCGGGTCGGGTCGTCTACCACCCGCTGGGGGGCAACCGCCGCAAGGTGCGCGAGCACGTCGGGCGCGTTGCTCACGATTGCCACTGCTACGGCGAGCTGAGCGGCCGCGCCAACGTGGAGCTGGCGGCGAAGCTCTACGGCGTCGATCCGCGCGAAGCGTGGGAGCGCACCAGCGAGCGGGTTCAGGCCGGGCGCTTCGCGAGCCAGCCGGTCAGCACGCTCTCGCGCGGTCAAAAGCAGCGCATGGCGCTGGCCCGCGCGCTGGTCCACCAGCCGTCGGTGCTGCTGCTCGACGAGCCGCTCTCGGGCCTCGATCACGCCAGCGTAGCGCGCATGGAGAAGATCCTGCTCGAGGAGCGCGACCGCGGCACGATCGTGATCGTGATCAGCCACATGCAGGGCATCGCGGAGCGGCTCGACGGGCGCCGCGTCGAGCTGCGAGCCGGCCGCATCGTGAGCGACGAGGGGCCCTGACGGCGGGTCGCGCCGGGCCCTCCCCGCCGCGCCGGGCGGTCCGGCTCAGAGGTTGGTGGGGTCGGCGCCGGACAGCAGCACGAGGTCGTCCTTGTGCACCACCACCCAGGCACGCTCCGCCCGCTCGTCGACGAACGCCGTAGAATCCTTGCAAATGCTGGCGATGCGCGAGACCTCCGACGCGCTGAAGCGGCTCAGCCCGCGCGCGAACTCTTTGCCCTCGGTGCCGACGATCCGCACGGAGTCGCCCGGGTCGAAGCGCCCCCGCACGCCGAGCACGCCGATCGGCAACAGGCTGTTCTGGGCCCGGCGCAGAGCGCGCTCGGCGCCCGGGTCGACCACCAGCGTGCCGCGCGGCCGAAGCGTGTAGGCAATCCAGTGCTTGCGGGCGCGCAGCGCGTTTTCGTACGGCAGAAAGAGAGTGCCGATGTCCTCGCCGGTGAGCACGCGGGTGAGGACGTCTTGCTCCCCGGCGCGCGCCACCACCGCGTAGGCGCCCCACTGGCAGACCTGACGCGACGCAGCAACTTTGGCCGCAATGCCGCCCGAGCCCTCCTCCCCCGGGAGCCCGAGGTGCTCGTGGACCGAGAGGTCCTCGTGGAAAACGGAGATGGTCTCGCCCGTGGCGTCCAGCACGCCGGCCACGTTGGTGAGCAGAATGGCCAGGTCCGCGGAGACGAGGGGCGCGACCATGGCGGTCAATTGATCGTTGTCGCTGAAGCGGAACTCCGGCGTGGATACGGTGTCGTTCTCGTTGACGATCGGGACCATCCCGGCCGCAATCAGCTCCCCGAGCGCGCTGCGCACGTTGTTCAAGCGCTCGCGCTTGGACAGGTCGTAGTGCGTCATCAGCACCTGGGCCACGCGCATGTCGTAGCGGCCGAACGCCTCGGCGTAGCGCGCCATCAGCAGGCTCTGCCCGGCGGCCGCCGACGCCCGCAGGCGCGGCGCGTCCTTCGGCCTCTCCTTGAAGCCCATCGCTTCCCAGCCGAGCGCCACCGCGCCGCTCGACACCAGCAGGAAGGCGCGGTCGGCGTTCGTGAGCGCGGCGACCTGACGAGCCAGCTCCGCGATCAGGTTCGGGTTTTCGCTGAGGGCCTGCGAGCCCACCTTGACGATGACCCGCCGGGCCTTGGCCAGTCGGCTGCGCTCATCGGACATGCAGAAAGCTCCACTCCATTCGATCGCCCGCGGGATTCGAGCGCCTGCGGGCGTGGCGGTCCGATACCGCGGCAGCAGCCGCCGCGCAACACGCCCGGCACGCGGCCCGGCGGCCCCGCCGCCCGGCGAGCCTCGCGAGGCGGATTCACTCCTGCACGGTAAAATCCAGCCGAGTCAAAGGAGTATCGGCCCCGTGGAGCAGCACGGGCCCAATGGCCTGCACCACCGAGCCCAGGCCCAGGCCGAGCTCCGACAGGGCGCGCGCCGGGGGCCTTTCGGCCTCGGCGCCGAGCAGCGCCCGGACCCCGGGCACCCCGGTGAGCCGGCTGAGCAGCGACTGCGGCAGGCGCGGCAGCTCGAGCCACGGGGCATCCGCCTCGAGGTGTGCCTGGGCGCGGGCGTAGGCGATCGCCTGGCGCAACCCGCCCACCTCGTCCACCAGCCCGCGCGAGGCGGCCTGCTCGCCCGTCCACACGCGGCCGCGCGCCACCTCGTCGACCTTCTCTTTCGACAGGTTGCGCCCCTCGGCGACGCGGGTGAGGAAAAGGTCGTAGACCTTGTCGAGCTGCCGCTGAAAGCGCTCGGTTTCGCTGGCCGTGCGCGCGCGGTACGGAGCGTCGTAGTCGGCGCTCTCGCTGACCTTGTACACCTCCACGTCGATGCCGAGCTTGTCGAGCAGCTGGCTCGCATCCGCTTTGAGGCTGAACACCCCGATGCTTCCGGTGATGCTCAACGGGTTGGCGAAGACGCGCCGGGCCGGCGAGGCGATGTAGTAGCCGCCGCTGGCGGCGTAGCCCCCCATGCTGACGACGACGGGCTTGGCGCGCGCGGTGCGCTGCACCTCGCGCCAGATCAGGTCCGCCGCCATGGCCGAGCCGCCCGGCGTCTCGATGCGCAGCACCACCGCCCCCACGCCGCGGCTGCGTCGAACCGCGGCGAGCGCCGCCACGATCGTGTCGGAGCCGGACGAGCGCGTGCCCGTCAAGGGGGTGGTCTCGCTGCGCCCCTCGACCATTTCGCCGTCGACGTAAACCACGGCTACCGAGCGGCGGCGCCCGACTCGGTCGGGCAGCTCCGGGATGCCGTGATCGGAGCCGAGCGAGGTGGCGTGGCCGAGCACCTCTTGCAGCACCTCGTCGAGCTCGTCATCGAACGCCACCCGGTCGATCAGGCCCGCGGCCTTGGCCTGGGAAGCCATCAGCGGCGCCCCGTCGAGGGCCGCCCGCACCTCGGCCGGGCTCTTCTCCAGCCCCGAGGCCAGCCCTTCGATCATCAGGCGATCCTGCTGCTGCAGGAGGTCCGTCTTGTCCGCCCGGGAGACGGCGTCCGCACCGGCCCCGGTGAAGGTCTCGGGGGCCGACTTGTGCTCGCCCACGCGGATCACCTCGGCGGAGACACCGACCTTCGACAGCAAGCGCCCGAAGTACAGGTAGCGGTTGCGCACGCCGGCGAACGAGAGGGTGCCGGCGGGGTGCAGGGAGGTGTGGCGCGCGGCCGCGCACACGTACAGGGCGCTGCCCCCGGCGTCGCGCAGATGGCACAGCACGGCCTTTCCCGCTTTTTCCAGCAGCCCGATGGCATCGCGCAGCTCCTCGGCGTGCGCCAGGGTAGCGGCGGGCGGAGCGCGCAGGTCGAGCACCACCGCCTCGAGCCGCGGATCTTCCGAGAGCTGCCACAGGCGGCGCAGCCAGCGCACGTGAGCCCGCTCGTCCGGGGTCCGCCCCATGCGCAGCCGCACCGCGTGGGTGCCGAAACGGAGCGCGGGCTCGCGGCGGAAGGCGCGCGAGGCGGCCGAGATCTGGTAGTCGGCGCCGAGGCCGCTGGCGATTGCGTTGCCCGAAAGCCCGGCGACCCCCACCTCGGTCGAGCCCAGGCTGTGGCCGAAGCTCACGGCAAAGCCCAGCGACGCCATCCACTGCGGGTCCTCCCCGAACGGGTCCACCACCCGCAGCTCGCCGCGGGCGCGCCCGATGCTCCCGATGTCCACGCCCAGCGTGGTGCGCGGCGCCAGCACGTCCTGCTCACTGAGCCGCTCCGCCTCGAGCCCGATCTGGACCGTCCGCGAGCGGGTGGGAAAGACAGCCAAGCCGACGCCGTAGGTGGAGTCCAAGACGCCGGCGCGATTCTCGGGCGAGTTCACGTCCCGGCCGACGAACGACAGCGCCAGAAAGTCGAACGGGCGCAGCGAAACGCCCACGCTCAGCGACGACAACCCGCGCCCGTACAGGCCGTCGGCGTAGCTATGGTGGTAGGAGAAGCCGACGCTAGCCGACGACGACAGCCGCGTCGCGAGGCCGAGGGTGAGCCACCGGTAGTCGGTGTCCCCCAGGCCGGGCCCCAGGTCCGCCTCGGCTGGCGGGTTCACGAAGTCCATCCGGACCCCGGCCGCGAGCGAGCCCCCGAGCGGCGCGGCGAAGGACAGGGCGTGGCCTCGCACCGGGGTTCGCGCCTCGTCCCGCAAACCCGTCGCCGTCCAGCGCATTTCCGAAGCGGGTAGAAACGCCAAGTTCGCGGGGTTGAGCACCAACGCCGTCGCGTCGTCGGCTACGACGACGCTGCGGCCCACTTCGGGCAGACGACCCTGGTCGAGCAGGGGCCGCTGTTGGGCGTGGCTGCGGCCCGCGACCGACAGCGCCGCCAGGGCGGCCGCAAAGGCCAACTCTCTGCCAAAAGAACGCCCGCTCGCCGGGGGCCCCTCGCGGTGCCGGCTGACGGCGAGCGGCTCTTTCGGCGCGCTTCGCCCCCGGCGTTGCTCGGGGGCGGGCTCCCGCCCAGGGCGAGGGGGGGGAACGGGAGGAAGGGAGGCTTTCATGGGCACCTGCTTCATTGCGGCAGCGGTGGTCATGACACAAAGCCCGGCCCACCACCAAACGCAGGCGCCGGAGCAGGCGCGCGCGGCAAGCCGGCGGCGGTCGCGGGCGAGAAGAAGGGGAGCTAGTTCCCATCCACGAAGGGGATGGGAACCCATCTAGAGAAAAGCTGTGAGCGAAGAATGCCGCAGAAAGCGCGAGCCCGAGACCCTCACCGCCGGGGGGCTCGGGCTCGCAGCGACATTTTTCGCCGGGAACGAGCTATCGTCGCCGGGACGTGATGCGCCCCCGCCCTTCCCGCGCCGCCGGCCCCCTGCTGTGGGCGGCGTTGCTCGTCGCCGCCGGCCCCGGCGAGGTCCGCGCCCAAGGCGGCGGCTCCGAGCCGCTGCACGAGTACATCGATCTCGGGCCCGGAGAGGACTTGCTCGAGCCCGCCATCACCCTCGCGGTCGGAGCGCCCGCGCCCGCGCCCGCGTCGCTTCCGCCTTCGAGGCCGGGCTCGCCCGCCGGCGGCGAGCCCGGCCCGGGGGGCGGTGGGGGTGTCGCCACGGGCAACGACATCAACCCCGACACGCTGCCGGAGCTCGACATCGACCGCGACACGTCTCGGCCGCCGCCCACCCCCTACGAAGATCTCTTCACGCCGAGCATCGCTCCCTTCAAGCGGCTCCTGGTGTACGACCAGGTCGATGCCCGCGGGCGCTTTTCGATCGCCAGTCGGGAGCTGGTGCCGGTGCCGCGCGCCGCACCGGGCGTCGGCGCCGAGGACGAGCACTTCCACGCGTCGCTGCACGTCGAGTTGCGCGCCGGCGAGCCGGTGCCGATCGCATCGGTGGCACCTGGCGCCCGCTGGGTGGTCGCCCACGGCGAGCCCCCGGCCCGCCTGACGCTGCTGCACGACAGCGCGGACAACTGGTACGTGCGCAGCAACCGGGACGGCCCGGCCCAGCTGACACTCCAAGTGGCGGTACAGCGCCGCGTGTTCGGCAGCCCCCTGCGCGACGCCAGCTGGGCGGAGCTTCGCCCGCGGCTGCCGGCCGTGCCCGCCGAGGTGGTGGCCGCTGCGCGCGGCATCGCCTCCGCCCTCGGCTTGCCGGTCGGCGCTCGTCCGCGCGCGGTCGTGAGCCATTTGGTACAGCATTTTCGGCGCTTTCGCTCGTCGGAGACGCCCGCCCGCGGGCTCGGCCTCGGCCTGTACCGCGAGCTGGCGCTGGGCGGTCGGGGCATCTGCCGCCACCGAGCCTACGCCTTCACGGTGACCGGGCTCGGCCTCGGCGTTCCAACCCGCTACGTGCTGAACGAGGCGCACGCCTGGGTCGAGGTGTTCGACGGGCAGCTCTGGCACCGCATCGACCTGGGCGGGGCGGCCAGCGAGGTCTCCCGCGAGGATTCCCAGCGGCCCACCCACGTGGAGCCCGGTGACCCATTCGACTGGCCCCGCGGCGCCGACTCGGCCGCCGAAGCGCTCGCCGCGGGGGCCCGCAGCGCGCGGCAGCCGCAGGAAGGCGAGCCCGACGGGCCGCAGAGCCCGGGCGACGGGCCCGCCTCGGGGGATCCGGCCGCCTACGAGGGAGCCCTCGGCCAGGGCCTCGGCGATCCGCCGCCCCCGGGTGCCCTCTCCGAGCTCG
This sequence comes from Polyangiaceae bacterium, assembly GCA_050299315.1. Lineage (GTDB taxonomy): Bacteria > Myxococcota_A > Polyangia > Polyangiales > Polyangiaceae > SZUA-265. The sequence goes on from JBNKVS010000027.1 coordinate 299,031, forward strand.
CGGGCCGGAGCGGCGCCGGTGCGAGCGCTGCGGCCGGCGCCCCGCCGAACCAGAGCACGGCCGCCTCCGGCCCGCCCGGCGGTGACCCCGCCGCGATCGAGCCGAGCCTTCGCTCGTCGTCGAGCGATCCCGACGCCCCATCCCTGGCGGAGCCTGAGCCGAGCGCCGAGCCGCGCGCTGCCTCTGCCGCTTCCGACCGACCGATCCCGCCCCCCGGAGCCTCGCCCGGCGCGGCCCCGGCCTCCTCGACCCAGCCGGCGGGAACGGACGCCGAGCCGGCCCCCGGCGCCACCCGCACGCCCCCGCCCAGGCAGCCCCGGGTGCGGCTGCGGGTCGAGGCCCAACAGAGCTTGCGCGGGCAGGCCGTCGAAATCACGGGACGCGCTCGCCTCGACGGCGCGCCCTGCGCCAACGCGCCGCTGCGCATTCGCCTGGTGCCGGGGCGCGCGTCGGGCATTTCTGCGGGCGCAAGCCCCGAGCCGGCGGGCGGAGTCGACATCGGAACCCTCGTCAGCGACGGCCAGGGGCGCCTGCGAGGCCGGCTGGTGATCCCCTATGACGCGCCGCTCGGCAGCCACTCCGTGGAGGCGTCGCTCGATCCCAGCGGCACCGGGTGCGCCGCCCGCTGAGCCCCCGCGCCGAGCCCGCCGCCGGCCGAGCCCGCCCCCCCCGCCGAGCCGGCGAGCGAGCGCTACTCGTCGAGACGCGAGCCGAGGGCGCGCAACTGGCTGACCAGAGACGCTTGCTCGCGGGCCATGTCGCCCATGCGCTGTGTCTCCCCCAGAGCGGACTGGACCTCGCGGCTCTTCTCGCGGTGCAACGACGTGAGCCGATCGGCCATGGCGCGAATGCTCTCGATGGCCTGGGAAATCTGCCGACCACCGCGCGCCTGCTCCTGGCTGGAGCGCTCGACCTGCTGGGAGATGCCGCGCATCCGCTCGCCCGTCGTCATGATCAGCTCCGAGCCACGCGCCTGCTCGGCCGTGGCCGCCGCGATTTGCTGCACCGTCTCGGCGATGCGCCCGATCGAATCGGTGACTTGGCGGCTGCCCTTCGCCTGTTCCACGGTGGCCCGGGCGATGGCGCGCACCATGTCAGTGCTCTTCTCGGAGCTCTCCAGAATCTTCTTCAGGGCGCGCTCGGCCTCGTTGGACACCTGCACGCCGCGATCGACGTTCTGGGCGCCGCGTTCCACCGCTTGAATGGCGTTGCGGCTCTCGGACTGAATGGTCTTGATCAGATCGGCGATCTCCTTGGTGCTCGCCCCCGATCGTTCGGCCAGATCCTTGATCTGCTCGGCGACGACGGCGAACCCCTTGCCGTGCTCACCGGCCTGGGCCGCGATGATGGCGGCGTTGAGGGCGAGCAGGTTGGTCTGCTCAGCCACCTCGTCGATCACGTTGAGAATCTGGCCAATCGCGTCGATGCGGGAGCCCAGGTTCGAGATCACGGCCACGGCCTCCTGGCTGCTCTCCTTGATGCGGTAGATCTCGCCGATCGTCTTGAGGATCGACTCGGCGCCGTGCTCGGCATCCCGGGTGACCTCCTCGGAGAGGCGCGAGGTCTCGTTGGCGTTCGACTGAACCTGGTCGATGGAGACATCCATCTGGTTCATGCTGGCGCTGGTTTCCTCGGCCGTCAGCGAGAGCGCGTCGACGTTCTTCGCGACCTCCTTGATGGAGAAAGTCATCTCTTCGATCGAAGCCACCGACTCGCGCACGGAGACCCCGAGCTCGCCCATGTTCTCCGCCACCTGATCGGTGGTGGCCGTCATGTTCTGGATCTGAGCGCTGCTCTCCTCGGCGCGCGCGGCCAACACCTCGACGTGCTCGGCGATCTCGCGCAGCGCCGTCAGCAGCTCCGAGATGCGCGCGGTGACGCCCGTTCCCATTTCGGTGCCGGCGTGCACACTGGAGGCGAGCTCCTCGAGCCCCGAAACCAGGTGCTCGCGGGCTTCCATGAACTCCGGCGAAAGCCGCATGGCGCCGCTGGCCGCCTCCAGCTGCGCGGACAGCTCGCGCACCTCGACCGCACTTTGCCGGGCCCGCTCGCGCAGCTGATTCAGCTCCTCTTCGCCGCGGTGCTCGGACTCTCGGAGCCGCTCGAGCTCCGCGTCCCGTGCGGCGCGCTCTTCGCGCAAGTGGGCCAGCTCGGTGCGCTCCTTGCTCGCCTCGGCCACCCGCTCGGCCACTCGCGACAGCTCGTCGTACGCCCGCGCCACCGTCGGCGAGGCGCCGCCGGGAGCGTCCATTTCCTGGCCTTGCCGGGCCGCCCGCGCCGCCCGACGAAGCTCCTCGACCTGGGTCTCGTTGCCGCCCCCACGCGAACTGATCGCGACTGCCGCCAGACCCCCCACCGCACAGATCACCACGGCCTGCGCGGCGGCGGGCGCGGCGAAGTAGGCCGCGATCCCCGACGCCACGACCAGCGCGAGGGGAAGCAACATTCGAGACGGATCAGCTTTCATCGGCATCGCCACCATACACCGCGGCTCGGCAGCGTTGAGCCGATCGCCGCCGCGGCAGCCCCACGGCGGATCGCGGCGGCGGCCGCGGGGATCGGGTCCCACTCTTCAGCTGGCGGTCTTCCTTCCCGTCCGGCGGTCGGCTGGGTGGAGCCGAATGCCGGGTTGAAAATGCGGCTTCTCCCCCACCTCGCCTGCCGGGGACCGCTCGGGCCTTTCGACACGCGAACCAACGCCAGGGCGCCCCCGCGATGACCATAGGCAGAACAGCTAGGGAACATCAATTGGGTCAACGGCCATCCCGTCTGGCAACTTTGCTACAAAGCCATTGGCCTGCCCACCCCGGCGGTTGCTTCAATAAACAGCGATTTCGCCTGCGCACCACGCTTTGATATGAGGGGTCGTGCCTGCTCGACACTTGCCGTCACCATCCCTTCCAAACCCTGCGCCGCGCGCGCGCGCGCGGCGTCCCCCCCGTCGCGTCGACGCGCCGCTCGGCAGTGCCTCCGCCCCGGGAATCCGGGGGAAACTCGCGAGCTTGACCCACTCCGCGGTCGGCCCCGGCGGCGCGGCAGTGCCCGGTGCGACGATGCGCCGAATTGCCGCCCCTCTCGCCCTGGCGACCGCCCTGGTGCGCTGCGCCCCGAGCGCTCCGCCGCAGGCGCCGAGCACCTCCCCTCCCCTCACGGTCACCCCTCTCGCCACCGAAGACAGCCCCCTCGAGGGGGAAGGCGCGAAAGGCTCCGGCGACGAGGAGCGGGCGCTCGACTCCTCCCTCGTGGGGCGGGTGGCAGAAGGCACGTTCGGCCCTTACCGCAGCTCGAGCCCCGCGGGGCAGCTGGCGTTGTGGGCGGCGCCGGGAGAAGACGGCAGCCGAAAGTGGTTCGTGGCCACGCGCGGCCTCGACGCTCCGTGGCGCGCCGCGGCCGCGCCCGCCGTAGCCGACGCGCCGAGCCACGTGGGGGTGGTGGAGATCACGCCGAGCCGGGAGGGCTTCGTCGTGCTCGTCAGCAGCCCTTCACCCACCGGCACGCGCCTCGAAACGATGACGCTGGGCCGCGACGGCGAGCTGATCGCCGCGCCGACCACGCTGCTGCACAGCCGCTCCGAGGTGCTGTGGCTCGACACGGTGCGCGCGGACGACCAAGTGCTAGCCCTGTGGGCGACCCACTCGGGCGGCTCCGCCGACCTCTTTGCGGCGCCAATCGAGGTCGGCGGAGTGCCGAAAGCCGCGACCCCGCTGCGCACCGGCGTGTACGCCTGGCAAGCCGTCTGGTTCGAGGAGAGCCTGGCCGTCGCCACCGTGGAAGGAGAAGCCGGCAGCCCGAATCGCAAGCTGCGCCTGAGCTTCTTCGACGCCACGGGCGACAAGCTGACGGCTCGCGAGCTCGCCGCGCACCCCAGCTTGGGGGCCGACATCGATGCGGCGGTGATCGGCTCGCAGCTGGTGATCGCGTGGACCCAGAACCCGCCTCGGCGGCTCGAGCCGACCCTGCACGCGGTCGCGGTCGGTTCGGACGGGCGCCCCACCCTACCGCCCCGGCCGCTGTTCGAAGATCGGGGCCCCCAACGGCTCGTACAACTCGTGGCCCCAGTCTCCCCGAACCAGGACGGTTTTCTCGCCTGGGAGAGTCCCGGCCAGGCCCCCCTCGGCCAGCGAGAGCTGTGGCTGGCCCGCCTCTCGAGCCGCGCCCGCTTGAGCGAAGAGCGGGCCCAGCTGATCTACACCGGCCCGGCCGAACGTAGACCGGAGCTGGCCCGCAGCCCCCGCGGGCTCGGAGCGCTGACCGTGGCCCCGGCCTGCGAGGCGGAGCGGCAGCCGTGCGGGGGCGCGAGCGTCCCGGTATTCGTCGAGCTCGACGAGCAGCTGCGCGTGGTGGGCTCGGAGCCCGTCCGGCTCGCAGACGGCGGCTCGGCCGCCGCTCTCGCGTGGGGCCTGGATTGCTCCCAGTTGCCGTGCTCGGCGCTGGCCGCTCCGGCCCAGGCGCCCGTGCCCGTGCACGAGGTGGAGCTGCGCCCTCGCGCCAGCCGCTTCGCACCCGCCGCGCGCGCGGCCACGGTGGTCGCCGCGCCGCGCCTGCACGCGATGCGCGCGGTGGCCAGCGCCGACCCGCTCGCGAGCATCGCCACGGCTCGCGTGGACGACACGACCCTCGTCACCTACCTGACGCAGTTCGACCCGAACACGCCCTACCGAACGCGCAGCACGCCAGCGCCGGATGGTCGCCTGGCACCGATCCGAGCCATCCTTCGGATCGCCCCCTTCGGGCCCGACGGGCAAGCCACGTCCGAGCCGACGGTGCTGTCCTACCGCGCGCGCAGCGTGGGAGGCGTGGCGATGGCGCCGGCGCCACCGGACCGCGCTCTGGTCGTCTGGTCCGCGCTCGACACGGTGCAGCCGGAGGTCTTCGCCACCCTGGTCGGCCGCGGCGGGCAGCGCGTGATGCAGCGCATACTCACCAAGGCGCCCGGAGAGGTGCACAGCGTCTGCGCGGTCGCGCTGGAGGACGGTTTCTTGGCGGGGTGGGTCGACGCCCGCGCCGGCCATCCTGCGGCCTGGCTCGGCAAGCTCACCAGCACGCTGGGTCGCGGTGCGCGGCAACGCGAGGCAAGCTCGGAAGGCGCTCCGGTGCAACACATGGCCCTGCTGCGAGCGGGCACGCGCGTTTGGATGGCGCTGGTCGAAGGGGAAGCCCACGCCGAGCAACGGCTCACGCTCACGGAGCTGAGCCCGAGTGACGCCGAGCCGCTCGGGCCGCCGCGGGTGGTCACACAGGGCAAGGGCCAGGGCTTGGGCCCCGTGGCGCTGGCGGAGCGCGGCGAAGGGGCTACCCTGGTGTGGGGCGAAGAGCGAGGCGCGAGGCTGCGCGAGCTGGTGCTCGGCAGCGGGAGCCGCGGCGAGGGGGAGCCCCACACGATCGTCGAGCTGCCGTCGCCCGCACGCGCGCTCTCGGCCCAGTGTGAGCCGGGCGAGTGCCACGCCGCCATCGACCTGCGCCCCGCCGCTGGCCCGCACTTGGGCGCCGTGCGCTGGGTACCGGGCAGCGCCGGCGTCGCCCGGCTACTGCTCCGGCGTGGCATCGCGCCCCTCGACGGGCCGGGGCTCGCGCTGGGTCGAAGCGCTCTCTTCTACGCGGACCGCGAAGCGGACAAGGGATGGCTCCGCCGGCTCGAAGTGGAGTGGCGCGAGCCGGGCCCCGAAGCGCCGTAGCCGACGCCCCGGCGCGACGGCGATTCCTCCGCGGCCGCCTGCGCCGCGACGCGCTGCGCCCGGAAACGCCCGAGCCATACGGCAAGACGAATGCCACCGAGGCGGCGCGCGGCGACTTCGATAGGCAACCCGGACCCGCCGGCGCGGCGGATGGAGAACGGGTCCCGCGCGCTCGGCGGGTAGCTGTTCGCGCTCCCAGGGCCCGAAGCAGAGGCATACGCGAGCCGCGGCTCCGGGCGCGGCCGTCCCGCAGGGAAAACGCGACGCGGCGTGGGGGCCGACGCCGCGACCGCCCGGGGTCGTGCGCGGGGCTGCGCCCCAGCACTGCGGCCGGCAAGGCAGCCGCCCTGCCCAATTGATGACTCGGGTTGCGGGATACGGTATGGCTGCGTTCACAGAGGCGCGCGCCCTCGCGCCCGCCCAAGCCGCTGGAGTTCGTTTGAGCAAGCCGACTGGTACCGGGAGCGTCGACGAAGCGACGCGAGAAGACTCCGAGGGGGACGAGCCCTCCGAAGGCTCGGAGCCCGCCCTGGGCAAGAACTCGCCCGGAACGGAGCAGGGAGAAGGCGCGTCGCCGGCAGCGGACGCCGAGCTGGCAGACGCGGCCGAGCCGGACGAGGCGGCACAGGACGAAGACGCGGTCAAGGAGGAAGCCTCGCAGGCCGGAGGCTCGAACTTCCCGCGGCCGATCACTCCTGGCATTCGCGCGAGCACTCCGCCGCCCCGGGGTACGTCGAGCGGTCGATCCCTGGCGAGCAGCCCGGCGGCATCGATGGGTCGCGCGAAGCCGGAGGCCGCGGCCAGCGTCGCCCCGCCGCGGCCGACCAGCAGCGGCCCCCCGCGCCCCTCGGGGCGCGAGCTCAAGGCGCCGGAGCGCAAGTTGGTGCTGAGCGACCTGTTCGACTCGGCGCCCCCGCCCGCGGGCAGCCTGGATCTGGACCCGCCGGGGACCGGCGAATTCTGGTCGAGCCGCCCGCCCACGGGCTCGCGCGCCCCGGGCGGGGCGGCGCCGCCCCGCCCCGCGTCGAGCTCGCGCCCTGCACGCGTCGTGGCTCCCCCGCGCCCCACCGGCGGCGACCCGGCCCCGGCGCGAGGCGAGCTCAGGCCACCCTCGTCTCCGCAGGCGGCGCTGCACGCGGGGCTCTCGCCCGCGGGGTCGGCGGCCGAGGCGTCCGCCCGCCCGCTCGAGGCACCACCCCAGCCGGGCGCGGCAGCCTCCTCGCCCACGGCGGCCGAGTTCGAGCGCAACACCCCGAAGACGAGCTCGGCGGCCATCCTGCACGAGGCGAAGACGCCCCGCCCCCCAGCAGCAGCTTCCTCGCCGGCCATCGACATCCCGAAGCCGCCCGCGGTCCCCGAGGTCGCTGCCGCGATTTCGACGCCGATCGGGCTGCCGCCCGGCGGGGGGGAGGCGAACGCCGAGCCCGCCGAGCACGCCGAACCGACCAGCCTGGGGGTCGCCGGCCTCGGCGCGCCCGAGCACGATGCGCCAACCGCCGTGGGGCTCACCCGGCCCGAGCCGCCGGAGAACGCGGCGCCGACCGCGGTCGGCCTCTCCAAACCCGAGCCACGGCCGGCCGATCTGGCCGATCCCCCTGGCCCGCCGCTAGCTTCCTCACCGGCCGCAACCGATTCCGAGGAGCTGCCCGCGGGGGAGATGCCCTCGGTGGGCGCGGTGCCCAAGCCGCCCCTCGCTCCCCCGTCCGAGCCCTCGGCGCCGCGGCCGTCGTCCGTGGGGATGCCGCAGCCCAGCCCGCCCATTCCGGCCGCCTCGGAGCTCGAGTCGGTGGAAGAAACGGTGCCGCTCGACCTGCAGCGCGAGCCGGACGAGGCGCGGCTCGCCCGCCCGCTCGCGGCATTTGGCAGCCCCGCCGTCTCCGCCGAGGCGCCAGGCCCGGGCGCAGCGAGCCCGGGCGACGCGCCCGCTTCGAGCGAGGCGCTCGCCGCGAGCGCGCCGGGGCAGGAGTCGCCGGTCGACCTCCCGGCAGCGCGCAGGCCGGAGCTCGTCGCGACGCTCAAGAGCGCCGTGCACGGCGCCGCGCCGGAGAGCGAGGAGGTCGCGCGGGAGAGCGCTCCGCCCGCCAGCCCGATCATGGGGGGGGCGGCCGCCGAAGGCGAGCCCGTCGACAACGCCTCCGTGATCGCCGCCGTTCCCTCCGCCCGCTCGCCGGATGACCACAGCCTGCCGTCCGTGATGATCGCCGACGAGGCCAGCTCGCCGGAAGCGGAGGCGCGCGAGCGCGCGGCCCGCGCCTCCAAGGCGACGATGCGCATCGAGCTTCCCGACGGCTTCGGGAAGCCCGGCGTGGGCATCCAGCTCCCCACGGGGGAGTACCTGCCCGGGGTGCCGCCCCAGGTGGCGCCCCCCGCCCGCCGCGGCCCGCTTTCCTCCCCGAAGGCGCTGTGGGCCGTGGCCACCGTGATGCTGCTCGCGACGCTCGGGCTCTTGGTCTACCGCCTATCCGTGCCCACCACCGGGCAGCTCGTCGTCAACGCGCAAGGCCCCGGCGGCAGCGCCGTCGATGAGGTCGAGATCACGATCGACGAATCGGTCACCTGCCACGAGTCACCCTGCCAGATATCCGAGCTCAAGCCCGGGCCGCACACCATCACGGCCACCGGCAAGGGCATGCAAGACACCGAGGAGGTCGCAGAGGTCGAAGCCGGCAGGCGAAGCGTCCACACGCTGCGCCTTTCGCGGGTGGTGGCCAGACCGAAAGCGGGCTCGATCGTCGTACCCGCCGCCGAACAGGCCCTGACCCTGTTCGTCGACGAAGCCCGCATCGGGCGCCTTCCCCAGACGGTCCCCGGGCTCTCGGCGGGCCGCCACTGGCTGCGGCTGGTCGGCACCGACGGCCGCGTGGCGGTGGAGAAGCCCGTGAACGTGGTGGCGGGCGAGCAGATCGAGGTGCTGCCGACTCCGCCCGTTTCCACCAAGGGGCTGGTGACCATCCAACTCGCCTCCAGCAGCCGGGGAGCCTCCGTCACGCTCGACGACGCCTTCCTGCTCGACTTTCCCGCCGAGCTCGAGCTCGAGCCCGGGCGGCCGCACGTGCTGTCCGCCAGCAAGCCCGGCTTTCGCGACTTCACGACGGAGATCGAGGTCGAGGTCGGGCAGCCTCGCGAGATCATCGAGATCGATCTGCGCCGCGGCGTAGCCCGCAGCCGCAATCAGGCCAGCAAGAAGGCGGCGCGGAAGAAAAAAAGGAGGCGGGCTCGCTCGAAGAAGCGCTCATCGAAGGCCAGCACGTTCGGCGACGGCACGCAGGGGCGGCTGACGCTCCGATCGATCCCGCGCGCCAACGTCATCCTCAACGGGCGGCCCGTGGGCACCACCCCCAAAGTGGGATTGCTCGTGCCCGGCAACACCATGCAGACGATCGTCTTCATTCACCCGGAGAAGGGTCGAAGGCGAGCGCAGCAATTCGTGAGAACCGGAGAAACGGAGACGGTCTCGATCAAATTCTGAGCGGGCCCGCTCGGATGGGGTCGGGCGACGCCCGGCTGGAGCGCTTGTGCCGCCGGGCCCCCACAGAGCTCCGGCCCGCCGCGAGACGACGCCCGACCGCACGCCTCGCGGCCACCCCGCGCGCCGGCCGCTCGATGACGACGACGGCGCGGCGACGCCCCGTGTGGCTGGAGCCCGCGTCCCGGTGAGGACGACGCGCCGCGACGCCGGCGCCCCGCGTGAAGCTCAGGCCAGTGTCTTGATGAAAACGACGCGCGGCCGCGCAGGCCCCGCGTAGTCTTCGACGTTCGCCACATCCCAGCCCTGCGCCTGGTGGAACGCGATGGATCCGTCGTCTCCCGTGGTCGTCACCGCCTTCATCCGTGTGCACTCGCGCGAGCGACACTCTTCCTCGAAGGCCTGGTAGAGCACCTTGCCGACACCGCGGCGCCGGTAATCCGGGTGAATGCCGACGAGGTGAACGTACCCGGTTCGGGGTACGCCGGGGGTGATCAGCCCGAACAAGAACCCCACGAGCGTGCCCTCGTGCTCCACCACGCGTGCGCAGGAGCCGAGCTCGTAGAAGAAGACGGGGTGAGCGAGCGCCGCTGTCGGACCTCCCCACCAGCGATCAATCACCTGAACGATATGGTCGTAATCCTTCTTCCCTAGAGGACGAGTAATCATGAAGCTCCTGCGGTCAGCGCCCCCGTCGTCGTGCGCCGGGAGCCCCGAAAGACTAGAACGTGTGGTCCAGACGGCACATGGAAAGTTGCCTGTCTTCCGCCCGTCGTCCGGCGAAAATGACAAATGCGTCGCGGCCTTTTTGGAAAGACATTCGCACGGTTTCTCCCACATGTACGTACGCGCTCTCCGGTGAACCACCCGAGTGAGGCGGCGCGAATCGCCGCTTGGAATGCGAAAGCGTGGCGACCTGCCACAGGTCGCGCGGCGCGATGCAGCACAGAGGGCTCGGGCGGAGCACACGACGCGCCCGCGCGGGGCCGAGCGCGAATCCGCGCACGCGGGCGGAACGCGGCGAGCGGATTTTTCGTAGCCCGCGCCCGTCGTGCGCGGGTCCGCGCGTCCGACGGCTGAGCCCCGCTCTCGGGCTCTGCGTCGCTGCGGCGGGGCCGCGCGCGCCGCTCGCCAGCCCCCGGGGCGCGGCGACGAAGGCCACCGTGCGTCCCAGTGCGGCACGTGATTCGGCGCTGGCCCGTCGACGGATCCCCCCGGGAGCCCACAGCCCTGGCCTTCCGACGCGCCGTCATGTATGCCGCGCGCATGTCGGCACTGCTGCGCATCGCTCCCTCGATTCTGAGCGCCGATCTCGGGCGGCTCGCCGAGGAGATCGAGGAGGTGCAGGCTGGCGGTGCCGATTGGATCCACGTGGACATCGTGGACGGGCACTTCGCGCCGTTCCTGTCATTTGGGCCGGCAACGGTGGCCGCTGCGCGAAAAGCCACCGACCTGACGCTGGACATCCACCTGATGATCGACAACCCCGACGCACAGGTCGAGGCCTTCGCGAACGCCGGCGCAGACATCCTCACGGTGCATCCGACGGCCACGCCCGACCTGGCCGCCACCCTGGCCAGCATCCACGAGTTGGGTGCGCGCGCCGGCGTGGCCGTGGCGCCGGACGAAGACGTGAGGTTGGTTGCCCCGGTAATCCAGCACGTGGACGTCATCCTGGCGCTGTGCGTCCGCCCGGGCCGCTCGGGTCAGAGCTTCCTCGCCGGCCAGCTCGATCGCATTCGCTACCTGCGCCGCCTCGCGGACGAGAGCGGCCGCGAAATCGACCTGGAAGTGGACGGCGGCATCTCGCGCACGACGGCGGGCCCCGCGGTGGGTGCGGGTGCGCGCGTGTTGGTGACCGGCTCGAAGGTGTTCGGGGCCGAGGATCGGGCGGCGGCCATCGCGGAGCTGCGCGGCGCCGGGCTTCGCGCCCTCTGCGACGAGTCCGTCTGACTTCCGACCCAGGTCGTGGCGACCTCACCGGTCCCGAGCGACCCTGCGACAGAGAAGTCAGTCGTGGCACGAGCCGAGCCTCCCCCCGACGGGCCCGAAATCGCCGCGTCCTCACCCCATGTGTCAGATATCGACGGGGATTCCGCGCGGCGGCAGCGGGCCTTTCCGGCGCGATGGGGCGCGCCGCGAGCCGCGGCGGCCGTGAGCGAGCACTGCGCAATTGAACGGTGGCGGCGATATGGAACGCAACTTGCTTTCCAATCTCCCATGACCACTCTGCCCCCGAGCGCGATGAGCATTCCCTCGATGCCGGCCCCGCTTGCCGCGCGGTACCCCGCGCTGCCGGGCGACGCCTCGTGGACGGCTTTGCTGGCCGACACCTCCTCGGACCTCGGTGGCCTCGAGCGCTGGCGCGTGGAAGTCCAGCAAACGCCGCCCCGCCACGCGGCCAGCTTGCGCCTGGTCGTGCAGGCCTATCGGCGCGGCGAGCTGATCGAGGGGCGGCCGGGCCCCTACGCGCGCCCGATTGCTTCCGCCCAGCGCCTCGTGCACTCCGAGGATCTGCTCGAGGGGGTGGTCGTCGACCTGATGCATTTCGGCGACGTCGCATCCGAAGAAGGAGACAGTGTCGTCGTGGCGTGGACCGAACCGGCCCACACCGAGCTAGACTTCGACGGCCTGGAAGCCCGACCGGGCAACCAGGCACTCGCCCACGTCCGGGCCCTTCCGCCGCGCTCGGCATTCCGCGCCTGAAACGCGGCGCCGGGCGGCACGGCCAGGTCGCTCGGCTCAGTGCATCAGCGCCGTCAGCTGGAGCGAGAGCAGGAACGAAGTGACGGCCAGGTCGTCATCGCCCCAGGCGCGCAGCGCGTCGAAGCGGAGCATGCCGCCCATCGACCACTCCCGCGCCACCCAAGCGTCGTGCCCGAGCCAAGCCCCGCCTCCGATGCCGAGAGCGGTGTCGTCCCGGCTTCCGAAGCCGATCGCGGCATGGGCCAGGCCCACGGTGCCGCCGAAATGCCAGCCCCGTTGCGGATCGGGGTGACCGTCGACGAAGGGGCCGACGATCAGCGTGTTGAGCTCGCTCGACACTTCCCCGACCCGGTCGTCCTCCCAGTCCCCGGTCAGCTGCAGATTGTATTGAAGGCCCCCGCCGATGGCGAAGCCCGCGTCCGGCGCGCCACCAACCAGCACCGAGAGGTTGGCCCCGAGGCCCCCGGTCGTGGCGTCCTCGCTGGCGTCGACGCCGCCGGTGAGGCTGCCCCCGAGCGAGCTCAACCCGAGGCTCGTGCGCAGATAGAAGCCCTCGTGGCGCCGCACCGTACGCTCCACGGGCTCCGGCACGTCGGGCACCACGATCGACATCTTCCCTTTTTTCTCGGGCGGCGGCGGTGCGCTTCCGCCCGATTCCTGGGCGACGGCCAGCGCGGGCAGGCCAGCGACCCACGCCGCGCCGAAGGCCGAGCCGAGAAATTTCGTGCGCTTGGTACTCATGAGACTCCTTGTAAGCACCCCGGGTGGGGCTCGCCCGAGTCGCCCGGAACGTCGCCCCTCGAGCGACCTGACGACCGCGGCCCGCAGCGACCCCCGGGGGGACACCCCGGCGAAGCTGCCGCAGGGGATTTCGCTCGACTGAATGGCTCGCCCCGCCGGCGCGGGGCCCGAACATGGCCCGCCCCGCCGACGCGGGGCCCGAACATGGCCCGCCCCGCCGGCGCGGGGCCCGAATACGCCATGGGCGCAGAAACGCCCACTTGCCAGCGGCATAGGACATCCTCGCGGGCGCCGCTAGAGGCAAACTCCGCCCGAGCTGGCACGGCCCGCCGCGGCGAACGCGACCTCTCGAGGGGTCCGGACGCCGCCGGGCAACCGTGCCCGCCGCCGAGCAACCGTGCCCGTCGGCGAGCGTTGCGCGACGAGGCGGCGCACCGACCGGAGCCCGAATCAGTCCGACGAATCGGTCCGTTCGCGTTCTCGGGCCTCCAGGCAAGCGTTCAACACCGCGCCCAGCAGCAGGGCCGCGCTGCACAGCCACAACCACAACAGGAACACTGCGACCGCGGTGAGGCTGCCGTAGTACACGGCCAGGCTCGAGATGTTGGTGACGTACGCGCCGAGCAACACCGAGGCGGCGCTCCCCAGCGCCATCGTCAGCAGGCACCCGGGCCAGACCCGGCGCGGCGGCCCCCGCCGTACCACCACCCGAAAGAAGCCGGCCACCAGGATCGTGAGCAGTAGGCCGCCCACCCAGAGCCCCGTCAGCTCCACGCTGGGCAGCTCGGCGCCGGGGTAGCGCAGCGCCCGCAACAGCGCCGGCGCGCCGCCCATCAGCGAAAATGAAAGGCTGGTGCCCGCGGCCACGGCGGCCAGCATGGCCAGGATGCAGGCGAGCGAAATCCCCCGGCGGTGCCACCAAAGCCGCCGAGGCGCGTCGAGGGCGCGCTCCAGCACGACCATCGGCGTGTGCAGCGCGTTGGAAGCCAGCCAGAGCGACCCGGCTAGCACCAGCGGCGCCACGTGCGCCCCGAACCGGTGCGTGTGATCGCCGACGACCTGCTGCACCTGAGCGGGAGCCAGCTCGAACAGCCGCGTCGCGTCGAGCAGCTCGTCCGGGTGCAGCTCGGCCACGCGGGCCAACGACCAGCCGAGCAGGGCGAGCAGCGGGATGGAGGCCAGAAACAAGTCGAAGGCCATCGCGCTGATCGCCCCCGAGCTGGCGAGCGCCCACGCCGAGCCGAGCACGTCGAGCGCCAGAGCCCCCCGGTGGGTCGAACGCCAGCGCACAACCCATCGTTCGGCGATGCGTCTCGGCGACACGCTGAAACCCTTCATCGATTTCGCTCTGGACACAAGCCGATTGTCCAGACGGAATGCTCGATCCGCTGGCAGCGGCACCGCCGCCCGGCGACCCGCGCAGCCGAACGCCCTACGGCCGCGCCCGGCGTGGTAGATCGGCGCCCGTGACATCCGAATCGAGCCAGCCCGAACGGGGCGGACGCCTTCGCTTGCAGCTCACCGAAGCCTCCGCCACGGTCGTGCGTTACGACGCGGAGCTGTCCGCCGCCGAGGCGCGTCACCACACGCAGGCACACGTGCAGGTCGACAGCGGCGAGGTACGCTGGGCGGCGGAGCCCCCCGAGTCGTTGCAGTGGCTGCAGAAGTACGCGACCGCCGCCCTGCGCGCGGCCCACCGGGGCGGCGACGGCCAGTGGCCGCGTCGCCTCACGCGCTGGCGAAGCGCGCCGGAGCGGGCGTGAGGGGCGGTCGCACCGCCCGGCGAGCGCCCCGAGCGGCGCATGCCCCGGCAGCCGGGTCCCCGCGGAGGGCGCGGTGAGCACGCCCGCGCCGAGCGGCATCGTCACGCTGCTGACGGACTTCGGCTTGAGCGACCCGTTCGTCGGGGTGATGACCGGCGTGCTGCTGCGCGGCCACCCCACGGCGCGCATCGTGGACCTGTGCCACGGCATCGAGCCGCAAGCGACCACCGAGGCAGCCTTCTGGGTGCAGCGCTGCTACCCGTGGTTTCCCGAAGGCACCGTGCACCTGATCGTGGTCGACCCCGCCGTGGGCACCGGCCGGGCGCTGCTCGCGGCCCGGTTGCAGGGGCACTACTTCGTCGCGCCCGACGCGGGCCTGCTGCCGGACGCGGTGGCTTCGGGCGCGGCGGGCGACGTGCGGGCGATCGACTGCGAGGCGCTGGGCCTGGCGTCGGGCAGCGCCACCTTCCACGGGCGCGACCGCATGGCGCCCGTGGCCGCATTGCTGAGCTCCGGCCGCAAGCGCCTCGAGCAGCTCGGGCCCCCGATCGAACCGGCCCCGTGCGCGCTGCCGCTCGCCGCCCGGCTGCCGAGCGGGGACGTGCGCGGCGAGATCGTGACCATCGACCGCTTCGGGAACTTGATGACGAACCTGGAGGCGGAGCACCTCGCCGCGGCTCGACGGGTCCAGCTCGGAGAACGCAGCATCCCGGTCGTCCGCACCTACGCCGACGCGGGCCCGGGCGGCCTGGTCGCTTTGATCAATTCCTTCGGCGTGCTCGAGATCGCGCGGCGCGATGGCAGCGCCGCCGAGGCGCTCGGCGCGGGCCGCGGCGCGGTGGTCGAAGTCACCGCGTGAGGCACCGGCCCAGCCGGTCCAGCACGCAATTTCCGAGACTTATCCCCAGGCAGTTTTGCCTGCCGATTTCTCTCGGACGCAAAAATCATCAATGATGTCGATGAGATTCGCCGCTCCCCTCGGAGGATTCGGGAGCGCCGCGCTCGGCCTGTGGATAACCTGGGGGTTTAGCGTGGACGATGCCTTGATATCCACCCGGGTCGCGCACCACCTCGCGATCGGGCTCGGCTACCGCTTCAACCCGGAGGGTCCGGTGGTGGACTGCGTCACGCCGCTGGGGTGGGCTCTGCTGCTCGCCCCGCTGTCGCGAGCGGGCCCCTGGGCTGGGCTACTCGCCGCGCGCTGGCTGGGCGCGGGCTGCTGGCTCGCCGCAGCGGCCTGGCTCGGCAACCGGTCGCGCTTCGTGCCACCCCACACGTCCGGGAGCCGGACCTGGGGGGTCGTCGTCCCCCTCCTGTGCCTGGCGAGCTGCCTGCCGCTCGGCGCCTGGGCCGGCGCGGGCATGGAAACCGGGCTGGTGATGGCGCTCTGCACGCTCGCCGCCGGCGGAAGCCTCGGCGGCCTCGCCGCCGGCGGCCTCGCCGCCGCGCTGCGGCCGGAGCTCGCGCCGTGGGCGGCGGCGCTGGCCCTGGGCGCGGCCGTCGCCCGCGGGGCCGGCCGCAAGCAGTGGCTGCTCGCCGGCCTGCTGGCCTTGCTGCCGGCCTTGATCGTGGCCGCCGTGCGGGCGGAGGTGTTCGGGCGCGCCGCGCCGCTCGCCGTACTGGCCAAGCCGTCGGACGCGTCGCACGGGCTGCGCTACGCGTTCGGGGCGGTGTTTCTCAGTGGCCCCGCGTACCTGTGCGCGCCCCCCACGCGCCGCGCCCTGGCGGCCCTCTCCCCCCTGAGCCGAGCGCGGCTCGCCGCCTTTTCGGTTCACGTGGGCGTGCTGCTCGGCGTCGGCGGCGACTGGATGCCGCTGTGGCGGCTGGCCGTGCCCGTGCTGCCCTCGCTGCTGCTGGTGGCCTCGGAGCAGCTGCAGCGGGCGAGCGGCCTCGAGCGCGGCGCGCGGCTGCTCGGGTTCGGCGCCTGCGCCGCCCTGCTCCACGCCGCCCAGCTTTCCTCCGTGCGCGCCGTGATGGGCAAGCGCGAGGCGCTGGTGGCGGGGGCCCGCCCTCTGCTGGCCGGCCGCACCCGCGTGGCGGCGCTCGACGTGGGCTGGGTGGGAGCGGCCACGCCAGGGCCCATCGCCGACCTCGCCGGGCTGACCGATCCGCGGGTCGCGCGGCTGCCGGGCGGCCACACCAGCAAGCGGCTGCCCGAAGGCTGGCTGCTCGATCGCCAGGTGGACGCCGTGGTGGCGCTGCTGCACCCGGACGCCGAAGGCCACCCGGGAGAAGCGCTCCCGAGCGGGCACTTCGCCCGCGTCGTCGAGCAGCGGCTGCGTTCGCAAGCCGGGGCGGAGGCGTTCGAGCTGGCGAGCGTGCTGCCGCTCGACGAGGCGCACCGCTACGGCGTCTACCTCCGAGCCGCCCCGGCGCGACTCGCCGAGCAGGCCGGGGCGGCGCGGTGAGCGACACGCCGCGGCGGCTGCGGGCGGGCAGCGGTCGACCCCAGCGCGGCTTCGGTCGAGCGCGCTGCGACGGCTGCGGGCTGCCCGCGCCGCTGTGCCTGTGCGGCGCGCACCCGCCGCTCGACGCCCAAACCCAGGTGCTCGTCGTGCTGCCCGCCGCCGAGGCGCGCAGCACCTCGAACACCGCTCGACTGCTGCGGCTGTGGCTACCCGAGCAGGTCACCCTGCACGTGCTGGGCGAGAGCGCGGGCCCCCTGCGGCATGCGCTGCCGCCGAAGGGCGAGTTGCTGTTTCCCACCGCCGGGGCCCGGGCGCTCGACGAGCCCGCGCCCGCGCGGCTCGGCGGCGCCCCGCCCCCGAGGGCCCTCGCGCGCCCGGGCGAGCCCGAGCCCCTGATCGTCCCCGACGGCACCTGGGCTCAAGCCCAGCGCCTGCGCCGGCGCATCCTGACCACCGCCGCACGACCCCTGCCCGAGGTACGGCTGACCCGCCCCTGGCCGAGCGCCTACACGCTGCGGCGCAAAGCCCGCGGACCCTGCACCCTGGAAGCCGTGGCCATCGCCCTGGCCCTGCGGGGCGACGCGGCCGCCGCGCTGGCCCTGCTTGAGCGCTTCGCGGGCTGGGTGCGAGCCGGCCAAGCCGTGCGTCGAGGTGCGGCGTCCGAGGCGACTGCCGCCCTCAGCGCGCCCCACCCCGCCGCCTCCGCGCTGCGCGCCGCGAGCCAGCCGATCGCGTCAGCGCTCGAGGTCAGCGCCAATCAGCTGGAAGAGCAAGTCGAGCCCGTCCGTCAGGCACGCCGGCCCGGGCTGTAAGATCAACTCCGAGGGCACCTCGTGCACCCGCCCGGCTTGCACCGCGGGCAGCTCGGAGAAGCCCGGCCGCGCCTCGAACCCGGCCCGATCGAAGCGCTTGCCACACCACGAAGCCATCACGATCTCGGGTGCCAGCTCGACCACCTCGCTCCGTTTCACGAAACGCTCCCGCGCCAGCTTGCCGGAGGCTCGCCCGGCGAAGATGTCGTCCCCCCCGGCGATCTCGATCAGCTCGCTCACCCACTGGATCCCGGTGATGGTCGGATCGTCCCACTCCTCGAAGTAGACCCGCGGTCGACCCCGCTCGCAGGCGCGCGCCTCCGCGGCGGCCGCCACCTGCTCGAGCCGCTCGATATAGCCCGCCACGAGCCGCTCGGCCGCCGCGCCCTCGTCCACCAGGCGCCCCACGTCGAGGATCACGTCGAGGATCTCCTGCAGGCTGCGCTGATTGAAGATCAGTACCTGCAGATTCTCGGTGATCAGCTCGCGCGCCAGGTTCGCCTGGATGTCGGAGAAGCCGATCACCAGGTCGGGCTCCAGCGCCTTGATGCGGCGCACGCTGCCGCCCACGAACGCCGAGACCACGGGCTTGTCGAGCCGCGCCTCGCCGGGCCGCACGGTGTAGGCGCTGATCCCCACGATGCGGTCTTGCTGGCCGAGCGCGTAGAGGATTTCCGTGGGCTCCTCCGTGAGGCAGACGATGCGGCGCGGCCCCCTCGAGATGGAAAAGGTCATCGGGCCGCGGCCCCGTCGAGCGCCGGGCAGGCCACTGCGTGCGCGGTGAGCGCGCTCGAAAGCAGCGGGCTCCGCTTCGCCCAGGGGCGCGCCCCGACCAGCGCCTGGCACAGCTGCGGGCCTTCCCCGGCGGCCGCCGCCGCCGCGATCAACAGCTGGCGCGGCCGCGCGCCGTCGCGCAGCGCCAGGTTCTCCTGAGCCAGCCGCAGGGCGCGTTCGGCATCGCCGCCCGGCCCCGCGAAGAACTCCGAGGCATGGTCGAGAAACGCCGCCCGGTGCTTTTCGAGCAGCCGCTCGTAGCCCGCCCGCGCCTGGGCCGCGAAGCGCTCCGCACCGGAGCGACCCTGCGCCTTCAGCAGCGCCGCCAAACGCGACGCCGGCTCCGGATCGGTCGTCTTCGGAGCCACCCCGCGCAGCCGAGCGACCGCGGCCTGCGCGTCGCCGCCGGCCGCCTCGAGCTCGGCCAGGTGCACCTGCGCGCTGACGAAGTGCGGCAAGCGCCGCACCACCTCGCGGTAAAGCGGCAGGGCCCGCTCGGGCTGCCCCGCCCGCTCCGCCCACATCACGCCGCGCTGAAACAGGATCTGGCAGAGGATGAAAGGAGAGACGTCGAGGTGCGCGTCGATCGCCGCCTGGTAGTGCCGGTCGGCAGCCTCGAAATCCCCCAGCGCCCCCTCCACGGCCGCCAACAGCGACCAGGTCGTCACCTCGGGCCGGCGCTGCGCCGCGGCGGCCGCTTCGGCCCTCAGCGCCTCCAGCTCGCGGCCCTGCGCGACGTGGATGAAGCCGCGCGCGGTGGCCACCTCGGCTCCCAGCGCCTCGGCCCGCTCGAGCTCGCCGAGCGCCTCCTCGAAGCGGTGCACCGCCGAGAGGAACTCCGCCCGGGCCAACCGCGCCGCCGCCGCCTCGGGAACATCCCGCACCATGCCCGCGCTGACCTCCGCCGCGCGGTCGAAATCCTCGTAGCTGCCCGTGATACGCGCGCGCAGCACCAGCAGCGAAACCAGCGACCCGCGCACGTCGAGCTGCGCCGAGCCGGCCGCCTCCTGCTGGTCGCGCGCCGCAATCAGCGAATCGAGATTGCGCAGCGCCGTCTTGGCGTCGGTCGTCTCGCGCCGAATCCAAGCATCGGCCGGCTTGCTCGCCAGCACCGCGGTGGCAGGCGCCCCGGCGGCGGGTGGGCTCGCGCCCGAGTCGTCACAGCCGAGCGCCCCCAGCAGCGCCGCGCCCATCCCAGCGCGCCATGCCGCTCCGAGCACGGAACATCTGGCCCACCAAAAGAAAGCTCTGGGCCACCCCCGCGAGGAAGAGCCGCCTGGGCACCCAAATTGTCTCGAAATACGCGCCGCCTCGGGGGCAACCCTCCGCCAGGAGGACTGCCGCCGAGCGGCTGTCGGGGCACTTTTCGTCATCTAGCCTTTGGGGTCCCCAAATCTCGGCGAGCCTTCTCACCGTGAGATTCCGTCTTCTCGCACCCTTTCGACGCCAAACGCCTTTTTCTGATTCCAGGGTGCGACTTCGTGGGACCTGCGATCCACTACGGAGAGGGCGCCGCCAAGAACGGGAAGGTGTCCGGATCGTGGGTTGCGTCGTCCGAGGGCACGCCGTCGTCGACCCCGCCGAGCACGCCGGCCGCGAGCACCGAGTAGCTGCGCTCCACCACGTCGTCCCCTGGAATCCGGCCGCCGCACGAGCCGTCGCCCTCGGGCAGGGCCCCCACGACCTCGGCCTCCACGCCCAGGTAGGCGCCCGGCTGGCAGTTGGTGCGGTCACTGTTGACGTACAGCTGGTCGTCGGCGAGCACCCCGGCCAGCGCATCGTAGCGCCCGCTGGGAGCCGCGCCGGCGAGCAGCTGGTTACCGCAGCGCGCGTCGAGCCCGTCCAAGATGCCGAGGCTCGTCGCGATCACGTCGACGTAGTCCCCGCCGAGGCCGCCCTCGTTGTACTCGTCGCGCAGGTCGGCGGCGTCATCGGGAGCCTGGAAGGCGCCGTACAGCGCCGCCGTCACCGCCACCCGACCGGCCCGATCGATGCGCGTGCCTCCCGGCAGCGGCGGCGGATTCTGCGGACCGCGGATGCCGGCCAGGTTGCCCACGCCCGTCATCCCCGCCCCGCCACTGCCGGCGTTGCCCGCCATCGCCATCATCCCGCCCATGCCGGCGTTGCCGGCCATCGCCATCGCCCCGCCGTCGTCGTCCTCGTCGTCCGAACAGGCGCCGCCCGCGATCAACAAGCCCGCCACACAGGCGAGCGCAATCTGCTTTTTCATCGTCTTTCTCGCTTTCCTGGCAACCGGTTACTGAACCATGTGGGTGGCGCCCCAGATCCCGAGGATCGGGCCGTTGGTGGCGACCGCCGCCTTGTTCACCTGAATCACCAAGGCCAGCACGTTCTGGCCAGCGAAGGTGTCCGTGGGCGGAACGTTGTTCGGGCCGGAGCCGAGCTGGCCGACGAGCGCCGCGCTCTGCTCGGGCGTGAGCTGCGCACAACCTTCGGTGTCGAATGCCACCTGACCCGCACCGGCCGCGTCGAACGCCGCGCCCTCCGCGGCGAGGAAGCCTTGGTACTCGAGGAAGAAAGGATCGTTGCGCAGCCCCGCGAACACGCGGAACACGCCATTTTGGCTCATCAACCCGGCCGGATTGCTCGGGTCCCCCACGGCGTAGTCCCCCGCGCCCCAGCACTCGATCGTCGAGGCGTCGGCGAACTTGCACACGATCGGCGTATCGGCCTGCGGCTCGCCGTAGGCCTGCATACTGTCGATGTGGAACACGTAGGCGAGCGCGTTCGAAAACACGGCGTTCGGCCCGGCGTTGGAGTTGACCCCCATCACCAGGTTCAGCATGGAGGCGTCATCCGTCATCCACGCGTAGATGTCGGTGATGTCCGCGGTCGGCTCCATCCCGGCCGAGGAGATATCGCCGTGGTCCGCGGCGAAGACCGATAGTGGCAACGCCGCAGCGGCGGCCACGATCGTCAAGGTTCGAAGCTTCATGGTTGTTCTCCCGGTTACCGCGCGGGGGCAGGTTTCACAGCAGCCCTCGCACCATCGAAGCGCGATCACACCCAGTGCGATCACGGCGGGCCACCCAGAGAGCACTCCGCCCTACAAGTCGGCCTACCAGCGCTTGTACCAGCCGAAGGCGCCGGTTGGCGAGGCATCGTTCGATCACTGTCCGGCCCATTTCGCTGGCCAATCGAAGCCTTGATCTCGGAATTGACACCGCATTTGGACCCTGTTGTACTAAAAAATTCCGCCCCGGATTCACACAACCGTACGTCCCCGCGCACCGCCTCACCGGCCCCCGGCCCGCTCGGACCACGCCTCGCCCCTTCGCTCCCGCGAGGGCGACTCCCGACGGCGCCTCCGATCCCCCGTGCGAATCGACGCCACCGACCTCTCGACCTTTCCCGACGTGACCGTCGTCTGCAGCCCGCGACGCATCGCAGCCATCGATCCACACGGCGTCAACGACCCGACCCGGCTCGTCGAGGTCACGAGCGCCTCGACCGAGGAGGACGACCGCGGGGAGAAGCCGAGCCACTACGAGCAACTCCCGAGCCTGCGAGCCGTACCGTTGGTGTCGCACCGCACGGCTCGCATCACCCTCGTCGGGCGAGCCGATGACGTAGACTTCCAGCAGCGCGAGTTTCGCGCCGGCGAGCACCTCGAGCCGAGGGAGCCGGCGCTGCGGCTCGGCGTCGACGAACTTCCATACGGCGGTCGAGCTGGAGGGATAGGCGACGGGAGGGTGGTCCCCGCTGTTGACCGAACGACCTCCCTGGTGGCTCCTGAAATGACGCGAAGCTTCCGCGTGTTGGCCGAAGGGCAGCCAGGCCGCCCGCGATCCAAACCATCCAGGCTCGCCACAGAGCCTGGCAGGCGGAGAGTACCGGCGAGATGGGCCGGGCCAGTGCCCCCCAGTGGATGCGGCCTCGACCCACGCCTCCTGCGTTTCACGTCCGCCTCTCGATCGAACCAGCGAGACTTCGGCGGTGGCCAGGCGGCGCGCCCCGCGGCCTTTCGCGCGCGCCTCGACGCAATCGCGCGCTTCCGTCCGCGTCGCCGGGTAGCAAGCCGTTGAATCGAAGCCTTCCCGCGGACGGGCTTGGAATCGCCGGATCGTTTCACTAGGCTGCCGAGCGGGTCACCGCGGAGCCCCGCCCTTCCGTCGCGGTGGTCAAGTGCTCCCATTGCCCTCGTTGCGAACCTGGTGGACTTGAATCGGACGCCGAGCGCTCGAAGACACGGGACCCTGAGACTCGCCAGCCTGAGCTGTGGGGCGGGGGCGCTCTTCGGGTTCGCCCTTGGCTTCTTCATCGGAGCCGCAGATAGCGGCCCACCGAGTGCCACAGCGCCTCGCGGCGCCCCGAGCTCTGCCTCGAGCTCCAACCATCAGCCGACGGGGGAAGAGCCCTTGGCAATACCGGCCGCGCCAGCGCCAGCCAGCCTCGCCCTGGGTTTCGATGCTCCGCCCGGCTTCGGGCGCCGCACGGACGGGCCCCAGCGTGTTGCGACGTTGCCTTCTGGTGGGGGCACTCTCCAGCTCGGGCTGCCCGCCAGCAACGCCGGCTCGTGTTTCCTGGCCGCGGTGCTGCGAGTGACGGGGACGACCGCAGCCACCATCGTCCCCTCGGTCGATGGCGACGCTCTCACCCCGTGGAGCTTGGGCACCGAATGGGAAGCGTTCTCCTCGCCGACGGTTTCCTGCGCATCGAAAAAGGGGGCTGCAACCGTTCGCCTCACTCCGACGAGCCTGGAGAAAGGCGCATCGATACTCGCCCAAAGCGTGGCTCTCCGGAGCATGACCGACCGGGTGTCCATCGTCGCCGGAACTCTCGAATCGGTTGGCGTGTTCGTGTCGGGCTTCGAGTCCGCGAGAGGGCGTGGAGAAGAGCCTCTGTGGTCGGTCGGCCCAGAATCGAGGATCGCGCTCCAGGTCGCGCCCCGACCAACGACCTACCGCCTCACGTTCGATATGCACGCGTTCGGTGCCGTGGCGCCTCTGGAGGTCATGGTCCGTGCGAACGGACACCGCCTCGGGTCGGCAACCGTCTCGAGCAAGCGAGCTCAAACGAGTTGGGAGGTACCGCCGGGGACTCTCCGAGCGAACATCAACGAATTCGTGCTGAGCTATGCAAGAACGGCCAGCCCCGCGGAGACATCCGCATCCGGCGACGCCCGCCAACTCGCGGTCAGAGTCTTCCACGTAGCCTTGGTCCCAGTACAGTCAAAGGGCTAGCCCCATTCCACCGGTCACCATGGCTTTGATTTCTCGCCTTGCCACGTTCGGCCTTTTGCCCGCCGTCTGGCTGAGCGGCTATTGGCTGCTCCAAAAGGTGGCTTCCACGCGACGACTGCCCCTCGGCCGTCTGGGCTCGCTATGCCTCGCCCCCGCGCTCTCCATACCGCTGTGGACTCTAGCGCTCGTCGCAAGCGCCCAGCTTGGCCATTTTCGCGCTGACGTATGGGGCGCAATCGGGTGGTGCGTTTGCATTCCGCTCTCCGTGCACGTCGCGCTTGCAGCGAAGACGGGCTACGCCGAGCGCTGCCGCATCGAAGCGTATCTGGCGGCACTGGCCGTGATCGCCTTCGTTCTGTACGCGGCGTACCCCCACGACAGCTTCTTCGTGGGCAGGGACGAAGCAACGTACGCAAACCAAGCTCTGCACATCGCATACTTCGGAGAGACGACGGTCGAATACCCCGTACCAATGCATCAACGGGGGCTGCTCCAGTCCGCTGGGCATGGCTACTCGGCGACCGGCATGCACAGGACCGCCGACAACATGGTGATCCAGTTCACACCGGCATTCCCCATTTGGCTCGCCGTGTTCTTCCGGTCCTTCGGCATCGTCGGTCTGCAAAGCATGAACGCGGTCGTTGCCATTCTCTCCCTCGGCAGCTTCCATGGGCTTGCAAAGCTCTTGCTCCCCAGGGCGCTGGCACTCGTCGCGGCCACGTTTTTCGCGCTCAACCCGATGCAGATCTGGACGTCACGCATCACCCTGAGTGAAATTTGCGCGCAGTACCTTCTGCTCAGCGGAGCACTGCTGATCATGTTGGGTCAAAGGGCGAAGAACGGCAGATCCTGGGTCGCCGGAAGCATCCTGCTGGGCTCCGCCGTGTTCGTCCGCGTCGATGCGTTCCTGCTGGGCCCGGTCCTCGGGGCTGGGGCGATATTGGGTCTCGTACTCGGGGAGCGACTGCAATTCAGCCGCGTCCACCGCGTGGCAACGGCCTGCGGACTGGCCACGCTCGTCGTGGGCGTCGCGCTGTATCAGGCGACAACGCATACTTACTTCCAAGCGCTGTACCCCCAGCTGGGCCGAATTGCCGCCCTGACGTTGCTCAGCCTCGTTGGCTGGGCGGTCACCGAGCTCCTGCCCTCCAGAGCCCTACACTCTCTGGGGCAGCTGATTCGCGCGCGTTGGGCGATCGGGCTGCTGGCATTGGGGACGGCCGCGCTCACCGCATATGCGTTTTTCGTGCGCCCAAGGCTCGAGCCATTTTCCATCGCGCCCAATGGCCTCCGAGATTTCCGAGAAAACTCTCTCACCAATCTGGGAGTGTACCTGGCTCCAGGACTCGTGTTTCTGTCGGTCGCGGGGGCCCTTCGCGCTTTTTGGCGAACCTGCATCCGACCTCGCCAAGGCGCCCTGCTCTGGCTCGTGCTGCTATGGGCCTGCTACACTCTCGTATACGTCCACAACCCCAGCATCAGTTGGGATCACCCGTGGGCTATGCGGAGGTTCGTCCCCGTGATCATGCCGGGGGTGATACTTTTCGGCCACTTCGCACTCTCCCGCCTGTGGAGTCTTCGGCGGCTTCGCACCCTACGTCTGCCGTTGGCAGCGCTTCTGGGAGCCACGCTGCTCGGTCATTCCGCATACGTGTCCCTCCCCTTCCTGTTTCATCGGGACTACGACGGCGCATATGCCTTCGTCACGCGGGTTGCCAACAGCATCCCGAGGGAAAAGTTGCTCTTGTGTGACCTAACCACGAGGGTATTTGGTCACCTCGCGCTGGGCCGGAAGCTCAAGACTCTTCGCTTCGACCTGAGCAAGCCCGAGCGCTTGCTTGCCGCCAACGAAGTGGTGAGAAAAAACGTCGCCCCAGGCGACACGTACTAC
Organism: Polyangiaceae bacterium; assembly: GCA_050299315.1. GTDB lineage: Bacteria > Myxococcota_A > Polyangia > Polyangiales > Polyangiaceae > SZUA-265. Next base: position 324,471 of record JBNKVS010000027.1, read on the forward strand.
CTTCTGACGGACGCGCGCAAGCCCCTCATCGGCTCGCAACCCATCGCTGAGTTCGACTTCGTCGCTCGGATGATGCAGGACGTCGTCGAGCCCCCTTTCGAGGGAGAGTATCGGGAGGGGCGCTTTCACCTGTTGCTGTACGAAAGACGAGCACCGACCGACTACGGCTCGGGTTCTCTCGTCGAGCTCGGCCTGCGGCCGATTCAAGGCGTCGAAGAGTCGGGATTCTGGGGAACGGAGGAGGCCGAAGGGGGGCCTTCGCGCTGGACCGTAGGCAATGCGAGCCTCCGCATCCCCCTTCGACGAGGCCAATCCCCGACGAAGCTGCTGATGGTCCTCGACGGGCTGCGCGCGACCGGCACGTGGGTCGCGGTAGACGTGAACGGCCAGCGCCTGTTCGACGAAACGGTTCGCGAGTCTTCCAAGCTGCTCGAGCTGGCCCTCCCGGCACCGCCTGGTGAGAAGCTGACCCTCTCGATCCTGTCCGACACGTTTCGTCCGTCGGACCGAGGCGAGGTCGACTCACGCGTCCTCGGAGTGCGCGTGCGCTCGATCGTACTGCAGTGAACGGCGAGCCGAAGCTGACCGATTGCAGCACCGTCGGCTCGTCGAGCCTCCAGCTTCGATGCGTGAGGGGCACGACCACGGGCACGGCAACCGGATTGGATCGTGGAGCTTCCGTGTCGTCGGTGCGGCGTCCCAGGCGCAATGGCTACGGGTCGGAGCTCGAGTAGCTGCGACTCCACTGCGTGCCGCCCGCCACGGGCTCGATGCCCACGATCGCATCAGGCGTCGAAACGATGACGAGGCCATTGGGAAGCACGACCGGGTTTTCATCGGGCCCTTGGGGCTGGCCCGGCGCCTTCGCGCGAGCCGTGCTGCTCGGGCTGACCTGCCAACGTTTCGTGCCATCTGGCCGAAAGCTGACGAAGGTCCCGGGCCCGGTACGCACCACCACACCGCTGTCCGTCATGGCGGCTGGTGCGTAACCATCGCGGCACGCCGGGGGAGCCGACAGCTCGACCTGCCACAGCCACGTTCCATCGCTTCCCAACCTGCGAAGCGCTCCCCCATCCCGGACGTAGAAGGCACTATCGAGGGTCGTCACCGGGGCGCCGACGAGAGCTTCCTGCCCCGGCACGACGACCTGCCAAACAGGCTGACCTCCCGCGTCGAACAACTGCAGGGTGCGGCCCTCCACACGGAGCCAGCTGCTGTTTCGCGCGGGCACCACCGTCCCCGCCGACGAGGGACATGGGCCCAACGCCCCGCCGGCGGTCTGAATATCCGCCGCTCTAGGACTCGCCGTTGCGGCGCCGATGACTTGGGACGCCGGCTGTCCGCCGGAGCGCACGCTGGCCGCCGAATCGCACCTCAGAAGTGCGAGAGCGAACGCCACGCACGCTGGCCGCATGCGCCGCGTGGCGCTGCCCAACCGAACGATACCCGGAAAGCCCTCCCGCCGCGGCTCTTGCACGGGGCCGAGAGTGCCACTCGTTTCGGGTCGCCTTCAAGGGCCCTAGGTGCTTTTCGCGCGGCCAGGCCAAAGCAGCTGCCGAGACGCGTACCGAGGGCACGCGGGAAGTGGCGCTTCGAGCGCCCGCCATGGCTGCCGCAGCGCGATCGCTGCCGCAGCGGCATGACTGGCAAAGTCCCAGCGCCGCGAAGCCGCGCACGAGAAGCCTGGCTCCGAGCTGCCGCGACAGAGGAATTCGGAGGGGGATTTTGCCATAGTGCCGCCGTGACCGGCCGCAACGAGGCGAATCCAGCAGAAGGCGCGCTCGGGCTGCCGGGGAAGGCGACCGGCGGGCGCTGGCGGGGCCTCGGTCTGCTGGCGCTTCAGCTCGCCTGCATCGTGGGCATCGCCCTCGAGCTGTGGCGCCGGCGCGCGGAGCTCGAAGGGGCGGCCTCGCTGGGGCCGTGGCAAGTGGCCGCGTTGCTCGCCGTGAGCGGCGGCGTCCACCTGCACCGAACGGCGGAAATGAGCTTCATGCTGCGGCGCCTGGGGGTGGTGGAGCCGGCTCGCGAGGCGCTGGTCCGAACCGCCGCCACGGGGCTGCTCAACCACCTGCCGCTGAGCGCCGGCTCGGTGACGCGCGCCGTGCTGCTGAGGCGAGACCACCAGCTTCCCTACGCCGCCTTCGCTTCGCTGACGGCGGTGGGGGCGGCGGTCAACCTCACGGTCGCCTCCGCGGTCGGGCTCTTCGCGATGGCACGAGCCAACGTGCCCGACGCGCGCCTGCAGCAGATTTCCCTGGTGCTGGGCGGCGCGCTCTTGGCCTGCGCGGCGCTGCTCTGGGTGCCGCGCGAGCTGTGGGTGCCCAAGCGCGGCTTTCTGGCTCGGCACCTGGGCGCTGTGAGCGATGGGATCTCGGCGCTGCGGGGCCCGGGGGGCGGCGGCTTGGCCGTGCTCGCGCTGCTCTCCTTGGTGCGGCTGACCCTTCTGGGCTCGCGGCTCGCGCTGTGCTTCGGGGCCCTCGGCGTGAGCGTTTCACTGCCGCAGGGCGCGATCTTGGCGGCAACCACGACGCTCTCGACGCTGGTGCTGGTCACGCCGGGCAACATCGGGCCGCGGGAGCTGCTGATCGCGGTCGTCTCCCTGGTGCTCGGCACGAAACACTCGCTGGGCCTCGCGGCGGCGAGCCTGGAGAGCCTGACGAACCTGACCTACTATGCGCTGGTGGGCGCGCCGAGCCTGCGCGTGCTCAAGGCGCGCCGCACGGCTGAGAGCCCACCGGCAACCGGCGCCTCTCCTCCCTGACGCGCTCGAGAGCCCTCAGCGCCGAGGCGCCGATGGCGCGCCGGTCGATCTGGGCCGCGGCGGCGGAGAACGCGCCGCTGGAGAGCCCCAGCGCCCGAGCCTCGCGCAGCGCCGCCGCGAGGGCCGTCGCATCTGCCGGGGGAACCAGCCACAAGCCATTCACCGCACCGGGAAAGAGCTCGCGCACGGCGGGCGAATCACGCGTAATCAGAGGCCTCCCCGAAGCGACGATTTGGAACACCTTGTTCGGAATCACGCGCGCGGCCTTCTCGGTGTCACCGAAGATCCCGAGCGCCACGTCGCAGTCGTTGAGCTCGTCGTTGAGCTGCTCGTAGGCGACCCAACCGAGCCACTCGACTCGCGCCTCCGGGAATCGCTGCCTGAAATCATGCAGCTCGGGCTCCCCCTGCCCCTGGCCGACGACCACGAACTCGAAAGGCTCGTCGGCGAGCAAGCGCGCCGCCTCGAGAATCGTGCCGAGACCGTGCAGCGGGCTGAACTGCCCGTAGAACAGCACCCGAAAGTCCCCCGACCGCTCGCGGCTCCTGGGCGCGGGGAAGAACTGCTCCTCCTCCGCCCCGACCCACACCGCATCCAGCCGCTGCCGCGAGACCTTCAGCAGGCGGGCGACGTAGTCCGCGTGCGCATGCGTATCCATCCAAACTCGATCGGCCGCGCGCACCGAGAGCCACTCCCAGGCCCACAGCGCCTTGGCCAGCGGGTGGCGGGGCCCGACCAACCGGCGATCCTCGACGACCGTGTTGTACAGGGAGATGAACTGGTCCCACACGACCGGCAACCCGCGCAGCTTGGCCAGCGCGAACACGACCAACACGTCCAGCTGCCCCAAATAGCCCACCAGCACGACGTCCGGCGGCGGCTGCGCGACAAAGCGCGCGATCAGCCGGGGGTAAGCGCGCACCATCCGGGCGAGGTAGGCCGCCATCTTCGCGCGGCCGAGCAGCGACTTGTCCGCGACCTCTTCCCAGACGGGCTCGTGACACTCGATGACCTCGGCGCCCGCCTCGCTCAACGCGTCGCGCAGAATCCGGTTGCGCGGCTTGCTCAAGTCGTAGGTGCCCCAGAAGAGCACCCGCATCGCCGGCTCGCTCATGTCAGCCCTGCACGCGGCGCGGCGAGCGCGGCGGCACCACCGGAGCGGGCTCGGGCTCCGCGCCGCCGAAAGAAGCGGAGCGCACGCTCGCCTGGGCAGCGCCCCGAGAGCTGGCAGGGCGACTCGCCGGGTACGCCAGCTCGCCTGCCGGTCGAGTCGTCTGCGGGCGATCCCGGTCGAACTCGATCCGGCGCAGCCGGACCTCCACCCGCTCCAGCAACTTGCGGTTCACGCTGATGAGATCCGCGATGATGCCCGCCACCCCGAGCAAGAAGCCCCCGCCGAGCAGCAGCGCCGCCAGGATCAACGACTGGACGTGGCCCGAGCCGTCTCCGCTGAGATAGAAATAGAGAAAGCGCCCGGATATCAGTAGGCCCGAGGCGAAGCTGAACCCCCCGATCGCGCACAGCGTCGCGAAGGGGCGATAGGTCACGAAAATGCGCGCGATCACCATGATCGACCGCTGCACGTAGGCGGGAATGCTCTTGACCAGCCGCGAAGGCCGCAGATCCTCGTTGACGCGGACCGGCACGCACTCCAGCGCCATGCGCTTCTGGCCGGCCTGGATGATCGTCTCCAGCGTGTACGTGTATTCGCTGAACACGTTGAGCTCCATCGCCGCCTGGCGACTCATGGCGCGAAATCCGCTCGGCGCATCGGGCACCGCGGTCCGGCTCGCAACCCGCACCACCCAGCTGCCCAGCATCTGCAGCAGCTTCTTCAGGGGGGAAAAGTGCTCGATGCTCTGGATGGGGCGCGCGCCCAGCACCATGTCCGCGCGGCCCGAGAGGATCGGCTCGACGAGCTTGGGAATGTCGTCTGCGCAGTACTGGTTGTCGGCGTCGGTGTTGACGATCACGTCCGCGCCCGCGGCCAGACAAGCCTCCAGGCCCGCCACGAAGGCCGAGGCTAGACCTTGGTTTTTCGTGAAACGGACGACATGGTCCACGCCTTGATCCCGCGCCACCTGGGAGGTGGCGTCCGTGCTGCCGTCGTCGATGATCAGCCACTCGACGCAGTTGAAGCCGGGCACCTGGCGCGGCAGAGCCGCCAGCGCCACCGCGAGCGTGCCCTCTTCGTTGTAGCAGGGGATCTGGATGATCAGCTTCATCGCCGGCACGCCACCTAGGCCGGCCCCACCGTATTGGTCGCAGGCCGACAAGGCAAGTATCCGCGGCCGGGCGGGCGCTCCCGCCGACATTTGCCGCACGCACCACGGCCCGGGAGGTCCAAAAGACGGCGCGCCCGTGCTGGCTGAGCAGCCGAGCGCCCGCTCCGCGAGGCCCCACGCCCGTCGCACGACGGCCCCGGACGGCGGCGCCTGCGCGCGGGCTCCGCCGCCTGCGCGGGCTCCGCCGCCTTCCGCCCGCGCTACCCCGCCAACGGCTGCGGCGCGACGGCTACGGCCCGAAGGCCATGGCCCGAAGGCTCACTGCGAAACCCTCGCCCAGCACAGCAGCCCCGGCCCGTCCTGGCGGGCGGCGGCGCGTTCCTGAAGCCAGTACAGCAGCCGAAACAGCTGCCGCCCCGCCGCGCAGTCCACCAACGGAAATAATCTCGACTCCAGGCCCCGCTCCACGCCGCTGCGGTCGGTGGCAGCCTGCCGCGATTCCGCCTCCTGCGCGGCGCGCGCGGCCTGCCGCAGCCGACGAGCCTGGCGCCAGTTCAGGACCCCTTCCGTAAGCTGCATCACGGGATACCCGTAGGACTCCAGCCGCACCGGCGTGAGGCCCGCGCCCTCGACCAGCCGCCGGAGCGTGCGGCGCGTGTAGCGTCGGTAGTGCCCCGCCCACTCGTCCGAAGGCCCGAGCTGCAGCGGATTGGCCGGCACCGAGAGCAACACGTGCGCGCCGCGCTTCAGCGCGCCGACCCAGCGGCGCAGAGCCGCCTCGTCGTCCTCGATGTGCTCGAGCACCTCACAGGAAACCAACACGTCGAAGCGCTCCGCGGCAGGCTCCGGAAATGCCGACAGAACCGACACCTCCGAGTGCTCGGCATGCACCGCGCGAGCCACCTCGAAGGCCGCGGGCGATGTCTCCACCGCCGTGCAGCGGTAGCCCAGCCGCCGGTAGTCCTCGACCATCGCCCCCGAGCCGCACCCCACCTCGAGCAGCTCCCCCCGCCCCGGCAACTCCCGAAGCCAGCTCAAGATCCGCTCGCGCCGCAGCAAATAGCGGGGCGCGGGCACCCAGCGGTGCTCGGGCAGCACCAAGCCGTAGAACGGGTCGTACCGAAGCTCTGCGGACGCGTTGCCCACGACGTCTCGCCCCTTACTGCACCGAGCGGGCAATGGCACCTTCTTTCGGCCCATGCCCCTGCGCTGGGCCTACCGCGGCCGGCCTGCGCGGCCCCTCGAGCCGCCACGGATGGCTGGATTCCCTTTTTCCCGTGCAAACGGCGCATCGGGCTGCCCGAGCTCCGGCGAGACCCCGCGCTCGTGCTGGGCACTGCGAAGGTTGACTCGCCGACTGACCGGCAGGCGCTTTCCCACGGCGAACGGGCCAACGCGAGCAACTCATTCGGCAGCGGATCGATACACGGACAGGCGCGTCTCTCGGTTCGCCATTGCCCCTAGCGCCCTGGAAATGAGGAGAAGGTGAGATCGAAGGTTCTCTGGGTTTGGACGGCGTCCCTCACCGTCGTGGCGAGCTGCGAACCGCACGCGAGGCCAGCTGCGGAATTCGAGAGCCGGGCAGCCTCGGAAGCGAGGCAAGGGCAGGCTGCGCAACGCGGAGAGATCGTCGCAGTTCCGGGGCTCGAGCAGGCTGCCGGGGGGCACAACGAGCCAGCTGGTACTTCAGGTTACGCCGCAACGGTACGGCCCCAGCCCGGGGACCCATCTCCCAGCTCGCCGACTCGCAGTGTCGTACTGAGGGCCTCCGAACTGAGCGCAGACTTGGGGCGCGCTGAAGTGGGGTCCGTCGGAAATCCTTACCGCTGGGTCGTCTTCAACGAGGGCGAAGTCGCCTCGGAGGCGCTGGTGCTCGAGGGAGACTTCGTCAACTTCGAGGTTGAAAACGAATGCACGTCCTCACCCCCCCCCCCCGACGCGTCCTGTAGCATCGACATTCGATTCGCTCCGGTGGTGGGGGGTGCCCTGTCGACCACCTTCATCCTCACCGATGGAAACGCGTCGGTAGACTTGCTGGCCAGCGGGCGCGCGCTCGTCAGAATCGAGGCATTCGCGGAGGGCGTTGGCTTGCTTGAAAGCGCCGAGCTCGACTGCGGGGTCGGCGGATGCACCGGTGCCTTGCAGGTGGGAGAGGTGGTGGCCATCACCGCAACGACCGAGAACGGGTCCGGCTATTTCTTCTCCGGGTGGTCCGAAGATGCTTGCCAGGGTGGTTCAGAGCCGGCGCGAAAGGCCTGAGAAGCGGCTGCTCGGCACGCATTGGCCCGCCGTCACTCGGGCGGCGCGGCGCCCGCGGGCGAGCCGCAGCACTTCTTGTACTTGCGACCGCTGCCGCAGCCGCAGGGCTCGTTCGGCCGCGGGCGGGCGGCGCGGGTGGCGGGCGGGTGCGTCGTGCGGTCGACTTCGTCGAGCCGTCCGAGCAGCGTTTCGGTCAGCGCGGGCTCCCAGCGCGGTCGCCACGCCTGGTGAAACTCTCGAGGCAAGTACAGTAGCTCCGGCGCGCGGCGGGCCGAGGCTCCGATGAGCGAGAGGGCGGCCAGAACGCGCTTGCCGCTGGTCAGACCATCGGCGTAGCTGGCGAAGGGCAGCGCGCACAGCACGTCGGCGGGCAGCTCGGACAACTCGCCGGGGTCGGCGTCGAGCAGCTGGGCGCCCATCCGAGCGAGCACGGTGTGGTGATGGGACTCGTCGCGCTCCAGGACCTCTGCGGCGACGGCACCCACCGCCTCGAAGGCCTCCGGGAGGGCTTGGCGCAGGCGCGTGGCGGCCGCGGACTGCGAGCGCATGCCGGGCACCGCGCCGAGCGCCTTGCGTACCTCCGCGCGCAGGCCGCTCTTGCGCCGAGCGATGGCGACGAGGGCGAAGACCGTGTCGAGCCAGTCGAAAAAGGCCACGTCCTCGGCCAGCGCTCGCTTGTAGGCGGGCAACAGCAGTTTTCCCAGCCTCCCGGCGGCCCATGCCCCTTGCGCGATGAAACGGGTCGCTGTGCTCGAGGTGAGCGCGTAGCAAAACGCGCTGCGCGAGGTGGGGTCCTCGCCCGCGATTTCTGCCAGCCCAGCCCCTTCGCCGTCCATCGTGGCGAGCAGCGCCAGGTGGCCCGCGGCGTGCAGCAGGTTCCAGTGCTCGTGCAGCGCTCGCTCGCGCCGCTTCTTTGGCACGCGAAGGTTGCGCAATACGTGGCTCTGCTGCACCAGCTCCCGGGACATGGAGAGGTAGGTGCCGAGCAGGGCCGGAGCCAGCAGCGGCTGCCACGGCGAGACGGCGAGAAAGTCCTCGCGACCGACCGTGTCCGCGGCGCGGAGGATCCGTCGCATCAACATCGAGCAAGCCCGCTCACCGGTGCGAGCCCCGGTCAGCTGCGTTGCCAGCGCCAAGCGCTCACGCAAGGTCTCGAATCGGCCCGAAAGCGCGTCGAGCTGACCTCGCGTCACTACCGGCAGCTCGCCAACGCCCATGCCTTTGGCCAAGCAAGTGACGAAATGGCCATCGCGAGTGACCACCAGGTAGGGGCCGACCGAAGCGTCCCCGAGGGCGAGCGCGACGCGCTCGGCGGCCTGCGGCAAGGCCACGGCGGCGAGAACCGCGCGCAGCAGCGCCGGGTCTCGGTACAGCTGCAGCGCGAGCTCCACCTCCGTGCTCGCCAAGCGGTCGAGCCGAGAAAGAAAGTGATCGGCGTGCGGCATGACCGGCGCAAGTCTAGCGTCCGCGCCCGAATCCGTCGCGGGCAGGCGACAGAGTGAGGTCGGAGCCGCCCCCGCGCATCGTCGCGGCCCCACGCGGGACCGCGAGCTGGCGCCGAGCGGGCACCCGCCGCCGCGCCGCCGCGCTCCCTCGGGGCTGCGAGCGGGCGCAGCGCGCCCCGTTTCGCGCCCCCGCGCTTCGAAGGTCAAGCGGCGTCGACGGCCGCGAACACCTCGGGGGCCGATAGGCTACAACCCACGCACCGCAACTCGATCGTTGCGCCCGCCGAGTGCTCCGTAGCCTCCCACCCACCCGAGGCCCGGGCCCAGACCTGCACCTTTCGCCGCTGGTAGTCGACCAGCACGATCCCCTCCAGGGCCGCGACCTGACGATAGTGCTCGAGCTTCTCCCCTCGATCGGACTCCTCGGTGCTGGGGCTCAGCACCTCGATGACCAACCGAGGGTTCGTCACGTGCGCACGGCTCTCGGGCTCTCGCTCCGAGGGGCCCCAGACGACCGTCACGTCCGGCTAAGTGGCCCGACCCGTTGCCAGCAGTCGCACTCGCAGATCCGAGCTGTGCACCCGACACGGCGAGCCGCGTAGCTGCCCTGCGAGCAGGCCGGCAATGGTCGCCGCCGCCGCGGCCTGCTCCGGCGTCCCGCCTGCCATGGCGTCGACTTCGCCCTCGCAAGACTCGTCCCGCCGTCCCGCCTGCAGCGCGCCTCGAGCGGTACAAACGCAAAACTCGTCCCGCCGTCCCGCCTGCAGCGCGCCTCGAGCGGTACAAACGCAAAAAAGGCCCCAGCCGGCCTCGTCCCGCCTGCGCGACGCCCCCGCGGCACAAACGCAAAAAGGCCCCAGCCGGCGCTGCGAAGATTGGCACCTCGCAGTGCTTGGGCTGGGGCCCTGATGCGGCCTGGGCTGCTCTCCCAGGCCTCGGCGGGCTCCGCGCGCTCGCGCGGCTCCCTTCCGACTGAATTAGCCCGGCAACGTCCTACTCTCCCACACAGATTCCCCATGCAGTACCATCGGCTCTGAGGAGCTTGACTTCCGAGTTCGGGATGGGATCGGGTATGGCCTCCTCGACAATGTCACCGGAAAAGTTTTTGGGCGCCTTCGCAGCCCGCGCGCCAGAGCCCTCTCGGACGCTCACGCGAGCTCGACGTAGTTTGCGTTCACTGCTTCGGCCGCTGGCTGCGCGCCAGCTGCCGCGATGCTTTGCGGGCTTTCGCCCGCTTCACGCGCCGCCGACTCTCGTCGGCCGCTTCTGGACACCGACCTTCGTCGGCGCCGGCATCGTCGCCCGGACTCCGGGCGCTACTCAATGTTTGCCTTAGCGAGTATGGTCAAGCCTCACGACCAATTAGTACTGGTTAGCTCCGCGCGTTGCCACGCTTCCACACCCAGCCTATCAACCTCGTAGTCTGCGAGGGGTCTTTAGAGGCGTAAAGCCTGGGACACCTAATCTTAAGGCAAGCTTCCCGCTTATATGCTTTCAGCGGTTATCTCTTCCGTACATGGCTACCCGGCTATGCCTGTGGCCAGACAACCGGAACACCAGAGGTACGTCCACCTAGGTCCTCTCGTACTATAGGAAGGCCCTTTCAAGTGTCCTGCGCCCACGGCAGATAGGGACCAAACTGTCTCACGACGTTTTAAACCCAGCTCGCGTACCGCTTTAATTGGCGAACAGCCAAACCCTTGGGACCTGCTCCAGCCCCAGGATGCGATGAGCCGACATCGAGGTGCCAAACCGCGCCGCCGATATGGACTCTCAGGCGCGATCAGCCTGTTATCCCCAGAGTACCTTTTATCCGTTGATCGATGGCCCTTCCATTCGGAACCACCGGGTCACTAACGCCTGCTTTCGCAACTGCTCGACTTGTCAGTCTTACAGTAAAGCTCCCTTGTGCGTTTACACTCTACGGCTGGTTTCCAATCAGCCTGAGGGAACCTTCGCACGCCTCCGTTACGTTTTAGGAGGCGACCGCCCCAGTCAAACTGCCCACCAGGCAGTGTCCCTCGCCCGGATCACGGGCGCAGGTTAGATACCCAAATCATCCAGGGTGGTATTTCAACGGTGGCTCCACCGAACCCAGAAGCCCGGCTTCAAAGCCTCCCACCTATCCTACGCAGAATGGCCCGAGTATCACTGCCAAGTTACAGTAAAGGTTCATGGGGTCTTTCCGTCTTGCCGCGGGTAGAGGGCATCTTCACCCCCAATGCAATTTCGCTGAGTCCCTGGTCGAGACAGTGCGGATGTTGTTATGCCATTCGTGCAGGTCGGAACTTACCCGACAAGGAATTTCGCTACCTTAGGACCGTTATAGTTACGGCCGCCGTTTACTGGGGCTTCGGTTCAATGCTTCGTTACCTAACATATCCCCTTAACCTTCCAGCACCGGGCAGGCATCAGACCCTATACGTCCTCTTACGAGTTCGCAGAGTCCTGTGTTTTTAGTAAACAGTCACAACCGCC
>JBNKVS010000028.1:0-251997 GCA_050299315.1 Polyangiaceae bacterium
GATTTCTCACGACCTGGTCCCGAGGGGGCCCCTGCTCGTGTCTTTTCGCGCGGCTGCGCCCCGGTCGTGCTCGACAGACCGCAAGTCTGCCTGCGCGCGCCCGAGGCGCATCCGCATCGAAAATCCACTTCGCATCCGCCCCCTCGGTCCTGCGGTCGTGAGAAATCCGGGCTAGGACGATATCGGCTCGTGCCGTTGCGCCCCGGTGTGTCGGACGGGGGGCGGGCGCCGGGGGAGGGGAGAGACGGGAGGGGCGAAGCGTGCCGGCGCATGCCGAGGCCGCGTGGCACGGTCCGCGGCGCGGCCTGGCTGCGACCCCGGCTCGCAACCGGTCGAATCGCGTGGTTTCCCCGACCTCGGGGCGGCTCGCCGATGGGCCAAATTGTGCCAGAGGCGAGGCCGGCGCGGGGCGCGCACCCGAGGAAACTCACGAATTTTGGATCGAATCCGAGTTTCGGCGTACATGGCTCGACACTTGCTTACGCCCCGCCATGACCTGCTGCTTCACGGACTTCGATACGCCTGCTCCCGCCGCTTCCCCGCTCCCCCCCCGTGGCGGGCCGTCTGACGAGCAGAGAGCCGGCGAAGCGGGGCGCGGAGCGGTCGATCCACGGGGCGCGGCGTCGAGCGGATCGGACGGGGCGAAGGTCGCCGGGGGCTCGAGCGTCGAGGCGGGCGCCAGCGGCTGGGCCGGCTCGGTCGGGGCCGACGAGCCCCCCGAGCTCGCTGCCGTCGTCTCTCGCAGCGATTGGAGCGCCCACGGTCTGTCCGAGGCTTCGGAGGCGCTGTCCGTCAGCCAGCGAAGAGCGCTGGCGAGCCACTGGGCGCAGGTGGGGCGCGTGGAGCACGCCCAGCTGGCGGGCTTTGCGCGCTTCGCGCTGCGGCTGCTCGCGCTCGGCGCCCCCGCCCACTTGATCGAGCAAACCAACGCGGCGCTGGCCGATTGCACGGAGCACGCCAAGGCCGCCTTCGCGCTCGCGTCGCGCTTCGAGCGGCGCCCGGTCGGCCCCGGGCCGCTCGCGAGCGCCGCTGCGGTCGAAAGCGCGCGGGTGGAGCAGATCGTAGTGGACGCGATCGTCGACGGTTGCCTGGGCAGCGCGCTGGCGGCCCTCGAGGCCGCGGACGCGCATGCTCGCGCCCGCGATGCGCAGGTGCTGGCCACGCTCGGCGCCATGGCGGCCAACGCGCATCGGCATGCGGAGCTGGCCTGGCAGTTCGTGAGTTGGGTGCTCGCGGAGTTTGGCGAAGGCTTGCGGGCGCCCGTCGTGCAGGCCTTCGAGCAGGGCTTTTCGCGGGCCGTGAGCGCGCGGCCCGGCGGGGCGGGAGACGACGAGCTGGCTGCGTACGGACTCGTGCACGAGCGGCGGCTGCGAGCCGTCCGCCGCCTCGCCGTGGCGCGGGTGGTGCAGCCCTGTCGCGAAGCGCTGCTTCGGGGCGAGGCATCGTCGGTTCGGGTCACGGCCCACTCGGCGGTCGAGTTCGAAGCCGCCACCCCGGCGTAGCCGGTCGATGCTCCAGGTCGTGGGCGGCCCCGGCGGCGCGCGGGGCTCGACCCCGGCGCGACGCGCCTTCCCGCGCGCCCGGCGGTTGCCCGATCGCCTCCGCTATCTCGCGGGCGGAGGTCGAGCGCTCTCCGAGATGCGGCGGGCGGTTCTGGGGAAAAGCCAGCCGCGGGATTGATTGCGCGGCTACGGCTGGCCCGGATTTCTCACGACCTGGTCCCGAGGGTGCGATGAGTCGTGTCTTTTCGCCCAGCTGCCCGCCGCTCGTGCCGGGCAGAGCCGCTCCGCTCCCGAGCGGCGGCGCGCCCTCACAGCGCGCGCATGCTGGCGGGTTGACCGGGGGTGTCGATCGTTCCTTCCGGCGTGAGGCTTTGCCCGTCGACTCGAAACACCGAAATGGTGCGGCTCAAATAGTTGCCGACGTACACGTAGCGGCCGTCGGCGCTGAACGCCACGCCCTCCGGCAGGGCGCCGACCGCGATTGGATCTCCCACGACGCTCACCTGGCCGTCGGCGATCGCCAGGGCGACGATGCTGCCAGCCGGCTTGCGAAAGGCCGCGCCGGCGGCTGCATTGCTCCCGTCGATCAACGCGACCACCGCCAGATCTCCCCGGGGGCTGATCGCCAAGCCTTCCGGGCCATCGCCCACCGGCACCTGCTGCGTGCGAACGGGCGGCTCGGCGGCGAGATCGACGACCGAGACGGTGTTGATCTGCCCATCCGAGGCCCCGTTGTTGCCGTTGTCGGCGGTGAGCGCCAGGCGCCCGTCCGGCGTCACCGCGACGTTGTACGGCCAGGCCCCCACGGCCACGTCCGCCTCCGGGCCTCGATACGTCACCTCGGTCCCTTCCACGTCGAAGAAGGCCAGCTTGCCCTCGGGCTGAAACTTCGTCGCGACCGCGCGGCGGCCGTCGGGGGTGAAGGCCACGGAAGCCACCTGCTCGCCGCCGACGTCGACGCTGCCTACCTTCGAGACGTGTTGGCCGTCGATCTTCAGAACGCCGATCGTCTGGCTCTTGCGGTGAGCCACCAGGGCGAGGGTCCCGTCCGCGCGAACGCTCAAGCCCGACGGCTGCATGTCCACCGAGATGGTTTCCACGAGCACGGGGGGTTGGTGCTGCAGGTCGATGACGTGCAAGCGATCGGTGGGTTCCCAGGTCCAAGCTCCCGTTTCTCCGGCCACGTGTACGGTCGAGTCGGCGACCAGAGCGAGGGAGCCGTTCGGCACGATGCCGAGATTGACGGGAGGACCGAAGACCGAATTCGACAGCTCGAGCTCCGCAACCACATCCGGAGCGCTGCCCTTCGACAAGTCGTACAAGACGACCCGGTCACCCCCCCCTTCGCTCAGCTTCATCCCCTCCTCCCCCCAAGTCACCTTTTGATCCAGCCCTACGATCATCCACTGTGGAGCGGGTGACGAGAGGGGAGCGGGTGACGAGAGGGGAGCGTTCGCCGGAGTGCTCGCGGCGGGCTCGTTCTTGGAGCAACCAGCGACAAGTAGCATCAACCCGGACAAGATCCCCGAATGGGCAAGCGCTCTGTGGACCACGAATCCTCCGTTTTGCAAAGTGTGGCAGCGGCGTGGGGCGCCGAGCCGCGTGAAACCGCTTCTGCCTCTGTAAGGAATTTCACGGGCGCCGAGCAACGGCCAATTCGCCGTCTCCCCGAATCGTCGAACGCCGCCTCGCGGCCCCTCGGCGTCTTTCGCCGAGCGTTCGCCGCGCGGTTTGCCAGGGCCCGTCGGCCGCGCGCGATGGGGCTCGACCCCCTCTCCGGGAAGCTCGACGGACGAGCGGTCGAGGTGGCCGGGGGCAACGGACGGGGTCCGCCTCCCGCTGCGTTGGGGGGTGGGCGGCGAATTTCCGAGCTTGTCAGCTCGACGCGGCTGACCTACACGTCGGCCCATGGTCACGTCACACAAGCTGGCTCGAGGCTGCGCGGGCGCCTACGGTTTGATCGCCCTGGTCGGCGGCCTCATCGGCTTCCTCAAAGCCGGAAGCGTGGCTTCGCTGATCGCGGGGGGCCTCTCCGGCGCGCTGCTCCTGCTCGCCGCGGGGCTGGTCGCGCGCAAGCCGAAGCTCGGGTTGGGGCTCGGCTTGGCGGTGAGCGTGCTATTGCTCGGTCGCTTCGCGAGCGGGGCGGTTCGGTCCGGGGCGCTCAGCACCATCGCGCTGGTGATGATCGTCGGCGGCGCGGCGGTGCTGATCAGCTCGGTGCGCGCGCTGACGGCGCGCCCCGCCTGAGCGGAGCGCGTCACGCGGCCAACTCCCCCTCTGCGCGCCGACCGGGACACGTGCTCGGAGTCGATCGCGACGCGGCGGGTCGCGCGGCGGCGGAAGCCTCCCGGTCGGCGTGGTACCGTCGCCGCCGTGACACCCCGAAGTACGGCCGGTAGCTTCGAGTTTCCACCGTCGTTCGACACTCCCGCGCTGGTCGTCGACCTGCCGGCGATGGACCGCAACATCGCCCGGGCGATGCGGCGTCTCGGCGGCCTGGGTGTCAACGTTCGGCCCCACTTGAAGACGGCGAAGAGCCCGGACGTGGCGCGCCGCCTCGCGGCGGCCGGCGCCCGCGGCTTCTGCGTGGCCAAGGTCAGCGAGGCCGAAGTGTTCGCAGCGGCTGGGATGGATGATCTGCTGATCACGACCGAGGTCGCGGGCGAGGCCAAGCTGCGGCGGCTCGCCGCGCTGCTGGCGCGCCACCCGCGCATCACCGCCGTGGTGGACGCGGCCGACGGGGCCAGCGCGCTGAATGCGGCGCTGTCGAGCGTGCCGCGGCGCGCGCGCGTCTTGTTGGACATCGACGTGGGTCAAGGCCGCACCGGCATCGCGCCTGGCTCGCGCGTCCTGGAGCTCGCGCGCCACGTGGCGGCGCAGCCCCGGCTCGAGCTCGCCGGCGTGATGGGTTACGAAGGCCACCTGCAGATGCTCCGAGGCGCCGAAGAGCGGGACCGGCGCTGCCGCGAAGCCATCTCGCGGCTGACGGGGGCCGCCGGGGAGCTGCGCGCGGCCGGCTTCTCCATCGAGGTGGTCACCACGGGGGGGACGGGCACGGCCGAGATTTGTGCTGGCTGCGCGGGCGTCACCGAGGTGCAGCCCGGCTCGTTCATTTTCATGGATACCGCGTACCGCGAGGCGATCGGCTCGGGCTACGAGCAGGCTCTCACGCTGGTGTCCACCGTCGTCAGCTGCCCTCGGCCCGGCGAGGCGGTAGTCGATGCCGGGCTCAAATCGCTCTCGACGGACAGCGGGCCCGCCGAGCCGGTCGATCTTCCCGACCTGCGGTATCGCCCCGCCGGCGACGAGCACGGCATCGTCAGCTGGGATCCGCGCCGCGGCCGCCGCTTCGAGCTGGGCGAGCGCATCGCCCTCGCGCCCAGCCACATCGACACCACCGTGAGCCTGCACGACGCCTACCAGGTCTTCGACGGCGGCCGATTCGTCGCCACCTGGCCGATCGCCGCGCGCGGCAAGGTTCAATAGCGCGGCGGCGCCCCGCAGGCGATGGACCAGCCGGAGCGGGACGGACCGCTGGCCCTTCGAGGCGGGCGGCGCCCTCGGGTGTAGCGCGGCCCCGGAGAGCCTTTCAGGAAGAGCAGCACGGATTTTCGTGGACGGCCTTTCGAGTTTGCGAGCGGAGTGCTGGCGCGGCGCGGCCGGGGGAGAAAGCACCATGCAGCCGCGGGCGAAATGAAATCCCCAGGCATCGGGCGTGAAACGGGGGAGCGCGGTCGGTGCGCGCGCGGTGGGTTTCCCCGAGGTGGCGAATGGCGCGGTCGGACGTCTTTCGATAGGCTGCCCCCATGACGCGCAAGGAGCGGATACGGCGGGCGCTCGAGGCAGCTTTCGAGCCCGAGCAGTTGGAGGTCGTCGACGACTCGCAGAGCCACGCGGGGCACGCCGCGGCGGGGGACGCGAACGAGACGCATTTCCGGGTTACCGTGGTGGCCGCGGCGTTCGAGGGCGTGGCGCGCATCCAGCGGCAACGAAAGATCAACGCGGCGCTGGCGGCGGAGTTCGAGTCGGGTCTTCATGCGCTGTCGATTCGCGCCCTCACGCCCGAGGAGTCTCGCTAGCGCCCGCCGGGCGCGCGTTTCGGCTCCTTCCGGAGCTCCCTGCGCGCGGGGGCCGGAGCGGCCCGTCGAGGGGGCGGGCCTCACGCTCGGGGCTTGGCCCCCGGCCGATTCCGCCTCCGCGCAGGGAGCGGGGCGCGTGCGGTCGTGCTTCGCTGGCTTTGCGACCCCCGAAGGCCAGGTCAGCTCGCTTGCCGTTCGCGCAGGCCGACGGCGCCCGGGCTGCGAGGCTCGCGTCGTCCGGTGCGGGGGCGAGCAGAGTCGCTCCGAGCGCTCGCTGACGCGCGCGACATGTCCCGCTACCCCTCGAAATGATGCGCGAAAATCTCCTCCGCGGCGGCTCTCGGGCGAGCTGGGTGCCCAGCGCTCAGGCCCCGGGCCCCGCCCCGCATTCGGCGCGGCGCTCTCGTGGGGTCCGGGCGCGGGGCCAGGGTCATCCCCGCCCGCGACGGGTCGCGGGCACCTATTGCGCGTCTCGCGCCCTTCCGTTTGTCAAAGCACCACCGCCTCCCTCCTCGAACCCGGGATGCGCGGGCAACCCTTCCGCAAGGAGAGAGGTGGGCTTGTCCGTCCAGGCCGACTCGCGCCGATGAGCTCCCCCCCGCGCCGTTCGCCCCTCGCCCTCGTGGCCGCCACGAAACGGCGCGGCTGTCGCGCCGCGCTTCTGCTTTCGCTCCCCTGGTGCGCCGCGGTCGGCGCCTTCGAGCCCCCCCCCGGCGAAGCGCCGGCGCCCGGCGAAGCGAGGGCAGCGTCCGACCAGGACGCTCCCCGCGGAGGCTCCGAGGAGCCGCAGCCCGCGCCGAAGGCGGGCGCGGCGGCTGGGGCGAAGGCGGGGGCCGCCGCGGACGTGCGGCCCCCGCGGTTGATCGAGCCCGTCGACGTCGTCTACCCGCAGGGGGCTCGGGGGGATGCCACGGTCGTGCTCGAGCTGCTCGTGGACGAGCGGGGTCGCGTGGCGGAGGCGACGGTCATCGAAGGGGAGCCGCCGTTTGCCGACGTGGCGACGCGCGCCGTCGCCCGTTTCCGCTTCGCTCCGGCGCAGCGCGGAGAAACGCCTCGCGCCGCGCGCATTCGCTTCGAGCTCCGCTTCACGGAGCCCCAGCCGGAGCCTGCCGTGGAGCCCGCGCCAGGGGCCGCTGCAGCGCCCGCGGACGCCCCCCCTCCTCCAGAGCCCGCCTCGGTGGACGTGACGGTGCTGGGCGAGCGCAAGCCGGTCGGCTCCCAGAGCCTCTCCAAGGCGGAGGTCCGGCAGCTCCCGGGCGCGTTCGGCGACCCTTTTCGCGCGATCGAAGCGCTGCCGGGGGTCACGCCGCTCGCCAGCGGCGTGCCCTTCTTCTACGTGCGAGGCGCTCCGCCGGGCAACGTCGGCTACTTTCTCGACGGGATTCGCGTTCCTCTGCTGTACCACGTGGGGCTGGGTCCTTCGGTGATTCACCCGGGAATGGTCAAGAGCGTGGAGCTGTACCCGGGGGCCTACCCGGCTCGCTACGGCCGCTATGGGGGGGGGATCGTGGCGGGCCTCAGCGAAGAGCCCTCGACCGAGCTGCGGGGTGAGTGGCAGGTGCGGCTGTTCGATGCCGGCGCGCTGCTCGAGGTGCCCTTCGCGGGCGGCAAGGGGCACGTCAGCGTGGCCGGGCGCTACTCGTATACGGCCTTTCTGCTCTCCCTTTTCGCCGAGGATGTGCGCTTGGAGTATTGGGACTATCAGCTGCGTGCGAGCTACGAGCTGACTGCCGAGGACACGGTGAGCCTGATGTCGTTCGGCTCCTTCGACTACTTCGGGGAGGACACGGGTTCGGGTCGGGACGAGTTCTTGGGAACGGAGTTTCACCGCCTCGACCTGCGCCACGAGCACGTCTTCGACGACGGAGCGCGGCTGCGTTCGGCCGCCGCGCTCGGCTACGACCGCACCCGCGGAGGAGAAGAGGCGACGGTCGGAAACCCATCCCTCTCGCTGCGCAGCCGATTCGACCGGCGCCTCTCTTCCGCTCTCGCCATCGAGCTCGGGCTCGACGTTCGCTTCGACGACTACGGTGCGGATTTCGAAGAGCAGCAGGAGGATGATTCCGTGCCGATGCCGCCCTCGCCCGATGTGCCGCCCGAGCTGCGGGACGAGATCGAGCGCGCCCGCCAAGCCGACCGGGAGGCAGAGCAAAACCCGGAAGACGAGTTCGACGAGGTCTTTCCGACGCGGACCGACTTCGCCGCAGCCGTGTACGTCGAGGCCAACTGGCAGGCGACGCCCGCCATCTCGGTGACGCCCGGCTTGCGCTTCGATTTCTTTGCTTCCGACGGGGCCACGGCGTTTTCGATCGACCCCCGGGTTGCGGTCGCTTTCGCGCTGGCTCGCGATTGGACGCTGACCCACGCCCTGGGCCTCGCGCACCAGCCGCCGAGCTTCGTCATCCCGGTGCCCGGCTTCCAGGTGGGCGGGCTGCGCGGAGGCCTGCAGCGGAGCGTTCAGCACAGCGCGGGAGTGGTGCGCGAGCTGCCGGATGCAATGCGCGCTTCGCTCACACTGTTCCACAACCAGTTCTTCGGCCTCAGCGATCCGCTCAGCCTGGTTCGCTCGCGGGATGTCGACGACCTCGAGCTCGACGAACGAATCGTGGGGCGAAGCTACGGCGTGGAGGTGCTCGCGCGGCGCGACCTTTCCAGGAAGCTGGGCGGCTTCGTCAGCTATACCTACTCACGCTCGGAGCGCTTCACGCCGAGCCAGCGCATCGTGGCTGCGTTCGATCGCCCCCACGTCCTGAACCTGGCCCTCAGCTACAGCCTCTCGGAGCTGTGGCGGGCCGGCGGCAGGTTCTTCCACTACTCCGGGGCGCCGGCGGATACGCCGGACACGGACGATGAGATCCTGACGGGGTTTGTGCCGGCGCCGGGCGAAACCGGGCCCGACGCCGAGCTGGAGGTTCGGTCCGCCACGCTGCCGGAGCGCCTGCCCGCCTTCTACCGCTTCGACGTGCGCGTGGAGAAGCGCTGGCCGATAGGCGACTCGGGCGCCTGGTGGAGCTTGGTGCTGGAGGTGCAGAACCTGACGCTCAACACCGAGGTGATCGGCTACGAGTGCTCGATCGACAGCACCCTGGGGCAACCGGGGAGCCTCGATTCGTCTCGCCTGACGCTCACGCGGCGCTGCCGTCAGCAAGACATCGGCCCCGTCACCATTCCGAGCTTGGGCATCGAGGGGCGGTTCTGACCTCGAAGCTGCCCCTCCGTGGAGCTCTGCAGCCCGCCGGGGCGAGGGGAGGGCCCCTGCGGGCGGGCGGGGTCGGGCCCGATGTCGGCCGCCAGTCAGGGCCAGGCCCTCGGCCGCCGCCGACCCGAGCTCGTGTTGCCGGCGGCGATTTCCCCCGCCGGGGCAAGCCGCTCACAGCGCCGGGCAGCTCGGGTCCGAGATGCAGTCGTATATTTGCCGGTCCTGGAACGTTCGATCTTCGATGACGAAGTGGACGAGATTGTTCCTCGTGCTGCCCTGCTCGTCGAAATCACACGGGCCCTGGGCCCCTTCGTAGTTGATCGCTTCGCCACGGAGGATCAATTGAACCGCGCTGGTGAGGCCCTCCACGCCCGGGCGCACGATTTCGCCGGAGGCTTCGCTCGTCTTCCGCATCGCGTCGCGAATTTGCGCGCCCGTCAGGGCCGCGGGATCGACTAGATCTCGCGCAGCGATGAGCGCGGCGAGCATCAAGCTGGCGGCGGCATCGTAGCTGGCGCTGTCGAGCGAGTTGGGCGGAGAGCCGAGCAGCGCTTCCATATCCCGGGCGAAGGTTTCCCCCGAAGGCCCTGGGGCGACCACCACGAAGGCGGCACCTTCCTGGCCGTTCGCCTCCGAGCCGAGCGAGTCGATGATGGTCTGATTGCGAAGGGCTACGCCGTGCACGAACCGAGTGGTCGCGCCGGCCTGATTGTAGGCTTTGATGATCGCCGCGAGGTAGTCCGGAAAGGAGAAGCCCAAAAGCACGTCCGGAGGACCGTCGTCCTGGCCGGTCGTTTCGTTGTGCTCGTCTCCCAGCAGGGCGAGCGCTTCTGCGAAGTAGGCGAGGTCGTTCGGGCTGCGATCACTCGGTTTGAACAACACGCTCTCGATGACCGCCTCGGGAAACAGCGTGGCCATCCCGGCGTTCAGAGTGTTGAGCTGCCCGAGCCCGAAGGGCTCGTCGCTCACGAAGGCGGAGATTTTCAGGGTTCCGTCCTGATTCACGTCACCCCCGATGGCGTCCACGATCCGGCTGAGGACCACGCCCTGTGAAGCGCTCGACATGGAGGTACGGAAATCCCACCCCTCCGGGTCTCGGAAGGTCGTTTGCGAGAGCGGGTCTGGATGCTCCGCGTTGGGGTTGCCGAAGAGCGGCGAAGTCGCCACCAGACTGACGATTGGCACGTCGAGGTGCCTTGATTCGTCTTCCTCGTACTGCAGACTTGCGACCGCGAGCGTATCCTGACTGGTGTCGACGACGAGCCCCTTGGCTCCGTCCCTCTGCACGAGCTCTACCGCCCGTTCGACCGCGACCTCGGGAACGTTCGCGGACTCTCGCACGATGAGGTTGAAGCGAATGTCGCTTCCCGAAGCGGCCAACGCCTGGTTGGTTTGGTTGGCAGCGAGCGTGATGGCTGCCTCCCAGGTGCCGGGGCCGGCTGCGCCGGTCTGGTCGACCAGGGCCCCGAGCACGATTTCATTCGAGCTGTTCGTCTCTTCCTCGCCGCAGCCGACCGCGGCAAGAAGAGCGGTGGCTACTGCCAGGTTTCGCGTCGTTTGGTCCATCTCTCTCCGTGTCATCGTTTCGCTCTCGGGGCGCCTGGGCTGGGCCGGCGCTCGGGGCCCATGGGAAGCGGCGAGCTCGCTACAATCGTCGCGCCTAGAGTTGAAGCTGCGCCTCGACGAACAGTCGGCGCCCGAGGTTGGGAATGTCGTACCCGCCGTAGCCCGGTTCGCTGTAGCGAGCGTCCAAGAGATTCCGTACCCCCAGCTTGAAGCGAGTCTGCCTTTCGCCGGCGAACGAAAGGCCCAAGCTCGAAAGCGTCAAGTCCACGGTGCCGTAGGCGGGGAGCGTGTAGAAGTCCGAGTTCGCCAGCGTATTGGCCTGCGAGGCGCCCCGCTCTCCGACCCAGCGCAGCTCTGCGTTGGTATTCAAGTAGTACTCCGGCAGGGCTAGATTCAGGCCGAACAGGCCGTAGACATTGGGGAAGGAGGCGGGCGGTTCGCCCGCGAGGTCGCCGTCTTCGAGCGTTCTTTGGACGCTGCCGCTCACGTAGGCACGCAAGCCGCCCTCCGTGTAGCCGAGGGTCGCTTCGAGGCCTGCATTTTCGCGCGCGTCATCGGCGTTCTGAGCCCGGAAGTTGGCTCCCAATCGCACGAACTCGATCGGAGTATGCAACTGCTGGTAGTACGCGGACCCTTCCAGCACGAGGGGCTCGGCAAGTCGAAGAGTCGCCCCGACTTCGACGCTGGTTACCGTCTGGGGATCGAGCCGATCGAGCGACCCGATCGTTTCGTTGCCGACGATGTTGCCCACCGTTCCAAAGCCGGGCCGGGCGAACGTGAGCACGGCGGAAGGTGTCTGGAAGGCATGACCGGTAACCACTCTCGCCGTGAAGCTCGACGTTGCCTGATAGGTGGCCGACGTTCTCCAGCTGACTTGCAGGGGAAACTCGACATCTCCCTGGCTCACCGAGTCGATTCGGAGATTGCCGGTCAAGCGAAGATCGGGGAGCAGAGCCAGAGGGACTCCGCGGGCCTGAACGTACGCGCCGATGTTCGAGAGCGTAACCTGTCGAGGATCCTCGGGCGCGATGCCGACGTCGACTCGGTCTCCCGCTTGGATGTCCGCCACGTCTCGTCGAGCCGTTTGGGTGTAGTAGAGAATCCTCTCTCGGTCGCGCTCGCCGTCGGCGCCGAGCGTGAGCTCGAGGGCCTCGCTGGGAGCCCAGGTTACCTTTGCCTCGCCACTCAGGGCGCCATAATCGTAGTTGGGGGTGAAGGAGAAGGCGTCGGAGTCGGTCAGGCGCAGGTCCGTTTGGCTCGCGGAGCTCCCCTGCGACCAACCACCGGAGACGGAGGCACAAACCGACTCGCAAGGGGCCACCCAGGTTGCTCGGCTCCAGTAGTTGCGCAGCACCAGGCGGTTGGCGTGGGTGAGGAGCGAGTTGACTTGGAACTCTCCCATCGAATCGAGCTCCTGCAATCCTGCGGCGATCGTCAGCGCGCCCAGCTGCTCGGACTCCGTCGACAGCCGGGCGTAGCCGCCTCGCCCGCGGGCGAGGTCTTCTTCGCTCTCCTCCGAGAGCGCGGAGGCGGGAGTGAGCTGCGAAGGGAAGGTGCGCTCCAGCGAGAGGCCGGAGCGATCGTCGCGATCGAGCACGAACGCCGCCGTGAGAGAAGTCTTGCCGTTGCTCAGGGAGAGGGACCCGGAGGCGTTGCCACTGGTCGCGGCGGCTCGTTGTCCGGCGCGCACGCGCACCTCGCCCGAGACTCCCGGCTGCGGAGCGCTGGTGATGATGTTGACCGTGGCGAGGAAGGCGTTCGCCCCGTACATCGCCGACAGGGGTCCGAGCGCGACCTCCACGCGCTCCACGGCCTCGAGCGGGATGTATTCCGGGCCGAGAAAGGCGGTGAGGTCGGGCCGAAAATTGACCTGCACGCCGTCGATCATCACGCGCACGATGCGGGTCCCGCTTCGCAGCCCTCCGCTCACGCCGCGCACGGAGAGCGAGGGGGTGACGTAGTCGCTCACCACGTACAAGCCGGGGACGCTGGCGAGAACCTCGGCAATCGACTGGTAGCCGCGCCTTTCGATTTCCAGGCGCGTAATCACGCGGACGGTCGCTGACGCGAGCTCGCGCTTCTCGGCCGTGCCGCTGGCGGTGACGACCTTCATGTCCAGGAGCTCCTCCAAAGAGAGCTCTTCGAGGTCCGCCGCTTCGAGGCTCGCCCCAGAGGCCGAGGAGTCGACGTCCGGATTCGGTTCGGCGGGTGCGCCCTGGGGGACGGCGGTTGGCGAGCTCTGCGCGAGCGCCTCCGAAGCCGAGGCGAGCAGCAGCGGCACGCAGGCGTAGCGAGGCATCTGACCGAGCAATGAGCGGAACACGTTCTCGAGCCATTCTCCGGGGAAGGGTCCAGCCGCTTCGCGGGCGGAGCCCCCCACCTGTCCGTACGGTCGTGGGGCTCGCGGCTGAAGCCGCGACGGCCCGGTCGCGCGCGCGCGACCCACGAGAGACCTCCGCTCGCCCGCTTCCGGCGCCGCCGGCGGCCGCGGAGCTTCGTCTGCAGGGAGATCGGCGCCGCTGGTGGGGGTCGCGTCGGCCCAAGCTCGAGCGGCAGGCCGTTGCTGTCCGGTGGCCAACCCCTTGCTCCTTCTTGGTGCAGTGTATTTCACGAAGAGTTCGTCGGAGGTCATGGGGTAGGCTACCGGATTACCTCCGCCAGCTTCAGGAGGCGGCTCGAGAGGTGGTGCCCCTCCGCTTTCGACTTCGGCAGGTGCACGATGATTCGCGGCTTGTCGTCCACTACCGCGAGGGCTACCGATACGCGACCGTTGGTTGCATCCTGCTCCACTCCCGACAGTGAGAGCACCTTGTGTTCGTTGCACAGCGCGCTCAAGCGTGGCGACCAAGCATTCGGAAAGACATACACGGCGCTGGCCCCTCGCAGCTTGGCGGCCAACCCGGTGGAGTCGACGACCGAGACATCCAACTTCAGCGACTCGAGCGCCTGCACCAGCTTTCGCGCTTCCTCGGCGTCGTTTCCGTTGGTGGCGACGACGACCCGGTGGTCGCCACCCCGCTGCTCTAGGGTTTGGTCGTACTTCAGCACCTTCGAGAAGATCGCCGCTTGCATGGCGATGGGCACGGTGGCCCCGCCGGCGCGCGCTGCCACGGGTAGCAGCCAGAGTGCTGCGACCGTCGCTGCGAAGCTCAGGAGTGCGCGGGTGCGTGAAGAGAACATTCGTTCGTTGATTGCCTCTACGTGCGGCGAAGCTTCGACCTCCCCAAGATTTGCGCGCATCCTCTTGCAGTTCTACGGTCACTCGGGCCCCACTATGAGCCCTTCGAAGAAGCGAGAGGGGGCGCACTGCTTAATCGCAGCGGTGGCTGGGCCGTTTCGGTCGAAGATTCGGTCCGGTCATGGCAAACAACGTTGGCGAGCGCCTCGACGTCTTTGCGGTACGCGTGGGCGGGGTGCGCCTCGTGATGCCGAGCGAAAACGTTGCAGGCGTCGTCGCGCTGGACGCTCCGACACGCGTTCCGCGTACTCCTGAATACATCCTGGGTCTGTTGCCCCACGGGGAGGGGGCTTTGGCGGTGGTCGACTTCGAAACGTTTCTCGCACTCGCCAAGCACGATGCCCGCGAAAAGGGCTCCACTCGGCGCGTGGTGATCGTCCGAAGCGGCGAGCTGGAAGCGGGGCTGGCTTGTGAGCACGTCTTCGGTGTGGCTAGCCTCGAGCCCACCGAGCTCGAATCCCCTAGTGTCTTGAAGTCAGGTCGCCTGCCAGAGTTCGTGCGCGGCGAGTACGACGGCCCCGGAGGCAGAGTGGGATTGCTCGATGTGAGCAGCGTGCTCGAAGCCGCGCGACTTTCCTCGCGGAGTGGATGATGAACGGCATGCTCCCCCGGCAGCAGGGTCGTTTGAGGCTCTGCCTGGTGCGAGTGCAGGACGTGAGCGTCGCCATCGCCGCCAGTGCCATCGAGCGCTTCGTCGAGGACAGCCCGAGTGCGCCTCCGCCGGACATCGACCTGCCTGCACTGCTCCAGCTGAGCGCCGGGGAGAGTCACACACGGCGGCGAGCCGTGTGCCACACCCGGGACGGGGTGGTGGAGGTCTCGCTCGGATCCAAACTCAATCTGACGACGGCCCCGGCCAGCTGCCTTCGTCCACTGCCGGCGTTGCTTGCCGGGATCACGCAGACGATGGGGTTTACGGCTCTACTGCAGGACGCGGGTCGGTTCACCTTCCTGCTGGACGTCTCGTGTGCGCCCCGTGCCGGGGCACGTCGCAGTGAACGAGAGCCGAGTCGCCCAACTTCGGAACGCACCACAGGCGAGGAGCTCGAGCAATGAACAGGCCGCGACATAGACTACCGCTGGCGGCGCGCATCGCAGGGTCGACGATCGTCGTCGTGGTGCTCGTAATCGGCTTCATGCTCAGCTACTTTCCCAGGCAGCAGAACGTGGTGGCTCTCGAGGCGCTCAAGGTGAAAACCCTCGTGGTCTCCAAGATCGTATCATCGGAGCTCACTTCCGCGCTGGACTTCGACGACGCAACGGTGATCCGTGACGCGCTGCAGAGCCTGAGGGAGGACAGCGACTTCGTATACGCCTCGATGTTCGGTGGGAATGGTGCGTCGATTGCTTCGGTCTACTCCGACACGAAGGAAGGGCGTGGAGCGCAGGAGCTCTCGTCGAGCCCGCAGCGAGTCGCCCCGGTCGCCGAGCCCCAAATCGCAGAGCACGAGCACTCGCTCGACATTCATTATCCCGTCGTCACTCCGAGCGGCAGGCGCGGAACTCTGGTGGCTCGCTTTTCCCTGGCCCGACTCGAGCAGGAGGCATCCGAGGCCATGCGCGCCACGCTCTCGGTGGCGCTCGGGGTGCTCGTATTCGGCGTGCTGGCGGCACTCCTGATGAGCCGCAGCATCGGGACTCGTGTCAAGCGAGTGGTCGGGCTGGCGGAGCGAGTCGCGCGCGGGGAAATCGCGCGGGAGGGCATTGCCGATGAGGTGTACGACGAAATCGGAGACATCGCTCGCTCCTTCAACAGGATGAACGAGAACTTGACGGCTCTGGCGGACCGAGTTGGAGAGGTCGCCGCCGGCGACCTCTCCAACGTCGCGAGCGTCGAAGGAGAGCTCGCCGAGGCCTTCAATCGAATGGTCGTGAATCAACGGGAATTGGTCAAACAGATTTCTTCGACCGCGACGATGCTGAGCGCTGCGGCTGGGGAATTCTTTGCCAACGCGAAGCAGCAGGCCCGGGGCGCGACCAACCAGAGCACCGCCGTGGAGGAGGTGCGGCGCACGCTCGATACACTGCTCCACTCTGCTCGGGAGATCGGCGCAACGGCAGAGAACGTGCTGACCAGCGCCGAGCGCAGCCAGGAAAACAGCCAGAACGTGACCGAGAAGATTGCGGCGCTATCCAATCAAACGAGAAGCATCGCCGAGATTCTCGAGGTGATAAAGGACATTGCCAACAAGAGCGACCTCCTGGCGCTCAATGCGGGCTTGGAGGGCACGAAGGCCGGTGAGGCCGGGAAGGGCTTTTCCTTGGTGGCCTCGCAGATGCAGCGGCTGGCGGAGAACGTGATGGGTGCCGTGCGCAACATCAAGGAGCTCACCACGACGATCACCGAGTCCACCCAGGCCACGGTGTTGGCTACGGAGGAGAGCACCAAGCTGGCGAGCGATACGACGTTCTCCGCTCGACAGATCGGCCTGACGATTCGGCAGCAGCAGTCTGGTACCGAGCAGGCAGTGAAAGCCATGGTCGACGTGGGGGAGGTTGCGGCGCAGACGGCATCCGGAAGTCGGGACATCGTCGCCTCCGCCACGGACTTGATGAAGCTCTCCGAGCAGCTGCAGACGCTGGTGGGTCGTTTTCGCGTCGCGCGGAGTCAATAGCCGAGCGGCATGTCGGACGACGACCGCAGGAGGCGTACGCTCCCGAAATACCGGCTCGTCACTCGTGAGCGGCTGGCGGCGCTCACGGGGCTGATCGAAGGCTCGGGATTGGACGCCGGGCTCGGCGAGCAAGCCGAGCTCGTGCGGCGGGGCCTGCATACCGTCAAGGGCGAGGCCCGGCTGATGGGGCTATCGCACATCAGTCGCCTGGTCCACGAGTTGGAGTCGCTCTTTTCGGTGGCGCTCGAAGGCGGCCTCTCTGACGAGCACCGGGACAAACTGGTGGAGGGGTTGGACTACGTCGGGGAGATGATCGAAGCTCCCGATCCCTTCCAACCGCCAAGGGACGAGCGGCTGGAGCGATTGCTCGACCAGGTCGCTCGGGCGGCGGGAGGGGGCGCGCCGAAAAGCCCCGCGGCCACGGCGGAGGCAGGGCATTCGGCGCCCGCCAAGGGAGAGCCCGCGCCACCAGCCCGAGCGGGGCAGAGCGCGGCGGCGGTCAGCGATAGGCGGCTTGCGCTCGTCGGCAAGCTGCGGGTCAGCGCGGCGGAGCGCAGTGCGGCGATATCCGAGCACCTCGAGGCTTTCGACGCGGCCGCACCAGATGTCGATGCCGAGAGCTCTCTCGCCCGGGAGATCCACACCCTCAAGGGGGACTCGCGGTTGCTCGGGTTCGAGCTGGCGAGTCGGGTCGCGGAGCGAACCGAAGCCCTGCTCGGCGAGTTGGTCGACTCCAGGGAGATCGAGGCGCTTCGGCCCAAGATCACATACGGGCTGCTTCTGATCGAACAGCTACTCAACTTCGACCCGCCCTATTCGAGTGCCCTGGAGGCCGACGTAGTGGAGTTCGTGGGGGAGGCCGGCGCGGAGCTCGTGCCCGCCCCCGCTCGCGCCCCGGCACGAGCTCTTTCGGCGCGGCCCTCAGAGCCCTCCGAAGCGGCGCTGCGCTCGCCACACGTGGACCCGGCTGGCCGCGCACCTGGCGCCGGCGATGGGCAGGACGGTGCCTTCGTAAATGTTGCGGCTTCGTACCTCACCTCATTGACGAACATTGCGGGGGATTTGTTGGTGCGACAGGAGCAGTTCGGTCGCTCGCTCGCCGACGCGGAACGACTCGCGATGGCCATGTTGACGGGTGTGGCGCAGGCGATGGCCAGCGGGAGCGATGCTGCGTCGCGGGGCACTCGACGGAGGGACCTGCTGCCGCGAACCCACGCTCTCGCAAAGGAGCTGCTTTCGACCGTCAACCGGGCCAAAGAGGAGCTGTTCGAGGGGCGATTGTTTCTGGGGGCGCTGCAGAACGAGATCCGTGAGGTGCGCATGGTTCGTGTGGGAGAGCTGTTCGAACGGCATGCCCGTTCGGTACGAGGCCTCGCGCGCGAACAGAAGAAGCTCGTGCGGGTGGTGACACGAGGCGAGGGGGTTACCGTGGACAAGCAAGTTCTCGATCAGCTGGACGAGCTGCTTCTCCACCTGGTGCGCAACGCGGTCGACCACGGGCTGGAGTCGCCAGAGGACCGAGCGCGGTGCGGAAAGGATGAGCGCGGTGCTCTGGAGCTCTTCGCTCGCGAAGTGGGAGGCTTCGTGGAGGTCCACGTGCGAGATGACGGTCGCGGGGTGGATCTCGAGAGTGTCAGAGCCTCTGCCGTCGCCAAGCGCGTGGTGAGTGAGGATGTCGCGCGTGAGCTCGACGAGCAGGCGACGCTTTCCTTGCTGTTCGCGCCGGGGTTCTCCACGCGGGATGAGATGAGCGAGCTTTCGGGTCGCGGCGTCGGCCTAGACGTGGTGAGCACCAAGCTGAGCGAGCTCGGGGGATCCACCTCCATCGAGAGCCGGCTGGGCGAGGGGACCCACTTCTGCCTGAAGTGTCCCGTCTCCGTGGCATTTTCCAGTTGTCTGGTGGTGAAGGCCGCGGAGGAGCTCTATGCGCTCCCCTCGACCAGCGTGGTGGAGGTGCTCGATCCTCCACCGGAACAGCTGGAAGAGACGCCCGCCGGACGCGCGCTGCTGCGGGACGGAAAGCGGCTCCCCTTGTGCTCGCTCCCGGCGATTCTCGGAGTGCCTTCCAGCGTTTCGAGGGCGAACGCTCGAGCGGTCGTCGTCCAGGCGGACACGGCGGTGGCTCTCGAAGTGGACGCCGTCATCGGCGAGCGAGAAGTCGTGCGGAAGAGCTTGAATCCATTCCTTTCGGGCGTGGCGATGATCAGTGGTACGGCCACCGTGGAGGGGCGCCGGCTGGTGATGTTCATTCACTTGCCCGAGCTTCTGCGCATCATCGGTGGTGGCAACCGCACGGGTCCTCATCATGAGCGCGAGCGAGCTCCCGCGGCCTCGGAGAAGGTCCGAGTGCTCGTCGTGGACGACTCGGAGCTCACCCGCGACATGCTCGTGCCGCTGCTCGAGCGCCTCGGGTACGCCGTCTCGGAGGCCGTCGACGGAGCGGATGCGCTGACCGCCGTAGGCAACGCCCAACCAGACTTGCTGTTGACCGACCTCGACATGCCGGTGATGGACGGCTTTGCCCTGGTCCAGCGGCTGCGCGCCGACCCAGCCACCATGGATATGCCGATCCTCGTCCTTTCGACGCGCGGCTCGGAGGAAGACAAACGCCGGGCCATGTTGGCGGGGGCGAGTGGCTACCTCGTCAAGTCAGCGTTCCGCGCAGAGGATTTGGACAAGGCCATTTGTCAATACCTTCACGGTGGGAGTCGTTGAATGAGCGAGCCGATCCGGTTGTTGATCGCGGACGATTCGGAGGTGTTCGTCGAGGCGCTCACCGAGCGCCTTCGGGAGGAGCGAGACATCGTCGTCGCGGGTGTGGCCGGCGACGGCTTGCAAGCCGTTCAGCTCGTCGAGCAGCTGCGCCCTGATGTGATTACGATGGATGTCCACATGCCGGGGCTCGATGGGCTCGGAGCGATCGGGCTCATCATGTCGAGCACGCCGACACCGATCCTCGTTCTCACGGGAGACTCGAAGAGCCGGGATCAGCAGGGAGTGTTCGGTGCCCTCACACGGGGAGCGCTGGATCTCGCGGAAAAACCCCGGTACTCCGAGCTCTACGCGGGCGAGGGCCGACGGCTGTGTGAGAAACTCCGACTGCTTTCCAAGGTCACGGTCGTCCATCATCCGAGGTCGGTGAGGAACTCGTCGACCCTGGCACCCTCGCTGCTGCCCAGGCGCGAGGCGGAGGGGGTCGTGGTGATTGGCTCCTCGACGGGCGGCCCGGCGCTTCTCGCCCAGATTCTCGGCATGTTGCCGGCGGACTACCCCCTGCCAATCGCCGTCGCGCAGCACATGACGAAGGGTTTCGTCGGTCATTTCTGCCAGTGGCTGGCCGGGGCGTGCCGGCTGCCGGTCGAAGAGGCGACGCTCGCCTCGCGCCTGCGGCCAGGGCATGTGCTGGTGGCGCCCGAGGACCGCCACCTGTCGATTTGCGCCGACGGCAGCGTGTGTTTCACGCTCGACACGCCGGAGATCGACTTTTGCCCTTCGGCCGACATCCTGTTCCGCTCTGCGGCGCGCCACTTCGGGAGCCGGACGATCGGCATCGTGCTCAGCGGAATGGGGCGAGACGGAGCGGAGGGAGTGTGCGTGCTGCACGACGCGGGTGCCACGACGATCGCGCAGGATGGCGAGACTTGTGCGGTCGATGGGATGCCCGCGGCGGCTCGCTCGACCGGCAAGGTGACCTACGTGCTCGCCCCGAGCGAGATCGGAATGATGCTCCAGTGTACGGGGCGGGACCTGGCTGGTCGGAGCTCTCGATTGCGCGATGAACTGGCTGAGTGAGATCGCGGCGTTGATTGAGGAGAGGGTGGGGATGGAGGTGCCTCGCGACTCTCGCCAACTGGCCAGCTTCGTGGGCGAGCGAATCGAAGCGCTCCGGCTGGAAGGGGGCTCGGCGTACTTTCGCCTCCTCGACCTCAGCGATTGGGACCAGCCCGAGTGGGGTCGGGCCGTCGCTGCGGTGACGAACAACCTGACCCACTTCTTTCGCGACTCGGAACAGCTTGCGACGCTTGCGCGCGTTCTGCACGACACCGCGCGAAGGCGCGGAGGCGATGAAGCTCTTCGGATCTGGAGCGCGGGTTGCTCCACCGGTGAGGAGCCGTACACGCTGAGCGTGTTGTGCGAGCAACTCGGCTTCCGTGCCGATATCCTCGGTACGGATGTCGACCGTCGGGCGCTCGAGCTCGCGCGCCAGGGAGAATACGACGCGTGGGCGCTTCGCCACGCGCCCGAAGGCGTTCGAAGCGCACACTTTCGTGCGACCCCGGGTGGTCGATATCAGCTCGGGGCGCGAATCAAGCGCCGCGTTCGGTGGCAGGAGCACAATCTGGCGCGTCAGCCCCCCCCGAGCTCGTGCGGCGATGGCGCGTGGGACGTGATTCTCTGTCGAAACGTGCTCATCTATTACTCGCGTTCCACCATGTGCGAGATCTTGCAGCGGCTCACCGGTGCTCTGGCCGCCGAGGGGTCTCTGCTGCTGGGGCCATCGGAGTCGATCTCGAGCTTCGGCTTGCCGCTTCGCATGGAATTGGTTGCGGGGCGCATCGTGTATCACCCGATTCGCTACCGTCAGGTTTCCCCCTCGCATGCCAGCCGGCCCTGGAGGCTGACCCCCGCGGCAGAGCCCTCGCGGCAAGTCGCCTCCGCGGCCGTTTCTCGACGCTCGACGGAAGGCGAGTCGCCGGGCGCCTGCGAGAGTACCGCAGAGTTGCTGGAAGCCGTCGTGGCGATGATTGCGGAAGGGAACTGGGAGCGGGCTGCTCAGTCGCTCTCGCAGCGGCTGCGGCGGGAGCCGACGGACGGCCTGGCTCGGTTGAGCCTCGGGCATCTGTGGTTGTTGAGAAGCGACCCGGACCGCGCCACGGAGTGCTACGTGGAGGTCGTTCGGCTGGAGCCGCTGGTCGCCGAGGCGCACTACTTTCTCGGAGTCGTGCGGAACGAGAGTCGCTCCTTCGAGGCCGCGCTCGAGGGGTTTCGCAACGCGCTCTTTCTCGAACCGAGCTTCTGGGCGGCCTCGTTTCGCTTGGGAGCGGCGGCTCGGCGCCTCGGAAGGCACGCCCTGTGCCGGGCCGAGTGGGCTCGCTCGCTGCGGCTGCTGGACTCGGGGCAGGGGACGCTGCCGCTCCTCACGCCTTCGCTGTTGCACTTCTCGTTCATACCGACGGTGGAGCTCGTTCGAGAGGTCTGCGCGGACCCCGGGTCGAATCTCCCCTCGGACATTCCCCCGAGGCGGTCGTGGTGAGCGGCCCGACATTTCCGCGGGCGTGTGCGGCTCGACACCCTTACCCGCTCGTTCACGGAGCGGCCCGACACGTGAGCTCTCGCCGGGTCTGCCTGTGGCCGTGGGTGACCTACCTGCGCAACAAATTTCGCACCAGCGGTACGAGATCGGTCTCGATGCGACCTTTCTGAACCACGCCGTGTGCGCTCGACTCGTGCCCCAGAGTGGCTAGTTGGGAGTCGGGCAGGTCCGACACCAAGACCACGCGGACATGGTCGGTCGTCGGGTTGTTCTGAAACAGCCGAATGAGGTTGTTGCCCGGCAACGCCGGCATGTTCACGTCGGTGACGACGACCTTGATGCCGTGCGTGAGCACGGCCCGCGTCGCCCCGATGGGCCCGGGCAGCTCGAGCACGGAGAGGCCCGCGTCTTCGAGCTGGCCTGCGATGAGAGAACGAGCGATTTCGCTGTCGTCGATGACCAGCACGTCGAACCCGTCGCCTCGCGCGTTGCTTTTGGGGCTGGGCACGGTCGGGTTACCCTCGCGCGGTCTCGCCTTTGGTCTTCACTCGATGATCCTGGTCTGGTGAACGACCGCAGCGGTCGTTGCTTTAGCGAGCCGGCGTCGGCCCTGTGCGGGCGAGGTCCCACCGCGGCGTCGCGGTGGGGAGCCCACGCTTCCCGCGGGGCCCCCCTGGTCGGCTCGCGCTCCGATGCGCGACGCCCCGCGGGAGCCGCGGCGGCTCATTCGCTCTCGGGGAGATCCCCGTCGGCTCCCGGAGCGCCTTCGGCCTGCGCCGGGAGCGACACGCCCCCACGCTCGCGCACCGTCCCTTCCCGCTGCCGGAGCAGGGCCGCTGCGAGTCCTCGCGGCGGGTGTCCAGCGTTGCGCCATCGCCCCTCAGCTGGGGGCAATCGTATTCTGAGAGAATACGATTTGTGGGGTCTCACGGTGGCCGTCGGGAGCCGCGAGTGCCACAGTTTCCGAGTCAGATGCCAAGCGAACCCGATATTTTCTCGTTTCGCGACTATCGCGAGTTTCTTCGCGCCGTATACTCCGAGCGAAAGAAATCGGAATACGGGTTCTCCTATCGCGCGTTCGCCCGAAAGGCCGGGCTGAGCTCCCCGAATTATTTGAAGCTGGTCAGCGAGGGCGAGCGCAGCCTCACGCCGAAGATGGCCGGACGCTTTGCCGAGGCACTCGGTCTGGCGGGCGAAGCGGCTGGCTATTTCTGTGATTTGGTCGCGTTCAACCAGGCCAGCAGCGCCCCGGAGCGCGAGCGCTGCTACGCGAGGCTCGGTCGCTACCGGCGTTACCGCAATAGCTTCCGGCTCGACGCGGCGCACGCCGCGTACCATTCGGAGTGGTACGTGCCCGCCATTCGCGAGCTCGCCGCTTGTCGGGGCTTTCGAGAAGATCCTCGCTGGATAGCCCGCGTGCTGCGCCCCGCCATCACGGCGCGGCAGGCAAAGCAGGCGCTCGGTATCCTGGAGCGGCTCGGCCTCCTCGTCCGTGACGAAAATGGTCGGCTCGTGCACGACGAGCCAACCCTGACGACCGGCGACGACCGCCCCCTCGGCCACCACGTGGCGACCTTCCACCGCGCCATGATGCAGCGCGCGGCGGATGCGCTCGATGAAGTGCCGAGAGAGGAGCGAGAGATCGCCTCTCTCACGCTGGGGCTCCGTGAGGAGCAGCTTGGAGAGTTCAAGCAGCGCCTCTACGACTTGCGCCAAGAGCTCTGCGCCGCCTCGCTGGAAGACCGCCGGGGTGCGCCGACGCGCGTGGTGCAAATCAACTTTCAGATGTTTCCGCTCAGCCGCGACAGCCAAGGAAGAGAATCATGACCCACCGTTTCCCCCCGTATCTATTCGCGGCGTTGGCCGCATGCACGCCGACCGACACGGGAAACCCCGTCGAAGACGCCCACGGTGGCGGCGACACCACCGAAGGTGGATTGGGCAGCTGCGACGAGGAGCGAACGGAGCTCTCCGGGGCGCTCGATGAGGTCGTTTCCGAGCTCGGGTTCAGTCCGCAAGAGGTGCTCACCTACGTCGTGGGCGAGCACCGCGAGACGCTTGCTTGGCTCGAGTCGAGTGGGGTGACCCACACCGCGGGCACCGGGCGCACGGAAATATCGTTGAACGTCGAGGCAAACGGAGCGCCGCGCTTGGTGCGCCGCGAGCCAGCGCCCCGAGCCGGGGGCGGGGAGATCGGAATCGTACCCGGGCAGTGTGCGGACTCCCTGGAGATTCCCGTTCGTATCCAGGTGGCAACCGAGGATGGAGTGCTGGACGAAGTGGCCGAGACGGTGTTGCAGGTGGCGGCCGTCGAGGTGGCGCGGGGCCGGGTGGCGTTCGACGTGGCGGAGCTCGCCGGGAGCTTCGATGCGCAGGTGGACCTCGACGAGCGCTTCGTGATTACGAGCGGGCCCTCGCTGGGAATCTCGCTGCGTTTGTCCGCAACGAGCGTTGCCGGCGAGATGTCGATCAGCACGGAGTTCGAGTCCGTGGATGGCTCGGCCGTCGGTCAGGGGGGCAGCAGCCCCGTGGCGCAGTTTCCGGCGGACGGCTACTGCGGGCTCGACGCCATCGCTGCAGGGGCCGATCAGTCCGTGCGAGGGCTCTCCATCGAGGAGACGCTGGCGCAGCTCGAAGAGGCGTTCCCCGTCTCGCTCTCCGGCTCGGATGCCACGCTCGAGGCGAGCTTCGACACGGACACCGAGCTCACTTGCGTGCAGGTCTACGCGAGCGAAGCTTCCCTCGCGTTCGACGGTCGGGTGACGCTCGCCTCGAGCGACACGCGGGTAGACGGGAGCTTCCCCGTCCGCTTGGAGGCGCAGCAGACGGTCGATCCCGATTCCGGCGAATCGACGCTGCGGCTCGTCGCCAGCGCGAGCGATACCTCGCCGGACCCGGCCGGCGCGGCGAGGATCGCCGCGGCCTTTGGGATTCGGGAGCCGATCGATTTCTCCGGCTACGACGGGGGGTACGTCGAGCTGGTGGTCGAAGTGGTGGACGGCGAGCCCGGCGGTTCCTTGCGCGCCTACGGGCTCGACGTGCCCGACTGCGTAACCAGTCCTCCCGAGCCCTCCCCGGATGGGAGCTCTTCCCCCGGCTGCCCCGGCCCGGATCGCATCGAGGTGTGGGGCGTCGACTGGGGACGCTGACGGCCGGCTCGGCGCGCGGGGCCGTCGGCGGCGGCTCGCGGCCTCGCTCGCGCTCGCGCCGGAGGTCTGCCGGGGTGGGTAGCAGCGAGGCCGAGCTCGGCCGATACTGGTCCCGGTGGCGAGCTTGGGACACGTGGCGGTGGGTATGGCGGCGGGGCGGTGGCTGGTCGGGTCGCGTGCGAGCCGCCGGGCCCGTCGGGTTTCGATGGCAGTCGGCGCGGGGCTTTCGCTCTTGCCGGACGCGGACGTGATCGGGTTTGCGTTCGGGGTGCGCTACGGCGACGCTTGGGGGCATCGCGGGGCGACGCACTCCCTCGCCTTCGCCCTGCTGGTGGGCTTGGCCGCGGGGGCCGCGGCGGTGTCGCCGCCGGCGCGCCGGCGCGGCGCTGCCGCGCTGGTCGCTTGCGGCGTCGTGGCGAGCCACGGGCTGCTCGACGCGCTGACGGACGGGGGCCTCGGGTGTGCCCTTCTCTGGCCGCTGAGCGAGGCTCGCTACTTCGCGCCGTGGCGCCCGATTCCCGTCGCTCCCATCGGGCTCGGTTTCGTCAGCGTGCGCGGGGCTCGCGTGGCGCTGGTGGAGTTGGCGATGTTCTCCCCGCTGTGGTCGTACGCGCTGTGGCCGCGGCGGGGTTCCGTGCCCGCCCGGGCAGGCTCCGGCTGAGGCACCCCGCGGCGCCCGAGCCGTCCGTTTCTGGTGCGTTTTGCCCGTCGAGCGCCGTGCGCGCCCGAGTCCGCGGTTGCCATCCGGTGATGCAACGATGCGTCATCGAGTGGATCCTCTTTCGATTTGTGCGGCGGCCGGGATACGGTGCTCGCTCGATGAGCTACCCGTTGCGCTTCCTCTCGGTCCCGCTTGGGCGTCGGGCGGTGCGCCGCCCTTCGATGCCTCGCGCCGCCGTTCGTCTGGTGCCGGCCCTCTGGGCCGTGGGGTGCGCAGCGGGCCGAGAGGGGGAGCCCACCGAGGCGCTGCCGGGTCGGTACATTGGCCAACCGCCGGCTCGACCCGGAGACGTGGGCCCGACCGGTGCCCGGCGGGGTGCGGAAGCAAACGGGCGGGTCGGGTTCGGCTCGCCCCGGGCAGCAGATGAGGCAACGCGAGCGGCCGACGGGGTGCCGCCGAGCAGTTTGGGCAGCGACCTCGCCGAGTTGGACGACGAAACGGGTATCGGCCAATCGTCCGCGGACGGTGGAGTGGCCGAATCAGGTGGGTTCGACGCTGGAGTGGCGACCTCGATGAGCGGCCGCTGGGGCGCCGCACAACCGGGCGCTGGACACCGAGGCCCCCCCCCGGCATCGGAGTTGGCCATCATTGCCTCGGGAGATTGCGCGGGCTTGTTTTTGTGTGACGATTTCGAGAGCTCGGGGCTCGGCAGCTCGCCGGGTTCGCCGTGGCGGACCGTCGAGCGAGACTCGCCGGTCGATTCCAGCTCGGAGGTTCGGGTGAGCGCGGCGCAGGCCCACGGCGGTGCGCAAAGCGTCTTCGTCGATGGCTCGAGCCGCCGGAGCGGCATCCTCGCGACGCTGCCGGCATCGGGGTATTTCGCTCGCGCCTGGATGCGCGTCGAGACGCCGCAGCCCGGGGTCGTGCTGGCGGGCTTCGGCAGCGGCCCGGACAGCGAGGTGCGGCTCGGGATCTGGAACAACGCGCGGGCGGTGATCCGCTCGACGGCCGCAGACGAGCTCGCGCCGCCGGCCGCGCGCCTGGCCAACTGTCCGAGCTGCATCCCCATTCCCGCTCGGCGCTGGTTTTGTGTCGAGTACCGGGTCGACGACGAGGCGCGCACGGCGACGTTGCGGATCGACCAACGAGAGGCGGCTACGTTCTCTGGCACGTGGCCCAACCAAGGCCCGAGCCCCGAAATGTTCCTGGGCTCGCTGGGGCTGCAAGGCGCCAGTGATGTGTATGTCGACGACGTAGCCGTGGGACCCGAGCCGATCGGCTGCGAGTGATGCGCGGGGCCGCCTAGCCTCGCGCGTCGGGATTCGAGTCATCCACCCGCGGTCCGCTCACGATCAACAGCGACGGACGAATTGCCGCGGAGCTCGGTGATGGCGAGGCCAGCACGTGCCTGGTGGCCGCCTGCCAGGCGGGAGAGCTACGCTGTGAGGGCGCCACGCTCCCGCGTTGCAACGATGGCCTGACCGGCTTCGAAGTCGCCGACGAATGCCGCAGCGCGGCGCTCTGCGAGCAGAGCCTCGCCCAGGCTACCAGCGCCGCTTCCGCCGCATGCATCGCGGGAGCTTGCGAGGCCGGCTCGTTTCGCTGCACGCCCGGTGGGGCGCTCGAGGTCTGCCAAGATGGCCGGACGGGCTTCCGGCTCGTGCAGCAGTGCATGGGCGCGGCCTTCTGCGACGCTGCCGTCGGCCTGCGTGCGGGAGGCTCCGGGCGAGCCCGGCTACGAGCAGTGCAACGCGAACCAAGCGCAGCGCTGCCGATTGGCGCCTCGTGCCCCCCCGCCGCGCTCAGACCATCGAAACCTGTGGCGGCGGCTGCAATACGCAACGGCTGCAATGCATCGAGTGTGCTGCGGGCAGCGGCTCGAGCCAATGCGCGAATCCCACGACGCTTCGGCGGTGCACGGCGGACGGCCGCTTCGTGAACATCCCATGCGGGGCCGGCTCGACCCCGGCACGGCTCGGCCGCGCGAGCAGCGACGAGGGGAGCGTCGGCCGCGGGAAACAGCCTTCCCTCGTCAGCAGGCCGATCAGGTCCCACGGGTTGGAGACGTTTCTCTGCATCGTCTGCGCCTCGCACTTTCTCGTCTTCTTGTTGTTCGGGCTGCTGCTCTGGCTGTTTCGCCCGCGCGCCTTTCACGCCTTGGCCCGGCGGCTTGCAGCGCTCGCTGTTCGCGCGCTGCCGGGAGGCACCGGGCTTCGGCTCGAGCCCCGCCGGGCGGGCTGGCCCGCGCCCCCCTTTGGAACGAGTTCGGCTCGATCCTCGATGGGCGCGGCGCCTTCGCTCCCGGAGCGAGCCACCGCCGCGGCCCGCGCTTCGGGCCGCGCGCCTTCGACCGAACCGAACCGAAGCGAAACCCGAGCCGGTCGGCCTTCACCCCCCCCGAGGCTCGGTGCACCTGTTCGGGTAATGTGTTGCACTGCGTGAAACTATCCATGAGACACGTACACGGTGGCGGGATCTCCGCCTTTGCCTTGCTCGGTGCGCGAGGCCCGCTAGCTTTGGTCGAGAGCCATGAGCAACGCTGTTTCACAGAGGGTGGAGCCCGGCCAAATCTTGGCAGGCAAGTACCGTATCGAGCGAGTGATCGGTCGCGGCGGGATGGGGCTCGTCGTGGCCGCAACCCACATCGAGCTGGAGCGCCTGGTTGCGATCAAGCTGGTCGCGCGGTTGCGGTCCGAAGGGGCTTCGCGCCGCTTTCTGCGCGAGGCACGTGCTGCCAGCGAGCTGCGCAGCCCCCATGTGGTACGGGTGCTGGACGTGGGGCGCCTCGCAGACGAGGCGCCCTACCTGGTGATGGAGTACCTCGAGGGCGAGGACCTCGAGGCGCGCTTGCAGCGCGGCCCCCTGCCGGTCCAAGAAGCCGTCGATCACCTGCTCGAGGCAAGCGACGCGATGTCGGAGGCGCACGAAGCCGGCATCGTGCACCGGGACCTCAAGCCCGCCAATCTGTTCGTCAGCCGAGAGAGGCTCGGGAGCAAGGTGCTCCGGGTGCTCGATTTCGGCGTGTCGAAGCTCCCCAGCAACCTGGGCTGGCACGACACGCAGACTCCCGAGGGGGCGCTGAAGGGCACGCCGCTGTACATGTCTCCGGAGCAGATGCAGCGCCCTCAGCAGGCCGACTACCGCGCCGATATCTGGGCGCTCGGGGCCATCGCTCACGAGTTGCTCGCGGGCAGCCCTGCCTTCCAGGGGCAGGGTGTCGTACAGATCTGCGCCGCGGTGTTGCAGCGGGAGCCACCGCTGCTCGAGAAGATTCGACCGGAGCTGCCGTGGGAGCTGGCCGCGGTCATTCGCTGGTGTCTGAACAAAGACCCGGAACGCCGCCCGACGGATGTCCCGACCCTGGTCGAGGCACTCGCCCCCTTCGCCGGCGATCGCGGTCGGATCGTGGTCGAACGGTTGCGCTGGACCCGTGCCGCCGCCGGGCGCGTGAGCGCTCCGCCGGCGCGGGGGAGCGTCGCCAGTCGATCGCCCGCACCGCGCACGACGGCCCCCGGCTGGGCGCTGGGCACTCGCTCGGGGCGCAGCATCAGCGCGTCGCCCCTGGGTCGACGCTCCCTGACACCGGGCGCGATGATCGCGATCGGAGCGCTCGCCACGCTCGGCACGGTGGGCGCGCTCCGGACGGTCAACCCCTCGCTGGCTCGTGCCGGCGCGGACTCGCTGGCCGTCGACCCCGACGAGGAGCCCCGCCGAGGCTCGGACGCGATCGACCAGGACCCTGCCGCCGCGCGCGTCCGGGCTGCGGCTCGCCCCGCCGCCGGGGCCGCAGGGGGCGGCGCCGAGATCGGAGAGGCCCGCGGCGACGTCGCGCCGCTGGCTTGCTCGGTCGCGGAACCGCCGGCGGCGAGCCCACCGCTCTGCACCGAGGTGGGGCAGCCAGGGCGCCAGTGAGCCAGGCCCGCATCCGGGGGCCGGCGCAGGGCCGCCGCCTCGGCACGGCCAGCGATCGGCCGATAGGCCGCTATCGAAGGTCCGTAGCCCGAGGGCCGATGCAGGGCTCGGCTTGCCCGAGCGTGCCGAACTGGGGCCGCAATTCCCCGCCGGGAGTCGAGCTCTCCTATTTCATAGTATCCATACTATGGATTAGGAGAAATCATGGTTGCCTCACCTCCGGCCTACCCGGCCACCCGCTACGACCCGTCCCCGCTGATCGAGCTCGCCTCCCGTCAGGAGCGGGAGCGGCTGAGCCCCTCGGCGCTCGAAGGCTTCTATCGCATCATGGACCGTTGGGGCGTCCGGGACGAGGATGCGCGCGCGCTCCTGGGCGGGATTTCCAACGGCCCCTACTACGCGTGGAAGAAGGATCGGCAGCGTACGCTGGACGTGGACGCGCTCACGCGCATCTCGTACCTCGTCGGCATCTTCAAGGCGCTCAACATTCTGTACGGCGAGAAGCTCGCTGACGAATGGATGGCCCTGCCCAACACCAATCGCATGTTCGGCGGCCGCCCGCCGCTTTCGTACCTCATTTCCGGCGGGCTGCCCGCCTTCCAGCAGCTGCGCAGCCTGCTCGACGCGCGGCGGGGGGGAGCGTGAGCGCCGAAGGGCTCTCGACGACGCGCATTCGGCAGCTGGATACCCATCGCCTCGTACCCGCCAGGCATTCGACAGGCAGCGAGAGCGTGCTGAGCCGCATTGCCGCGGGCGACGCGCATCTGGCGGATCTGTTCGACCTCGACCACGCCACCAACGCGCGGCTGCACGCGGAAAACAGCCTCCTGCCCGGCATCGGGGCGCACGAGCTGGTGTTCGGAGTGCCGTACTTCCGCATCGTCAACGCCACCTTCACGCATGCCCATCCGCTGGGCAGCCGCTTCAACGGGCCGGACCGCGGCGCTTGGTACGCCGGCTTCGAGCTGGCGACCGCGCTGGCCGAGGTAATTTTTCACAAGGCGGTCGAGTACGCCGAGATCCAGCGCTTCGACGACGCGGTCACCTACGATGACTACATGGCCGATTTCAGCGGAGAGCTTCACGACCTTCGCGGGTCGAGCCGCGCCTCCGATTGGCTGGCCCCGGACAGCTACGTCGAGTCGCAAGCGTTGGCCGAACGGCTCCTGGCCGCGGGCAGCCAGGGGATCCTCTACCCCAGCGTGCGCCGCGCGGGCGGAACCTGCTTGTGCTGCATGCGCCCCACCCTAGTGGCCAACGTCCGCCGCAGCTCCAGCTACCGGCTGAGCTGGAGCGGCAGCCCACGGCCCGAGGTGACGCCGCTGTGAGCGTGGCGCGATTCGACCGGGGGCGCGGGTAGAGCGCCCGGCCGCTTCTATCCTGACTCGAATCGTTCGGCGGTGGCGAGCCGAGGGGTCTCGCCTCGGCGGCAGCCGCCAACCCCGCACCGAGGTGACCCGGCCACTCGCGCGGGGTGAATTTTGGGGCACCCCCAACCTCGGCGGTCTCGCGGCTATGCTGGCCTCCTCCTCGCATCGATTGGCTTCATGCAAACCCGGCTTCTCGTCGACGCGATCGTGCGTCAGACCACGGTTCTGATCGGGCAACTTTGCACCGCGGCCGGGTTTCGCGCACCGCTGGCGCAAGTTGCCGATCAGGTGTTTCTAGGGCTGGCTCGGGAGCTCGAGGCGCAGGGGGTGGGGCGCAAGGTGGCCGCCGACATGTTCGGGCTGGCCCTGCGAAGCTACCAGAAGAAGATCCAGCGGCTCTCGGAGAGCGCCACGTTTCGCCTGGCGCTCCCCCGGGCGGTCGACTCCGCGATGACGGTGTACCGCGTCGACCTGCGCGACTACGACTGGGACCGACCGATCCGCGTCGGCGGGGAAACCTTCGCCGACGGCTGGGAGGCGCTCGCCGCCCACACGGACTACGCCTTCGAGCTCTCCGGGGACGAGGCCGACACGATTGCCTCGGCCGTCGGCACCCGAGTGTTCGTGCTGCCCGGTGACGCCTTCGCTTTTGCCGCTTCGCGGGAGGCGCTCTACTACGGCCTGCTCGACCTGCCGAGCGACCTTCGCTCGCTGGCCGAGGACGATTTGGGCGTGGACCTCGAAGCGGGGGGGCTGCGCGCGGGCACGACGGCGTCGCTCATTTCGTTCTTCGATCGCCGTTTCGAGCGCCACGAGATCGAGATCCGCTCGGGCTCGCTGTGGCTGGCCTTCGACGGGCTCGAGGAGGGCGCCGCCGTGAGCATGTTCGAGGACCCCCTCGGTGATCAGGGCGACGGCAGCGTGGCCCTCTTCACGCTGCCGAACGGTTTGAACGCGTTCGCCGTCTTCGATGCGGACGGGGAGCTTCGCGGAGAGTCGGACCTGCTCTTCGACACGCTCCAGGAGGACTTCGTCGTGCGCGCTGGGATTTCCTGCTTCGGCTGCCACGCCGGGGGCCTGTTGCCCTTCGTGGACGAGGTGCGCCCCTTCGTGGAGGCGAACCCGTTCGAGTACACGGCCGAGGTCTTCGAGGCCGTACAGGACCGCTACCCGCGCGCAGAAGAGGGCTTCCTGCAGCTCGAGGCCGACAACGTCGCCTACGTCGGGGCGCTCGAGCGGCTGGGGCTGTCCGCCGATCTGGCGGATCCCATCTCCACTGTCGCTCTGCGCTATGGGGCGGACCTGTCCGTATCGGCAATGGCCGCGAGTTTGCTCGTCTCCGAGGCGGATTTTCTCGCAGCTCGATCGCTCCTGCCGTCGGCGCTGCGGCGCGATCGCGTCGGACGGGGGGATTTCACTGCCGCGTACCTGGAAGCGTTCTGCTCGCTGCACGCCGCGGACGACAACCAGGCCGTCGCCTGCCTTCGCTGATGGCGTCGCGGCCCTGCCCTCGGTGAGCCCCGTGCGCCCCCGGAGCGCGCCGGTCGCCGCGCGCGACGCGCCATTCGCCGGGCCGCGCTCACGGCGCCGCGGGGTCGCGGCCTCCGCGCCGGCGGGTGGGGGGACCGCGGCCGCGCGGGTGAAGGTCGCCACGGCTCGAGCGGGCGCCCGATTGTGCCGTTTCGAGAAATCTTCGAGTGAGCTGGCATGCGGGCAGCGCGGGCTTTGCGCGTTCGGCGTTCGAGCTTTGGGTTACCCTTTTCCCGATGGATGAGGCACGAATGCGGGCGGACCACGCTCGGGACGGCTACGCGCTGGTGGATGTCTTGACGCCGGGCGAGGTCGCCGAGCTGCGGGAGCAGCTGGAGCGGCTGATCTTGCGCGGCAACGCGCTCGAGCAGCCGCCGCGCTTCCACGCTTCCGATTTCCAGCACCTCGGCGATCGCCTCGAGGATTATGGCAAGCTGACCAAGCACTACTACTTTCACCTGCTGACGGACCCGCGCACGCTGCCCATTCACGGCATCTTCCACCATCCGGCGCTGCTCGGTGCCGTCGAGGCGCTGATCGGCCCGGAGCTGATCATCAACAACGCTTCGCTGTTCGCCGCCGAGCCCGGCACCGCCTACAAGCTCGGCTGGCATCGGGACGTGATTCAGATCCCTCGCGAGGAGATCCACCCCGAAGCGATTTACACGCCCGAGCGCTTTCACAACAGCGTGCAGATCAACCTCCCGCTGTATCGCGACAGCGCCCTTTGGGTGGTGCCGGGCAGCCACGTTCGGCCCAACACCGAAGCCGAGGAGCGCGCCTTTCGCGGCTCGAAGCACTACGCTCCGCCGGGAGCCGAGATGCCCGGAGCGCGGCAAGTGCACATCGCGCCGGGGCAGGCGCTCTTGTACAACAACAGCTTG
Organism: Polyangiaceae bacterium; assembly: GCA_050299315.1. GTDB lineage: Bacteria > Myxococcota_A > Polyangia > Polyangiales > Polyangiaceae > SZUA-265. Next base: position 32,960 of record JBNKVS010000028.1, read on the forward strand.
ATTCATCGCGGCCACTCGGAGCGCTTCGCGGAGCGCCGGCTGGCCTTGCACCTCGGCTACCACAGCCGGACGCGCCCTCCGACTTGGCATTTCTACCTGCTCGACGAGAAGATGTTCACGCCCGAGTATCGCGCGCGGCTCTCGCCGACGCTGCAGCGAATGATCGACGAGTACTTCGAGTGCCGCCGGCAGTACCCGCGTGAGCGCGACACCTGGCCCCGGGCCGCGGCGGCGGCAACTCCGAGTGGGGGCGCCCCGGCCGGCGGCTGAGGGCTCCTGGCTACGCTGCGCGAGCGCTGGCTCGGCCGGCCCGCGGTGCGCGGGCCCTCACCCGAGTCGGGAGCGGGCGAGGTGCGCGGCCGTTTCCATGTCGGAGATGAAGCGGCGGCCTTCCTCGATGCTGGCGCGCATCCGCTCGACCCGCTCCTCCGCGTCGCGCTCGAGGTTCGGCCGGTCCGAGTCGGGAGAAATCCGTCTAGAACGCGCGGCGCGCTCCGCCGGGGCGCTGGGCGGGGTGTTGCACTCTCTACCGCGGGTTCTCGTCGACACCCGCACGGAGGCGTGCAGGCCGCAGTGTGAAGCTTCCGTCACGCGATCCGCCACACTCGGGCGCGGCGCGTCGGGCCCGCCGGTGCGCTGGCAGGTCCGGCTCGTCCCCCCTTGCGCACGCCGCGGCCAGCAAGAGGGCCGGGACCGGCTCGTCTCGCTCAGCGCCTCTCCACGGGGCGTGACGAGCGCGCTCGCGAGGGCTAGCGTAGCGCCCATCCACACGAGGGAATGGGAGCCAATGCAAAGGAGCGCCGGGAGCGAACCGCGCGGCAGAAGCCGGCTATCATCCGCGACGAGCGCGCGGCGAGCAGGGGAGCCCGAGCGTGGATTCGTGGGGCGAAGCGCGCGGCTTGGGCGGCAGCTGGGGCCTGGAGCAGCAGTCGGCCGGGGGGCTAGGCGTTCGGCGACCCGCGGCGGGGAGCCGTGAGCCTCGTTCTCGCGTTGATCACCGTCGCGGCGACGGCCCTCACGATCTTCGGCCTGTTGAAGGAGCAGGAGCGTCGGCGAGCCATCGACACCGCTTGGCTGGCCGCTGCGCGCAACCTGGGGCTCGAGCACGGCTCCCAGAGGCTGCGACGTCCTCGCGGCATGCGGCGATTCCTGGAGGGCGAGTGGCGAGGGGTCTCGGTGCGGGCCGAATACGATCGAGTCCGAGTGGGGCGCGGCAAAACGCAGCACCTGCGGGAAAGCATCGAGTTCCGCGCCGCAGCGGCCGGCATCCCGCCGAAGCTGGACGTGCGGCGAGACACGCTCCTGCGCAGTCTGGGGCGGCTGGTGGGCGGGCGCGACGACGAAGTGGGGGACCAGGCGTTCGACGCGCTCGTCGAGCTGCCGACGGTCGACGCGCGCATCTCGGCCGCGCTCGATGCAAGCGCGCGGCGGCTGCTCGCGGAGCTGGTGCGGGCAGGAGGGGTCGTGCGGCAGGGTGCGGTCGTGCTGCCGATGGAGTCGCGCCCCGTGCCTCGCCACGAGTGGCTCGAAGAACGGCTGCAGTGGGTGGCGCGCGTGGCGCAGGCGCTCGTCGTGGAGCCGGCGGACGTGCCGCCGCGCCTGGCGCACAACGCGCTGCACGACCCGGTGCCGTCCGTGCGAGGGGCGTGCCTGCGGGCTCTGCTCGCCGAAGCGCGCGCCGCCGAGCGTCCGCTCGTGCAGAGCACGAGCGCGGCGTTGCTCTCCGATCCCGATCCCGAGCTGCGCCTCCTCGCCGCCGGCGCGCTCGGGGTGCGCGGCCATTCGGCGCTGCTCGCACTGGCGACCGGGGGCGAGCTTCCGGCCGCGATCCGGGTCCGCGCCCTCGAGGCGCTGAGCCGCGGCGGCTTCGCCGAGCTCGAGTCGCTGCTGGGGCAGATTCTTCGGGGCAGCCCGCCCGAGCTCGCCGCGGCCGCGTTCGAGCTCGTCGCCGAGCGCCGGCTCACCTCCCTCGGCGATAGGCTCCTCGAGGCGATGCGCAGCCCGCACTCGGAGGTTCGGGCGGCGGCGGCCAAGGCGCTGGGCGCCGTCGGCCTCGTGGGCGCGGAGGCTGCGCTGCTGCCCCTGCTTCGAGATGGAAGCCGAGCCGTGCAGCTCTCGGCGATCGAATCGCTCGCGGCTCGCGGGGGAGTCACCGCCGTGCAGCCCCTGCGCGAGCTGGCGGGGGGCCTGGCGAGCTTCGAGCTCGGCCGCGCAGCGCGCGGCGCCATCGAGCGCATTCAGGCGCGCCTCGCCGGAGCGGGACCCGGCCAGATTTCGCTCGTGGAAGAGGCGCGAGGTGCCGTGGACTTGGCTCCGCCGGGCCACGTGCGTGGAAACCTGGACCTGGCCGGCGACGAGTGAAGCGCGCTGCGCCGATTCAGCACGCCGGTGGGATCCCATCGACTTCGGGTTTCCGGCGCCGCGGCGGCGCGGGGTCTCGCGCTCGAGCCACACGGCGTTGCGCGAGCGCTCGTCGCGCCGGCGCTCATTGCGCGAGTGCTCGCTGCGCCAGACGGCCTCGAATCTGTGCCAGGCTGTGTCAAGTGCCGCGGTTCGCGACGAGCGTGCCTGCGCCAACCGCGTCGAAGCCGCGGGATTCTCGGCTGTATCACCACGGGTACGAAACTTGCTCGAAGCGTCCCGGAGACATCCGCCATGACCCCTGATAGCCCTTCCTCGAGCCGCCCCTGCAACCATCCTCTCGCCGCGCTGGCTGGGCGCGCACGCCCGCAAAGATTGCGTCGACCCGTTTGCAGCTCCGTGGTGCTCTTCGCGATGGGCCTGGCTGCGCTCTCGGGCTCGCTCGCTTGTGGCGATGGCAGCGATACGACCAGGCTCGGCGCACGCGAAGACCCGGACGGGCCCTTGCCGCCGCCCGATCAGCTGGAAAACGGCTCACTTCGGCTCGACGCGGAAGGGGTTACCGGCCAGATCGACGGCGGGCGCTTTCTGGTTGCCCGGATTCCCGTGCGAGCCCTGCGCGCCGGCGGCGGCAGCCTGGTGGCGAGTCTGCGCAGCGTGGACGGCGCCCAGGTGCACGACACCCAGCGGCTGCGCTTCGAGCTCGCGCGCGGCGACACGCAGCGGCTGGAGGCGCGCTTGCGCCTGCCGGAGGCCCTCGCCGGTCAGGCGGATTTGGTGCGATACAACCTGGTCGTTCGAGGGGACGACGAGCTGCGGCTGACGCGCTCGGCGCTGCACGTCGTGCCACCCTACGAGGTGCGCGTCGAGGGGCCGCAGCGGCTGAGCGCAGAAAAGCAAGTCAGCTACCGCGTCAGCGCTCGCAACGCGATCACGCAGGAGCCGCTGGCCGAGCAGGGCGTGGAGCTGTCCCTGGTCGCGCCCGACGGGAGCCGAGAGCCGCACCGAGTCACCACCGACCGCACCGGCACGGCCACGCTCGAGCTCGAAGTCGACGAGCCCGGCGAGTACGCCGTCCAGGCGAGCGCCGACGCCTTCGGCGTGGCCGCGGCCGTCGCCGAGTCGGTGGAGGTGGAGCCCGTGGCGAGCCGTGTGCTGCTCACCACGGACAAGCCCATCTATCAGCCGGGGCAGACGCTGCACCTGCGAGCGCTCTCGCTCGCGCGGGCGGATCGCAAGCCCAACGGCGACGTGCCCGTGCGCTTCGAAATCGAGGACGGCAAAGGCAACAAGATCCTGCAGCGCGATGTCACGGCCGACGACTACGGCATCGCCGCGACGGATTTCGCGCTCGGCACCATCCTCAACGAAGGCACCTTCCAGGTGCGAGCGATCTCGGGCGACGCCACCACCGAAAAGTCGGTGGAGGTCTTCCGCTACGCGTTGCCCAAGTACCGCGTGGGGATCCAGACCGATCGACCCTGGTACCTGCCCGGCCAGACGGTGACGGCTCGGCTCGACGCGCGCTACTTCTTCGGGCGCCCGGTGGCCGACGCCGCGGTGGTCGTCGAGCTGGGGGCCGTCGTGGTCGGCGAAGAGATCTTTCGGCGCGTGCAGTCGCGCACCTCGGCGGATGGCGCTCTCGAAGTGAGCCTGGAGCTGCCGAGCGCGTTGCCGGGCCTGGACATCAACTCCGGCAATGCCCTGGCGTTTCTGCGCGTCACGGCCACCGACGGCGCCGGGCAGCAAGTCGTGCAGCAGCAGGCGCTGTCGGTGGCGCGCCAGCCGCTGCTGCTGTCGGTGGTACCGGAGGCGGGCAAGCTGGTTGCCGGAGTGGAGAACCTGCTTTCGGTCTTCGTGACCGATCCGCTCGGAGCGCCGGTTGCGGGCGCCGAGGTGACGCTGGATCTGGGCTCGGGCGCCGGCGAGTCGCTGACGACGGACGCGTATGGTCACGGCTCCGTGCGCTGGAGGCCGCCGCAGGGCGCGCCCCCGGTGGGGGTGCGCGCCCGCGCGGGAGGCGAGAGCGTGAGCGAGCAATTCCGCTTCGACGAGCAGGCGGGCGGCGAGGCGCTGCTGGTTCGGACGGACCGCGCCGTGTACGAGGTCGGCGAGGAGGTCGAGGTCGAGGTCGTGACGGGCGCCGAGGTCGTCTACGTCGACTGGCTCAACGACGGCCAGGCGGTGGACATGCGCACCCTCGAGGTCGAGGCGGGGCGCGCCACGTTCCGGGTCCCGGTGGATACGGGCCTGCTCGGCGACAACCGCATCGAAGCCTACGTGGTCGACGACAGCGGCAACCTGTCCCGCGCCGGGCGAACCATTTTCGCCCGCGGCAGCTCCTCGCTGCAGATCGCCGTGCAGCCCGACGCCGAGCAATACGCGCCCGGCGAGTCGGCGCGGCTGACCTTCTCCGTGACGGACGAGGCGGGGCAGCCCGCCGTCGCGGCGCTCGGGGTGCAGATCGTCGACGAGGCGGTGTTCGCCGTGACGGACGCCCAGCCCGGCCTGCTGCGCACCTACTTCGAGCTGCAGGACGAATTCGCCCAGCCGAGCTACCAGATCCGCCCCCCGGGTGGAAACCTCGGAGCGCTCTTGCTCGATGACACGGCCGCCGCAGACGAAGACGCGCGGCAGGCGGCTCAAGCGCGCGCCGCCGCCAACTTGGCGGCACTCGGGGATGCGCCGATCACCGGGCTCTTCAGTGGCAGTTGGAGCGGCGTCGTGAGCGAAAGCCAACAGCGGCTCGAGCCCTTCCTGGAGCGCGGTAAGCAAGTGCTGCTCGACCGGCTCGGGCGGGCCGTGGTCGACGCGTCGGGCGACCTCCGCGACCGCGGCTGCCGCTCCGATCAGTACTCCTGCGAGGCCCTCGGGCGCAGCTATTTCGAGGCCTTGCGCGACCAGGTGCGGCAGACGTTCTCCGCGAACGATTTCTGGGGCAACCCCTTCGACAACCAGCCGATGGCGTACGACGAGCTGGCGCGCCTGCTCAGCGCCGGCCCGGACGAGCGAGCGGGAACGCCGGACGACGTGACGATTTCGATTCACGTCTCCGAGCTCATGAATTCCCCCGTCGCCCGGTCGATTCCCGACCTCGAAAGGGCGATTCCCCCCGCCTTGGAGGGAGAGGGGGTCGCGCAGCCGGGGGGAGACGCGGAATTCGACAACGGCGCAGGCGAGCCCACGGTGGGCGGCGCGGGCGGCTCCGGCGGCTCCGGAGGTGACGACGGGGGGCCGCGCGTGCGGCGCGACTTCCCCGAGACCCTCTACGTCAACCCCTCGCTGATCACCGACGGCAGCGGCACGGCCAGCATCGACGTGCCGCTGGCCGACAGCATCACCCAGTGGCGTGTCTCCACCCTGGGTCACACGCGCGGGGGGCAGCTCGGCGGCTCGGCGAGCGGGATCACGGTGTTCCAGGATTTCTTCGTCGACGTGAATTTCCCCGCCACGCTCACGCGCGGCGACGAGGTCGACTTCCCCGTCGCGATCTACAACTACCTCGACACGGCCCAGGAGGTGAGCCTGTCGCTCGAGGCCGCCGACTGGTATACGCCCCTCGGCGCAACCAGCCTCACCGTCGAGCTGGGCCCGGGGGAGGTGCGGGGCGTGAGCCTGCCGGTGCGCGTCGAGCAGGTGGGGTTGCAGACGCTGACGCTGACGGGCTCTGGCAGCCAGCGAGCGGACGCGGTGGCGCGCCAGGTGCGCGTGCTGCCCGACGGCAAGGCGTTTCCCGAGGCCCTGTCCGGATCGATGGAGCCCGGCAGCACCACTCACACGCTGAGCTTCCCCGCGCAGGCGGTGGCCGGCAGCGAGCAGATGTACCTGCAGGTGTTCCCGGCGTTCCTTTCGCAGGCCGTCTCGGGGATGGATAGCGTGCTGCAGGTGCCCTCGGGCTGCTTCGAGCAGACGACCTCCACGACCTGGCCGAACGTGCTCGTCACCCGCTACATGGAAGAGACGGGTCAGATCACCCCGGAGATCCAGGTGCGCGCGCAATCCTTGATCTCTCAGGGCTATCAGCGCCTGCTGACCTTCGAGCACCCGGGCGGCGGCTACTCGTGGTTCGGTACGCAAGATCCGGCTCCCTTCCTCTCGGTGACGGCCTTCGGGTTGATGGAGTTCGCGGACATGAAGGCCGTGCACGCGGTGGACGAGGCGATGATCGCCCGCACCCAGCAGTGGCTGGTCGAGCAGCAGCGAGCCGACGGCTCCTGGCAAGGCGACACCAGCGAGTTCTTCAGCTTCCACACCAGCGAGGTGCGCAACACGGCGTTCGTTCTCTGGGCGCTTGCAGAAAATGGCTACAACGGCCCCGCGCTGCAGCGCGGGCTCCAGTTCGTGAAGCAGAACCTCGCCGGCGGCAGCGCCGACGAGCGCGACGACCCCTACACCCTGGCGCTGGTCGCCAACGCCATGGCCCTCGTGGGCGATTCGGACACGGGCGACGTGCTCGCCACGCTCGACGGCCTGAGGCAGCAGCAGGAGGACCGATTCTTCTGGGGCACGGACCTGCAGACGAATTTCTACGGCGGCGGCAACGACGCCAACGTGTCGGCCACCGCGCTCGTCGCCCACGCCATGATTCGCGACGGCAGCTATCCGGCCACGGTGGAGGGGGCGCTCGCCTACCTCACGGCCGCCAAGGATCCCAATGGCAACTTCGGCTCCACCCAGGCGACGACCTGGAGCCTCAAGGCGCTCCTTTTGGCGGCCACCCGCGGCACGGACGGCGCCGTGGGCAGCCTGACCGTGAGCGTCGACGGCAGCGAGTTCGCCGAGGTCGATCTGCTCGCCAGTGCCCCCGACGTGATGACCACCGTCGACATGTCGGCGCTGGCCACGACCGGCGACCACGACGTACAGCTGAGCTTCGCGGGCACCGGCCGGGTCAGCTACTCGCTCGTCGGCAGCCACCACCTACCGTGGGCCGAGGTGAGCGAGCCGCCCGCGGGCCCGCTCGGCATCGCCGTCGCCTACGAGAGCGACCAGCTGCAGGTCGACGACACCGTGACGGCCACGGTGGCCGTCACGAACAACACGCCCGCGGCGCTGAACATGGTGCTCGTGACGGTGGGCATCCCGCCGGGCTTCGAGGTGCAGCTCGCCGATTTCGACGGCTACCTTTCCGACGGTGTGCTCTCGAGAGCCGAAGTGACCGGTCGCCAGCTCAACCTGTACGTGAGCGAGCTCGGCGGCAGCGCGACCCAGCAGTTCGAATACCGGCTGCTGGCGACCCTGCCGGTGCGCGCCTCGGACGGCGGGGCCGAGGCCAGCCTCTACTACGAGCCGGACCAGAAGGCGCAGGCGCCCGCCACCACGCTCGTCGCGACGGCCCCCTGAGCCGCCTCGGGGGGGCCGCGGCCCGTCCGGGGGGGCTTTCGCTGCGCGGGCCCCAAGGGTGCGACCGCTGGGGGGCTGGCTGGCGTGCCGCGGCCGCAGCGGTGTGGCCGCTCGGGCGCGGATTTCAGTCCGCCGCGCGCAGCTCGGCTTCGAGCAGGGCGATGTTGTCGGCCAAGCCGGGCAAGCTCCAATTGAGCGCGCGCGCCGCGCGGTAGCTGGCGGCCGCGGGCGGCAGCTTGCCGAGCAGGTGCTGCATGGTCCCCAGGCTGGCGTGGGCTTCCGCGAAGGTGGGGAAGCGCGAAACGGCGCGGGAAAACGCCGCTTCGGCTTCGACGTAGCGCGCTTGGCGGCGGCGCTCGTTGCCCACATCGTATTCGATGACGCCGAGGACCTGGTCCGTGGAAAGAGGTTTCGCGTAGTAGCTGCCCGCTCCCGGTGGAACCGGAAAGCGCCGCGCGTACCACGCGTCGCTCATCGCCTCTCCGCGACGCAGCAGCTCCACGTTGTGCGGCGCGCCCGAGCCGTGTTGACGAACGTAGAAGTGCCCCGGCCGCAGCACCCCCCACGCGGCGAGGCCGAGCCCCTCGCAGAGCGCCAGGTACAGGGTGCCGAGGCCGACGCAGTTGCCGCGGCGCTGGCGCAACACGCTGGATAGCAGCACGAAGGACAGGTCGGTGCTCTCGACCTCGCGCTCGAAACCGAGATCCGAGAACAGCAGCTCGGGCAGCAACGTCGAGGGGTCGGCCCCCCGAGCCCTTCGCTCCTGCGCGTGCTCGAGAAGGCGCTCGAGCTCGCTCAGCATCCAGCGCTCCTCGCCGACTCGGCTTTCGCCGGCGGCGCGGGCAGCCGCCGCGCAGCCGCGCGCCAGGGCCCGCGACTCGACCCGGGAGCGGGAGCCGCGGCAGGCGGCCGTGGCCGAGAGGAGCAGCAACTGTCGCCGGTTCACTCGGAAAGGGGCTCCCACTCCTCCCAGTAGTCGTAGAGATCGCGGGCGGTCATCATCCAGATGACGAGGCGCTTGGTTTCGAGCGAATCCCAGCCCCGACGAAGCAGCTTCGTGCGCACGTTCGGGCCGCCCCCGTAGCTCATCACCAGGTCGAGCGGGTAGCCGATGCCTCGCGCGATGTGCGCCGAGACGCCGGCGTGCTCCGCATCCATGAGCTCGTAGACCGCCGTGAAGCTATCCCCGAGCAGCACGATCGGGCTTCGTGGGTCGCCTGCGTAGGGCTGCTGGTCGGGGCCCAGCACCTGGTGGGCGGCGAGGGTCTCGGGGGTGTAGCTCTTCTGCTCGGGCTCCGGCAGGCGCGAATGCAAATCCCCGAAGCGGGTGAAGCTCACCTCGCGCTCGGTAAAATCGCGCGTGTGCCGCGCGAGCTGCGGATACCAGGGATACTCCCGGATGCGCGCGCCGAGCCGCTCGGCAGCGAGCCGCAGCCCCCGGTCGCCCCAGTGCGTATCCTGATGCTGATAGAGGGACTCGCCCGCGGCGCCCTTGGCGCCGAGGAATGCGGGCAGAAGGTCGAGAACTTCGACGCCCTCGCGGGATAGCGACGACACCAGCTTGCGCAAGTACGGGTTGACGATGGCCCCGTCGAGCTCGGAGAATTCGGGCTCGAGCTTCTCCGGAAAGATTTCCACCTTGGTCGGCACGGGCACGAACAAGAAGTCCACGCCCCGCTGCTCGAGCTGGCGCTTGAACTCGACGATGATGGGGAGCGGGTTCTTACCCTCGGGCTGCTTCTCGAGGTCGCCCCCGACCACGTATTTCAGGCTGCCCTCGAAGAAGAGGTAGCCGTCGGTGCCCGCGACGGCCTTGGCACCCGGCGGGATGGCCTTCATGCGCTTGCGCAGCGCCTGGTGAAACGGGCGAAGCCGCGCTTGCCAGGCGGCGTAGTTGCTCGCGCCGCTGCGCTCGAGCTCGGCCTTCAGCGCGGCGACCACGGGCTCGGCCCGGGGAGAAGGTTGGCTCGGAGAGAGGGCGAGCAGAGGGCCCGCCTCGTCGCCGGCCGACGCTTCGGGCGCATCGCCTCGCACCAGAAACACGTTGTAGGTGGCAGGTCCGAGCGGCTTGCCGCGAAGCACGATGGTCGGGGCCGCGAACGTGCTGCCTCCGAGCTCACTCTGGATGCTTTGCTCGGTGTGCTCGTCGGGCCAGTGCTCGCCGGCGGGCAGCAAATCCGTGTTGAACGAAGGGTACCAATACGAAGAGAGGTGATTGGCCCAGGCGTTCACCTCGGCGGGCTCGAGCACGTCGGACGCGTACTCTCGCTGGATGCTCGCCACGACCGCCGCCGAGGTCAGCGCGGGCGGAACCCGACCGTAGATCTCCGGGTAGCCGTCGCCGTCTTGGTCGGCGGAGCCGCGAAACGGCGAGAACCAGGGCTGAAACTCGACCTTCGCCCACAGCTCCGGCGGCCCGGAGTTGGGCTCGTGCACGAACAACTCGCTCAGCTGTTGGCTCGAGATGCCCGGGGGTAGGGCGACGCCCCAGCGTTCGGAGCGCACGGCGGAGCCGACCTCGGCCAGCTCCGCGGCGCCCTCGACCTTTCGGCTCTGCAGCCACTCGGAGAGCGGCGCAAACGCCAGGGGCTGCCGGCGCTCTTGCGCAGAGAGCGAGGTGCTGGCGATGTCGGCGGTGAGGCTGGCCGTTTCGAGCTTGCCCGAGAAGGGGTTCGAGACGTCCGGCCTCACATCGGCGGGCAGGGGCGACTCGGGCTCGAGATCGGCGATCATGAAATTGGCGTGGTAGGCGGCATAGTCGAGCGCCGCCCGAGTGGGCCGCGTGACCTCGCGCACCCAGACTTGGGAGCGCGTGCGCGCGTAGCCCGGGCTCACCGTCCGCACGTCGTCGCGCCCCGCCGCCGGCCCCGCGGAGGCCTCTCCCCAGGGAGATTGAGCCGGGCCCGGGCGGCAGGCAACCGCCAGGTGTGCCGCCAGGAGCGCTCCCAAGCGTCGATCAGGCCGCATAGCGCCCACACCGGTAGCGCCACATCACTCGGAGCACCTGCAGCCCGTAGGCGATTGGCTGCAGGTGAGAAACCTCGTCTCCATAGTGGGTTGCGATCGGCTCCTCCCCGATGCGAAGCCCCCGCGCCTGCGCGCAGGCGATCACCTCGAGATCGAAATCGAAGCTGCTGGAGAGCGTCTGAAGCGGCAAGCGAAGCGCGCGGGGGCCGTACACGAGGTAGCCGCTGTGGTAGTCCGTCATGTCGAGCCCGAACGTGCGGTTCTCGATCCGATTGAGCACGGCGTTGGCCGCGATCTTGTACAAGGGCATGCCGCCCGCGCGGGCCGTGCCGGAAAGGATGCGGGAGCCTTGAAGGAGATCGAGCTCGCGCTCCTTCAGGGCGCTGGTGAGCCGGGGCAATGCCTCCGGGCTGTATTGGCCGTCCGCGTGCACGCACGCCACCACCTCGGCGCCGCCCCGGATCGCCGCCGAGAGCCCGTCCTTCATGGCGGCGCCATAACCGCCGTTGATCGTTCGATCGACGAGCTCGAGCGGAAAGCGGGAGGGGCGCGCCGCCAGCACGCGCTCTCGCGTTTCGTCCGTGCTGCCGTCATTGACCACGATGACCCGCGAAGGCGCCTCGTTGCCGAGTTGCTCGAGCCGGTCGATCACGTCTGCGACGTGCCGGGCCGCGTCGAAGGCCGGAATCACCACCACGGGGTTCATGCCGAGTTCGCCCGCTCTCGCTTCGCGGCCCCGCGCACGCGGGCGCCGTAGCGCGCGGCGTAGTCGCGAACCAATTCCGGAACCAGCTCCGAGAGCGCTTGCCGGGGCTGCCAGCCGAGCAGGCGGCGCGCCTTGCGGATGTCGGGTACCCGAGCCACGCTGTCGTCGTAGCCCGGGCCGTAGAAGCGCTCCGCCGAGATCGACTCGAAGCGGGCCGGCGGGGAGCCGGGCACCACGTCGGCGAACGCGGACGCCAGTGACCGCGCCAGCTGGGCGATGCTCACGTCGTTGTCGGGGTTGCCCAGGTTGATGATCTGCCGGTTGCAGACGCTCGCGCGCTCGACGACTCGGCAGATGGCCTCCACCATGTCGCCCACGCCCATGAAGGCGCGACGCTGCGCTCCGCCGTCGACCAGTTGCAGTGGCTCCCCGCGCAGGAGCTGGCCCATGAAGCAAGCCAGCACGCGTGGTGTGCCCTGGCCATCGATTCCGGGCAGGTAATCCATTCGCGCGCCGATGGTGTTGAACGGGCGGATCAGCGTGAACGGCAGGCCCGCGTCGCCGTGTGCCCAGATCACGCGCTCGAGCAGCTGCTTGGCGCAGGCATAGGACCAGCGCTGCTTGTGGACGGGGCCGAGCACGAGGGCCGAGGTGTCTTCGATCATTTCGGTCATCGGCGCGCCCTCGCCGTCGAGGGCGCGGCGGCCGTAGACCTCCGCCGTGGAGAAATGAATCAGCCGCAGACCCCGCTCGGCGCAGCGCCGGACGAGCGGCAGCAGGTGGGTGAAGCTCGCATCGATCACGTCGAGAGGCACGCTCGCGTACAGCGCGGGGTTACACAGCGCCGTGAGCGAAAGAACCACCTTGGAGCGTCGGGTCACCGCGTCGATTACCGCCGCGTCTTCGACGCGGCCCGCGATGCGTTCGATTCTCGGGTCCGTGCACTCGAGCTTTGCGAAGTCCGTGTCTACGGCGTCGATGCGGCAGCCGAAGCGCTCGATCAGTCCGGGCACGAGGTGCGAGCCGAGAAAGCCGCCGGCACCCAATACGGCGATGCGCTCTGGCCTCATTGCCCGGCTCTCTTGCTCAGCTCGGGAGCCCCCTCGGGAGCTGCGGCGCCCGCCGCCGGCTCGCCAGCGCTCGCCGCCGAGGGCAGGAACAGATCCGGCCAGCGGTCGTTGCCCGAGTTGTACGTGAGCCGAACGGCCTTTTCGGGAGGCGATCCCACTTGCCACAGGTACAACTCGTAGTCGGCCGTGTCGTGATCGTGACCGCGCTGGGTCGCCGCCCACACCAGCCACTTGCCGTCACTCGACAGCTCCGGGAAATACTCGTGGGAACGGCGGCCGGGCAGGTCCATCAGCTGCAGCTCGTCGAGCGACGAATCTCCGACCTGCGCGCCTGCCTCGACGGGCATCCTGAGGATGCGGCTGCCGCCGTTGCCCGTGGGGTGGACCCAGTAGATGGCCGTCTGATCCGGCGTCCAGTTGATCTGGCAGCCCAGCCCCGTCTGGGTCCATTTCTTCTCCTCGAGGTCCCACAGGCCCGTCTCTCGTTTCGAGCCGCGCAGCGTGATGGCGAGGTACCTGCCATCTTTGGAGAGCTCCGGTTGCTGCAGCAGGGCGCCTTCCAGCTCCGGCACGCCTTCGCTATCCATGATTTGGCGTTCCTCGCCGCCCAACGTCTGCCGGAAGATCTTGGTCCCCCTCACGAAGAGGATCTCTTCGTTCGATATCCAGCTGGCCCAGCTGGCGCCGTCCACCACCTTGGTGGCCCCCGAGCCGTCCGGTTCGACGGTGAGCACGTCCCACTTCTCGCTGGCGTTCGCGTCTCGCTCGCTGACCCAGCCCTGCTTGCTGCGGCAGAACAGGATGCGCGTGCCATCCGGTGAAAAACGAGGGAACCAGTCGACCGTGTCGCCGCTCGTGATCCGCTGCACGTCGCTGCCGTCCGTGTTCATCGTGAACAGATCGTGGTTGCCGACGCGAGAGCTGGACCAGACGATCCGGCCCGCGGCGGCCCCGCCCACTTCCTTTCTCGCGGCCTCTTCTTCGGGAGGCGGCACGTCGTCGGCACCCTTGGGTGGAGCGCCGGACAGCGCGCCACAGGCGATGGCGCTGGCTGCCCAGGCGCAGGCGAGGATCGAGCTTCGGCGCTGGTTCATGACATGGTCCTTTTTTGAGTGAGGGGGCGGCAAGCGCTGCCGTGTTCGGCGCGGCCATCGGGTGTGGAAGCGAGGGGATAGCATCGCCGGAATCCCTCGCGGACGCCCAGCGGGCGATAGCCGAGCTCGCGCATGGCGAGCGCCGGGTCCAGATTGGCGTCGTTGACGACTCCGGCGATCGCGCTGTGGGTCAGCGCGGGCCGCTCCACGAGCCGTTCGGCGAGGGTGGCCAGCAGCCGGCACAAGGGCACCGGCAGGGGAAGGAACGGGCGCGGCCGATCGTGGTGGTGTAGCAGCAGCCGAGCGAGCGATCGCATCGAGATGGGCTCGGCGCCGCTGAGGTTGTAGACTTTGCCCTGCGCGATGGGGTTGCGGAGCAGCAGGGCGAGCCCGTCGACTACGTCGCGCGAAAACACCGGGCGCTTCAGCGCGCGGCCCGTGCCAATGAACGGAACGACCGGAAAACGTCGCAGGTAGTCGAGGAACATCATCAGCTCCTGCCCACCCCCCGGCTCGTACACGAGCGTCGGGCGCACGATGGTGAAGGCGCGCTCGAAGCTGTCGCGTACGGCCGCTTCGGCGGCGAGCTTGGATTCGGCGTACGGCGTGCGGCGCGGCGGGTAGGTGACGGAAGCCGAGGAAACGTAGATGAAGTGTCGAACTCCGGCGCTCGACGCCGCGCGAGCGAGGTTTTCGGTGCCGCCTCGATTGACGCGCCCGAAGACGGCCGGGTCGTGGGAAACGATCACGGCGGCGAGGTGATAGACCGTGTCCACGGCGTCGCAAAGGCCGGCCAGGGAAGCGGGCTCGGTCACGTCGCCTTGCCGGATTTCACAGCCCAGCGCCTCGAGCCGAGCGCGCTGGGGGTCGCGCGGCAAGACGAGCGCACGCACGGGGTCGCCGCCTGCGCGCAGCCGCTCGACCAGGCGCACCCCCATGCCCCCAGCGGCTCCGGTGACGAGCACGGTGCGCTTCACGGCGCCTCCGCCGCTGCGGGGGAGGGCAGATCGAAGCGTTTCCAGTCGCCGGCGGAGAGCTCGCGCTCGGCGAACTCCCAGATCACGATGCGCTTGCCCGCCAAACGGTCCTGGCCTGCGCCGAGCTCGCGAGCCAACATCCGCCGGGTCGCGAACGCGCCGGCGTCGTTGCGCGCGATCACGTCGACGGGCCGCTGCAATGCCAGGGCGAGCTGAGGGGCGAGACCGGCGGCGGCCCCCCAGCCCATGCCCTCCAGCGAGAACACGTTGCTGAAGCTGTCGCCCAGGAGCAAGATCTCTGCGCCCGGGTCCGGCTCCCAGGGCTCTCCTCGAGCGTCTTGGACCTGGTGAATCTCGACCGTTTGGGGTGCAAACAGCTGCTGATCCTCCGGCAGATGGAGCATGTCCACCACGTCGCCGACTCGCGCCACGGACTGCTCGACCGCGCGTAGCGTCGACTGCGGCGCGGGGCTGAGCACGCCGAGCTCGTGGACGTAGGCGCCGAGCGCCCGGGCCACTCGCTCCATCCAGGCCGGGGTCCAGTGCGTGTCTTGGGTCAGGAAGACCGGCCCGCGGTGGCCAGGCGGCAGCTGCTCGCGAGCGTCGAACACCGCGACTCCCCGCGAATCGAGCTCGGCCTTGAAGCGATCGAAGTCGGGATTCTTCGGCGGGTGCTCCCCGCGCCCCCGCGCGTGAAGAGAGGGCGCCTCCGCGGCGGCCTTGTCGGGCACCGGCATCACGATCAAACGAATGCCGCGCTGCGCTAGCGCTGCGTGAAAGTCGACGATGGCCGGCAGTGGATCGGCCTGCAACGGCTCTTCGCCCGCTTCTCGCGCAGCCAGCTCCCGCTCGCGCTGGATCTCGGGCTCCAGGAAGCCGGGTCCCCCCACGTGCAGAACGCCCGGCGTGTAGTAGAGGAACCCGCCGTGCCCCACTATGGCTCGCTTGTTGCCGACGCGGCCGTAGCGAGTCAGCAGGAGCTGCAAATGAGGTTGCACCAGCGACTTGGCGTAGGAGGTGACCTCGAGATCGTGCTCCACCTGCTTCAGGTTCTCGGCCGTTGGAGGCTGGCGCGCCAAGTCCAGCAGCGGCGACTCCTCCTCGGCGCGGTACTCGAGAAAGAATTGGCCGAGCGGCACGGCGTAGATCGAAAGCAGGAAGCTCGCGGCCAGCGCCCACGCGACCGGGCGCGACACCCGGGTGCGCAGAATGCCGCGGCGCAGATCGTCGTCGTTCGACGGCGCGGCGGCTGCGTCGGCTCCGGGCTCGGGCGCTAGGTGGTCGGCGGGCACGCTGCTTTGCATGGGCGATCCTCAGAACTGAAAGTAGAGGAATGGGTTCGTCGTTTGGGTCCACATGACCAACGTGGCCAGCGTGAGCGTTGCGACGGCCCAGAGCGCTCGCGGCAGCGAGAGCCGCTCGGTCAGCTGCCAGGTATTGGGCATGCCCCACACCACGGCCCCGCAAACGAGGAAGAGTGCGGCGTGATAGGGCGTGTAGAGCGCGCCCGCCACCACGTCCGATGCCGGCGTCGTTGCGGCCAGGCCGAACATCGACTCCAGGTACGCAAGGGACTGCCCCAACGTCTTGGCGCGGAAGAAGACCCAGGCGACGCACACCACGAAGAAGGTGGAGGCGACTCCGAGCGCTCGGGGCAGGCGCCGCAGGACGTGGGCCGAGCCGAGCCGCCGCTCGAGCGCCAGCATGCCGCCGTGAATGCCGCCCCAGACGACGAAGTTCCAGCTGGCGCCATGCCACAGGCCGCCCAGCAGCATGACGGTCATCAAGTTGACGTAGGTCCTCTTCTGGCCGCGGCGGTTGCCCCCCAGGGGGATGTATAGGTAGTCGCGCAACCAGGTGGAGAGGCTGATGTGCCACCGGCGCCAGAACTCGGTGATGCTGCTCGACTGGTAGGGTGAGTCGAAGTTCTGAATCAGCACGAAGCCCATCATCAGGGCCAGGCCGATGGCCATGTCGGAGTAGCCGGAGAAGTCGAAGTAGATCTGAAACGCGTAGCCGACGACCCCGAACCACGCATCGAAGGCGTGCTGGGGCCCGGCGGCGAACGCCGTGTCCGCGATGTGCCCCATCGGATTGGCGAGCAGGATTTTCTTGCCCATCCCCAGCGCGAAGAAGGCCACACCGCGAGCGAACTTGTCGAGCGTGTGCTGGCGCATGCGCATCTGCTCTTCCATCGCCGCGTAGCGAATGATGGGCCCCGCCACGAGGTCCGGAAAGAACGCCTCGAAGCACATGTAATCCGTGAAGCGCCGCATCGGCCTGGCGTCGCCTCGGTACACGTCGATGGCGTAGCTCATCGCCTTGAACGTGTAGAACGAGATCCCAATCGGCAGCACCAAGTGCAGCACGGGGACGAGTCGCTCGCCCAGGCCGAGGGCTTCGGCGAGCGCGTTGACGTTTTCGGCGACGAAGCCGGTGTACTTGAACACGGAGAGCAGCCCGAGGTTCGTGACGATGGACACCGCGAGCACCGTCTTCATGGCGCGCGTTCGGACGATCTCGGGGCCGATCACCGGGGGCAAGCCGTCGCGGTCCGGCAGACCCGAAAGCCGCAGCAGCAGCAGACCGCAGACGTAGTCGACGCTGCAGCCGAAGAACATGATCACCGCCCAAATCGGGTTGGCCCAGCCGTAGAAGACGTAGCTCGAAATCGCGATCAGGGCCGTCCGCGCGCGAAAGGGCAGCGCGTAGTAGAGGCCGAGCACCAACGGCAGAAAATAGAACAGGAAGATCTGGCTGGAGAAGACCATCGGGGGTGCTCAGCTCGGCGCGCGGCTCACGGGGCCCAGGGGAACCAGCCGTTTTCCTGCATGGTCGAAAGCGCGCGCCGGACCCACTCGCGGTGGCCATCGAGGTTGAAATGGTGGTCGTCCTGCATCCCGAGCCCTTCTGCCGAGACCAGCGCGGAGCGGCTGACGGTGCCGGGAATCTGTGCGATCTGCGGCCGGATCGCGTTTGCAACGGCGCCCCCCACGACGAACTCGCCCGTGCCTTCGACCTCGTAGTCGTTGATCAGCATGGGCAGATCGGGTTGCCCGATGTCGTTGCGGATGGCGGTGGTCAGCTGATTGATGCAGTCGGCGAAGCCCGTTCGATCCTCCTCCGTGCCGTGGCGCTCCGTGATGCCGAGGTAGATGAAGATCCCGCCGAAGGTGACTCGGTCCTTGATGGCCATCGGCCCGTCGATTACCCGATCGTAGTAGAGCCCGCTGGGCAAAAATTGCGAGCAATAGGCCGAGGGCCACCCGAAGCCGAGCGATACGAAATAGTAATCCGGAGCCAATTCAGCGGCTTCCTTGACGAGAGCCGTGCCGGGGCCGGCCCGGTTGGTGTCTCCGGCCGTGTTGGGCTCGAGCGCGAGCTCGGGGGGGCTGCCCGGGTGGTACAGCCAGGCGCGCGGGTGGGTTTCCTCAAAGTGGTAGGCTCGCGAAGAGTTGGGGCGGGAGGCGCGGCCCGCCATGTTGGAGTGCCCGATGTGAATGAAGGCGATGGCGCGCTCCTTGGGAACGTCCACTTCGCCCAGGTTGATGGTGATTCCGGACAGCGGGGGCTCTGCCGCCGGCTCCTCGCTCGGCTCGCCCGCCGCGCTGCTCTGCTCCGGGGCCTCGGCGATGGGCAGCGCCCCCGGAGCCTCCGGGGCGCTGGCTCCCGTCGGCGCGGCCTGCTCGCCCGCGGGGGCCGCCGCGCCGCCGCCATTCGCGGGCACCGAGCGGGGCTCCGCTGGCGCGGGCACCCCCGTGTTGATGGGCTCGAAGTCGCTGCTGCTGTCGACCTGCGCCGTTTCGTGCGGATGCTCGGCGACGCCGCAGGCTGTGAACCCGGCGAGCGCGAGGGCGCCCAGGGCAACGAACGGCCGATAGTCGGCCCATGCTTGATTCTGGGTCATGGCAAGATCTCCGTCAGTCGATTCATGATTGAGCTGGCTTCGGCATCGAATGGGGCGGCGCGCAGCGCTCGCTCCAGGAGCGAAAGCGCGAGGGCGGAATCCCCACGGATCAGAGCGATCTGGGCCAGCAAGCTGAGATTCCGCACGTCGTTGGGGTCGCGCGCGAGCTGTCGCCGGGCAATGTCGCGCGCCCCCGGCAGATCCCCTGCTGCAAAGCGGGCGCGCGCGAGCAGCGCCGCCGCATCGTCGGACTCCATCTTGGCGAGGACGGCTTCGGCCGGGCCGCTCTCGCCGACGGCGATCAGCAGAGCGGCCAGGTTGAGGCGCGCTGCCTCGAGGATCTCGGGCTGGCGGGTGAAACGCTCGGACAGATCCCGTTCGATTCGCCGCGCCTGCTCCGGAGAACCCAAGTTCCAAGACTTCGGTGCCAGGTCGGCGCGTGCGAAGAGCACTTCGCTGCCGTCCGTGTAGGCCAGATGCCAGTCCGGCGACGCGTACAGGTGTGCGATCAGCGCGAGGTAGCGGTCGGGATACGCCGTCGGGAGCACGACGTAGCTGAAGCGGTGTTCTCGCTGGAAGGCGTCGAAGCGCGCGGGCTCGTCTACCAACGCCAGATACTCGGCGAACTCGGCGCCGCTGCGCAGCACCAGACGCGTGTCGATGTAGGGTCGAAAGCGGGGGTAGAGCTGCCAGATCAGATAGCCACCGAAGTGATCGGCGGCGAACAGGCTGCCCGGGCCGGGCAGGGACGCGAGCCGCTCGGCGCTGCCGGCCGGGACTCGGAAAGGGCTCGGCTCGGCGATGCTGGGCTCGCGCGCCGCCGCGAGGCTCGAGACCACGATGCCGCTCGCGAACGCGAAGGCGTTGGCGCCGAGCACGGCCCGCCTGCCGAGCCGGCTGCCGACGTGGCGCGCCGCTCGCCGAGCCAGCCGGCGAGCGACGGCCGCCAGGTGGAGTGCCGCAATCGGGGACGCCACCCAGTAGAATAGGAGCACGTTGCGGTTGGCGAGCAGCGCTAGCCCGCCGAAGCCGACCAGCAGCAGCCCGTGGCTCAGCCGCAGCCGCTGCCGGCTGGCGAGGAGCGCGACGCCGAGCACGGCGAAGGCCGTGCTGACGTGCCACGGCACGCCTTCCGACCAGTGCTCGAGCAGGAGCGGGGGGACATTCTCGGCGATATCGTGCGCGTAGACGTTCTCGTGGCCGGGCAACAGGCGCTCGAACAGGGCGGTGGACAGGGCTGCGCCGCGCCAGCCGAATGGAGTCGCGAGCGAGGCCGCCGCGCACACACCGAGCGCCGCCCAGGCGCGGTCGACTCGGACCTCGACGCCGGGCGGGGCCTCGCGCGCGAAAGGCCACCAGCGGCGCTCCCCGAGCCATGCGTCCAGCGAGGCCCCGGCGGCGTACGCTCCGACGAGCGCGGGCCCGAGTGCCGAGAGACCCTGGCAGTTCGACCACAAGACTTGCACCACGGCGAGCCGGGCGATGCGGCCCGGCGTCGGGTCGACCCGAAAATGCTCGAGCTCTCGGATGAAGAGGCCCATGCAGACGAGCGTCACGACGACCGGGCGCACCAACAGCAGCGAGCGGGCCGCCAGCAGCGCGGCGACGATCAGGGTCACCAGAAGCGGGCGCGCCCAGGCCGCGAGACGCTCGCGCCGTAGGGCGTCGAAGAGCGCAACGGCGCCTCCCCCCACCAGCAGACATTTGCAGGCAACGAGCCCCGCGAGGCCGAGGCGCTCGTACACGCCATGGGCCAACAGCTGAAACAACCAGTGCACGTCGACCCACGGGCGCCCCGCGGCTCCCGAGGAGAACGGATCGGTGGTGAGCCAGCTGCCCCGCTCGAGCATTTCCCGCCCGGCGGCGAGGTGCCACCAGATGTCTCCGTCCGCGGCGGGGGCCAGGCCCGTGCTCGCTGCCGCGACCAGCAACAGCGCCGCCCAGACGTGGCGGGCCGAGAGCTTGCGATGGGGAGAGGCGGGCAAGAGAAACTCAGAACGGGGAAACGGAAACGCCGAGGGCCAGGGTCCACGGCTGAAAGCCGACGCCGTTGTCCTCGGCACCGTCGGGGACGGCCGACGGCTGAAAGCCGTAGGGCAGGGATACACCGGCCAAGATCGCAATCCAATCCGTGGACCATTCCAGCGCCAGCGTCGCCGTCAAGGACATCTGCTGCACCTGCTGGTCCAGGCCCCGGTCCCGGTCGACCCCGAAGTAGCGCTGGAGCGTGAGACCCAGCGAGGGCACCCAAGGTCCGAGGAAATAGCCCCCGTAGCCGTAGACGTTGGCCAGCGGCGCGCGGTAGCTGCCGAGATCGTTTTCGCCCCCTCGGTAGTTCGCCGAGGCCCCGAGCACGCCCACGCCCCAATCCACGTCGATGGTGTGGTCGAGCATGAGGCCCCCGGTGACTTTCCCCGCGCCGAGCTGCTTCTCTTGGGTGAGGTAGTCGTTTCGATACCGCCCCTGGTGGGCTCCCACCGGAAAGCCGAGCGAAAGCGTGAGCGCCGTGTCGTTGATCTCCCCGAACCGCCGCGTCACGAAGCCGCTGATATCGCCGAGCCCCGAGTTCGAGACATCCACCGGGAGCCCGTAGTAGTCGCGGTAATACTTGTAGAGCAGGGGAACCGAGAGGCCCACGGTCCACTCGTCGGAGAGCTCGCGAGAGGCCTGCGCGTTCAGCCCCAGGTTGTAGCCGTCCTCCAGGTGCAGGTAGCTCGCCATCACCTGCTGGTCGAACAAGCCGCCGTGCGTGCTCCTTCCGATCCATCGGACGGCGCCTCCGGCTCCCGTGGAGGTGCCCGCACCGCACCCACCGACCGTCTCCCAGCTGGCGAGAAGCCCGCTCAGGCGACGCACACGCAAAGAAAGCTCGGGCTCGAGGCTGAGCCCGGCGGGCGGTGGGTCGCTCAGCCCGACGCGGAGTTGCCGAAGGCTTTCGGCGTGCTGCCGCGCCGCGTTCCAGCGCGCGAAGAACGGGTATGCCGAGATCGCCAGCGCAACGCCTCCGGCTATCCACGCGCCTTTGCCACGGCCTCCTCGGTCGTTCAGCCGATCCGTCGCGGGCGAAATCACGCCGGGTCCGCCCGCAGGCACCAGTAGCGGGTGCTCTTGCGGTCCGTGGCAGAGTATTCGTCCAGCAAAGGCCCTTTCCAGATCTCCTTCAGATCCGCCGAGAGCCGGAGCTGGTGCACGTCCCCCGCGCGGAAGCGCCGCAGCTTGCCCCCCACGACGCTCTTCATCTTGTCCTTGATTTTGGAGCGAGGTTGCCGCGGCTTGTAGTGCGCAACGAGCAGGAACCGCTCGTTGCGCGGGCCGCCCGGTCCCTGGTAGCGCAGGACCTGGTAGCGCATGACGTAGGCGTAGTCGTAGAGCTCGTCGGGGGGCAGCTTGGTCGGGATCTCGATCAGCTTGGCCGTGACGTCGAACGGCGGCGATGCGGCCTCCGCGAGACGCGCGGAGCCAACCACCGCGGCCACACCGAGCATCAGCCCTCGCCGAGCCAGCGTTGGCTTCCATGTTGCTATCTCGTCTCGTGGGGCGCGCTTCGGGAACAATCGCATTTTTCCGTAACTCCGCCCGAGCGGGCGGGAACAAGGGGGAGGCGGGCGTTGGAGCGAACTGCCCAGCGCCCGCCGTGCACGGCACAGAGGAGACCATGCACGGGGTTGTGGTTGGCTGCCGATGAGGTTCCCGCAGTCGGAAAAATCAGGCTGTCCGGAGCCAATCTGCGTTCGATTGTCTTTGGTTGCCCCCGGGCTGCCCAGTTGTTCCAGGATATGCAACATATTCCCCGCGTTGCCCGAATGAACGGCCGCCTCGCCGAAGCTCACGGCCTCGCCGGGCTCGATGGCGCGACGCGCTGCAACGCATTTCGGCGGGCGAGCCGCGGTCGACGCCCCGGCCCGTGCGCGTGGGTCCGCCGGGGAACGCACCGCCATCGGCCGGCACCGCCGGCTTCTCCGCGGCACGGTAGCCCGAACGGGCGGCGGCTCGAAGAGTCCTCGGCGCACGTTTCGTCGGCCTGCCTCGGCGAGGTCTCGACTCCGGTCGCGTCGGGCGCTCGGGTGAGCGCCGGGCGGCGTCTGCGCGCCGGGCGCTGCCTCGGCGACGCCGAGGGGGCTGCTCGCACGGACGCCTTCGCGCGCTGAGCCGCCCCGCGGGCGCGCTGGAACCCACGAGGGCGCTCTAAAGCACGGTGTCGAGTAGCTGCGCGCGACTCAGGTGCTGCTGGAGAGCTTCGTCGTACTCGTCGATCAGGTTGTCGAGGTACACGCAGATTTCCCCTTCCGTCACGTTCTCCACCTTGCCGCTCACCGGAAGCTCGCGCCCCTGCAGCGAAAGCACGCCGCGCAGGTCGTCCCCGGCGGCGACCCCGGGCGACGGCGGCGTGAAGTACAGCCACTCGTTGGAGAGCGCCGTCACGCGGTACCTGCCATCGTCGAGCAACAAATCGGTCGGCACCATCCGCGAGGGCTCGACCAGGTAGTGGATCTTTCGATTTTGCTCGACGAGCGAGTCCAGCTCTTCGAAGAGGGTGGCGTGCAGCGCCGTGTCCTCGGAATCGAGCAGGGCTTCGCGCATGTCCTTCATCGCCCTCTGCGTGCTGACGATGTTTTCCTTCATTTCGCGGAGGCGCCGGCGGTCTCGGCCGATCTTCCGAGCGGCGACCCGGAGCAGGTTCCGATACACCTTGCCGCCGACCGTCCCGCGGGCATCGAGAAAGGCCTCGAAGGCCTCGACGGGCGCGGCGAGCAGCCGAGAGGGCTCGGTGGCGACGGCCGTGAGGTTCCTGTCCTCCCCGGTCAGCGCGCTCAGCTCTCCGACCTGGGCAGGGGCGAGCACCTGCAGTACCTCCTCGGAGGCGTCGCGAATCGACAGGCTGCCCTCCGTCAGGACCAGAACCGCCGCTGGTCGGGCTCCCGCCTCGAACAAGACCTCTCCCCGCTCGACCGAGCGCTCCTCGAACACGCCGAGCAGCGCTCCGAGCTCCTCCTCGCCGAGGCCTGAGAAGAGGGGAAGTCCTGAGAGCGCCGAAAGGTCGTCCATGAACGGCCTCTAGCAACCCGGGCCGGGTGAAGCAATGCAGCGGTGAGGCTTCGCCACTCCCGCCTTGCGCCGGCGCGCGGCGAGACCCGTGAGCCGGGTGCTCGCCGCCCGCGGCACGGCGCCCGTGCGGTGCGCGCTCTTTTTGCGCGCGACCGCGCGCGCTTGGCGCCACGTCCGCCGAAGGGGCCGCGAGCCGCAGCGAACGTGCCGGCTGCCGCGCCCGGCGGACACCGCGTGCGCGACATGGGCCGGGATATCGGCGCGGCGCGCGCGCGCGAAGCGCCGAGGTGTTTCAAAACGATTCGACGCCCAGAGCGGGGCGCTCGGGGCTTCGGCAAGGCCGCGCGGTCGCTGCGGCCCGTCTGGGTTGCGGACGCGCCGCGCAGAGCTCACGGTCGCACGGCGCCGGCGCCGGCGCCGGGGCGGTGGCGTTTTCGGTCCCTACCGCTCCCGAGCGGCGTGGGCTACACCGAGCCTCATGCGGACGGGACCACGCAGGGTTCGGGGGTTGCTCCGTCGCCAGGCGGTGGCCGGCACCGGGGCGCTCGCCGCGCTCGCCGCGCTCGCGTGCGGCAGTAGCCCGGAATCGGGGCTGGATCAGGGCACGCACGTCGATTCCTTCGGCGCCGGAAGCTCGGCGGAAGGGGATCCGGCCGGCTCGGGCGGGGGCCTCGGCGAGGGCGCGCCCCGCGCGGGGGGCGGAGCCGGCGAGCGCGGCGATGTTTCTCCCGCGCCCGGCGGGAGCGAACCGTCCGCGGCGGGTCGCGGCTCGAGCGCCGAGCAGGGCACGGGGAGCGCCGCGCCGTGCGGGCGCCTGGCCGAGGGCCTCGCGCCCGTGCTCGAGCGGCTCGATGCGGATCTGGCGAGCGTGCCGGAAGAGAGCCAGCCCTTCACGCGCTATCTCGTCGTTTCGGGAGAGCCCCGCTACGCCTGCGGGCTCGCCGAGGAGGACGAGGCGGTTCGCACCGGCGCGCGCGAGCGCTACGCCGCGGTGTTGGCGTTGAACTCGCTCTCGCGCGAGCCCGCGCTCGCCGCGCTCACGCCCGTCGAGGGCGCACAGGCGTGGCTGTTGCGGTTGGATCTGCGCGGCTTCGGCTGGCAGCGAGAAGTCGACGTGGCGGGGCAGAGCCACGCGGATGGCTGGAGCGCCGTTTCCGCGCGAGCCCTGCTGGCACTGCGCTTTTCGGGCGCGGCGGCGGAGCAGCGCAGCGCGCGCATGGGAACGGAGGTGCCGTTTCTGCTCGCGAGCGACTTCGTCACGGCGGCACTCTCTCGCGAGCTATACTACCCGCTGCTCGACGCGCCCGAGACCCTCCCGGAGCTGCGCCAGCGCCTCGGCATCGCCCCCGAGGAAACCTTGAATACGCCGAGCTGGGCGCGCGCCGGATTCAGTACGTCCGGGATCAGCAAGCAAGATCGCGGCATCGCGCGCTACGTCGGCGGCTCAGGCAGCGATCTGGTCTACTGGGAAACGATGGACTTCGAGCCCGACTCGCAGTTCCCGGTGCCCGTCGTGTCGCCGCTGAGCGACCGCGCGGACGTGCACACGGCGATCTACGCGCTGCCCAACGGCCTGAGCGCGTACTTCGTGGCCGACGCCGAGGGGCGCCGGCTCGTGGAGGTTCCGGCCAGCGTGGACATCGATCCCGCTCAGAGCCAGGGCATCTCGTACGTGGGGGCCTCTTGCTTCAGCTGCCACGCGGGCGGCTTCATTCCGTTCACGGATATCGTTCGCCCCACGGTCGAGGCGACGGGGGGGGCGTTCCTGTCGCCGGAGGAGCTCGGCATCGTCCTCGCCACGTATCCCGAGGTCGCGGAGTTCAATCGCGTGGTCGAGCGGGACTCCGAGGCATTCCTGCGCGCCCGCGGACGGCTGGGCATTCCGCGCGGTGCGCCGGGTCCTGTGACGCGCGTGGCGCTCGCCTTCGAGCGGTCCACCCCGGCGGGCGTGGCGGGCGAGCTCTTCTTGCATCCCCAAAGCATGCAGGCGCGCGCCGGGGAGTTGCCCGAGCCGGTTCGGCTCGCGGCGCAGGGGCTCGGGGGGCGCCGCCGCGGCTATTCCGAAGCGTACTTGGCGGCCGTGTGCCGACTGAACGCGGGGCAGGTCGAGCTTTCGGGGTGCCCGTGAGCCTCGGGGGGCGCTCGCCTGCCGGCGGGCTCGGGCATCGCCTGCCGAGCGGGGGGGCGAGGCGGGCTCGCCGGGCGGGCGGCTCGCCTTCGGCCGCCGTCGCCTGCCTGGTGGGCACTCTTGCAGCCGGGTGGGGCTGCGGCAGCCGCGGGAAGGTGCGTTTCCTCGAGCGCGCGGGCCGTGAGCTCCGCGCCGACGACTCCTTTGTCCCGGAGGGCTTCGGGGGCGGCACCGGCGGCGAGGCCGTGGCTTCTGCGGGCGGCAGCGGGGGGGGCTTCGGGGGCTCCCCCTCTGCGCCCGAAATCGAGCCGCCCCCGGATGCGGCCGAGCCGGAGGGTTCTCTCTTCGAGCGCGGGCTGCCGCCCGATTTCGAGCCGACCGTGGACTTCGGCTCGCCCGCTCGGTGCGACGCGGATGCTCCCTCTCTCGATCGAACTCTGCGCGCGCTCGTGGCGGCCGCACGCCTCGCTCCGCCGGAGGCGCGGCCATTTCTGCGCTTCGTCAGCGTCGCCCACCTCACCTATCAGCCCTGCGACGGCTCGCGCGGCCCGGTGAGCCCCGAACCAAGCGTCGACGGGGCGCGAGTCGCCATCACCGAGCTGTTCAACACCTTCTCGAGCCGGCCACGGCTGGTCGTCCCACGGCCCCTCGACGCGGGGCTGTTGCTCGTGCAGGTCGACCTTCGGGACTACGGCTGGGAGCGACCGGTCACGATCGGCGGCGAGGCCCATGAGGACCTGTGGGAGGTCGCGGTGTCGCGCGCTGGGCAGGCGGTGCAGTACCAGGGGGTGGATGCCGCGGAGCTTCGAGAGCTCACCGGTACGGCCACCCCGCTGCTGCTTTCGGGCGATTTGGCCTACGCGGCCTACCAGGATCCCGAGCTGTACTACGCGGCCATCGACGCGCCGCAAACCCTTGCGGCGCTGCGCAGGCGGCAGGGCGCCGTGTCCGCGGACTTGAGCGGTGGCGCCTGGGTGGCGGCGGGCACCGCTACCTCCGTCGTCTCTCGGCAGGATCGCCGCATCGCGCGCTATCTGGAGGGAGCGGAGCCGTACTGGGAGGCGGCCGACTTCGCCCCGGGGAGCGAGCTCGCGGGGCCGCTGCTCGATCCGCTGGCTGACGAGGCCGATGCCTACGTCGCGCTCTCTGTGTTGCCCAACGGATTGCCCGCGTTTTTCGCCGCCGATGGGGCCGGTGCGCGAGGGGCGATTGGGGCGTTTCTCCTCGACACGCTGCAAAATGACTTCGTGGCGCGCGTGCCCGTCAGCTGCGCGGGCTGCCACGCGGGGGGCATCTTGCCCGTCGCCGACGAGGTTCGCCCGCTCTACGAGCCGAGCGGGGGCGAGCCGGCGGAGCCGCACGCGCGCGTGCTTCGGGCGTATCCTCTGCGGGGCGAGCTGGAAGCGGCTGCCGAGCTGGATTCCGAACCGATCCGAGCTCTGCGGCGCAGCCTGGGTCTGCCGCCGCAGTTCGGGCTCGGACCGCAGCTGAGCCTTCAACACGATCGCGATCTGTTCACGCCCGTCCTCGCCGCCGAGCTGTTCGTCGACGAGGCGACGCTCGTGCGACGCGCGAAGGAGCTGCCGCGCGAGCTGGCCGTCGCCGTGTTGGGCGGGGGGATCGTCTCGCGTCGCAGCTTCGAGCGGGTGTATCTCGAAGCGCTGTGCGCCCTCGGCACCGGGCGCAACCAACCCGCCGGGTGCCCCTGACGCTCGCGCCGGGCGGCTCGCCGCGGAGCTTGCTCGGGCCGGGGGATCGAGCTCGCCGGGCCGCGAAGCGCCAGAATTGCGTGCCGGGGGCCCGGTCGTGGTAAACGCCTACGAAAGCAACGCCCGAGCGACCGCGGCGCCGATGTCCTGGGGCGGGCCCCTCCGGAGGACTGATGCTGGCAAAAATCGGAATCGGCCTGGCCGTCGTACTGGGAATCGTCGTGGCGCTCGTCGCTTCGCAGCCCGACGAGTTCCACGTCGAGCGGACGGCCACGGTGGGGGCGCCCCCGGCCGTCGTCCACTCGATTCTCGACGATTTCCACAACTGGAGCGAGTGGTCCCCTTGGGACAAGTTGGACCCGAACCTGAAGCGGGAGTTCAGCGGGCCCGAGTCGGGGGTGGGCGCGGGCTACGCCTGGGTCGGCAACGACGACGTGGGCCAGGGCAGCATGCGCATCACGCAGAGCGAGCCGCCGAATCTCGTGCGACTCGACCTCGACTTCGTCACGCCGTTCGAGGCCCACAACCAGGTCAGCTTCTCCCTGGCACCCGCTGCCGAGGGCACGCGCGTCACCTGGGCGATGGACGGGGACAACGACTTCGTCGCGAAGGCTTTCGGCCTGGTGATGGACGTGGACGACATGGTCGGCAAGGATTTCGAGGCGGGCCTCGCGAGTCTGGGCGCCCTCGCCGCGAAGCAAGCCCGGGAGCTCGAAGCGGAGCGGCCCGAAGACGGCGCCGAGCAAGCACCGCCGGGGGAAGAAACGCCGGAAGGGGCGCCCGCTGGCGCGGCGGGCACCGAGGAGTCGCCAAGTGACGACGGGGAGGACGAGCCGACCACGTCGGATTGAAGGTCGGTGGCCGGTCCTGGCCGCCCGCTCGCAGCCGAGCCGGGTCGCGGTGCCGGCCACCCTTGGCGGCGGCTTGCGACGGGTCCGGTGAGGCGGGCGGAGCGCGGGGTGCGCCTCGGCATCGCACGCGACAGCGAAAGATCGCGCAAGACAGCCGTTGGCTCGCTCGCGGAGAGGGCGTAGGGTGCTCGCTTGCGGCAATCGGCCAAGCCGCGAGCGCTTGCGCCGCGGCCGGCCAACGCTGTTCCCACGGGCGCTTCCCGCCCCGCGGGCTCCCCCCCAACCGCTGAAACGAGGTCGTACATGCAAGGCAAGAAGGAGATCATCGAGGCGCTCAACGAGTTGCTCGCGGGCGAGCTGAGCGCAATGGATCTCTACCTTCTGCAGGGGCGCATGTGCCGCGATTGGGGGTACTCGAAGCTCGAAGAGCGCCTCGTGCACGAATCGGCGGACGAGCGCGGGCACGCCGACGCGCTCATTGAGCGCATTCTGTTTCTCGAGGGCGAGCCCGATCTCGCGAGCCGGCTGAAGCTGAGCGTCGGCAAGAATCCCCAAGAGATGCTGGAGAACGACCTCGCCTACGAGCTCGACGTGGCCAGCAATCTCAACCGGTGTATCCAGCTGTGCGTCCGCGAGGGCGACGGAGGCTCGCGAGCGCTGCTCGAGCGGCTGCTGCAGGACACCGAAGACGACCACATTTTCTGGCTCGAGTCGCAGCTGTCCGTCATCGAGGAGATCGGCAAGCCGCGGTATCTGGCCGAGCAGATGTAGCGGGGGCAAGCGTGCCGGTTGCGGCCCGGGGCCGGCGGCTCCGTTGCCGCGATGGCGCGCGGGCTCGCGCCGCGCCGTGCGGGGGCCAAGGCACGGCGGTCGTCGGGCATGGGTCGCTCGATTCACGATCCGAATCGCACCGGGCCGGCCGACGCGCGGGCCCTCGCGAGCCTTTTCTTCCCGGGGATTCTTCCGCCGGTGGGGGCGCTGGGGCACGCAGGCCTGTTGCGCGCCCTGGCCCGTTCGCTGGATGGCGCGATCGAGGATCGGGTCTGGGTCGCGGTGCTCATCGGGCTCGTGTCCGCGTTCGTGGACAACGTGCCTCTCGTCGCCGCGAGGCTGGACCTGTACGAGCTGCCGCCGGGGGACTCTTTCTGGTTGCTGCTCGCCGATTGTGCGGGCACGAGGGAAGCTGTTCGATCATCGGGCCTGCGGCGGCGTGACGGCGTTCGGCCACCGGCTGGGCGAGCACTGCCACCGCAACATTGCCGTAAAGCTAGCAACCTGGCGCTCGGCGCGTGATGGGTCTGCAGCGCGGAGGGGATTTGCCACGAGCAAATCTCGGTTTGCAAACCACTTCGCTTGCCGTCCCGACTCGTGCCCTCTAGCCTCAGAGCCGGCGGCCTGCACAGGGGCGAGCCCACCCGCTGAATGTGCTGCTTCCGGCGGCCGCGTGGGTTCGACTTCGCTGCCCGCCCAACTCCAGGAGGCCTGATGCGCACCGTACTGTTTGCTTGCTCCCCGAATCTCTCTCGCCGCGTGCCGGTGCTCCCGGGCTTGCTCCTCGCGAGCGCCGCTTTCGCTCTCGCGGGCTGCTCTTCCGACGGCGAGGGCTCGGGCGAAAGTGATCTCGGCCTGCCGCCAGCGTTCGTCGGGGTCGCACCTGGCTCGAACGGCCCCGATGTCGGCGCCCTTTCGCCGGGTGGCAGCGCGGCCTCACCCGGCGGGGAGCAGCCGCCGTCGGGCGCACCGCAAAGCGGCGGGGCAGGCCCCGCCGACGGCGAGGCTCCGGGCACCGCCCCGCTCAGCGGGGACGCGCCGAGCGACGGCTCGGGGGACGGCAGCGGCGCCTCGCAGGGCGATGGCGCCGCCGAGGGTGAGCCGCCGGCGGAGCCCGGTGCGCCAGAAGAGCCCGGTGCGCCAGAAGAGCCCGGTGCCCCACCCCCGGAGGAAGGCCAAGATCCGGGCCCACCCCTCGAGATCCCGCCCGACTACTTCACCACGGGAAACTGGCGTGGTTTCGTGGCGCCTCAGACGATCGTGCCCACCACTACGGTCGCTCCGGCGTCGTTCCAGGCGCGCCAGGAGGGCGAGCCATTTTGCCTGAGCGGCTCGGTCGGGCCGATTGCCGACTACTCCGGCGAAGCGCGCCTCGCCTTCAACATCAACCAGGCCCTGCCCGCCGCCGGTCAAGCTGCCCCGGCCGCACAAACCGCCGTTCCGGAGGGCAACGGGATCGCCGTCACCTTCACGCGCACGACGGGAGCCGCCCTGCGCATCGTTCTCTCCGGGGCCGCTGGCGCCGAGTGGTGCTACGACATCCCCGAGATCCGGGGTCGCGTGTTCGCTCCGTACGCGGAGTTCGACGACGAGTGCTGGTCCGAGACCACCGGTCAGGCGTATGCGCGCGAGCCCATCTCGAGCGTCGGCTTCGCCGTACCGGGCAGCAACTTCGCCAGCATTCCCTACGATTTCTGCGTCGCTGGCTTCGCGGACGCAGGCTCCGAGAACGCGGCCCCGGCTCCGGCGGGGGGCTTCCTCGATGGCCAGGTCAGCGGGGATCTGCGCGAGCAGTTTCAGCGTGCGATGGTGCAGGATGCTGCCGGGCGCAAGTACGTCATCCAGAACAACGCCTGGGGTGGCACCTCGTTCAACGGAAGCCAGGTCATCAACTACGATGACAACTCGTTCACGATCGTCCAGCAGTCGGCGCCCGGCAACGGCAACGTGCCCGTGTCCTTCCCGTCGATCTTCGTGGGGCGCAACGGCTACCGCGGAGGGGATAGTGGCAGCCTGACCACCAGCGTGACCGACAACCTGCCAATCCGAGTTTCCAACATCGACAGCGTCCAGACGCGCTTCACCCACAACGCCAATGGCGGTGGCGACTACAACGCGACCTACGACGTGTGGTTCGCCAACCAGCAGCCGCAGGCGGAGTACGGCACGGCCACGGGCGCGTTCCTGATGGTGTGGACGTACAAGCCCCAGAATCGCAACGCGATTGGCCAGGTCGTCGCCAACAACGTCAACGTCGGGGGGCAGACGTGGCAGCTGGTCGCGGGCCGCCGCGCCGAAGGGGGCGACGCCAACGCCGCAGATGCCAATTCGCCCGTCATTTCCTACCTGCACCAGGGCAACCCCCTGAATGATTACGCGTTCGACCTGAACGACTTCATTCAGGACGCGGTCCGGCGCAGCCAAGCCGGTCAGCTCAACGGTCTTCAGTTCAGTCCCAACCTGCTGTTGACGGACGTGTTCGCCGGTTTCGAAATCTGGAACGGCGGTCAGGGACTTCGAGCCTCGCTCACCGTCGACGTCCGATAGCGCGCCGGGCGTCCGAACAGGCGCGCGGGTCATCCATGCCGCGAAGCGGGGCGCTCGGAGCGTCGGGCGCCAAAGCGGGCGAGCCGCTCCCGGTAGGCGCCCTCCGGCGAACCAGAGGCTCCCGCGTGGAAGCTGCGATTCTCGGTGGCGGCGAGGAGGGGCAAGGACGTGCGGGCGAGTCCGCGGGTGGAGCGGCCCCGCTCGCTACTCGTGGTGGCGCTCGGGGTGCTCGGGGCGACGTATGCATCGCGGCCCGCGACCCACGCGCTCGTCGGGGCGGGCAGGCCGGCGCCCGATCGCGGACCGTCAAGCAGACTCGGCCAGCTCGCGCTCCTGAAGGCTGCGCCAGTCGATCTTGCCGGTGGGGCCGAGCGGCAGCGAATCGACGAAGTCGATGAGCACGGGCGCCTTGTACGCGGCCATCCGCTTCCGCGACCAGGCGATCAGCGTTTCGGCGTCGAGCTCGCGGCCGCGGCGCCGCACGACCAGGGCCTTTACGTCTTCGCCGCGCTGCCTGCTGGGGACGGCGACGACGCAAGCCTGCTGCACGGCGGGGTGTGCGTGCAGCTCGGCCTCCACTTCGGCGGGCCAGACCTTGTAGCCCGACTTGTTGATCATGCGTTTGAGTCGATCCACCATGAAGTAGTAGCCATCGTCGTCGACGTAGCCGAGGTCTCCCGTGCGGAAGAAGCGCTGCCCGTCGAGCTTGATGAACGCCGCCGTGTCCTTCGCGCGTCCACCGTGGTAGCCGCGCAGGACCTGCGGGCCGTGCACGAGAATCTCGCCCACCTTGCCGGGGGGCATCTGCTCGAGGGTGTCGGGGTCGACCACCCGCGCGCTCGTGCCGAAGATCGGTACGCCCAGGCTTCCCGGTTTGGGTCTGGTGGGAGGGTTGAGGTGCGTCGGGGCCATCGTCTCCGAGAGGCCGTAGCCCTCGACGTAGTCGACCCCCAGGGCGTCGCGAACCTTGGCGTAGACGGGGGGAGGCATGGCCGCGCCGCCGCCGGTGAGGGTGCGGAGCGAGCTCAAGTCCCAGCCCGAGAGGTCCTGGCTCAGGAAGTCGATGAGCATCGTGGGGATGACCGTCCAGCTCGCCACGCGGTGCCGTTCGATGATTTCGGCCGCGCAGCGCCTGTCCCACCGTGTCATGATGGCAACGCTGGCGCCCAGGTAGATCGGTGTGTTGACGCCGTTCTGCATCCCGGTCACGTGAAACATCGGCAGCGCGGCGAGGATGGTGCCATCCTTGAAGGTGTTGCACCACTCGGGCCCGCTCACGGCCGTGTGCATCACGGCCGAGTGCGTGTGTTGGCAGCCCTTCGGCAGCCCCGTCGTGCCCGAGGTGTAGGGCATCACGGCGAGCGAGTCGGGGCCGGCCTCGTGGGGCGGCGGCGCGAGGTCTCGTTCGATCGCCTCGCGCCACGCCGTGACCCCATCGATCGCGTCGGCGGCCAGCCTGACCTCCTCCGGCACGGCCGCACCCGGCTCGGCGTCGGCGTACTCTCCGTACGTTGCGGCGATGCCGTGATCGAGATCGCCGCCGATCAGCGGCGCGACGTGCGCGGCGAGCTCCCGGCCGAAGATCGCCGTGCGGCAGCCGCTGTCCGCCACGATGTGCCGGACCTCTCGCGACCGGTTCATCGTGTTGACGGGCACGACGACCGCATCCGCCCGCAAAATGGCGTAGTACGCGATGAAGAACTGCGGGCTGTTTTGCATGAACAGGAGAACGCGGTCGCCCGGGGAGACGCCAGCGCGCCCGCGCAGCCAGCCCGCGAGCGCGTCGACTTCGGTCAGCAGCTTCGAGTACGAGAGCTCGCCGCCGTAGTAATGGCAGGCCACCCGCTTCGGGTAGCGAGTCGCTGAGACCACGAGGTTGTAGTAGAGCGAGGTTTCGGGGATCTCGATCCGGGTCGGTATGCGAGGGGGCTCGTTGGTCGCGTTCACGGCGTGTCGTCCTCTCTCTGCGGCGAAGCGCTGCTCGTCGGGGGCCCCGAGCGGGGGGCTTTGGGTGGTCCAGGGGGGGGCGTGGGGTGGGGCCGCGCCGTCCGCTCTGACCTGAATCGGAGCGGCCGCCGCCGAGGCCTCGTCTGCGCGAGGGAAGAGGGAGAGGGCCGGCGCTGCGCAGCACCCCAGAGCGTAGTGACGGCGCGGTGCTCTTCGGTTGCCGCGTCGGCCGACGGAACCGTCCTCAATTTGGGAATCGTCTCGAGAGGTCGAGAAGATCTGCGGATTTTTTTGCCGGAAGGGCCACGGAGAGAAAGAGCGCCAACCGTCGCGCCTCGCGACGGGGCGCTCTGGCTTTTTTCGATGCCCGTAACCGTACAAATTCGCGACAGCATCGCAATCATCTCGATCGAAAACCCGCCCGTGAACAGCCTCGACCACCCGACGCGTCGCGCGCTGTTTCACGCTTTCGAGGTCGCGCGGGCGGACCCGCGGGTGGTGGGAGTCGTCCTCGGGGGGTCGGAGCGCACCTTTTCGGCAGGGGCCGACATTCGAGAGTTCGGCACGCCCCGGGCCGACTGTCCGCCG
This sequence comes from Polyangiaceae bacterium, assembly GCA_050299315.1. GTDB lineage: Bacteria > Myxococcota_A > Polyangia > Polyangiales > Polyangiaceae > SZUA-265. The sequence continues at coordinate 66,972 of JBNKVS010000028.1, forward strand.
ACCCTGCACGCGCTGATCGAACAGCTCGAGAGCATGGAGAAGCCGGTCGTCGTCGCCCTCGGGGGCAGCGCGCTCGGCGGCGGCCTCGAGCTCGCGCTGGCTGCCCACTACCGGGTCGCTCTGCGCGGGGCCTCGCTCGGCTTGCCCGAGGTGAAGCTCGGGCTCCTGCCGGGGGCCGGGGGCACGCAGCGCTTGCCGCGGGCAGTGGGCCTGCCGAAGGCGCTCGAGCTCATCGTGTCGGGCGAACCGGCGCGGGCGAACGAGCTCGCGGGCACGGCGCTGCTCGACCGGATCGTGGAGGGCGGTGCGGCGGGAGACCTGCTGGCCGCCGCCGTCGAGCTCGCCACCCAGGCCGCCCAGCGCGGGGGGCCGCTGCCCCTTCTGCGCCATCGCTCGGTCCAGCGGGGCGACGCGGAAGGCATCCTGTCCCGCGCGCGTCGGGCCGCGGCGTCCGCCGAGGAGCGCTGCCCGGCGCCGCTCGCGTGCGTCGACGCGCTTCAGGCCGCCGTCGACCGCCCGTTCGAGGAGGGGCTCCGGATCGAGCGCGAGGCGTTTGGAGCCCTCGTGCGAGGCGATGTCTCGCGGGCCATTCGCCACGCTTTCTTTGCCGAGCGCGCCGCGCGCAAGCTCCCCGACGTGGGCCCCGAGGTGCGCCCCCGGCCCGTGCGCACCGTCGCGGTGATCGGCGCTGGAACCATGGGCGGCGGGATCGCCATGAGCTTTGCGAGCGCTGGCATCGACGTGACCTTGCTCGACACGTCGCGCGTGGCGCTCGACCGCTGCCTCCGCACGGCGCGGCAAGCGTATGGCCGCGGGGTGCAAAAAGGCAAGCTGACGCCCGAGCAGGCCGAGCAGCGGATGAGTCGAATTCGTCCCGCGTTGGATTACGACGCCGTACGCTCCGCGGAGCTCGTGGTGGAGGCGGCGTTCGAAGAGTACGCGGTCAAGGAGGCGATATTCCGACAGCTCGACGCCGTCGCGCGGCCCGGGGCCATTCTGGCGACGAATACCTCCACCCTCGACGTCGACCGCCTTGCGGCGGTCACGTCGCGGCCCGGCGACGTGGTGGGCCTACACTTCTTCAGCCCGGCTCACGTGATGAAGCTGCTGGAGGTGGTGCGCGGAGAGCGGACGGAGAGAGACGTTCTGGCGACGGCGATGGCGCTGGCCAAGGTGCTCGGCAAGACGGCCGTGGTGGCCCGCGTGTGCGATGGATTCATCGGGAACCGCATGTTGCACCGCTACCTGAGGCAGGCCAGCCTGCTGCTGGACGAGGGGGCGCTGCCCCAGCAGGTGGACGGTGCCATGGAGCGCTTCGGCTTCGCGATGGGACCCTTTCGCGTCGGGGACTTGGCCGGCAACGACATCGGCTGGGCCATTCGCAAGCGCCGATACGTGGAGTTCCCCAGCGAGGCGACGCCCCCGAACGCGGCCGATCGATTGTGCGAATGCGGGCGTTTCGGGCAAAAGACGGGCAAGGGCTGGTACGATTACCGACCCGGCGATCGCACTGCGCATCCATCTGCGGCCGTCGAGGCCCTGTTGGCTCGCCACGCGGCGGAGCTCGGCGTGCCGCGCCGCGAGCTGACCGATCGGGAGATCGTCGAGCGGCTCGTGTACTCGCTGGTCGACGAGGGGGCGCGGTTGCTCGAGGAAGGCATCGCCGCCCGCGCCTCGGACATCGACTTGGTGTACCTCACGGGCTACGGCTTTCCGGCGTTTCGTGGCGGCCCGATGTTCTACGCGGACTCGGTGGGGTTGACCGCCGTGCTCTGGGCGATGCGGCGCTTCTCGCGGGGGTACCGAGGAGACCTGTGGGAACCGGCGCCGCTGCTCGAGCGGCTCGAGGAGGCGGGCGAGCCGCTGACCGGCTGAGCCGCGGCGAGCCGGAATTGCAGGGTCGTTCCGTGCGTGGTCGACGCAAGCGGGGTTGCGGGTCGGTAGCTCGTCGCAGCGACGGTTGTGTGCCCGACGAGCGCGTGCCGGTCGCAGCTCCCCGGGGCTGCTCCGCCCGCTCGACCGCCCCGGGGCGACGCCGCTCGCGGGCGCTCGGGGGAGCGCCCGCGGCGGCGAAGGGGTTGGCGCTCGGCGCCGGCCGCGGTGAGTCAGGGGTTGGTCTGGGGAGGACCCTGCTGCTCGGCCCGGGCCCGCAGCGCGCTCGCGAGGAAACGCGCGCGCTCTGCGTTGCTCAGCACGCCAGCGTCGCTGAGCTCGCCGAGGGCGTCGCGCACGCAGCTTCCATATTCCGAGGTGGACAGTGAGCCATCGGTGAAGCTGCAGGGGATCTCGGGAAACACCACGCGCTCGCCGGCGTCCACCCCGTACAGTCGGTTTCTCACGCCCCCGGGCCAAAGCGCGTCCACGGTCGCGCGCGGCTGCGCACCCAACCCGAAGTGGAGCTCGAGGCTGTCTTGCGAGGAACAGCTCGAGCCGCCCATCACCGGCTTGCGCGCGGTGACGCCGCCATCCGGCGTCACCGAGAACACGGCTCCGATACCGCTGCGATTCACCCGCCCGGCGGACGTGAGGCCCACGCTGCCGAGCGCTTGCACGGCGAGCGTGCCGTTTTCGTTGCCGCGATTCAGCTCCACGGTGAGCGAGCCGTTGGGCAGCACGATGCCGTTCCAGACGAGCGCATCCTCCCCCACGAATTGCATGGGAAAGTAGACCCGGGCTAGCGCGTCGAAGGGGGAGCCGAACGCGAGCGGCACGGGGGCGAGAGGCGCCGACCCGTAGTCGAAGTTCGAGACGTTCACCAGGTCGACGAAGCCGTCCCCGTCGAGGTCCCCCGCGGCGAGGCCAATCGGGTTGCGCAAGGTGTTGTCTTCCTCCAGGGCTGCCGGGTCGAAGGTGAAATGGGCGCTGCCATCGTTTTCCAGCACGGTGCCCGGGTTGTCGCTCGAGTAGATCGCGACCGCGTCGATGCCACCCATGAAGGCCACGTCCGTGTCGCCGTCGGCGTCGAAGTCTTCGGCCGAGGTGCCCCATCCGAAAGGCGTGGCGACCAGCGGACCCACGCCTGGGTCGCTGAAGGTGCCGGCGGCGCTGCCCAGGTACCACCGCGACGAGTACTCTCCGAGATCCGTCGGCGGAAAACCCTGCATGGGAAGGTAGTAGTCGCCCGCGTTCGTGACGAACACGTCGAGGTGGCCGTCCGCGTCGAAATCGGCGACCGAGATCCCCATGTGCGCCGCCGAGCCCGTCAGCCCCGCCGAAAGCGTGACGTTGTCGAAGTGGCCGCTGCCATCGTTTTCGAAGAGCTGGATGAAGCCCCGGTCGACCCCGCCGTGGCTCGCGTTGGCCATGCCGCAGGTGTCGTCCGCCGTCATCAGGTCCACGTCGCCATCTTGATCGTAGTCGAAGGCCGCCACGGCCCACGTGATGGTGTGCGCGCCTTCGGGAACGCCCCCGTTGGTCAGAATGCCGCTGGACGCGCTCACGTCTTCGAAGGCGCCGCCACCCAGGTTGTGAAAGAGCTCGTTGGGTCGATTCAGAGCGAAGGGCTCCGCCACGCACGGCAAGACGGTGGTTTGGGGCCAGGTGTGGCCTACGAACAAGTCGACCAACCCATCCCCATCCACGTCTGCGAACGTGCAAGCGACGCCTCCGAGGTCGCCGCCAAAGGCCCCGCCGCTATACCCTCCGATCTCGTCGAAGGTGCCGTCTCCCCGGCTCAGGAACAGCAAGTGCTCATCGTCGTCTCCCACCACGAACAGGTCGATGGCGCCGTCGTTGTTCACGTCGGCGAAACAGGTCCCGCTGCTCTCGTGGTCGATGGCCGCGACGCCGGCCTGGGCCGCCACGTCTTCGAACTCCAGCACGCCCCGCTCCGCCAGTTGGTTCGAGAAGAGTGCGTTGGCGTGGCCGAGGCCGTTCGTCGCGTAGATGTCCAGGTCCCCGTCGCCATCGAAATCCAAGAGCGCGACGCCGGCTTTTCCGCGGGCATGAGCGGGCCCGGTGACGATGTCTTGGAAGCCGATCGGTGACTGAAGCGAAGATTGAAGGAGCGCCAGCTGGGTCTGGAAACGCTCCGGTGGAAAGTGCTCGAACTCGATCTTCAGCTGTTCGGATACTTCATCGAAGCCCAGTGCGCTGGCTGGGCCACCCCCGGCGCCTTCGGTTGCCACGGCAACGGCCGGCATTGCAACGGTCGGCATTGCCACGGCGGGCATTGCCAACACGGCAAGTGCAAGCCCGCTTCTCGCTAGATTCGTATTCCACTCCATGATCCCTCCTCGATGGAACAGCACCATACCGTCCCGCGAATTCGTCGGCTACCCCCGCCGTGTTCGGTCGTTGCACGCGGGGGACGGTCACTGCGGACCCGTGCAATGCGAAGGACGGTGCCGTTGGTCGGTGAAACGCCTGGGTGGATCGCGGCTATCGCGACGAGAAGACAGACGAAGAAGGCGCCGCTCGCCTGCGTGCTTCGGCTGGGGTCTTCGCGTGAACGAGCGGGGTCAACGAGCACCCATCGCCGGCGTCGGCCAGCGTTTTTTTTGTCGTGACCCACGCCGCGTCGCCGCTCGGGGCAGGGCTCGCACGCCGGCCAGCTCGAGCACCCGCTCCTCGTCGGCTCGAAGGGCCGGCGCGGCAGCCAGGCGGGGCGCCGGGAGCGCGCGCTAGCTCGCCCGGAGCTGGGCGGTTTGCCCGCACAGGTCGGCTGACGTTTGGGCGCGGACCCGTTCGATGGCCCTCCGCAACTCGGGGGCGCTCGTCTCGACCGACATCTGGGGGGCGGCCCACGCAGCCGCCTCGGGGACGCCTCGGCACAGGCGCTCCGGGTACTCGGTGGCGCGCATCCGGTGCAAGCTACTCATCACGCTGATCACGAGCCCGGCAAGAAAGCCCCCGCCGTCGAACACGATGGCCTGAAAGCGCACCAGGCTCCGCAGCTCCTTGCGCATGAGGGTCAGGCGTTCGCGGACCTCGTCCTCGGGCGGCCTGCGGCGCCCCTCCAGGCAAACGATGAGCCCCACGCGGTCGCCGTTTCGGCGCACGAATTGACGCAGATCGATCAACGTGCCTTCGATGCCTTCCAGGGACGCCTGCCCCTGGGTCGCCGTGATGCAGACGTCGCGCCAACCATAAGAAGCGCGGCCGCCGCCGATGCCGAGTCGATCGATTTCGTCCTTCGATGGTCCGAGTTGCACAGTCCCCATTGCGCCCCAATCGCCCTGCGGTCCTGCCGAAGAAGAGCGGGAGCTGTCGAGCTCGCAGCCGAAGCGCCGCCCCCTCGGCACGAGCTACAGCGTAGATCGGAACCAAGGTGCAGGCCCGTAGAAGTCTCGACCGACACACGGGGCACTTGCTGCGGTGGTGTCGTCCGAGGTACGGGCGCGGGGGCCGAAGGGCGCCCTGGGGGCGCCCGAGCGCCGCTCGGACGGGGCAGGGAAACTCGCCGGCGCGCACACAGAGGCGGTAGCCGCTTGCGACACCGGCTGCGCCTCGCAGTCGAGGTCCCCCGGGCGGGCCGGGTCGGGCAGGCTGCCGAAATACTGCCTTCATCCCTCCGCAAGACTCGATCCTGGACCGACGGGCGCCGGCTTCGAGCGGCCCGCCGCGCTCGGTCGACCCGACGCGCGCGGGCCGTCTCCACTGGCCGGGCGCGCCGCGCAGGCCGCTGCGCCCCGGCTTTCCGCGCACACCCGCGCGGCAGGAGCCGTGTCCCCGAGCGCTTCGCAAGGATCCCGCGGGTTTGCGGATCATTCGGCCAAACCACGCTCGAGCCGGGTCTGCCTGGGCTCCGCTCCCCGGGCCGCCCACCTCTGGCATCGCCAGGTACCGCAGACCGGGAACTTCCGGGGCCACCTCCCGTTGATGAGGATGCCCGGGCGTTTCACGCAGGCCGCGGCGCGCTGGTTTTCGCCCTACGCTCTTGGGCGACGAGCAGAGTCGCGCGTTCATCGTCGGCCCCCGGTGCACGTCGTGTGGCCGCGGCGCCGAGTTCGCGTACGGGTCGACCGGGCTCGAGTCGAGCGGGGGCCAACGCCCTTCGGCCGCGCCCCGGCGGGGGGCCCGGCGGCCCGCCTCACTCGCGACCCTGCGCGATGACGCTGATCGCCTGCACCGGGGAGCGGCCGAGGCTCCTGTAGCTGTGCTTCTGGTGGCCGCGAAAGACAGCCACGTCTCCGGCCTCCAGCGTGAACTGGGCTCCTTCCACGGCCAGCTCGACACGGCCCGCGCGGACGACCAGATACTCGCGGGTGCCCGGAGAGTGGGGCACCCCCACCAGCGTGCCCCCGGCGCCGATGACCAGCGCTTCGATCTCCACGCCGGAGAGGCTCTGCGGCAGCAGCTTCTGCACCGTTGCCCCGCCCCGCTTGCGCGCGGGAAGCTGACCCTTGCGGAAGACGACCGTGTCGTTCTGCGGTGGCTGGAGCACCTCTTCGAGGCGAATCCCCAACGCGTTGCACACGCGCAGCAGCACTCCGAGCGTCGGGTTGGCGGTCCCCGATTCCATCAGGGAGAGCGTTGCGCGCGGAATGTCCGCCTTCTTGGCCAGCTGCCCCTGGGTCAGCCGCTGCGCGGTGCGGAGGTTGCGAACGTTCTCGGCCAGCGCGGCGCTGAAGTTCTCGTCGTGCATGGGCCCATCGTAGCCCGGCCAATCCGGGCGCCGAGCAGGGAGCGATCGAACCCTCGCGCGAATCGACTCCCCGCCGCCTTCGCCGGCAGGGCCCTCACTCCGGCGAGCCGCACCGCCGCCTGCGCGCCCAGGCCTGCGCGTCGACCGCCCCCCTCGGCGCGGCGGTCGGCGGCCACGGCTGCCAGCCCGCCAGCCCCCCTCGATCCAACGCAAGCGCTGGGCCTCGGCCTAGCCCCTTCTTTTCAGGGGGCTTTCGCAAAGCCCCCTCAGCCCCGGCAGTGAATTCTGGGGCTTTTGCCCCAAAACGGTCGCCTTCGGCGCCCCTAGCCCACAAAACGTGCACTAGCGTGAGGTGAGCGCTCGTTTGGGGGCTAGCTGCGGCTCGGCGGGCTGGCGGCTTCTGCTCGAGCGCCGGCCGGCGCGGGTCGACCCGACCCCGCGCTGCACTCTCGGGCGGGGCGCGGGGGAAACGCGATTCGATCCTCGTCCCACTGCACCACTTCGATATGGTGCCCGGTCGGATCGGCGAGGTAGTAGCTCGTCGAGTGAGGCCACCGGATGGGCCCCCCAAAAAGCAACGGAACCCTTCGATCGGTGAGCAACCGAGCGAAGGCGTGCCCGTTCTCGATGCGCAGCGCGAAGTGGCTCATGCCCTGTTGCACGGGGCGCTCGGGGTAGGCGGGCCCGCTCGGCAAATCGGGCAGCTCGTACAGGCAGAGCATCGCCGCGGCGGAGCGCACGATGGCCCAGGGGACGCCGTCCTCGCGCGTGCCCTGCTCCTCGACCTCGAAACCGAAAAGGTCCCGATAAAAGATCAGGGAGCGCTCGAGGTCCCTGACGGTCAGGTTGATGTGATCCAGGTGGCGCACCCTGGCTCGTGCTGCCGGTGTTTCGCTCGTCATGAGGTCTTCCTTTCCGGGGTCGCCTCGACCCGCCCTGCGAAGTTAGCTCCGCCGCTCGTGTGGCGCGGGGCCTGGGACATTTTACTGTCTTGATGACAGTTTGATGTCGAGGCCCGGACGTGGTGGCGCGGGGGCTCGTGGGCGGCGATCGCCGAGGGCGCGCGCCACCTCGAGCGCCCGCGGCCGCTTTCGTCCGGCTCCGGCTGGCCTCGAGGAAACTCGGCTGCCCCCGGGCTCCCCTGCGGGCGCTCGCGCCGCGGCGGCGCCCGGCCGCCCGCCGGCGCCCGTTCCTCCGCACGGCCTCGCGCCGAAGAAAGTGGGCCGGACCTCCTCTCCTCGCCCGGCTCGCCCGGCTGCCGATGGCACCGGGCAGCGAGCGATTCAGGCAGCCGCATTCGAGCGAGCTGTGTTCGAGGAGAGGAGGCCAGCCCTTGCGGAGATGACGCTTTCGGAGCGTGCCTCAATAGACCCGGCCTCGGGCGCTCAGGAGCTCCCACCCGGCTTGCGCGCGGCTCGGCGGGCCGGCGAGCCCCCACGCCCTCTTGGGTGCGGGAAGGAGTCCCGCTGTAGCTCGCCGAGAGCCCCCGGCGCGGCCCGCTGCCCCCCTTCGAGGGACTTGCAGGATGGGCTCCCGACAGACCCCGCGGCTAGCGAGGCTCGGGGCGGGCGTGCCGGTGGTCGTGCGGCGCTTGCTCGTAGTGCTCGGCCAGCGTGTCTCGCCCCCAGTCGCCATCGAAGTCCCGCCACACGGTGTGGATGTGATTGCCGCCGGAGTCGTCCACCTCGATCAGGAACCCCTTGCCCTGGATTCGATAGTAGAAGGGCTTGTTCGGCTCGAGCGACCCGGCCCAGCCGAAGCGAATCGAGTCGCGCCCGCCGCGCCGCACGCGCGCCATCCTCGCTTGGCTCAGCTCGGGTCGCAGGTGCTCGGCGAACGCGCCGATCAAGCGCAGCAGCTGCGAGCGAGCGCTCGGCGAGAGCTTGGAAAATGCAATGCCGACGGGCGAAAGGGGGCTGAGCCGAGCGGCGTTTCGGCTGACGATGTCACCGTAGGTCTCGTCGTCGAAGTGCGCGACGGCGCGCCCGTCGGGCGGCAGCGACTGCATCAGCCCGCGGGCGAGATCCTCTTCGGTCGCCAGGACTCGCGTGCTCTCGGGTGGCGCGCCGTGACCCACGCTGCGCGGGACGCGCCTGGGATTCGAGCCGAAGAATTGCGGCAGGGTCGACACGAAGCGGTCGTCTCGTACGGTGAAGTGCAGTGAGAGGTGGTGGCCTTCGAGGCGAAAGCCCCAGGGGGCGCCGCTCACCGCGGGCGTTCCGAACAGGGCGATGGAGTAATTTTCCGGGTCGCGTTTGGCTCCGGATCCTTCGAGCTCGCGCAGCACGATCTCGAGCTGCATGACGGCGTGCAGCTTGGCCAGCCCCCGTGCGGTCACGGCGGTGCGGAGCAGCGCCTCGGTCGCTCTTCGTTGGGCCGGGGTCATCTCGCGATACGCGAGCCCCACGCGTTCGCGCGGAACGTAGTGCCAGTCGCTGCGAGCTGCCTCCGAGAAGGGCTGCAGCAGCTTGCGTCGCGCCGCGCCGCGGGTCACCGCGACGAGTTGCTCGGCGGCGCGGGCCGCCGATGGCCGTTTCGCCCGCTCCGAGTGAGTGACTTCCGCCCGCGCCGAAGCGGGAGACGCCGCTTCGCCGAGGGCGACGGCGGCCCAGAGAATCCTCGTGACTATCGATCGTGGCGTCGCGCGCATTGCGTCGCTCATACCACCTTCCTCGGGAAGTCAGGCCCCTGCTGTTGCCGCCGCCGGCGGCGCCGGCTCGCCGATTGCTTCCGCGCGTACGCTGTGATTCGAGAAAAATCCGCTGGAAGCGGCTTTCCGCATTGCACGTCGGGGGAGGTCGGCCATCTTGCGAGAGCGGGCATGTCGGCGAGCTTGGAACGGATCGGTCCCGTCACGGGGCGCCGGCGGGCGCGCGAGTTGGTGCTGCCCTGGGTGGGAATTGCCCTGGCGCTGCACGCCGCGCTGGTTGGGCTCGCCTACCGGGTCGCGCGAGAGGCGCCCGCTGCCGCCCGCCACGGGAGCGGGCCTGGTTCGGGTGTCGGCTCGATCGAGATCGAGCTGTTGGCCGCCGCGCCGCCTTCGCGCGGGGGCCCGGAGGCTCCGCCGCGCGGGGAGCCGAGGCCCGTGCCGCCGCAGGGCGGCGAGGCGGGGGACGCGGGCTCGCGACGCGACGCGCCTGCAGGGCAGGGCGGAGCGGCGCGCCGGCTGGGCGGCGAGGGGGCGCCGGGGCGCAGCGAGCGGGTGCTCGCGCGCAGCTCGCTCGACGCCATCGAGCGGGCGCAGCCACGCGGCCGCGTGGCGTCCGAGGCCGCGCGGCTCGAGGCCGCGCCGACTTCGTCGACTCCGCTGCCCGAGGCCGCGCCGCTCGAGCCCGCCGCCCCGGATCGCCGGCTCTCGCTCAGCCAACTGGGCGTGGGCGAGCACAATCCGTTCCGCGGCCTGGTCGCGGCGCGACGGGCGCGAGCCAACCCGAGCGCAGGCGCCGAAGCCCGCCGCGCCGCGAGCGCCGGCGCCCCGCGAGGCGCCACCGAAGCGCGCCGGGGCCAGGGGGGCGAGCCGCCGATCCGCGATGGCTCCTCGGCGCGCCGCGCCGGCCGGCAGCTGGATCGGTACTTCCGTCGGGAGCTGGCCCGGGCGGATCAGCGAGGCGGGCTCGGCGCGGACCACGTGCTTCGCTCGGGAATCGAACGACTGGCGTACGCCGACGCAGAACTGGTGAACACCGGGGCGCGCCTGCGCGTCACGACGGACGGCGAGGGGCGTGTCGCGACCGTCGAGGTTCTGATGGCCAAGGCCACCGACCTCGGGCGCTGGCGTGCGCTGGCGCAGAAGCTGAAAGAAGAGCTCGGTCGCGGGGTTCTGGCCGGGGTGGCGGGCGCCGCCCGCAACGCGGCGTACACGCTCCAGGTTCGCTCCCGCGTGGCGCTGCCGAGTGGGCGGGACCCGGGCTTTGCCGTCGACCTGTTCGGCATTCCCCTGGTCGAAGGGGACGGTCCGAAATCGTCGCGGCTCAGCATTTTCGGCCTCGCCGGGTTCATCGGGCTGGGGGCGGACTTCGACTTGGTCGACATCGATGCGGTGGCGCGCAAGGTGGTTCACTCACACGTCTTGGCGTTCGAGGTCGACCCGCCCGATCGCGCCGCAGCCGCGGCGCCCGTGCGGCCGAGCGGCGGCGAATGACTGCGGCGCCCGTGCGGCCGAGCGGCGACGAATGACTGCGGCGCCCGCCTCTGCGTCGCGGAGATGCCGATGCGGTCGGCCGCTTACGCCCGCTCCGTGCGGTACGAGGTGGTTGCCCCGCGCGCCTTCGGCCCCAGGCGCGGCGCAGGCTTTCGGCGTTGCTCGACGAGCACCGGGACGCGGTTGCTCGCAGCACGGTGGGCTTCGCGCTGGTGACGCCGTCGGCGGCCGTCGGCGGCGTCCTGACGGCGATCTTCTGGATGTCGCCCCCGCCGTATCCGAACCCAGTGCACTCGAGCGCGCACCGCGCCTTCGAGTGGCTCGCGACGCTCGACGATAGGTTGTCGGACCCGAATCCTTCGACTGCTCGTCGCCGTCACGCGATTCTGAGCGGGGCGGCCCTGCGCGAGAGCGGGGGCATCGCCCCCGAGATCACGGCGCGCTCTCCTTCGGGGGTCGCCCGCGGGGGAAGCTCGCCGGCGCGCGTGCGGCCGAGCCGGCGGGGCCGCGGATCGACTGGAAGTCCCGACGTGTGTGCCAGAACGCGCTACGCGCGCCCAGCACCGCCGCCCGCAGCGGGCCGGGAAGGAACAGTAACCGGTCGAGCTCGGCGCACACGAGCTCGAAGGTTCTCTTGCCGTGCCGCGCCTGCCCCCCGTAGAAATGAAATGGAGCCTGCTCCCCCAGGGACTGGCGCATCCGCGGCTCGACCGCGCGCGAGCCGAGAGCGGCGCCGAGCAACACGTATCCCCAGCCGAGGAGTCGGTACGGGTGGCGTCGATGGGGGGCGACCGCGGCGAGGGCCGCTGGCACGAAGGAGCCCTCGAACGGCGATTGAGCGGCTTGCCGCAGAAGCTCCAGGTCGCGCCGCAGCCACGTGCTCTGGCGCGCCAACCCGGCCAGCATGGCCCTCGGCAGCAATCCGCGGCCCGCGTACAGCACGGCTTCGTTGGTCGCGTGGGTGGCCGCCAGCAGCGGCGCATATTCGGCGAGCGGCAGCTCGCCGCGAGCCATGGCTCGCGCCAGGGGGCTCTGCTCCCTGGCTGCGTGCTGCGCCCTCGTCTCGCGTTGCAAGACGGCCGAAGGCGGCTCGGCCTCCGTCGGCTCGGGCGCCCGCGCTGGCGGGGCGACCTCGTCCGTCCGACGTGCGGTCACCGGTGCGGCTCCGCGCTCGAGAGTCGAGCTCGACGTGGGCGCGCGGCGGCGGAAGGCGAGCTTGCTCTGCGCGGCGCCGGTGGGAAGAGAAACTCGCGGATGTTGCACTGGACCCGGGCGCTGCCGAACGTGCCCTGGTCGCTCCCTCGCGATCGGGCTCGGAGGACGTTGCAAGCTCGTTGCATCGTCGGCGAGCATACAGCCGCAATGCACCAACGGCAACGCGCGTGCCGAGGCGCGAACAATCGCGGAGCGTCGTTTACCGCAACCGTGTTTCATGGATGGGTGTGGCCGAGAGTTTGCCGGTTCAACCCGAGTGCCGAAATTTGGCTAGCCCGTGCTGCGTGTTGCACGTGGCGTCCGATTGTGCGCGCTGCCACCGGCGAGTGCTCGCACGCGGTCCTGGAAACGCTTTTCTGGCGCAGGGCCGCGCCCCGCGGTGGAGCGTTCGGGAGTCGGGCGGGACGGCCCGCTTCGGCTGCCGATGATTCCTGGGCTTGCTCGAACGGCCAATTGCGCGGCGGCGGTGACGGACATTGCGGAGGTCGAGCGTTCTCTCGCCTACCCGTCGCCCGCGTCGACGCGTTCCAGCGGCCGTCGCCCGCGTCGACGCGCTCCAGCGGCCGTCGCCCGCGTCGACGCGCTCCAGCCGCCGGCTCCGGCCTGCACCGAGTCGCGCGGCACTCGGCGTCGCGGCGCCGCGGGTCCGAGCGCCCCGGCATCGAGTGGCAGCGATCCTTTGGGATTGCCGTCGCGCGCGCCGGAGCCGAGACGGCGGCGCCCGCGCGCCGCGACGGGCGAGCGAGTTGCGCGAGCCGAAGCTCGACCGGAATGCCCGCTCAGGGGGGGGGAGCCAGAGCCTTTTGGCGTTTGAAGCGCCCGATACGCGGTCCGAGCGGGGCGAGCTCCGAGAGCTTGTCGTCGCGGCGTGGGCCCCAGAGCGTGAAGTACGCCGTGTGCGCCCCGCTGCCGCGGCAGCCGAAGAGGGCACTGCTCGCCAGCGGCAATAGGCCGTGACGCGCGCTGGCCGCCTCCTGCTCGCCGTCCAGCACCAGGAACACGACGATGGGGTAGCCGGCTCGATTGCTTCGCACCTCGTGCCAGCAAACCGCCTGCGCCCGTCCGCCTCGCTCCAGCACGCGCACGGCCTGCTCTCGCTCGGCGCGCGCCAGCCGCTCGAGCAGCTCGCCAGGCGTGAGCTCGTGGCCATCGAGGCTTTGCGTCAGCTCTCGGTCGTAAATCCACTCGGCGATCGCCCCCAGCTCGTCTGGGCGCGCTGCCCGGGCCGGGCGTCGGCCGGGGTCGAAACGCGCCCGTTCGGCGATCCATTCTTCGCCGCTGGCGCAGTGCACGTCGTAGCCGACGACGCGGTAGCCGATGCGATCGTAGAAAGCCCCTGCGCGCGGGTTGCTGCTCATCTGGTCGAGGTTGACGCAGCGAGCGCCACAGCTCGCGGCGGCTCGCTCCAGGCGATGCATCAGCTCGGCGCCCAACCCGTGTCCCCGGTGCGCCGCCCCGAGCGCGATCTCGGCCACGTAGCAATCCCAGCCGCGCCGCTGCCGGCGTTCGCAGCACCAGAGCACGCCAGCAGCCGCCCCGTTGCTCGCCGACAGCAGGTACAGCGCTTGCGCCGGGTCGTCGATCCCACGGGAAACGCTTTCGACCGTCGCCGTCAGGGGGGCCAGTGCATGGCCTTGGGCGAGGCGAGGCTCGCGCAGCAGCGACGCGACGAGCTGGACGCGGCCCTTCGTCGCCAGCGTGGCCGACAAGCCCGCGGCGGGGGCAGTCGAAAAGCCACGGCGCAGCTTCTGGAATCCCATTAGCGGGTGCTTTCCCCTCGCACGAAGACCGCTTGCCCGCCCGCGATCGTGCACTGTACGTCGCCGAAGCGTCGCACGTCGCTGGCGGGGTCGCGGCGCAGCACGGTGAGGTCCGCCTCGAGACCCGCTCGGACGCGGCCCCGCCGCCTCGCCGCGCCGTAGCGCCTCGCCGGTGCGGTCGTCAGCGAGGCGAGGATTTGCATGGGGCTGAGGCCGGCCCGCGCCATGAATGCATATTCATCGGTCGGATTGAAGTCCGTCATGTAGCCCACGTCGGTGCCGAAGAGCACCTCTCCCCCCGCGCTCGCAAAGGTGCGCAGCTCGGCAATCGAGTCTTCGAGGGCGCTTCGCAGCGCGCTGTCGGGCGCCCGATGCCGGACGAGCTCGTAGTCCCAGAGCTTCAACGTCGGCACGACCGCCACGTCGTGCGCGACCATCTCCGCGATCAACACCTCGCTCCAGCTCGATCCGGGCGGTTGGATCGTCGTGTGGACGATGATGTCGACACCCGCCGCCACCGCCTCGCGCACGCCCCGAGGGTTGGTTGGATGCGCCAGAACCAGGCCGCCGTGCGCGTGGGTGGCGGCCGCCGCGGCGCGCGCGATTTCCGGGCGCATGCGTCGGATTTTCCCGCTCCTTTGGGGCGTGGCGACGAAGAGCTTGGACGCGTTCGCTCCGCGGGCCAGGTTGCCCGTGACGGCCGCGACCGCCTCGGCTGCGCTCGCCGGTTGCGGCAGCCGCTGAAGCACTTCCGGGGGCAGATCCCGCAGGTAGAACGGAATGCCGTTCTCCGGGTAGAGCGGCGCGCCCGCCGTGAAGATGGTCGGCCCCCGGATCTCCCCGCGCTCGATGCGTTGGCGCAGCGCCACCGTGTTGGCTAGGTGCGATCCGGTGTCCAGGACGGTAGTGAACCCGTAGCGGGTCAGCATGCGCCGCAGCGACCGCTCGAGGTCCGCCGCGGGCTTGTCGTCTGCCCTGCCCAGGGTGTCGCTCGTGAGGTGGACGTGGCTGTTGTGCAGGCCGGCGACGACGACACCGCCGCTGCACCCGGCCTCGACGCGCGCGCCCGGTGGCCCGTCTGCCGCGGAGCTGCCGACGGCCTCGATGGTGCCTGCGTGGATTCGTATCCAGCCTCGCTCGATGGGGGGAGATTCGGGGTCGACGTAGATGCGCTCGGCGGCGATCGACCATCGATCTCGGGCCGCCGCGCGACGGGGCTGGAGCCCGGCGCAGCTCGCGCCGACGAGCAGCGCGGCAACCCCCCAGCGCGCCCCGCGTGCGCGTGCGGGGCGCGCTGCCCGGCCGTGCGCCGCGGCGGCGTCGGCGAATCGACGAATCGGTCCGGTCACCGGCGGCAGACTAGCCCGGATTTCTCACGACCTGGTCCCGAGGGTGCGATGAGTGGTGTCTTTTCGCCCAGCTGCCCGCCAGCGCGTGCGGGGCAGACGGCAAGTCTGCCTGCGCGCGCCCGGCGGGCCGCGCGTGCGCCCAACGCCCGCGGCTCGGTCGTTTGCGATGCCGAGCGGGGTCTGGCACGGTTGCCCGGCGGGCGCGGCGATTGCCGACGCGATCTGCGTCAGCGCCGGGAGTTTGCTGCGCCGCTTTCGAACGCTCCGAGCGCCGCGGGGGAGGCGGATCAAAGCGCGCGCGCTCGCGCCGACACCCCGTGGGGCCCCCCGGGGCGGGAGGGCACGGCGGGGTGACCGCCCTTCCGCGGAGGAGATGACCGTGGATCCAGTGCTCGGGCAGAGTCCGCTGGGCGATGTCGATCGCTCTCATCCGCTGGGGCGCTGACCCGTGCGCCGCGTTCGGCTGCGGCGACGACGGCCGCTGCCTGGCCGTGAACCTGCCCCCCACCTGCGTGTGCGATCAAGGCCGCGTCGCCGTGGGTCAGTCCAGCGGGGCCGACCGCGTCACCACTTGCCAACTGCCGCTCGATCCGATGGCCCGGAGCTTCTGCGCCGGGCGTTTGCCCGAGCTGCCCCAGGAGCAACCAGGCGGCCGCCAGCTCGAGTTCCCGCCCCGGGCGCCCGATACGCCGCGGGCCGGCTCAGTACCGGCTCATCAGCCCCCGCGCTTCGGCGGGGGCGCGGCGCTCGAACTCCTCGCTGATCCAGCGCGATAGGGAAGGCCGGCCGGGGTTGCGGTATCCATAGACGACGGCCCACCGCGTGCCGCGCTGCGCCGGGCCGGGCGTCACGCCGTGCAGCGTGTGCGTCCACATCAGGATGACGGTTCGTTCGGGAGCCTGCAGGACCTCGATGCGGAGCGGCTCGCCCGTCTCGGGGTGCCGCTTGCCCACAAGCCACTGAGCCCGCAGCTCGTCATCGGTCTTGCGCTGGTCGAGGGGGTCGCGAAAGTGGTGGCTCCCCGGCACGACCTGCAGCGCCGCGTCGCTCGGCCCGAAGCCGCCGACGTAGAAGAAGATGCGGAGGAATCGCAAGCGCGGCTCGTCGTCGGCATAGGCGTGGCCGTGCCACGGCAAGCCGGGGTAGCCGGGCTTGCGGTTGAGGGTGACGCAGTGGTCGTAGCGGATCTCGTTTCCCAGCGCGCTGCGCGCCAGTTTCAGCATCTCGGGGTGCGCGATCAAGCGGGCGAGGTAGCCGTCGTGCTCGGCCGCGTAGTGGTCGTAGAGGGCTCGCCCCGCGCCACGCGGGCCGTCGTGCTCGTCCGCCCGGCGGGCAACCCGCTGAAGCGACGTGGTCAGCGCGCCGCACGCGACCTTTTGCAGCAGCCCCGGGAGCAATACGTAGCCATCCCGGTCGAGCGCGGTTCGCTCGTCGGGGGAGAGTTGGTTGCGGTGGAGCAGGGCTTCGTACATCGGGCGCGACACTAGCCCGAATTTCTCACGACCTGTTTCCGAGGGTGCGATGTGTCCTGCATTTGTTCGTCCAGCTGCCCGCCGGTCGAGCTCGAGAGACGGGCGCTGTGAGGCCCGTGGAGCGCGCGCTTCACTGCCGCCACAGCACTACGTTCAGCGGAAAGCCGAACACGGTCTGAGCGAGCCACAGCAGCCGCTTCTGCGCGAAGCTGCGCACGGCCGGAACCTGCCAAGCGCGGGCAACCTGGCGTGCAATCGTTGCAAACCGCATGTCCGGGTGAATCTGGGCGCTGCGCAGCTTGTCGTCGTGAAACTTGGAGAACAGGTACTGGGGCTCGAACCCTCGGCTCACGAAGCTTCTGTGGTAGCGCCACAGCGTGAACTCGTTTTCGTGGATCAACTCGTCGCGCCCGTGTCCGTGGGCGAGCGTTCCGCCGAGGTTCTTGAGAAGGCCCTTGAGCGGATCATTGACCATCAGCACGGCGCCGCCGCGCTTCGTCACGCGCGAAAGCTCCGCCACCGTTCGTTCGAGGTTCGGCGAGTGGTGGCTGGTCGCGGAGATGACGACGAAGTCGAACGCTCCCTCGACGAATGGCAGGTCGTTCATGTCTGCCAGGGTCTTCTCGGGCCATTCGAGGTACGGGTCGGGCTCCTTGAAGTAGTATCCGATGTTGGTGCTGAAGCACGCTGCCCCCCGCTCGGCAAACGGCTTCAAGAAGTAGTAATCCCCGCGTGAGCCGATTTCGAGCACGTTGGCGGTCGTGTCGAGGCGAGGTGCGATCACGTCGAACGCTTGCCGAAAGTTCGCGGTCGTCTGTTGGTAGTACTGAACCGGGTCGTCGCGCGTGCAATCGAGGGATCCTTCGAGATCCCGCATCTCGCTCGTGCGGGCGACCTTCATTTCGGCCCAGAGCTCGATCGGGAGCCCCTGCTCTCGGGCGGTGCCCTGCAGTTCTTGAATCACGTCGGGCGAGGGGTACAGCAGCAGGTCGAGGACGTTGCGCGTGATGGAGTACTTCTGCTCGCACGCGCGGCACCGGCACTCCCCGTCGGAGGCCTCGCAGAGCTGGCCTCGCCGGCAGTTGGGGCAGCGGTAGAGGGCCCAGTGGCGACTGGGCTCGCTGGCGAGCTGTTTTGCTTCGATGGTCATCCTGTTGCCTCCCCGGCGGTTACGGCCGCGCCCTCGGGCGCCTAACCCCGCAGCCACGCGCCCCGCTCGGCTCAGTGGAGGCGACTGGGCGAACGAGATCCGCCCCGCGCAGCCCGGCTTCGAAAAGCTGGCGAGAAAGTACCTGCCCCTGCTGCAGAATCTTCTGCCCGCGGCGTTTTGCCTCGGCGCGCTGGGGAGGCGCCCGGGCAGGCGCCCCCTCCGCGCAGCGGGTCGTTCGGTGCTCTGGGTCGTTGATCCTGTCGCGGCAATCCGCCTGAGCGCCGCTCTAGCGCGCCTCGGGAGGCGGCGGGCAGCCGGGGGGCAGCTCGCAGGCGGGGCAGGGTCCCCCGCAATCGACCCCCCGCTCGCCCTGGTTGCGCAGGCCGTCGTCGCACGTGGCTCGCGCCTGGCAGGTGCCGTTCGCGCACAGCCCGCTCGCGCACTCCGAGGCGATGGCGCAGCGGCCGCCGCTTCCGCAGGGCGCGCAGGGTCCGCCGCAATCCAAGCCCGACTCGCCCTGGTTGCGCAGCCCGTCGCCGCACGTCGCGCGCGCTCGGCACGTGCCCTGCGTGCAGGCCCCGACGGCGCAGTCCGCGTCGGCTGCGCAGTGGGCGCCGAGGCGGCAGGGGGCACAGGGGCCGCCGCAATCCACGTCCGATTCGCCTTGATTTCTCTGCTCGTCTGCGCAGGAAGCCGGCGCCTCGCAGCGGCCGGCTCCGCAGCGGCCGGCTTCGCAATCGCCGTCGGCGCCGCAGGCCGCCCCGAGCGCGCAGGGCGGGCAGGGTCCGCCGCAGTCCACGTCCGCCTCGCTCTGGTTGAGCAGGCCGTCGGTGCAGGAGGGCGGCACCTCGCAGGCGCCGCTCGCGCACAGCCCGCTTTGGCAGTCGGCGTCGGCGGAGCATGCCGAGGCGAGAGGGCAGGGGGTGCAGGGCCCGCCGCAGTCCACATCGGCCTCGCCTTGATTGTGCGCGCCGTCGGTGCAGGAGGGTGGCGCCTCGCAGGCGCCGCTCGCGCACAGCCCGCTTTGGCAGTCGGCGTCGGCGGAGCACACCGAGGCGAGGGGGCAGGGGGTGCAGGGCCCGCCGCAGTCCACATCCGCTTCGCCCTGGTTCGGCAAGCCGTCGCTGCAGGAGGGGGGCGCCTGGCAGCGGCCGCCCATGCACAGGGCGGCGTCGCAATCGGCGTCGACCGCGCAGGCCGCTCCGAGCTCGCAGGGGGTGCAGGGCCCGCCGCAGTCCACGTCCGATTCTTCGCCGTTCTCGAAGCCGTCGGTGCAGCCGGCAGGGTTCAGCGCAGCCTCTCGCCCGTCGATTTGCCGCACGAAGCCCGCGAGCTCCGAGAGCTCCTCGGCCGTGAGCGACAACGACGCATGGGCCGCGATGGCCTCCTCGAGCGTGGCCGCGGAGCCGTCGTGGAGGTAGGGCGGCGTGCTCCACGCGCCGGACAGGGGCGGCACGTCGATCCCCGATAGTGGCCCGGAGAGCCGTTGCCCGCTGCTCGGCTTCAGGGTGCCGATATCCGCCCGCGCCGAGCGCGCCTCATCCGAGAACGTCGAGCCGTAGTGGCAGCCGTTGCAGCCCAGGTTGCCGAAGAGTTGGCGGCCCGCTGCCGCCGAGCCCTCGCCCTCGCGGTAGGGGCTTTGGGCAATCGCCGTCAGCGAGCCGACGTAGGCGGCGAGCGCGTCGAGGTCGGCGCTCAGCCCGGCCTTCGGCTCACCCAGTGGATCGGCCACGCTGCCGCTCTGCAGTAGGTTGTCGGCGAGCAACCCGCTGCCGCCTCCGAGCGAGCGGATTTGGGCTTCGAAATCCTGCACCTCGTCGAAGTTGCCGCTCCAGTGCAAGAGGCCCGGCGAGCCGCCGCGCCCCACGAGGCTGATGGTGTTGCGCAGCCCTTCGCCCTTGCCCGTCAGGTCCCACACCCGCCCGTCGTCGCCCCCTTCGGCGTGGCAGCTCGCGCAGCTGAGATAGCCGTCGCGGGCCAGGCGAGGGTCGCGCGCGTCGTAGAAGAGCTGCTTGCCGAGCAGCACGGCGGCCGAAAGCCGCTCCTCGGCGACCGTGGTCACGGTGGCGAGCGCGCGCGCCTCGAAGCGTCCGCGTCGCACGAGCGGCGTCAGATCGATCACCGTCACCGAACGACCCATGAAGTTGTGGACGAACAAGCGAGCCCCGTCCCCCGAGAGGGCCAGCGCCTGCGGCGCCAAGCCCACCTCGATGCGAAACAGCTCGGTGCCCGACGTCGCGCTCAGCACGGCCACTTCCCGGCTGGTCTCGAGCGCCGCGAACAAGTACACCCCGCTCGGGTGGTGGAGCGCGGCCGACGCGACGCCGGAATCGTCGAGGTCGACGCGCGCCTCGAGGCGCTCGGCCTCCTCGGTCAGATCCACCCGTGAGAGGACGGCGCGCACGGTGCTCTGAAAATCCAGCGGCTGCCCGTCGCGCAGCACCCCGCGCGCGACGTTGTCTTGCTTGGAAGGCACCCAAGCGGTGCGCCCATCGGGTGAAATCGCCGCGGCGCCGAGATAGTTGACCATGCCGCGGGCCTGCACCGAGCTGTCGGTGCGGTCGCTGTGGCCGAGCGCGACCAGGCGCCCCGCCGCCGGCGCCGGCAAATCCAGGATCCGCAGCTCGCCGTGGGCCGAGGCCGTCGAAACGCTCGCCGTCGCTTCGCCCGGCGCCGGGGGACTCACGAAGCGCGAGACGAGCAACCGGGCGCCATCGGCCGTCACCGAAAGCCCGCGCGGCGTCGGGCCGACCGCCACGCTGCCGAGCAGCTCTCCGGTTTCGGCGTCGAGCTCCGCCACGGAGCCCAGCGCGTCGAGCGCCACGTAGGCGTTGCCGCCGGGGGCGAAGACGAGCCCGTAGGGGCGCGAAGCGGCCGGCAGCGGGAGCTTGCGCGCCACCGCTCTCGCGCTCGGGTCGAAGACGGCGATGGCGCTTTCGTCGCGGCAGCTGACCCACAACAGGCCGCTGGGAGCCTCGGCGACCGAGCGCGGCGCGGCGCAGACGGGCACCTCGACCACGCGGGCCAGCGAGTCGCTGTCGATTCCGGTGAGCGAGCCGCCATCGGGGTTGACCACCCACAGCCGACCTCCGCCGGGCGCGTCGGTGAGCGCGACCTGCGACGAGGTGCGGGGCGCTTCGGCCTCGAGCGGCCCGCGCACGCCCTGGACGAACGTGCGCGTCGCCGTGCGCCCGTCGGCGAGGCGCACGCTCCAAGTCACCAAGTAAACGCCGGGCGCTTCGAAGGTGTGGCCGGCGCCGGGCTCGGGCGAGGCGATCGGCTCGGAGCCGTCGCCGAAGCTCCACTCGTACGTGCCCGGCAGCCCGATGTCGGCGGGCGCGTAGGTCGCCTCACTGCCCGCGGCCACGATCGGGGCCTCGACCGGGGGCAGCTCGGGCGCGGGGGCCAGCTCCACGAGGAAGCTGGTCTGCTCCGCGAAGCCTCCCTCGGCGCTCTCGGGATCGATCCACAGCTCGTCGCCCACCGAGCGCAGCACGCGCTCCGGGAAGTTCTTGGAGCGGAAGCGAACGCCGGAGCCCGAAGCGCTACTCTCGGGGCAGAAGGTGGCGTCGGCGCGGAACAGCGCGGAAGCCTCCTCCTCGTCCAGCTGGATGCGGTAGGCGTAGTGGCGCAGAAAGTGGCCGGGCGAGGCGGCGGACTCGGCCGAGATGCAGCTGGCGTCGGCCAGGCCCGGGCGCAGCAGAAACGTCGCCGGCAGGGCCTGCTGGCTGCTCGGCGCGCTGCCGAGCAACGTCAGCTCGGCCGGGGCGCCCGCTTCGGCCGCCAGGGCGTAGCCCGGCTGCGAAACGCTCCGCAGCGTGACCGCGGTGTCGCGCGGCAGCTCCACCGGCGGCTCGATGCCGGCCACGCCGAGCGACAGCGTCACGCCCCG
Source organism: Polyangiaceae bacterium (assembly GCA_050299315.1). Taxonomy (GTDB): domain Bacteria; phylum Myxococcota_A; class Polyangia; order Polyangiales; family Polyangiaceae; genus SZUA-265. The sequence continues at coordinate 88,537 of JBNKVS010000028.1, forward strand.
CGAGGGGACACCGCCTGCGTCGAGCAGGAACAGCAGGTAGTAGCCGGGCGGGGCTTCGAAGCCCGAGCGTGGCATTTCCACGGCGAGCCGCGCGCCCGCTTGCAGAAGGGGGAGCTCGAGCCGGCGCTGCGAGCTGTTGAATGAGTGGGTGACGCTGCCGGTCGCGATCAGCACCGCCCGCTCGATCGGCGCGCTCTCGGCCAGCTCCAGGTTCACGTCGTCCCCGTAGCGCGGTTCGAGCGTGCTCGCGCGCGCCACGCGCGGCCGCGGCGCGAGCTCGGGGCCGCCGCCCGGCGTTTCTCGGAACAGGTACGGCGGGTAGTACAGCTCCGCGTTCAGATTGTTGACGGGGCCGGGCGCCCCGCCGCCGGTCGAGAGCACCGCGCCGTTCGGCATCAGGATGGCGGCGGAGTGATACACCCGGACGATCCCCGCGGCCGCGCCGAGCGCCCACTCGCCGCTCTGCGGATCCCACAGCTCGGCTTCGTACACCGCATCCGCCGCGCCGTTGTTCGCGAATCGCGTTCCGCCGGTGACGGCGACCTTGCCGTCCGGTAGCACGGTCGCGTTCGCCCAGTGGCGCGGGAACCGCAGCGGCGCCGTCTCCTGCACCACGGGCTCCCCGCCCTGGATGTCGACGACGGTGGCCAGGGCGCTCGCGGGTGTCGCGTGGCCGTCGTGGTAGCCGTTGCCGCCCACCTGCAGGATTCGGCCGGGTGCGAACATCACCGCGGTGCTGGTCGGGCCGATGTTGGGGCGCGCCGCGGCGTTCGCCCCCTGCTTGAAATCGCCCACCACGCGCACCGAGCCGCCGCCGGTGGGGTCGAGATACCACATCTTTTCGGAGGAGATGCCGAAGACCTCGCCGCTCGGGGCGACCCAGGCGCGCGGATACCAGTAGCGGTGGTGGTCGGGCCCGAAAGCCTCGCGGCTGGTGGCTCCGAACAGGCTGCGAAAGCCCGCGCCGGGCTCGTAGAGCTCGGGCGTCATCGAGACCGTGCCCGCGTTGATCGCCTGGCCCGGATCTTGGTAGGCGCGCAGCGCATCGTAGGGCTGCGAGCCCCCCATCATCAAGAAGCGCCCGTCGGCCAGCGTGATCATCGTGCCGTACCAGCGGTCGCTCGCCATCCGGAACGGCGAGGTCGCCACGACCCCCGTCTTCGGCGAAAGCAGGCTGCTGTCGAGCGGGTCGTTGCCCCCGGAGACGAGCAGGCTGCCGTCCGGCAGAAAGGCCGCGCTGCTGCAGAAGCTGTTGACCTGCTGGGGCTCGAAGCGCGTGCGGTGGCTGGCCGCGGAGAGGCCCTGGGCTGGATCCCACACGTCGAACGTGCGCCCGTCCTGATCGGCCGCGTTGCCCTGGGGGGTCCCGAAGGTGAGCACCTCGCCCGTCGGCAAGAGCACCGAGTGCAGCCCGTTCAGCGGCCAGTCGGCGACGGGCGACCACATGCCGCGGCTGGCTGCATCTCGGGGGATCACCAAATCGGCGAGCAGCGGGTCGCTCGACTCGGGCAGGGCGATGGGCAGCTCCGCCTCCGGAGGCAGCAGCTCGAGGCGCTGCTCGAGCCGACCGAGCCGGGCGCCGTCTGCGCACGCCTCGGAGGTGGCCAGGCCTGCGGTGATGGCCGTCGTCGAGTCACTACACGCGGCGACGAGCCCCGCCAGCGAGGCGACCGCGAGCGCCGCCGCGCGGACGCGACCCGAGCTCGCGGAGCCCCTCGGTTTGGGGCCCCTTGGGGAGCGGCGACCCGCGCTCGCCGAGCGCGGGGTGCGAAGGGGGCCACGGAGCAACGGCAGGCGCATCGAGAGATCCATGCAGAACGGGGGCGAGGCGAACGGCCCTGCCGACCCCCGGAAGGCCTTCGGTTGTAGTCCACCACGCGGGCCAGCGCCACGATCGGGTTTCGATTCGGAGGTGGATTCGGAATCGGATTCGATTTCCGTCTCGCCCCTCCGCCCGTTTCCCTCAAGAGCGCTTCGAGAGAGCGTCGAGCGCGGCGATTTCCCGGGCCAAGTGGTGCGGATCGAGCCGAGCGCCGTCGTAGCGCTGCGCAAATCGCCCGGCCGCATCGAACAGATACAGCGCCAGGCTGTGCGCGGCCGGGGACGGTGCGGAGCGCGGGTCATAGACGGTCAACCGCTTGGAAAGCGCTTCCAACCCCTTCGGCTCCGGCCGCACGAAGCGCCAGTCGTCCGCGCGCGCTCCGTGTTTCACGGCGAATCGTTTCAGCGCGAGGGGTGTGTCGTTGTCGGGGTCGACCGACACGGACAGGAAACGCACACGCCGCTGCAGGCCGCCGGGCAGCGCGGCGCGGGCCCGCGCGAGCGTTCGCGTCAGCCGTGGACATGCCTCGGGGCAGCGGGTGAACAAGAAGCTCAACAGCACGATCCGCCCGCTCAGCCACTCCGGCCGCACCGGTCTGCCGTCCTGGTCCACCAGCGAAAGGCCTCGCAGCACTGCCGGGGCGGCCCCGCCCCCGCCCCCGCGCACGTCGCACCCGAGGCCGAGGCAGCCCAGCGCGAGGGAGCCGAAGAGCACGCGGCGTCGCGAAATTCGCGCAGGGCGGTGAGGTCGGCCCGACATCACGGCTCAGGCTAGCCCAAAATCCGGTGACCGCACGACCGAGGCGGCGACTGCCCGCCTCCTCGGAACCCGGTCGCGAGAAATCCGGGTTCGCTCGGGCTCGCCTGCAACGCCCGCGGGGGCGGGGCCGCGCAGGCTGCCCCCGCCGCTCGCCACCGCTGCGGAGGGGCAGGGCAGCGGCCGCACCTCGTTGCCGCCCGTCTGCGCCGACCCGATTCTTCTGGTCGTGGGGCCAGCGGCCGCCCGGCAGGGGCGGGCTGCCGGAAGCCGACCCGTTCGCGCTCTGCTCGCGCCGCGGCGCGCGTCGCCATGCGCGCCGCGAGGTCCCGCGGCGGCCCGGGCGGGGTGCCCCTCGCCGGCGTTCAACCGTGGACGGCGCGCCCGAACTCTCGGAGCGCCGCCAGCTCCTCCGCCGCGAGGGGGCCACGCTCGAGCGCGCGCAGGTTCTCTTCCAGCTCGCGCTCGTCGCGCGCGCCCATCAGCACCACGTCCACGTGCGGGCTGGACAGGCAGAAGCGGTAGCAGTCTCCGGCGCTCATGGCCTCGCCGCTCCACCCGCGCGGCTTCTTCAACAGCCTGCGCCAGGCCGTGGCCGTGTACGCCACGACGGCGGGCTTCCGCTCTTCGAGGTGCGGGAAGATGTCCGTCTCGGCGCCGGGGTGGGCGGCGTTGTAGCGGATCATCAACAAGTCGAGCGGCCCCGAGCGGGCCAGCTCGCCCGCCCGCACGCGATCGTGAATGCTCGCGCCGAGCGCCCGCACCTTCCCCTCTTCTTGCAGCCGCAGCATCTCGTCCACCACGGCGCCGCGCGCCGAAGACATGCGCCCCAGCCAATACAGCTGCAGCACGTCGAGGTAGTCGCTGCGCAGCACCCGCAGCGCCCGCTCCACCCGGCGCCGCACCGAGCCAGCGCCAAAGCCCAAGCTGGGGCCGGTGGCGATCACGAGCTGCTCGCGGCGCCCGGGCGGGATGCGGGAGAGCACGGCCGTCAGCTTGCGCGCCGTCGGGTTCCAGAACACGTACTGCAGCCCGCGCTCCAGCGCCGCTTCGATGCCCGTCTCGCTCAAGCCGAAGCTCGCCGAGAGCCCGACGCGGTGCACGCGCCGACCGAGCGCCGGCACGGGCCGCACCAAGAAATCGTCCGAGCGCTCGTCACGGTTCACCGGCGCATTGTAGGGGGCACGAGCCGCCCAGTCCGCGGCGATCCGAGGTCGGTCGCAGGCGAAAATCGAGGCGACCGGCAAACCACCGGTGGCCGCCCGCCCGGCTCGGCGTGGTTCGCGGACTCGAGCGCGCCGGCTCGCCGCGCCCGCCGGCACGAGACGTCGCTCGCGCCGCAAGCGGCGGTTGGCCCAGAGCTTGCTCACGACCGATCGACCCCGAGGAGGTTCTCTTGCCCACAGACCCGCAGCCGCCGCCCCCCGCATCTCGCCCCGTTCGCTCGAGCCGCCGAACCGTCACCACACTCGGTGCCAGCCTCGTGGAGACTCTGGTGGTCATCGCGGCCACGCTCGGCCTCGTCGCGGCGGTGCGCGCGCTGCACGGCGAGACGGCTCGTGCCGCGGCAGAGGCCGAACACGTCGTGGACGGCATCGTCGGCAGCGCCGAAGAGGGGCGGATCCCGCGGAGCTCGCCCACGGCCGCGCCCCCCATGGCCGCGCCCCCCACCGCCGTGCTACCTACGGCCGCGCTACCTACGGCCGCGCCCCCCACGGCTCCGTCGCCCACGGCCCCGTCGCCCACGGCCCCGTCGTCGGCCGCCTCCGCGGAGTCGAGAGGTCGAGCCGCGTCGCGCGTCGAGCGGCGGCTCGCCCAGGCCTTCGATCCCATCCTGCCCTTCCAGTTGTGGGCGCCGTCGCAGCGGCCGGGCTCGGAAGATCGCGAGCCGACGCCCTACAGTCGTCTCGAGCTGCTCGAAGGGCAGTCGATCTCGAGCAAGCGACTGCAGGCCGACGAGTACCCGATCAAGAACCTCGGGCCCTGCCCGGTCCAGCTCTCCACCGGCGGGACCGTGTCCGTCGGCAGTGAGTTTCGCGCTCCCTCCGGCTCGCAGCTGCGCCCCGGGTCAGGCTGCGGCGGCGGCACCATTCTGCTCGTTCCCACGCCCACCTCCTGAGCCGCTCCCCCGCACGTTCGCCTGCCTCGCGCGCCGGAACTGGCCCGGAGACCCTCGCGGGGCGCCGCCACGTGGCGGGCGCGCACCGACAACGGTCGGTTGTCGCCCAGTCAATCGTGCGTGGACGCTCCCGCGGGAGCCGCCCCGCCCCCGCGGCGGGCTTCGGCCCGCCCAAGGCTTGCGGGCGCCGGGGTGTTTCTCCCGAGCGGTTCGGGGGAGGCGGCGCTGCACGACCCCGCGCGGCACCGTTGATAAACGGCCCCCTTTCGCGCCCCCGCGCTGGGTTCGACCGGCCCCCGCTTCGCTCGGGCCCCGCTTCAATCGAAGGGCGCTTCCGGGTCCGGGCAAGCCGCGGGCGCCTCGTTCGCGTCCGGCGCCGGAAAGCGGCACTTGAACGTGAAGGCCCGGGGGCTGGGGCCGAGCTCTTTGAGCTGAGCCAGCCGCGCCTCGGCCTCGGCCACCTCGGGGCGATGGTCCTTGGCGACCCACCAAAGCACGGCGTAGGGCTTGTCTTCGTTGCTGAACCACAGCCGGCGGCGGCGAAAAAAATCGGCGTGCTCGGTGCGAAAGGCGAAGTGGTGCAGGTCTTCGACGCAGCGCCACATGCTCATGTTCACGAGAATGCGTGGGTCGTCGCGAACGCGCACCGACGTGGAATCACCCGCGCGGGTCTGGTAGCGCCAGACGAACCCAGGCGCCCTCTCTGCGAGTCGGTTGATGCGCTCGATGTTCTCGCGGAACTCGGCGATGGCTGGATCATCCAGCGGCGCGACCAACCACGCGAGGTTGTATTGCACGATTCGGTAGTTGCTCATGCCCGGAGCATACCCCCGGGCCGCGCCCGGGAGGTAGCTCGCGCGCGCGCGCTGCTCGTAGGGCCTGGCGATCGCTCGGCCCGGATTTCTCACGACCTGGTCCCCAGGGTGCGATGAGTGGTGTCTTTTCGCCCAGCTGCCCGCCAGCGCGAGCGGGGCAGACAGCCAGTCCGCCTGCGCGCGCCCGGCGGGCATCTGGACTGAAAATCCACTTCCTCCTCGCACCCTCGGTCCTGCGGTCGCGAGAAATCCGGGTTAGTTCGTGCGGCGAATTGGCGCGCCGACGCTCGCCGGGAGCGAATAGTTCACGTTCGCCTCGACCGACCCGTCCACGAGCTCGCGATGCTGGGCGTGCAGGAGCAAGCCACCCTGCCGAATCAAGGCGCGCTGCAGTAGCTCGAGCCTCCATCTCAGCAGCGGAGCGCTTCGGGCACGCAGGTAGACCTGCCTTTTCAACACCCTGTTCATCGATTGTCCCTTTCGAGGTGAATGGCTACACGCCGGCGGGGCGGTAGGCTTTCGCGCGTGCGGCCCCAATGTGCGGGCAGCCGTTGGGTTGCGACGTCGTCGCCGTTCGCCGCCGCGAGGCCGTTGCCTCTCCCCAGCACGAAGGCGAAGATGTTCTTATCACGGATCCGGAGGCTGGGAAGGTGCGTCGAACGGTCGCTTTGCAGGTTGGTCGCTTCGCCGAACGCGCCCGCCACGGGGCATGCTGGGGCGAATTGCGACCGGCATCTTCGCGCATGTGACGAGGTGACACAGATCGAGCCGATGGGGCTGCCACCCGCCGCCATCGGCGGGCGCGCAACGTGTTGCATCGAGCCCCACGCGCTGCGGGACGCGCCCGAACCGAGGCGCGAGCCGAGCGCGTCGGGCGGCACGTTCGGGGCTCGAGGAGGACGGCGGAATCGAAGGCGAGCTCCTTTCTCGTGGATCTTTGCGTCGACGAGCCGCTCGGGCCCGTGGCGCCTTTGATTCGCCGGAAGCGGCTGCGGCGCGTCGCTTCGAAGCTCGACGCTTCGGGGAGGCCGGCCGTGGGCGCAAGGCCTCGGGGGCGCGCGGTCGGGCTCGCCAGCGATCCGCGCCGCGTCCGCCGAGGGGGCGTCGCGGCGGATTCGCCCGGTCCGCGGCGAAGGGGGCTGTCGGGCTGCCGGAAGCACTGCACCGCGAGGCGCGGCGCTTCGAAGAGCGCGGCGCCGTGCTCACGCAGGTCTCCGCGAGCTTGACTTGGAGCCCCCATTCGGACTCGGCGATCCTCTTGTCTCCGATTCTGCAGGAGCTGCTTTCCAACGTGGAGCGCCATGCGCGCGCCACGTGTTGCCCCGTTCGGCTCGAGAGCGACCCAAGCACTGTGGAGGCTCCGCGCGGAAGGCGACGGCGTCGGCTCCGGAGAGGCGGCCCAGCAAGGCGTCGCCCTGGGGTTGCTCTCCGTGAGCGAGCGGGCAGAAGCCGACGGAGGCAGCTTGTCGCTCGCCCTGGGGCCATTCGGCGCTGCGGTGGCGGCTGCCGGTGCGCGCCCCCGCGCTCGACGGCCCTCGGCGGCCTCTCAAGCCAAGTCGCCCGGGCCGGTCGAAGCCTCGGACTGAGCGCCCTCGCCGCGCGCCGCACCGGCCAACCCCAACACGCGCTCCACCTCCGCCAATAGGCGGCGACTGGAGAACGGCTTGGGCAACACCGGGTGGTCCAGTGCGCCCCCTGTCTTGGCTGCGTGCCCCGTCATGTAGAGCACCTTCACCGTGGGAAGCTGCGCTCTGGCCTTGCGCGCGAGCTCCACGCCGTTCGCGTCGGGTAGCACCACGTCGGTGAGCAGCAAATCGAGCGGCAGCCCGCTGGGAGCCCGGCTCTCGAGGTGCCGTCGAATCAAGCGACCCCCCTCGGCGGCGCTCGCTGCAGCGAGCACGACGAACCCGGCCTTCGACAGCGTGTTCACCACCACCTTGCGCACGGCCCGCTCGTCTTCGACGACGAGGATGCGCTGGGCGTGCCTTCGGCCCGACGGCTCCGGAGGCGCCGGCTTGCGATGGGGCTCACCCCGCATTCTGGGCCATCGAATGCGGAACTCGGTTCCCCGCCCGGGCTCGGACTCCAGGACGATGACGCCGCCCTGGCGGTGGATCACGGCGAACACCGTGGCCAGCCCCAGCCCCGTTCCTCGCCCCACGGCCTTGGTCGTGAAGAACGGTTCGAAGGCGCGGTGTTTCTGGTCTTCCGTCATTCCGATGCCTTCGTCTTTGACCGAGAGCTCGACGAAACACGCCGGTTCGTGCGTGTCGTCGGCCGGTTCCTGCTCTAGGTTGCGAACCGAAAGCGTGAGGCAACCGCCGTCGGGCATGGCGTCACGGGCGTTCGCGGCCAGGTTCATCAAGACCTGAGTCAGCTGGCCACGGTCGCTCAGAATCATCCAGGATTCGCGCGGGCGCTCGAAGCGAATCTTGACGTTTTCGCCGATCACTCGGCGGATCAGCCGCAGCGTGTTCTCCACCATCTCATCGAGGCGCATCGGCTCGTGCTCCACCACGGCATCGCGACTGAACCCCAACAGCTGCTGAGTGACGGAAGAAGCCTGTTCCCCCGCAAGCAGGATCTCGTTTGCCCAGGTCGCGCCGGGGTTCTCTTCCAACGCGAGGCTGGCGCTGCCGATGATGACGGTGAGAAGGTTGTTGAAATCATGCGCGACACCCCCCGCGAGCCGCCCGAGGGCTTCCATCTTCTGGGAGCGCAGCGCCTGGCCTTCCAACTCGATTCGCTCCGTGATGTCGATCGCGGTGCCGCCGACGGAGCTCCCGGCCAGGGAGCGTACGCTGAGGACCACGTGGCGAAGCTCGCCGTTGGGGCGACGGATTCGCACGGAAACGGGCCCGGCCAACCCGCGCTCCTCGGTTTGTTTCAGCATGGCCAGCACCGTCGGGCGGTCCTCCTCGATCACCCCTTCGAGCAGACTGTTGCTCCGGGGTGCCGTTGCCCCGAAGATTCGGTGCATTTCCTCGGACCAGTAGACCTCGTCCTCCTTCGGGGCATACCGAAACACCCCGACCCCGCTGAGCTGTTCCATCATCTCGAGCGTGGCCTGTGCTCGAGTGGCTTTCAGCTCGCTGCGGCGGCGTTCCGTCACGTCGAGGCAGCCGCCCACCAGGCGCGTGCCGCCGCCCCGCGAGTCGGGCAGGAACGCGCCAACCATGACGACCTCACGAATCGAGCCGTCCCCTCGTCGAACTCGGAAGTCGAGGCGCTCGAGCGTCCTCGTCCGAAGACTCTCCTGCAATTGAGCGCGGACGCGACCTACGTCGTCGGGGTGGATGGCGGCAAAGAACTCGTCGGGGCTCGCTCGGTCGCGGCGTGGATCTCGACCGAGGATTCGAAAGAGCTCGTCGGACCAGCGGAAGTTCTCCGTCCCGACGTCCCATATCCAGCTGCCGAGGTGCGTGACCTTTTCGGCCTCGATGAGCAGCGCCTCCCGCGCCGAGGGGGGGGCGATCTCCGGCCGCGAATGCAGCGGGGACACCCTGCCCTGCAGTGTGCGGATGCTCGAGAACAAATCCTGTAGCCGCTGTCGTCCGGTTGTCTGCACCGCTGGCCCCCCTGGGTTGCAGTCATCGGGTCTGGCCCCCCCGCTGGCTCCCTCGGAGCATAGAGCAAAAGCCCCCCGCGCGTCGAAAAGAACCCACCTCGAAGACGCAGCCATGGCGGGCACCTTCCGCTCGAGGGTCGAACGCCGGCTCCGCGTGCGGGACGACGGGTGATTCGCCGCAGCTGCCGGAAGGGCGCGGGCGCAGCGACCGCAACCCGAAGACGAGGCCCTGGAGCGCCGAGCCGCTTGCCCCGGCCTCGGGCCCCGTGGAAGGCACTCCGTTGCGGCAATCAGCCCAATGGGCGCTCTAGGCAGTCAGGGTGCGAACGGGTAACGTGTCCTTCGCGTCAGTGACGGCGAGCGAATGGAGGAGGGGCCGCCCCCGTCGGCCGGCGGTGCCCCGCGGCGGGTCGTGGCAGTGGGAGCTTCCGCGGGCGACCTGGAGGCATTCGAGCCGCTGCTCGGCGCCCTGCCTCCCGATCGGGGTGTGGCGTTCCTGTTGGCTGAGCACCTCGATCCGTCTCATCGCAGCTTGCTCACGGAATTGCTCGCTCCCCACACCGAGATGCCGGTCGTCGAGGCTCGTCGCGGCGTGCAAATCGTCGCGGATACGCTTCACGTGATTGCGCCCGACGAGTCGCCGGGCGTGCGGGGCGATCGGCTGGAGCGGACTACTCCGAGGCTGCACCGCGGCCTGGGTCTGCCCCGTCGACTATCCACTCCATTCGCCGGCTCGCGAGTTTGGTCTACGGGCCGCTGCCGTGGTGCTCTCCGTCGCGGCAGCGACGGGAGTGTTGGGCTGCGGGCGGTTTGCGCGTCCGCGGGGCTTACCATCGCGCAGACGCCGGCGATGCCGGGGCCAGCCGGGGACGCCGGAGGGAGCCATCGACACCGGCTCCGTGGATTGGGTGCTCGACATCCCGCAGATCCGGGCGGCTCTCGGGGACGCGCCATTCTCTCGCATGAATCGGGTGACCTGTCGCAACGTCCTCTACCTGACGACGGACGTGCAGGAGCGCGTGCTCTCCCTGTTGCACTTCGCCCTGCAGCCCTCCGGTTTGCTGCGGCTCGGTAGCTCCGAGTCCACGAGCATTCTCGCGCAATTGTTCGCCACCGCGGCCAAGGGGCAGCCGCGGTATCGCAAGGTCGGACAATCAGCGGCCGCTGAGCTTCCGCGGCGCGGCCTCGCCTCGGCGTAGCCGCGCAGGCCGATGCGGTGTCGCCGCCGGCGCCTCACCAGGGCAAGGAAGCCACGGGCCTGCCGGGCGACATTTGGCGTCAGGCCATCATGCGTGCGGTGCTCCAGCCCGCGGTCGTCGTCTCGGGTGGCGGGACGATTCGCTTCCTGCACGGCGACCTGCGGCCGTACTTCCGCTTTCCGGAGCGAGAGGACCTGAGCTTCGACGTTGCCTCGATGGTCACCTCGCAGATCGTCATCGCACGCGGGCCGCCCTGTGCAAGGGTAGTACGCGCGCCGCGTGCTGCCGCACTGCACCGAGTTTCTCGGCACATCGAAGGCGCGGTGGTGACGCTCACGGCTACCACGGCTACCACGGCGCTGAAGGCCGCGAACCAGCGCCTCGAGTTCGAGAGCCAGCGCCTTTCCCGGGCGTGGGATGTTCGCGCGAGGCGCCTTCTACGAGCACGCCGCGGCGCTCGACGACGACCTGCCACGGCGCGCAGTGGGGGGAAATTCTCGACTAGCGGCCCGCCCTGCCTGCGCCTCAGCGCGGCGTGCCCGCCTCGGCCCAGGCCGCGACGGCGTCGAACTCCTCTTGTGTGAGGCACCTGCCATTGCCCAGGGCGTTGCCGCAGCCTCGCGGCATGATGGCGCCGTTCATTCCGCGGAGCCGGTTGAGGATCCCCGGCAGGTTTGCCACGATCACTTCGTAGGCAAACTGCTCGTCGTCGGTGCCGTAGGGGGCGCGCGGCGCGTTGTTGCCGTGGCAGTTGTTGCCGCTGCAATTGGCCAGGAAGATCGTCTCGTGCAGCTCCGGGAACTCCACCTCGAGCATCACCGGCGGCGGGGCCTCCGGCATCGGCTCGGGCTCGTCCGCGGGCTGCTCGTCCGCGGGCTGCTCTTCCGCGGGCTGCTCTTCCGTGGGACTTGCTGGCTCTTCCTCTTCGGGCGGGGCATCCACGTCGCTCGCGCCGTCGTCTTCGAGCGGATCGTCCGCGGGCTCGTCCGCGCTCGAGGCTTCGCCGAGGTCGCCCGGGTCGGTATCCTCCGCGGCGCTCGCCGGCTCGGCCTCGGCGAGGGGGACGTCGCCCGGGCCGCCCTCGCCGGCCGCCGCTTCCCCGCCCGAGTCGGGAGCCGACGGGTCGGGGGCGTCGCTGCCGGGCTCGCCACCCGGCGCGTTCGCGGGGGGCGGCATGCCCGGCGATGCTGCCGGCGGAAGAGCGCCGGCAAAGGCCGGAGGGCTCTCCGCGAGGGCGGAGGCGCCGCCGTCGTCGGAGCAACTGGTGAGGGCGAGAAGAGCGATGGCGCCAGCGCCAGTCCAGTGAGTCAGCAGTTGCATGAGGGATGGTTTCCTTGGGGCGCCTGGGGCGATGGGCCGGGCGACGTCGGCAGTCCGGCCCGAGACGCCCTTCCTACGCGGCAGCTCGACAGAAGCAAGCGAAATCCAGCGGCTCCACTGGCGCAGCAAGGTGGGTCGGCATTTTTCGACGCGAGCGGCCTCCGCCGCCGTGAAACGGGCCGCTCCAGGCTGTCGGGCAGCTTCGGCCCCGCCGCCTGGGTGTGGGCGCTCGACCGTGGCGGATTCCGGCGCGAGTCCGGGCAGACCGCGCCCGAATCGGCGCCCTGCCACGAGCCGCTCGGCGGGGCCCTTCGAACCAGCCCTTCCTTGGTCTTGCCCCGCGTGCAGAGCTCTGGCCCGTCGCCGACGGACCAGGCATTCGTCGTGCCGAAGAACGTCGTGGCAAAGCGGCCTTGCTGTTCGTGGGCGCGGCGGCTCCCTCGCTCGCGCCAGCTCTCGCCCGACGGCCTCGAGGGGCTCGCACTCGACGGAGGCGAGTGTCGTCGAACTGGGTGGGCGGCATGCCCCGAGAAGCTCGACGAGGGAAGTGCGGGGCACCAGCGCGCGGCGCGCTGTTTCGACGGGGGCGAGGCATCCGCTGGGCTGCGAGCGCCAGCCCGACGCGCTCTGGCCCCACCTCGATGTCCCGCTTGGGCAGGCGCCGCGCCAGCTCCTCGGCCAGGCCGAGCGCGCGCCTCATCTCTACGACCAGCGCGCCGTCGAGGGAGCGCAGGATGGCCTGTGGGCGGCGCAGCCGGGCGCTGGGAACGCTCGGCTCGGCCGCTGCACCGCCATTCTTTCCGCCACCTGGGCCGGTCGCCGCCCGACGCGGTTGGCAGCGAAGGCGGCTTCGAGGTCTTCGAGCGGAACGCGCCCAGCCGGCTGCCTCGGACGCGTCATGGCCAGAAGGCGTGATGATGTGTTACTCCGCAGGCCATGTGGAGGCTGCCTCATGGGCTCGGGCCGGCGCTATCGAGCGGTCTGTTGGGATGTCTGCTAGCCGGTTGTGGCGGGAGCGAGTCGCCGCCCTCGGGCGCCGCGGCAGGCGGGCCTCCCCCGCCCAACGGGGGGCCTCCCGCGGCGACCCCGGCGGGCAATCCTGCGTCGATGGCTTCATCCGGGCAGGCTTCATCCGGGCAGGGCTCGGCGGCGCAAGGGCCTCCCGATCGGGCGGGAGCTTCGGGCGGCGGCGAAGCACCGCCGCAGTCCGAGTTGGATGGCAACCCACCCGATGACGCGCGTCCCGCCGGGTCAGGCTCCGAGCCGTCGGAGTCGGGGCAGGGCGAAGGCGAAGGCGGGGGGGAGATGCGGGCGGAGCCCGAGGGTGACGCCGAGTCTCAGCCCCCCCCGGCGGAGCCGGCGCCCGAGGAGCCGCAGGACCTGCCTCCCGTGCCGGGCGACTTTGCGCCGCCCGAAGGGCTTTCAGGGGGGGCTTCGGCGGCTTTCGTGTGTGCGGGGCTCGACGCGTCCGGTGATCCGCTCGCCGGGGTCAGCGCGGCGGATGTGCAGAGCTTCGGGGCGCCGCCGGGGGACTTCTTCGCGTTTCTCGAGGGGCCGATCTGGGTGGCCGGCGAGGGCACCGTGTACTTCTCGGACAACGCGCGAGATCCGGAGCGGATCTACGCGCTCACCCCGCCTTCGACGCAAACTTTCTTGTTCAAGGCGGACGCCGGAAGCAACGGCCTCGCCCTCGATTCCACGGATCGTCTGCTGTTGGCCGACGAGCGAGAAAATCGCATCACGCGCGTGGATCCGAGTACGGCAGAGCTCATCGAAACGGTGCTGCCCAGTGGCGACGTGACTCCAAACGATCTGATCCTCCGAAGCGACGGGAATCTGTACTTCACCGACCCCAGTCGAGGGCTCTTCCGTCGCGCCCCGGACGGTGCCGTTCAGGGCGCCCTCAATCAGTCGAACACGGGTGCTCCTCTCGCCAACGCCAACGGCGTCGTGCTCTCCACCGACGAAACGCTGTTGTACGTCGGTAGCGTCTTCAACCGCAGCGTCTCCACCTTCAATCTGCTTGCCGACGGCAGTATCGATGCCGCCTCGGGCGAGCTCTTCGTTACCACGAGCGCCGGTACGGTCGACGGGATGGCGGTGGACTGTGCCGGTAACCTGTACGTAGGGACGGACGGCGGGGTCGAGGTGTACTCGCCCACGGGAGAAAGCCTGGGTGTGGTGCCGACGGGGTACTCCTCGAACTGCACCTTTGGCGGTGCGGACCGTCGCACGCTCTTCGTCACTTCCCAGGGCCAGCTCAAGGCCGTGCGCCTCGGGGTCCCCGGGCTGCCCAACTGACGGCGGGGCGCCGCTGGCCTCGTGGCAGGGGGCCTGTGCGGCCCATGCCGACGGGCGTGGGTGGCGGGCCGCAGCCCGCGTCCAACGACGCGGGACAAGGGCCAGAAGAAGCACGAGCCGTGGTCGCGGCGTTGCGTCTGCACCTCGGCCTCTGGTCACCTGTCCCAGAAGTCCTTGCAGAACTCACGCGGCCCCTGACGGGGCGAGGGCCGCGCGAATTCTGCGACAAACGCACTCCTTTTGGCCGAGGTGATCCTCTCTTCATTTGTCCTGGCACTTCCGTGCCAGGACACTAGGCGCTGCGGCCGGTGTCGACAACCGCGTGGCCAAGCGGCTCCGCAGCGACGAGGAGCGCGCGGACGCCGGTGCCGATGCCGGCGCCCGGACACCTCGCGTCAGCGTGGCGCCGAGTGAGCCCGACGCCGAGTGAGCCCACGCCTCAAGGCTCGCCTCGGCCGCTCGCTTCGATCCGGGCGATGACCTGATCGACCGTCGCGATCTCCGCAAAAGCAAAGCCGAGAGAGGCACAGGTGGCCCGCTGCAGTTGCTCACCCGGTACTCCATTCATGTCGAACGTGGCCGTTCCATCGCTCAAGAAGACCACGCGGAAATCGCGAACGTTGGCCTCCCGCGCCGTCGTCTCCGCACAGACGTTCGTCGCGATTCCAGAAATGATCAGCGTGTCGATGCCGTGGCTCCGCAAGATGAGCTCGAGATCCGTGCCGTGGAACGCGCCGAACCTAGGCTTTTCGAGGCAAATGTCACCCGGCTGAACATCCAACTGGGGATGTAGAGCCGCCCCGCGACTGCCTTGAGAAATCATGCCCTCGCGCACTGGCGGAATGATCTCTCCCATCACTCCGACGTTGCTTCCATCCGGTCGCGTCACGTGCGCCGTGTGCACGATCATCATCTCGCTGGCCCGGCAGGTCTTGATGAGCCGGTTGACTCTCGCGAGCACCGTGGGGCCGGCGGGCGCCGAGACGGGGTACCCTTCGACGAATACATTCTGAAGATCCACGTTCAACAGTGCGGTTCGTCGGGGGTCGATTGGAAACGTCGCCATTTTCGTATCTCCTTGTCTTCTTCGGGCTGGATGTCGTCGCCCGGTCAGCAAACTCGCACGTTCCGGTCGCCAGGTGCGTCGATGTACCGCGGCAGCCGAATCTCGAACTCAGCGCCCGCGTCGCTGCCAACATAGGATATCTCGCCGTTCTGAGCTTCGACCAGAAGCTTCGAGGCACTCAGGCCGAGGCCCAACCCCAGGGGCTTGCTGCTGATCAGTGGCTGAAAGACCAAGGGAACGTCGCACAGAGCAATGCCGCTTCCGGTATCGCGAACGCGGATCGCTATGGCCTCATCGGCTTCGCGAGCGCTCAGGCAAATTTCGCCCCCCGTGGGCATCGCTTCGATGGCGTTGCGGATCAGGTTGCCCAGCGCGCTCGCGAGTTGCTGGGCGTCGGCCAATACCCGCAGGTCTGGATCGAGCTTGGCGTGCACGACCACGGTATCGGGTATGATCAGGCAGCCCAATGCATCGGAGACGATGGTTGCCACGCACACGGGCAAGATCCTCGGGCTCGCCACCTGAGTGTGGCTCAACAGGTCGCCGATGGTCGCGTTCGACTCGTGAACCTCCTGGCGAATGGCTTCGACCGCATGCGCGGCGTCTTGCCCGACCGATTCTTTGCGTGCCAGGATCGAGGAGGCGTTCAAAATCACCGCGAGCGAGTTGCGAAGCTGGCTGGCAAGTCCGGCCGCCAACTGGCCCAGTACCACGTTCCGCTCTCTGAGAAGGAGCTGCTCCTGGGCTCTTTTGAGCTCGGCCGTGCGCTGCCGAACCCGCGCCTCCAGATCCTCGTTCGACTGCCTGAGGGATAGCTCGAGTCGCTTCAAGTGCGTGATGTCGTGGGCCACGCCAACCACGTGGCTGGGCTGACCGTTCTCGTCGAACAGCGGGGTCTTGGTGGTCGCCATCACCCGCAGCTGACCTTGCGGTGTGGTCAGCAACTGCTCGGGCAGTTCGACCGGTGCCCCGCCGGACAGCGTCTGCTCATCGTCTCGGCGCCGCCGAGCGGCTTCCAGGGCGGGAAACATTTCCGCGTCCGTCTTGCCGAGGATTTGCTCCCGCGGCCGACCCATGGCATCCGCCGCAGCTCGGTTGACCAAGACGTAGCGATACTCGTGATCCTTGGCAAAAATGGGATACGCGACGAGATCGATCACATCGAGGAAGAAGGCCGATGAAGGCGGCCGCTCGCATGCCACGTCGGCGTCTCGAGTCCGCTGCGACCCGATCAGGCCAGCAACGGGCGCCTTCGATTCGGGCGCTTCATCGTCCGCCCGCGGCCCCCCCGAGTCTCGCCCCCCAGCGTTCGACACCCGCACATCGTATCGGGGTTCACTCGGCAACGCGATGCCTAACTTCCGAGCTACGATGTGAGCAGACAGGCCGAAGTTGCTTACATTGCCGGACAGCCGAGCCGGCTCGCTCCAAGCATGGCAGCGCTGCCAGCGCCGGCTCTCGGCCGGCCTACCCGGCACAGCCACGGGAGCCGAAGCGGCGGCTCGGCGCCGCCGCGATCTCGGTTCAATCGTCGAGCAACTGCAAATCGGCGCCGATGAAGTCGGCTTTGCCCAGGGGAACGCCGCCGACGCGCAGCAGGGCGTAGGCCATGGAAACGTGGAAGAAGAAGTTCGGCAGCTGGCGGCCGAAGAGGTACTCGATGGCGTACATCGCCTTTTCCTTCGGGAATGGGATCGGCACGACGTTGTCGGGTTGCATCGACTCGAAGGCTTCCTTCGGAACACTCTGCAGGTAGCCAATCACGCTCTCGATGCGCGCGTGCAGCTGGCCGAATGTGGTCTCGTCGTCCTCGTGGCGAGGCGCGGCTTGGCCGGAGAGGTTTGCCGTGGTGGCCTTGGCCATGTCGCAGGCGATGCGCACCTGGGAAACGAAGGGCAGCATGTCTGGAAACAGCCGCTGGGCGATGAAGTTATCCACCGGGAAGCCGCGCTCGGAAGCGTACTCTTCCGCTTTGCGAAGCACGGTGTCGAGGGCCCGCAAGGTGCGGACGAACTGGGCGGGAGCTTGCGCGAAGTCGTTCATGCAGGCGAAGTAGCGGGGGAGCGTCTTCGACACAACTGGTTTCCCGGTCGAGCGCCGCTTTTCGCCAGGTTGCGGCTGGGGCGTGACGGGTGGTCTGCCGCCCTCCGGGTGCTGCGCCTCATCGACACCAGCACCTCCACCCCCGGAAAGCCCGCAGCGAACGGGCATCCCCGTTCGATGGCCGCTCGCTGGGCGTGCCGACCGGCAGCGGCGTGAAATGCGTGCAATCGCCAAGCGCAGCCGGAGCGCAACGCGGCGACAGTGGTGACGATCACCGATCCCGGGGGGCTGGTGGTGACGGAGGCGGGGGGACCAGGGCTCGGGGGCAGCGGCCGCAGACTACCTCTGACAGGGCGCGGTGACATCGAGTCGACAGACCGCCGGGCCAACCCGGCGACGGCCGCGAGAGTTTCCGCATGTGGCCCCTTCTCGTCTTGGCGGCGCTGGTCGCTCCCATCGCTGGCTCCGAGCTGGCCTGCCTGGGGAGCGAGAGCGAACCGCGACCGATGTTCGCCCGGTTGCTGTCGCTTGGCCTGACGCTACCAGGTTGTCAGCGGCTCTCTGCAGCGGGTCGGAACGCCGCTGGTCGACAGCGGCCGTCGCCTCGGCTCGTACGCTTTCCACGGGCTCGCCGTGGGGGGCATTTTCGCTGCGGCGTATCGGTGTCGGCCCAGGCCTCGTCGCCTCCGCAGAAACGCCGCATCGTGCGCACGCCGAGCGGATTCGAGGCGAAGAAGAATGGTACGTGATTACCGCTGGTGTACAGGTCCGGCGTACCCAGTCCGAGAACGCGTCCACCGCGATCACGGGCGTTTGGCTGGGGCGAATGCTGGAGCGCACCGGGCCGCCCCCGAACGCATGAGCGCGGTGCCCTTGCTTCCGTACCTGCCCCGGTGGCGCACGTCTGACTAGGGTGGGTCCGTCAGGCGTCCATGCCTGGAATTCTACAGGGCGAGTTTCCTTGGGAACGCGAATCGCCACTGGGTGCCGCGCCCGAACTCGCTGACGACCTCGATCCGACCGCCGAGGGCATCGCAAACCGCTTTCACCGCCGCCATCCCCACGCCACGCCCGGAGATGTCCGTCACGACGGCCCGGGTCGACAGCCCGTCGACGAACAAGAGCTCGACGAGCTCTTGCCGGGAGCCGTGCGGAAGACCTTGCTCCCGCCCTCGCCGCGCGAGCGCCTCCCAGTCTATCCCTCTGCCATCGTCGCCGACTTCGACCAGGACTTCTTCCCCCTTCAGCCGCGTGGCAAGGCGAAGCCGTCCGCGCTCGGCCTTTCCCTCACGAACACGCTCGTCCCGCGTTTCGAACCCATGGTCTATTGCGTTGCGCACGACGTGTGCCAGCACCGACCAGAACTCTCCCCAGCGCTCGGTATCGAACCGCTCTTCGCCCGCGGAGATGAAGACTTCGACGGCACACTTGCCCAGACGGTTCGCCAGCGCTTCGGCCTGAGCCGCCATCCGCTGCAGCCGGTGGTGCGTCGGTTCCACGACCAGGCGGCGTGCCATTCGGAGCGCCGCCTCTGGGCTTGCGCCCCTCTCGAGCGCGTCCAGCAGTGCAACGTGGTCCGCTCTGCTCACCTGAAGCGCGGCCGTGTCCCCCGATAGCGTCCGCACGCGAACCGCGAACTCCTCCCAGCACCGCCCCAGGGCGTCACGTTCTTCGGGAGCCAACGGCCGATCGGTCTCTTGGATCCGGTCTTCGAACGCGTGGGCGAGGCCGGCGAGGCTTCCAACGCCAAAAAGGGTGCAAGTTCCCTTTAGCGTATGCAGGAGACGGAACGTCACACCAGGGCTCGAACCTTGCGAAGCGCCGGGGTCGAGAAGCGCAGAGACGATCTTCTCGGCCTCCACGAAGAACTCGAAGAACCCCTGGCGATCTCGCGTGATGCGTTCGACCGTCTCCAGCAGCTCCTCTCGCAGCGCTCGCTCGCGGGCCTCCCTCAAGCGCGTCGTTACGTCCGTGACGACGACGAGGGCTCCGGCAACCGCGCCCTCGTCGCCAATCGCCTTGTAGGATACCTCATAGGTCGACTCGCCCGTCTGGAGCCGCTTCGGAAGCTGGTCGAGGCAGAGCTCGAGAGGGAGGAAACCTTCTACGACCGCCTCCCACCCCATTTTCAACCTATCACCAAACGAAGGGTCCGCCGCCCCGAGGTACTCCCAGATCTTCGTCCCGACCACGAGCTCGCCGAACCACACGTCGACCCGATCGGAGCGCTGTGCGGCGACTACCCCAGCCTCGTCGATCGACATCAGGCCCTGATCGACGGCGGCGAAGATCAACCTCATCTCTGCGTAAGCGCGCTCGACGGCCTCCAGGGTGTCGTGCAGAAGCCGCACGTCGGCGCCCACGAGCACGACCCCCTCTTTCTTACCAGCTCGCGAGTACAGGTTCGACCAACGAAACAGGTGTGCGAGGCGTTGCCCGTCGCGAGCAACGAGATGACCATCGAGCTGGCCGCCGCGGCTCGCGGAGAGTAGCGTGGCGAACTCGGCGCGGCTGGTGGGTGTCGTCCCCCCGAACACAGCGGCGAACTCATTCGAATCGAAGAACAGCAGGGGGTCCGCAGCGGCCACCTCTTTGATGCCGTAGCCGGTCAAGGTCGAGAGTTTCGAGTTTGCCATCGCCACCGATCCGTCGGTGTGCAGAACGAGCAGCACGTCGTCGATCGTGTCGACCACGTTGTCGAGGTAGACTTGCGCTCGCGTGAGCTCATCGTGCGAAGCGCGCACGCGATCGCGCTGCCCCTCGACGACGCGCAACATCTCGTCCACCTGACGGTAGCCATCGAGGATCAATCGCTCTTGCTCGCGCGCGGCAGCCCGCAAGCTCTCGATTTCGAGTTCGAGTGCCTCGATTCGATCGAGTGCCTCGATTCGATCGAGTGCCGAGTGTGACGTGACTACACCGTTCATGCAATCTCCGTTCGTCTATGAGGCGAGAAGACCGATCACCAAGTCGCGCGCCGGGTTGACCATTCGCTGAACTGCAGCGCTCATGACCTCGCTGAAGGTGTCTACGGACTCCACCTCCACACCCACGATGGTGATGACGGGCATGGTCGCGAGCGCGATGGGAAGCGCCTGGAGCAGATAGCCGAGCCCCTGCGCGTGCGTCGAAAGAGGTCTGGCGACGGACAGCGCTTCGTCGATGCGCAGTGTCCTGAGTCTGCCTGGCGTCGCACACGGTCGGATCGCGTCCACCACGATCGCTCGCTCGCAGCCTTCGAAAAAGATCAGGCCGCCCAGGCCGGCTGTACCCGCGTCGTGAACGGTGATTCCGCGGGGGAGACTCTCGACCACCAGGGCATCGTAGACTTGGCAGCCGAAGGCGTCGTCGCCGTGCAACCGGCTCCCGAAACAGACCACTCGCGTCCGGGAGGAGAACAGCGGCACGTCGGGGCTCGAGCTCATGTCCCGAACCGAAAGCGCTCGCCGGTGTCCAGCACGTGGACCGTACACACGAGGCAGGCGTCATGCGACCGAATGATGTGGCCGAGCTCGATGGGGTCGTGGACGTCTTGCACGCTCGTGCCAATCATCGACTCTTCCCAATGCCCTCGGCGACCGGCCGTGTCGCGCGGTGACGCGTTCCATGCCGTCGGCGTGATCACCTGGTAGCGCGCGATCTTGGCGTCTTCGAACTCGACCCAGTGCGCGAGAGCACCGCGGGCAGCCTGAACCGCTCCGAGCCCCCGGGCCCGGTCGCCCGGTATCTCGTGATTGATGATGTAGGGCTCGGCAGGGCGAGCCAACAGCTCGAGCAGGATGGATCGCATCTTTGGCAAGCTCTGACTCGGGCGATGAATGCGGGTGAACTGACGCAGCCAGCTGTTCGAGCCTTCCGCATCGAACAGGGCGCGTACCAGCACGTCCCCGGCGCAGACCTGGTCGGCGAGCGGCCCCACCTCGACGACCTTCTCCCGGTAGCGAGGCGCCTTCGCCCAAGAGTACTTTTCCGTCTCCGGGGCAAAGTCCGGGACGGTGACCCCCTCCCAGGGATGCTTGCCACCCTCGTAGTCGACGAAGTAGGAGTGTCGCACGTGCTCGGCGATGAGCTCGTGATCGAGCGGCTCGAGGGTGCGCGTTTCTGCGTTGTAGAAGCCGCTGCTTCGCCAGGTCGCGCGGCGATCGAAAGGGGGTTGCCAGGCCTCGGGCTCATGGCAAGAGCCGTAGCTCAGAAGATATCCGTTGCCGCGGCCCGCGTGTTGCAGACCGATTTGTCTCCCAAACCGAACGAAGAGCCCCATCGCGCTCCTCGCGTGACCGTCCGACTCCTCCACCCACGTCTCGAGATCCTCGAGCGTCCGCACCTGGGACCAGCGCTCGATCGAGCAGCCCAAAACCGTGCGCTCGTACCACTTGGTGTAAGCGTCCACGACAGCCAGTGCGTTCAGGGTCCGAGAATTGTCCGGGACGCAGGTGACGCCCCCCGGGACCATGTAGGTCGAATGCGGCCATTGGCCTCCGAACAGCGCAACGACCTTCACGATGTTCTTGGTTTGCTCGATCGTCTCCCGGTAGACCCGGCCTCGGAACGCCTCGAACGCCTCCACGAGCTCCCGGCGCATCGCGTGAGCCTCGTATCGGGCGTGGCAGAAGTCCACGGTGAACATCAGGAAACTGTGGCGAAGGTCGCTCTGAGCCTCCTCGGCGAGTACGCAGAGGTTCCTCACTCGGGTTCCGTTCGGGGCAATGGCCAGCCCAAAGGCGGTTTCGAGTGCAGCGGCGGCACTGGATTGGTGCGCCGTACCGCAGATGCCGCATATGCGCGGGGTGATGACCAGGCCATCACGGGCTGCGCGCCCCATCAGAATCTGTTCGAAGCCACGATACATCGTGCCAATGCACCAGGCGTCTTCGACGACGTTGTCGCTGAGTTGAAGCTTGATTTCGAGGTCGCCTTCGACCCGGTTCATGTCCAGTTGGATGATCTCTCGCGCCATCTGTCACTCCTCTGCTCCTACTCGGCGGTGCCGGATCCGTCGGTCCGTGAGCGCCCGTCCGAGGCCGCGGGGGCTTTGCGCCGGAGCTTCACCAGGCGCTCTGGCCCGGCCGCCCGAGCCAATCCCTTGTAGGCCATGTATTGTGGGCGGCTAACGCCGCTCGGCATGGCGACCGGGATTGGGCCGATCTTTTCTGTCGTCAGCAGGTCCTTGAGTTTCGGAAAAGTTGGTGCCGTGCAGCCGTAGCAGGGCACGCCTGCTCGAGGCTTGCTGTTGACCTCGTTCCACAGATCCGTGTTGCAGCGACCCTGCGTGAAAGGCCCCTGACAACCCATGTTGTAGTAGAGGCAGCCCTGCCCACCGAAGCCAGATTCTTCGATGTTGTACTCGTGAAATTCATTCCGAGTGCAGCCCTGGTGCACGACTCGGTCGAAGTAGGTCAGGGGACGGTTGAGCGCGTCCAGCTCGAGGTCATCGGTGAGTAGGAGCGTCATCAGGGTTTCGACCATCGTTCGCGGGTGCGCGGGGCAGCCCGCAACGTTCACCACGGGAAGACCCCCCCGAGACACCCAATCCGGTCCGAGCAGCGCTCCTTGCTTGTTGGCGCGGAGAAACTGCAGCCCGGTCGAATCCGTCGGGTTCGGCTCCGCCGCGACGACCCCGCCGAACGCAGCGCAGGTACCCATCGCGACGACGAACCTCGCGTGTTCGGCGAGCTCGCTTACGATGTCCTTTTTGGGACGACCGAGGAAGGTGTCGTACATGCCCGTACCATCCGGCCCGAAGGCTATCGAGCCCTCGACGGCCAGCACGCTGAGCTCGCGCTCGCCGGCGCAGATGTCTTCGATCATCGCCGCCAGCTGCCTCGGCGTTTCGGGCGACAACGACGGGTGCCAGAGCAGCTCGATGTCATAGTTTTGCAAGGCTTCGAGCAGGTTGGGCGACTCCGCATTCAGGATGGACATGCTGTCGCCGCTGCACGCACCGGTCTGCAGCCAGAGTAGAGTTGCGCTCATCTTTCTTCTTCCCCCGCCCCGAGGGTCTCGCGCCGCCGGGGTCCTCAATTACAAACGGTGGGATTGGGGCTGACGCAAGCCCTGGCGAGCGTGACGGGCGGTGCCTCGAGCGCCCCCAAGAGTCCCAGAAGCTTGAATGAGTCTCTCAGGTTCGAGGGCTCGAGGGCGAGGTGTTCGCAATGGGACGCATCATCCCGGTACGTCGCTCCTCGAGCCAGGCCATCCAGGAGTCCATTCCCTCCCCGCTCGTCGTGGACAGGCAGAGAACGTTCGCCTCGGGCTGAACGCGCCGAACCGCGGCGAGCGCTGCCTTCGTATCGAAGGCCAAGTGCGGCAGTAGATCCGTCTTGGTCAGGAGGACCAGGTTCGCCCGCCGGAACATGTGGGGGTACTTCAGTGGCTTGTCCTCTCCCTCCGTAACGCTGAAGAGCACCACGCGGGCCGCCTCCCCAAGATCGAAGAGCGCCGGACAGACCAAGTTGCCGACGTTCTCGACGAAGAGGAGCGATTGTTCCTCGAGATCCAGCTCGGCCACGCCGCGCCACACCATCTCGGCGTCGAGGTGGCAACCTTCCCCGGTGTTGATCTGCACTACGGGGACACCCGTCGCGCGGATTCGTTTCGCGTCGTTCTCCGTCTCCTGGTCGCCTTCCAACACGGCGGCATTCGTTCGAAGCCGGCGCAGAGTGCGCTCGAGAAGCGTCGTCTTGCCCGCCCCGGGCGAGCTCATCAAGTTGATGGCCGCGACGCGACGGCCGTGGAAGAACGCACGGTTTCGCGCGGCGAGCTGATCGTTGTCGTGAAGTACCCGCCGCTGCAACTCGATGAGCTGCGGTACCTCTGCGGAAGCGCCGTGAGCGCCGCGACTGGGTGGGCGGGACGCCGCTCGAGCAACTTCGCCCGCTGGCGGCGATTCGTGGCGGTGTGTGATCACGGTGCCATCCGGGAGCACGTGGGTATGGTCAGCGTCTTCGCGGGAAATCGTGGCCGCGTCGCCGCTACAGCCGCAGGTTGCACACATGATTCAAACCTCCATGGCGTCGAGCACGAGCTCGTCGCCTGCTACGAGCGTCACTCGCTCACGCCGCTCACATGGGCAGATTCCGATGGGCGAATCCAGATCCACTCGTTGATCACAGCCTTGACAGTGCCCGCGGCCCATCACGGGTTCGATCACCAGCTCTGCCCCCTCGACCACCGTGCCCCGAGCGCACAGCTCGAAGCAGAAGCTCAGCGCATGGGGTTCGACCCCGGAGAGAAGTCCCACCCTGAGGTGCACCGCGCGCACACGTCTCTCTTTGGCATGCTCGACGCAGGCCGATACGATGCTGCGGGTAAGGCTGAGCTCGTGCATCAACAAATCCTGGGAAGCGATTCACCCAGAGGCATGTCCAGGACGCGTTCGACCCCGAAGCCGGTTTCGACGGTCACGAGGCCCGGCGGAGTCTCGCGACAGCGCGCAATGGCGGCCGCGTTTCTGCCGAGGGGGTGACGACGCATGACCTCGAGCGCCAGCGCACTCTGGGACGAGGGCACCGCCACGGCGAGCTTGCCCTCGTTGGCGAGGTGAGTGGGGTCGAGCCCCAACAGCTCGCACAGGCCCGAGACTTCCGGCCGAACTGGCAGAGCGGCATGATCCACCACCACTCCGACCTCGGACTCGAGCGACAGCTCGTTGAGCACACCGGCCAGACCTCCGCGCGTCACGTCGCGCATGGCGTGAACCTCCACTCGAGCCAGCAGATCGTGAATCAAGCCGTTGAGTGGAGCACAATCGCTGGCTATGTTCGTCTCGAGCCCGAGGTCACCTCGTTCGATGAGGATGGCAGCCCCATGATCACCGAGATACCCGTTGACCAAAATGACGTCTTCGGCCGTGATGCGGTGGACACCCACGTCGAGCTTCGCTGCGATGACGCCAATCCCCGAAGTGTTGACGAACAAGCGGTCGGCGGCTCCGCGCGGCACCACCTTCGTGTCGCCGGTGACGATGGTGACCCCTGCCTCTCGTGCAGCTGCTGCCATGCTGAGCAGTACGCGTCGCAGCGCTTCGACCTCGAGCCCCTCTTCGATGATGAGCCCACAAGACAGATACAGCGGGCGCGCCCCGCCGACGGCGAGGTCGTTGACCGTGCCGCAGACGGCAAGGCGGCCGATATCTCCACCGCGGAACTCCAGGGGCGTGATGACGTAACTGTCGGTCGTAAAGGCCAGCCTTTCGCCGAGCCGTGCGAGCTCCCCGAGCTCGATGCGAGCCTGGTCTTCCCTGGCCTGAACACCATCTCCGAGAGCGTCCAAGACGACTCCGTCGAGAAGATCGCGCATGGCCTTGCCGCCACCGCCGTGGGCGAGCTCGATCAAGGGCTGTCGCACCCGCCCGGCGCGGCGACGAAACTTCTCCACTCGGGCGAAGATCGTGGCGTCGGTGCGATTCATTTGGGGGCAGCCCTGCGGATCGTGTGGAGTCGCCCAAAGTTGTAGTAGGCGGCGCAGGCGCCCTCACTGGAGACCATGCAGGAACCGATGGGAGTTTGCGGCGTGCAGGCGGTACCGAAGACCTTGCACTTCCAGGGCTTGATTGCGCCTTTGAGTACTTCACCGCACTGGCACGCCTTCGGGTCGGCGATGGATACGCCCGGGATCCCGAAGCGCCGCTCCGCGTCGAAGCGCCGATAGGCCGCCTTGAAGGTCAAGCCGCTTTGAGCGATCGAGCCCAGCCCTCGCCATTCGAAGAAGGGACGCAGAGTGAAGACCTCTGCCATCGCGCGCAGCGCCTCCGCGTTGCCCTCGCCTCTGACGCAGCGCTTGTACTGGTTTTCGACACGCACCGACCCGGTTGCGACTTGCTCGATCAACATGGCGACCGATTGCAAGACATCGAGTGGCTCGAAGCCCGAAATCACCAGCGGTTTGCGGTAGCGTTCGGCGACGAAGCGGAAGGGTGCCGTCCCCGTCACCATGGCTACGTGCCCCGGGCCGACAAAACCGTCGAGGTCCAGATCGGGAGAGTCCAAAATGGCTTTGATCGTGGGAACGATGGTGATGTGATTCGAAAAGACGCTGAAGTTCTCGATCCGGTCCGAGGCCGCCTCGAGCACCGTGAGCGCGGTGGAAGGCACGGTGGTTTCGAACCCGATTCCGAAGAACACGACCTGCCGCTCAGGATGTTGCCGAGCCAAGAGCAATGCATCGGACGGCGAGTAGACCGTGCGCACGTCGGCCCCCCGCGCCTTGGCGGAAAGTAGGCTCCCTTTGGAGCCGGGAACGCGCATCGCATCGCCGAATGTGGTGAAGATCACCTCCCCGGATTCGGCGATGGCCACGGCGTCGTCGATGCGCCCGACCGGTAGGACGCAGACGGGGCAGCCGGGCCCGTGCACGAACTCCAGGGCTGGTGGCAGCATCCGCTCGAGGCCAAACTTGAAGATGGAATGCGTATGACCTCCACAGACCTCCATGAGCTTGACGGGGCGGGGGCCATCGCGCTCCTGGATCCGTTCCATCGACGCCTGGATGCGCGCAAGGAGCGGCGCAGCTCTCTTCGGGTCTCGGAATTCCGTCACGTACTTCACGAGCGGTCGTTTCCTCTCGCCCGAGCGAAAGAGGTCTCGTGCAAGATCGTGTGCACGATGTCCCAGAGCACGTGGTAGGCGACGACATGAGTCTCCTGCACGCGATGCACGCTCTCGCTCGGGACTACGAGCAGGTGATCCACCCAGCGGGATTGGCGGATTGCGCCGCCATCGTTGCCGAGCATCGCGAACGTGGAAAGACCGAGCGCCCGCCCGGTCTCGAGGGCGGCGACGAGGTTTTCACTGTCGCCGCTGGTGGAGAAGGCGAACAAGGCATCACCCCGCCTGCCGTGGGTCGCCACCAGCCGGCGGTACACCGCCGAAAAGCCCACGTCGTTTCCGACCGCCGTTAGCGTCTGAACGTCGGAGCCCAGAAAGATACTGGAAAGTGACGGTCGCCCAACCGTGATCGGGTGATTGAACTCTACGGCGAGGTGCGCGGCGTCGCAGGAGGACCCACCGTTGCCGATCGTGAGCAAGCGGTGTCCAGCGCGAAAGACCTCGGCCATTGCTCTGGCCATGGCGACGAGGGCCCCCGCGTTCTCCTCGAAGAAGGCGTCGCGCACACGCGCGCTCTCTCGGCTCTTCGCGAGCACGCTGGCTGCGAGGTCGTCGCCGCCGGTCCGGCGCTCGGCCGCACCCTCGATGATTCCGGGATAGAGCTCGCTCAGGGGGTCAGTCATGGCTCAGTCCTCCTCGAGGTGCGTGGGGGGCGGTCGGGACCCTCTTGCGGAAGATCTTCCTCCGCGGCGCCGAGCTCGGCGAGGAGCCTCAGCGTGCGCTCGGCCTCCTCGGCGTCGATGCGGCTCATCGCGAAGCCGACGTGCAGCAGTACCCATTGACCGAGGCACTCCTCGATGGGCTGGTCCTCGACGACGCACGCCAGGTTTGCGAGGCGATGCACACCGGCCACATCGACGACGCCGAGCTTTCGTTCGGCATCGCGAATCTCGACCACCCGTCCCGGAATCCCCAGACACATCTCGGCTAGGACTCCCTCGCGGCGGCAACGGCCGCTTGGCCGAGCGAGATGCCACCGTCGTTCGGAGGCACGCGGTGATGAAGGAGAAGCTCGAAGCCGCCGTCGCGGAGCTCGGCGGCGAGCTCTTCGACCAACACACGGTTCTGGAAGCAGCCTCCGCTCAGGGCCACCGTTCCGATACCGGTCCGGTCTCGGGCTTCTCGAAGCAGGTGGCTGAGCGACTGGGCAAGGCCCACGTGGAATCGGGCGGCAACGATGGCCCGGTCGACGCCGTCGGCGAGATCCCGCAGCAGGGCGGGCCAGATGCTGCTGGTCCGTATCTCGGTAGGGCGCCCGTCCCGCCAAGGGCCGAGCGCCGGCGCGTAGGCGCGTAGGCGAGCCTCCCTCAGGGCCGGCTTCGTAACCAGGGCTTCGAGCTGCATCGCTGCCTGTCCCTCGTACTCGGTCAGATCCCGACGCGACCCAAGCGCCGCGGCCACCGCATCGAAGAGTCGCCCTGCCGAGCTCGCCGGCGGCGAGAGCCGCGGGTTGGCGAGCACTTGCTCGACCAGCGTGCTGCGCCTCTTCGCGAGGTAGGCGATGGGCTCGGAGTCTCGGTAGTCCGCCTCGAGCTGCGCCCAGCTCATCGACGCGCGCAAGTGGGCGTACAGCGAGCGCCACGGCATGCTCGACGCGGCATCGCCACCGAGCAGCGGGACGGCTTCGAACGTGGCGAGATGCTCGTAGCGCGCATAGTCGCAGAGCAGCAGCTCGCCTCCGCGCAGCTCTCCCCCAGGGCCGGCACCGAGACCGTCGAGGGCGAGGCCGAGCACCGAGCCGGCGGATGATGGCCAACCATTGTCGACCAGACAGGCCGCAACGTGGGCATGGTGATGGTCCACTTGCACCTCCTTCAACCCGGATGCGAAAGCCAGGTCCCTGGCCATCGAATGGCTCGCGTAAGCGGGGTGGGCGTCGAAGGCGACGACTTCGGGCCGGTGCTCGTGAAGGCGCGAGAGCAGCAACAACGCGCTCTCGTAGGCCTGATACGTGGAGAGCTCCCCGAGGTCCCCCAGGTGCGGGGAGAGAATCGCTCGCCCCTCCATGGTGAGCGCAAACGTCGCCTTCAGGTCGGCCCCCAATGCGACGATGGGAGGGGCTTTGTCGAGCCCCGGCGGCAGGCGGATGGCCTCCGGCGCGTAGCCACGCGCCCGGCGCAACACTCGATGCTCTCCCGCCATGACCGCGACGACCGAGTCGTCCAAACGGCTGTGGATCGGACGCTCGTGAACCAGGAGCCAATCGGCGATGGGCGAGAGCCGCCGTCGTGCCTCGGCGTCGTCGATGCACTGGGGCTCGCTCGTGACGTTTCCGCTCGTGCAAACGATGGGTCGATCCAGGTCGCCGAGCAGCAGCGCATGCAGAGGACTCGTCGGAAGCATCAACCCGAGGCGCGGCTGATCCGGGGCGACCTCGTCGGCGACGCGGGCCTGGTCGAGAGGCTGCCGGCGCTCGAGCAGGACGATCGGCGCCGCGGGCCCGCGCAACAGGGCGCGGTCGGCGTCGCTCATCTTCACCAACCGGGCCGCAACGGCGAGGTCGCGAACCATCAACGCGAACGCGCGGTGGGGACGCCGCTTGCGTCGACGCAGCTCCGCCACCGAGGCGGAACTGGTCGCATCGCAGCAGAGCTGGTAGCCCCCCACCCCTTTCACGGCGACGATATCGCCCTCACGGAGGCGCTCCGCAGCCGCGGCGACCGGGTCGTCCGTCTCCACGCGCCTTCCGACCCGCGCCCCCCCGTGCTCGAGGTAGACGCGAGGACCGCACAGCGGGCAGGCGAGCGCTTGCGCATGGTAGCGACGATCCGCCTCGTCCTCGTACTCGAGGCGACAGGCGTCGCAAAGTGGGTAGTCGCGCAGCGTAGTGTTTTCACGATCGAAGGGGATGGCGGTGGTGATGCTGTAGCGCGGGCCGCAGTCGGTGCAGGTCGTCAGCGGGTAGCGGTAGCGACGGCTCGTGGCATCGAACACCTCGGCGGCGCAGGCAGGGCAGACCGCGGCATCCGGCGTGATCTCGGTGAGCGGTCGACCCGACACGCTGCTTACGATCCGAAAGGTCTCGGCGGCCACGTCGGCGGGAGTCCTTTCGATGCTCTCGACCCGGGCGAGTCGCGGCAACGCCGAGAGGAGCGCCGAGATGAATTCGCTGCAGCCGGACTCGTCCGTGGCGAGCCCGATGACCACCCCCTCCGCATCGTTGCGGACGAAGCCTGCCAGGCCAATGTTGCGGGCGATCCGAGCCACCATAGGGCGAAAGCCCACCCCTTGGACGGCTCCGCGAACTCGGATGATTTCGCTCACGTCCCCCCCGTACGAGCTTCAACGTCGACGTCGCGGCCGCCCTTAAGGCCTCGTCCGGACACTGCTCGTTCATTCGAATGTCCAGCAACTTCCGGACAGCGCGCCGGATCTCCCCTCTCGACGACCGCGTTCGTCCGGTTTGAGGTCACCGTGCACGAAGCCCTGGGTCCAGGCCGCTCCCAGGGCATCGGCGACTTGCGCGCCGAACTCGGCCCTGGTCGTCCGGTCGAGCCGCCCCGTTCGTTCGGTGAGATCGCCGAGGCCGCGTGCCCGCGGAGGGGGCGGGCGCCGGGGCCCGACCCTGGGCGGCGACGCGCCCGGTCCCGGGGAGCTGCCGGCGACGAGGCCTCTCCGACAGCGCCTCCGGCCGAGGAGCGAGGTTGGGAGGTGCCCTCAGGAATCGAACCCTTGGGGGTGTCGCGCTGGGGTAGCCCGGCTTGTGCGGGTCGGCGATTTTCTTGCTGGATTCGCGGTTCGATGGATCCGTGTGGCTCCTTCGGGATCGGAGCGCGCAAGGGATGGCGAACGCCAGGCGTTCTCACGTTCGCATCCGAGCGCGCTCCCGGGCGTCGTAGGTCGCCGCGCAGGCTTGGTCGACCACATCGGGCTCGTCCGCCATCAGGCCCAGCAGGGAGTCGGCCCGTGCTGGCGCGGCGGCGCACTCCGCATCCTCTCTGGCCTGGCGGCTCGCGAGCTCGACGACGGTTTGCCTCTCGCCGGGCGGGAGCCGTCGGATCGCCGCGAGGAGCTCGTCCGTCGTGGGCTTGGCCATGGTCAGAGCGTAGCCTGAATGCAGCGTGCCGTCTCGCGTCGGGAGCGGGTGGGGTTTGGGAGCTCCGGGGGGAGCGCATGTATCTCCTGCTGCGCGAGCGCGCCGAGGTGTTCCGCGCCGATCCGGCGGTGCAGGAG
Source organism: Polyangiaceae bacterium (assembly GCA_050299315.1). Taxonomy (GTDB): domain Bacteria; phylum Myxococcota_A; class Polyangia; order Polyangiales; family Polyangiaceae; genus SZUA-265. The sequence continues at coordinate 119,324 of JBNKVS010000028.1, forward strand.
GCCCTGAGGGCTGCACGCGTGTACGAGCTCGCCCAGCCTACGCCGGCCGAGGGCGAGAGCCTCGGTGACCTCCTCGGTGACACGTTGGCTTACGAGGAGTTTGACGCCGGCGCTCACCTCAATGGCAAAGGCTGCGGCTTCGTGCGGAGCTCGCTGAGCCGCTCCCTTCGGGGGGGGGACGTCCTGGTGCGGGGGCACCCCCTACCCCGATCTCGCCGTGATTCGGCTAACCTAGGACGCGAGCCGCTCGCGCCCCTCGACTATCAGGCGTGGCGGCTGTTTGCCTAGCTCCCAATGCAGGCGGCCCGCCGTGCCGCTCACGCGGATTCGCCCCTCGTGGATGCCGTGCAGGTGGCACCAGCTGCAGACGCTGGCGAGGTTGCTCGGCTCATCTCCCCCTCCGGCAGAGCGGAATTGGATGTGGTGTGGTGTGACATCGCGCCGGCTGCACACCGGGCTGCTACATCGAAATCGGTCGCGCAAGTAGACGCCGCCGTATTGCATGTCTGCGCCCAAGAGGTGCTGCCAACCGCGCCAAATGCACGAGCAGAGGTAACGGAGAAAGCTCACCCCCGGCGGCAGGTGGGCTCGCGCGGTCGCCTGCATTCCCCGCCACCACTGAGCGACCCAGCGGGGCACGCGAAAGTACAATCGGACTCGACCCAGAGCGGCCAGGCTGCGCCCCCGAGGTATGGATCTATCTGAACCGGTCTGCGCAGACATCTGGCTCGCGCCCCCCAACCACCGTTGCAGCGCCCGTAGCGTGCGACCCCAGGCACGACGGCTCGACCGCTCCTCCCCCCACGGCTCTTTCCCCGCTCGTGGCCCCGTGCTGGAAGCCGAGGCCGCCGGCGGACGGCTCGGGGGCGACGCGTCACCCAGCGATTGCCTGCCTGCGCGGCTCGCTGGCTCCTCGTGGCCGGGGCGGCCCGACACCGCATCGCCGAATGGCTTGCCCCGTTTCGTGCGTTGGGCCCCTTCCTTGGGAACGTCTGCCTTGGGAACGTCTGCCTTGGGAACGTGCGTGGTGGGACCTTCGCCGAAAATGTCCGTGCGGAGAGTGTCTGCATCCGGGACGGTTCGGATTTCCACCGACCCCGGCGAGCGGCTGACCCGCAGAGATCCGGCAAGGACGGCCCGCTCGAGCTGCGAAAGCTCGGAAAGCTCGCGCTCGAGTGGCGGTGGGCAATGCGGCTCGCCCGAGATGCGGGTTGCCAGCAGGGCAGCCGACACCTCCTCTTGGAGATGCTTTACCGTGCGCCGCCGCGCCCGCTCGAGCCAGGACCCTTCGGTGGCAGGCGTTGCGATACGCGAGAGCTGTGCCGCTGCTTCGACGCCCAACGCGCCTTCGGCCAGCGCCTGTGTGACCTTCGGCAAAAGGCGCAGCCGCCGAGCCAGTGCTCGGCGCGCCCTGAGAAACGAGCACGACAGGCCCAGCCGTTCGCGAGCGTATTGCCTCTCCGTGGCGAACCCCAGCTTGCGCCAGCCCTCGGCGAGATGAAAACGATGCAGACGGCGGGATAACTCGAGCTGGTTGCTGGCGAGCTCGCGCCCGACTTCTGCCGCCGCCTCGTCCAGCATGTGCGGGGTGAACGAGCGGAGCCCTGCGAGCCCCATGGACGCGAGCCGAGCCCAGTGACCTTCGGCTTGCGCCGCTATGTCGGAGGGGTCTGTGGAGCCTCGGGTGACTTCGCCTGCTGCTTGCTGCTCGGTCAATCGCCTGGCGATTCGACCCTCGAGGCGCACCTCTGCTTTTTGCCGCAAGCCCTCGCGCAGGGCCAACGAATCCCGCTGGACACGCTCCTTGGCTTCGACGCGATCGAGTAGCTCGCTCCACTGCTCGTTCGGCAACAGGCGCAAGAGCTCTTCCTGCCCCTCGGAGAGAAGAGCTTCGAGCTGCGCGCCCGCCCCTCGGGTGCCCAGAGAATCGAGCAGCGCCTGCGTTGCTTCGAAGAGCCATGCGTCTTCCTGGTTCACGGTGCAGGAGACGGACACCGAAATTTCGTCTGGCGAGCACTGCGGCTCCGATGATGGCAGCGCGGCCTCGGTGCCCGGCTGCGGGGCGGGCGCACCACGCTCCGAGCGACCACTGGAGCCCTGCGCCAGTGCCGTCGCAACGAGCTCGCGCATTTGCCGCACGCTATGGTGACGGCAGGCCTCGCGCCACTCGGCTTCCGTTTCCGGCGTGGCGACCCTCGACACGACCTCCGCCATGCTCCAGGAGACGTGCCCGTTGGCAAGCGCCGTTCGCAGCACCGGGAGAGCCTCGAGCCGGCGAGCGAGACAGCGCGCAGCTTGCGCCCACCGGAGCCCCAGACCACAGCGCTCTCGCACGTACGCCTGAAGCGAGGCAAAGCCGAGGTCGAAATGGCCGGCTGCGGAGCGCGCTTTCGAGGGGTGACGATGGGAAGGATTGGTGCCTGCGCGGCCTGGATTGGCCCCCCCCGCGCTGGCTACGCGTTCCGGGGGGGACGCTCGGTCGGGTGCCCTAGCCGCCGCGCCCACGGACTCCGCGCTCAGTGCCTCGAGCAGTTGCCCCAGGCGCAGCCGCAGCGCCCCTTCCACCTTCGCGCGCGCGGCGAGCGCGGCATCGAGCCGTTGAAGATCTTCCTGCCTCGACATCTCAAACAGCTTGCCTCGAGACTGTTCATGTGTACAGTAGTTTCTCATGAGATTGGCTGTGGCCGGGGGCGGGGTGCTCGAGGCAGCTACCGCGTGGTGCGGGCGTGAGTCGTCGCCCAGTAAGCAAGGAGTTGATCATGGCGGACGAATAAGCTGGGCGTGAGGCGGCCGCGCTGACAGCCTTTCATGCTGGACTCTGCGCGCTGGACTCTGCGCGTGAGCCCAGGGCGTGCTGGACTCTGTGCGCTGGACTCTGTGCGCGAGCCCAGGCGCGCTGGACTCTGCGTGCTGGACTCTGCGCGTGAGCCCGGGGCGCGCTGGACTCTGCGCGTGAGCCCGGGGCGCGTGAGTTCGGGGCGCGTGAGGGCTCGCCCGGGGGCGGCGCGACGCGGAGTCCGGCCCCGGAAAGAGGCCGCAAGTGTGGAGGGAGAGAGAACGGCGTGGTCGCGAGTGACGAAGAGGAGTCGACAGATGTCTGCGTTTTCGTACCAACCTCTTTCGCCACGCGCCGGGCGCTCCGCCTCGCGTGTGGACCATATTGGGGCCGAAGGAGAGTGATCCGCCTGGCGCAGGGAGCAGTGGCTCCGGGCCACCACCGTCGTCTCTCGAGGGAGCGACCCGTGTGTCCTGAGAAGCTCACCGATCAGAGTGTTCGCTGGAGCGCTCGCGCAAAGAAATGCACGGGGGAAATTTGAGGCAGTCTCGCGTTGTTGTCTGGGCGCCCGAACGGGGTCAGTCTCGGTCGGAAGGGCTGATGCGGCTTGCGTCGATGGCGGTGCCGCTGACCGTCGGGCGGTTCAACGGGAAGGGGGTTGAAAGAGCTCTACGAGGTTGCCTGAGGATCCACGAGCAGAATCTGCGAGCCGGCAACTGGGCGTTCACCGTCGAGCATGGGTCTCCCCAGAGCTGCTGGGGCCGCTGAGGAGCAGCCGCAGAGGGCCTTTTCTCACGTCGGAAAATGCCGAGAATGACAGTGTACCACCTGACGGCTCGATCCACGTCGTCGACCAAGTAGCGAGCGTTGACTGTTCCCTGCTGCGTTGCTTCTCGAGCCGTCGATGGGAGTCTTCGTAGCGGCGACCGTCGGGCCTGGATTGGAAAAGGGGGAAGTCAGCCAGCAACGGGGAAGTGGTGGCGCTAGACGTGCGCTTGCCAGCTCGAGCCGATGCTCGAGGCCAGCAGGCCGCGCCCGCTTCGCGACGGGATGCGGGCTCGCGGCTTCGCCCGCCCGGCCGCTTGATCGAGTCCGGGTCGAGCGAGACGAGGAGTTTCCGAAGGTCGTCGATGGGGGGTCATTGCTCAGCTTTTGCGTGTCGCGGGGGTGTCGAGCGCGGCATTGACCGTATCGCCGTCTGCCGTGAAGGGGTCGCCGGGCTGGGCTCGCCACGCTTCGAGCCCGGGGTGTGTCAATAGGCGCTGGACGACCTGCTCGCTGGCGCCGACGTAGGTCCAACCGAAGTCGATCTCGGTGGCGACCACCCAGGCGCGGTCCTGTGGCCACCAGAGCGCGGGCCCTTGGCTCCACGGCAGGGCCGGGACCCGCTCCGCTTCTTCGCGCCGTTCGCGGTCTTGGCGGGCCGCGGGTGCCGGGGCGGAATGGCCGACGGGAGTGAAACGTGCGTGTGCTCCCAGCTGCTGGGGCGGTACGACCAGCGCCGCGAAGACTGGGCCCGTGTGCAGTAGGTAGCTCCGATTCGGCAGGTCGACTCGGGCGTGGACGCCCTGATCGTCCAGGCTGCCCCAGCCTTCCCAGATGCAGAACCAGCAATGGTCGGGCGTGGTCGTCTCGGTGGCGAGCAACTCGGCGAGCAGCCGCCGCTCGGGGGGCGGCAGGGCGCCGACCGAGGGCATTTCGCCGGGGTTGCCGCTCGGCGATCCCCGAGGGCGGCAGATGTTATGGAATTGCATCGTCGAGTGGGGGACTCGACCATTTTCGCGCGCAATGCTGGCCCAGCTCCGGCGTTCCCCCCCCGGCGGCTCCTCGCCCCCCGCGGCGTGGAGGATGCGCGCGTAGCTGGAGAACCCGCCCGGTACCACGGACGTGATGCTCTGGCACCAGGGTCCGAGCGCGTCGGCGAGCCACGCGGCGGGGCTCACGTCGCTTTGCCAGAAGGCTTTCGTGCGCGCGGACATGGCTCCGAAGGGTTGCATGTGGAGCGGCGGCGCGCCACGGGGGGAAGCCCCGCTCCCTACCCGCGCCAGAAGGTCGGTGGGATCGACGGTTTCTTCCGGCTTTGTCGTGCTTCGCCCGGGTCTGCCCTGGCTGCGTACTGGCGCCCCGGGGGCGATTGCGTTAGCACCCGTGCGTGGGCGATTTCACGGGTTTCACGCACGTCATCTTCGACCTGGATGGTGTCTTGCTCGATACCGAGCCCCTCTACACGCGCGCCACGGAGCAGATCGTCGCCGGCTTCGGCAAGGTCTTCGACTGGTCCGTGAAGGCTACGATGATGGGTCGCGATGCGCTGACGAGCGCTCGTACGCTGGTCGCCGCGCTCGATCTTCCGATCGGTGCCGAGGAGTATCTCGAGCGCAAGGAGCCGCTGCTCGCCGCGATGTTTCCGCAGGCTACGGAAATTCCCGGCGCTGGCGCGCTCGTGCGCAGCCTGCACGGGCGGGGGATCCGGCTGGCGGTGGCAACCAGCTCGACGACTCCCCACTTCCGCATGAAGACGGGGCACCATGAGTGGTTCGAGCTGTTCGATGCCGTCATCTGCTCCGACCACCCCGGGGTCCGGCAGCCGAAGCCGGCCCCGGATGTTTTCCTCGTGGCGCGAGACGCGCTCGGAGCAACGTCGGAGAGTTGCCTGGTGATCGAGGATTCTCTGGCGGGAGTCGCAGCGGCGTCCGCAGCCGGCTTGCAGGTGCTGGCGCTGGCGGACGAGCGGCTCCCGGAGTCGGCGTTTCGCGCCGCTCGTCGAGTGCTTCGCAGCTATGCGGAGCTCGACATGCGGCCATGAGCCGTCGCCTCGCTCGGCCCGCGCCGAGCGCTCCGAAGGTGTACGCCCCCGAAACGGCGGGGGCTTGTGGGCTCCCGGCAAACGGCGGGAAGCATCTTCGTGCCCGTTGGATCCATGCGGAGGTTTGCCGGCGCTGGGGAGCGCGTCCGCGGACGGAGCCCGCCGACATCCGGAATGCCGTCGATGTGCTGACACGCTGGCCGAACGCTGCCGCCGGCGCCTGGAGCGCTCCAGCGGCCCAACCCCGCCGAGCCGATAGATTCAGCCGGTAACCTCGTCGAGTGTGCCGTCCCGCTTGGCGCGATGGCTCTGCTCGGAAAGGCCAGACGGTGAGCCAACGCCGAAGGCGGAGCCGATTGCTGTCACCCGGCGCCACCTCGTGGCCCCCGCGGGTTTTCGGTGCTGGGGTCTGCGGAGGGGCATCGCACGTCCATGATACACCCCTCGATCATGCGGTGGACTCATGCACTCTCGATCGCGGCGATCGTGGGCCTGACCCAGCGAGCGCGCGCGCAGGAGGGCGAGGTGTCTCGGGAAGAGGCGTACCGCCCGCTCGTCCACCTGCCGCTCGACGTGCCCTTCGGCAGCGCCCGCGAGAACTTCGGCGACACCTTCTGGCCGAGCATGCACCAGTCTCTGCAGCTGACGAAGACGGCCACGTACGGGCTGCACGCAGGCGTGGTCGAAGCGCTGAGCCTACTCTGGGACAGCTCGGGGTGGCCGGCGTGGGCCGTGGCGTTCGAGAACAACGTGGCGCTGGTGCTCCTGCACGGCTACTTGCTTTCGTACCTGCCGTTGAGCACGACCTGGCTGCACGAGGAGTGGCACCGCGCCGTGATGAGTCGGCGCGGAATCGATAGCTACGATGGCGTCTACGACTTCGACATCGGAGCCTCGGGGGTCCCGGTCCGCGCCGTGCGCGACGAGGACTTGGCCGCGCTCAAGAGCCGATACCCCGCGGAGATGGTGCGACTTTCGTCCGCCGGTATCGAGGCGGACGTGGCCTTCTCTCATCAGCTCGACCGGGACCGCTTCTTCGAGGGGACGCGAGCGGTCACCGTTGGCTTGCAGTGGCTGCAGACGTTCAACGCCGTCGCTTACATGTATGTGGGGGCGTACGATTCAGTGGACACGACGGCGGAATTTGCCGAGGAGGAAGCTCGCCTCGCGGACCGGGACTTCACGGGGCTCGACCCGAACGGCTGGGTATACGACCTGCATCGGCCCGCCGAGCCCTACGAGGCGCGCGGCATTCACCCTTCGGGCGTCGGCATCGATCGCTATCGAACGGCGGACGACCTGACGGAAGCGGAGCTGCGCTACCTGCGGCGCGCCGCCGCCTGGAGCTTGCTCAACTTCGTCAATCCGAACCTGATCGGGCTATACGATTTCGAGATTGACGCGGGGGGCCGCGAGCCCTGGCGCTTCAACATCACCCTTCGAAACAGCATGGCCCCTTTCGGCCTGTGGACGAGCGCAAACCTGTTTCTCGACACCGGCCGGCGGCAGTGGCTGCTGCAGCTGCAGGCCTACGAGAGCGATTCGCTGGTTCTGCCCGGGCTGAGCCTGGAACTGGTACGAGAGCCGCTGCCGGTGGCCTTCCACGCCCGGGCTTCGCTTCGAGTGGAGGGTTGGCTGCAGCCCCAGGATCTCCTTTTTGCCGCTTCCGCGAGCGAGCCGGGCGCGGCGGCGAGCGTGCTGCTGAGCTGGCCAACGTTTGCGGGGATCGAGGCCTATGCGCTGCTCACCGGCAAGACTCGGGGGTGGCTGGTGGGGGAGGTGTACCTGGGGTCGAGCATCGATGCGCACGTGGGATTGCGGACGATGGTGTACTAGCGGAACGGAGTGCGCGTCGAGGACAGGCAATGGTCGGCTCGAGCCCCTGCCCACCGAGCGGGGGCCCGCCCTCGGCGCCGACGACTGGACGAAGCACCTCGGTCAGTGCGACGCCATCAACGGCTACCGGGCCCTGGTTGCGCGGGCCATCGCCCGCCACGGGCGAGACGCCACGCTGCGCACGCATCTCCCTGCGCTCCTCCCCGGCATCGGGAGCGAAGCGTTTCACGCGTTGGGCTGAGCGCGCGTTGCCGGGAGCAGACGACGAGCCCGGGGTTCACCCCCCGAAGCCATCTTGACGAGCCGCGACGACGCGGTCGCCCGCGCGAAGATACTCGTACCGGCCGGACTCGCCGACGAAGAATGTAAGACTCACTTGCGAGCCATTGAACTCCACGGCAAAGCTGTCGACGAAGGTCGGGACCAGAGCGTGGGTGTATGGCAGCTGCTGCGCGTCGAGCGTGGGTGCGTCGACGCGCAGCCCCCCGGCGCCGTCGGGCGAAATCAACAACTCTCCGTACTGCGTCGGCTCCACGTATCGGCCCACGTAGTCCGAGAAGCGCTCGGGTCGCGGTGCCGTCTCCGGCGGGAGCGCTACCTTCGGCGGGAGGGTCACGAGGCGAAGAGCCGCCCGCTGGAAGGGGGCGAACTCGACGATGTCGTAGTTCGCGAGCGCCACCAAGCACAGGTCGACGCTCGGAACGCACCATAGATCGGAAAGATACCCCGGCACTCTGCCGGTATGGGAAAACTGCGGGAGAAGCCGATAGTCGGACTCTTCCCCAGACTCCGTTGGAAACTCCAAATAGGCGTCTAGCTGCAGCCCGAGCCCCCAGCTAGTCGTGTCTCCAAGACGCCGAGTGGGGACGAGCGGCTCGAACATCTGCCTGCGCAGGTCGTCACCGAGCACACGCCCATTCCCATGAAGAAGAAACCGGGCCCATTGCGCGAGATCCACCACGGAGGACCAGGCTCCGCCGTTCGGCGCTTCCGCGGGGTGGTTGTAGGCGTCCGCATCGAGAACGGAGCCCATCCCCTCTCCGGCGCACTCTGGTTCTTCTGGAGCACAAACACCAAGCGCGTAGTCACCATCCGAGAGTACGGCGGCGGAATCGAGAAAGCTGCGGTCCATCCCGAGGGGCTCCCAGACCCGCGAGCGCATGAGCTCTCGGAATGGACTCCCAGTCTCCTCCTCTGCCAGCAACCCCAAGACGGAGTACCCCGGGTTCGAATAGCTGAAGAGCACTCCCGGGGGCGCGTGCAGTAGGCCGATTTCGCGGTAGGGACCGAGCAGATAATCTCCGAGGGCGTCGTCCGACCAGGGCATGAACGCCTCCGGGGGCGAGTAGTCGTTGAGCCCGCTGGTGTGGGTGAGCAGCTGCCGCACGGTGATGTCCGGCACCTCGTCGGGGGTCGCATTCAGGTCGAAATCTGGCAGGTGGTGAACGAGCGGCTCGTCCAGCGTGACCACTCCTGACTCGACCAACTGCAGTACCAGCGTAGCCGTGAAGGTCTTGGTGACGGAGGCGATTCGAAACAGCGTCGTCGGCAACACCGGCTCGAAGCCCGCCGGATCCTTGCTGCCGAAGCCGCGTGCAAACGTCAGCCGCCCCGCCTGCACGACACCGACGGCCAAGCCGGGAATGCCTTGTTCGACGCGCAGCGCCTCCAGCTCCTCGGACAGACGCTGAAACCTTTCGTCATCATTGCAGGCGACCGGAGTGTGCTCGCGCTTCGAAGCTCGCCTCCTCGCACCGCCACTCGCGCCCTCGTCAAACCAATGGCCCCTGCGCCGCGGGTGGCCCGTGCCGTGCGCGGACCTCGAGCTGGGCGAATGCCCTGCCGCCAGAAGCTGCGGCATGGCATTCGGCTGCCCCTCCGAAGTGCGCGAACGGCCGCCCATGGCTGGCTGCCCGAAGGACACGTACGGCCAGGTCACCAACGCGGCGACGGACCCCCCAAACAGCATCGCTGAAAAACGATAGTGAAGCACTCTTCCTCCCCTCGTGCGCAGTGCAGCTCTGCGAAGCTGCGCTCCGCGGCCAGGATAGCCGGCGATCATCCGGGATCGACGAGCAAAATCAAGTCGACGCAAAGGTTGCTGGAAGCCGATTGGTCAGTGCTCGGGGCCGGCCAAAATCCGTGTCCTACGGCTCCGATTGCTGGACGGCGTATGCCGGTGCTTGGGGCCTCGGACCGCCCTGCCGCGCTCGATGGGTCCCGAGAGAGTCGGCTCGCCCAGCCCATCAGCGTCCCCGCGTGAATGTCTCGCCCCTGCGGAGATGCCACCGCGCTCGAGCCGCTTGCGCGCCAAGCTGCCACTTCTCTGCGTCGCTTCGCGACACCGTCGAGGACATCGGCCCCGAGAGCGAAGCCCAGCTCGCCGAGGAGATCGCCAAGGCGGGCGGCGCTCTGCTTTGGGGCCCGTGTGGGCGCGTCGAGCTCGAGGCGGGGCGCACGGCAACGCGCAGCCTGGTCGAAGGAGCGGGGCGCGGCCACGGCCCGAGCCTGCTCGTCGGGGGGGGCGCTGCGGAAGTTCTGCTTGCGGGAGCGGGCGCTGACCGCTTGCGGCCGACCTCACGAGTACGGGGTCCCGAGCGCTGTTGACCTTGCTCGGCGGGGGGCAGCTGCCGGGGATCGAGGCGCTGCGGCGGGGGGGGTGAGAGCGGGGCCGCGGGAGGCGGCGGTGGGGCGCCGTGCCACACCGAGCGGGCGTGCCCAACCGCCGGCGTTCAGAGTGACCGCTCGTCTGCGATCGCGAGCCATACGGGAAGAGAGCGCGGACTCCGTGGCGCCGCGGACCGCCGGATGGCTCGGCCACCACCGGGTCCTCGCAACTTCAGCAAAATGGGAAACGACGCGCTACAAAGGCTGCTTGTTCGCCGGGTCCTTCAGGAGGCGCTCGAAGGCCGGCAAGCCGCGCAACGGCGCCCAGTCCAGCCCGACGCGTAGGTGCTCGACGTGGATCGGGATGTAATCCCAGTGCCCGAGATCCGGGAACGGTCGAGAGCTCAACCAGGAAAGCTCTCGAACCGCGCCCGCTCGATCCCCCACCCACGCGAGAACGCGAGCGTGCTTTGCGCGAAGCTGCAGGCCGAGGAAGGCATCGGCCTCCACTGGAGCAAGGCTGAGCGCCCGCTCGATGGCCTCGCGAGCGGAGCGATGCTCGCCGCGAAGGGCCAGAGCAAGCGCCAGCAATTCGAAAAGAATGACGTTTTCTGGCTCCGAGCGCAGACTCTCTCGCAGCTCCTCGGCGAGCCCGTCCAGCAGCGACCGCGCTTCGCCCCCCTCGCCGAGGTCGAGATGTGCCATGGCGGCCCGTAGCCGGTTCCTTCTGCGATCCGCGAAGAAGGGACCACTGTCGGCCTCGAGCGCCGGCCGCACCAGCTCGACGAATCGCTCGGCATCGCCCACTTCCCACGCGGCGTCGAGCAAGGTCGTCCGCACCTTCGGATCTCGCCGCTCGTCGTCCGTCAGCGTGTTGTTCTCGAAGCCTTTCAGCCCCGAGGTGTCTCCCGTGCGTTGAAATTCCAGGCGAGCCAGCTCGTAGCGCAAGCGGCCCGGGCCGAAGAACAGCTCGTTGGGATGCACACGGACGTTCTTCAGCGCGGCTCGCGCCTCCTCGTAGCGTCGGAGGAAGGCGTTGTCCAGGGCCGTCCAGTAGCGGTAGTCGTTGTTGGCGGGGTCCAGGCTGAGCGCGATGGCGAGGTGTTCGAGCGCTTCCGCTGACCTTCCCATGCGATCGCTCACTCGCGAGAGCATGTATCGAGCCTGTCCGCTGTTCGGAAAGTCGTGGGCTACCTGCGCGATTTCTATCTGCGCTCGTGGCCAGTCCTTTTGCGTCGCGCCGTAGAACCAGCCGCGCGTCATCCGCACCTCGGGATCGCCGGGCGCCAGCGCAAGGGCTCGGTCCATCGCGGCGACGGCTCGCTCGAGAACCGCTTTCGAGTGATTCGAGTTCCACTGATATGCGTCGCTCAGGTGGCTGCCGAGTGCGAGCCAGCCGCGCGCGTACGTCGGCGCAATTTCGACGGCTCGCTGGAGCAGACGTGCCCGATCCTCGAAATGGCGTTGCCCGGCGAGGCGGACGAGGTCGTAGGCCTCGAGATTGAGCTTCTCGGTGCGGACGGACTCCCTCGACGCGATCGCTTTCTCCGTGCGGTCGCTCGCCACGGGCGCCGCCTCGGAGGCAGCGGAAGGCTCGCGCCCCCGGCTCCAGCCCAGCATCCAGGCTCCGAAGCCCGCCAAGAGCAAGGTGGTGATCGCGGCCGCCCCGCCCCGGGCGAGCCTGCTCCCGGGCCGCGCGACGCTCGCGGCGGCCGAGGGGATGGCGAGAGGCGAATGGCTGCCGCCGGGCGTGCTCCGGGTCTTCGGCTCCGGGGGCGAGGGGTCTCGCGGGCTCGATGCGATGGGAGCGAGCGTACTGTCGGGGTGGGGTGAGGTGGAAGCCAGAGCGGGCGGAGCCCCCGCTGACCACACTACCGGCTGCCGCGAGAGTTCGCCGAACTCTCTTGCAAGCTCCGTGGCGGACTGGAACCGGTCATCGGGGTCGATGGCGGTGGCCCGGGCGAACCACTCGTCGAAGCCGCGCGGGACGGGGGCCACCGTGGAAGGCAAGGCGCAGCGCCGCAAGGCAATGGCCAACCCGACCTGTGTGGGGGTCTCCCCACGAAAGGGGCGCTCTCCCGTCAGGCACTCGCAGCCGAGCACGCCCAGACTCCACAGGTCCGACCGGTGGTCCACCGATCTGCCGTCGATCTGCTCCGGGCTCATGTACGGGAAGGTGCCGAGGACCGCTCCCGTGGCCGTCTTCATCGTGGCCGATCGGGATTTGGCGACCCCGAAGTCCAGAACCTTGGCGATTGCGCTGCTCGAGCCCTCACCCTCCCAAGCGAGGAACACATTCTCAGGCTTGAGGTCTCGGTGCACGATGCCCCGTTGGTGGGCCAGCGTGAGGGCGCTTCCAATCTGGGAAACCCAAAGCGCCGTCTCGCCGGGCGAGGCCGTTCCTCGACGCGCCAGCAGCGCCCGCAGCGACTCGCCCTGCAGAAGCTCCATTGCGATGAAGGGCACCCGCGTCTGCTCGTCCACTCCGAAGTCGAAGACACGAATCACCGAGGGGCTTCGCAGCGCGGCCGCGGCGCGAGCCTCCTGACGGAAACGCTCAATGGCCTGCGAGCCGGTAGCGCTCATTGGGTCCATCAGCTTCAGGGCGACGTCCGTGTCCAGCTCCAACTGCCGAGCTCGCCAGACGGCGCCCATCCCGCCGCGGCCGATCTCCGCCAGCAGCTCGTACCTTCCCTGAATGATTGTGCCCGAACGAATCTGCAACGCTCTCCCCGCGGAAAGGGAAAGTCTATGAAAAGCTCGGTGCGGCGTCGATGTCGACGCCGCACCATCTCGGGCCTCCCTCGGCTCTTGCGCTTCGCGGTGCCCGCCGGCCACGGGGGACGCGCGATCTCGCCGCACCCTGGTCGCCGCCGCGGGGCCGGGTCCGGCCGGCGTGTTGCGGTCCCGAAATTCGGGCAAACGCGTCGAGCCGGCCGGCGCCGCCTCGATGGGGTCGAGCGCCGCGACCCGCTGGTCGGGGAATGGACAGATCCATCGGCATGGACGTGCGGCGCGGAGCGTCAACACCTGAAGCGGCCCAAACGCAGCGCCCTCCCACTTCGGCACGAGCGGCGGCGCGGCCCGGCAGCCGCGCCCACCGGCAGCCGTGGCCCTCGACCGAGCGGGCCGAGCGCAGGTTCCTCGATGCCGGGGAGGCGGCGTCGGGGCGAGGCGCTCTCGCGGCGGGCGGGGGCGCTCCTCGACGCGGTGTGACCGAGGTTGTCCGCGGACGGACGGCAGACGTCCGTCGTCGGCGGAGCAATCGCCATACCTGGCGATTCTCACGGATTTGGCCTCCGGTCGCACCTGGCACGGTTGGTGAAAAGCGTCACCGCATGAACCAGGCATTCCCTTTTAGCATCTGCACCTTTCTCGCCGTCGCCTCCTCCGCGTGCGGAGTGGGAGAGTCGATCGACGATGGATTCGACGTCGAAGACAGCGTGATGGACCCCGCCGCGCCTTCCGCAACGGTCGAGGACGATGCCTCCGAAGAGCCGGATGCGGCGAGCGCTCCGGCGGTCGACCAGACCCCGGCCCTCTCCGAAGGCCCCTCCGATGCCGCTCTCTCCGGCTCGCTCGAGGCAGCCGAGGATTCTGGCGCGGAGCCGGTCGAGCCGGCGACGGCCGAGCGGGCGCCGCTCGTCTGGCGCAACTGCGGCCAGTTCTCCAACCGCAACTACGAGTGCGCCGAGCTGCAGGTGCCCGTCGACCACGCTCAGCCCGACGGGGAGACCTTCTCCTTGGCGCTGCGACGCATCGTCGCCAATCCGCTCGAGCCCTACCGGGGGGCCTTGCTCGTCAATCCGGGCGGCCCCGGCGGGGAGGGGATCGACTTCGCCCTGCAGCTGTTCGAGTTCGGTTTGTTCGAGCAGGTTGCCCCGGGCTTCGACATCATCGGCTTCGATCCCCGCGGAGTCGCCGAAAGTGGTGAGCGCGGCTGCGGCATCGCGCCGCCCGAGCTGTACCCCGGGGCGGAGCAAGCTACCGAGTGGACCGACGAGCGCGCCGCCCAGGACCTGCGCGAATACGGGGAACGCTGCAGGCAAGAGTGGGGCAGCCTCTTCGACCGGCTCGGAAGCAACAACGTCGTGCGAGACATGGAAGAGATCCGCAAGGCGCTGGGGGAGCGCGTTCTGAATTTCTACGGGGCATCCTACGGCACGCGGTTGGGCGCGCTCTACGCCCACTACTACCCGGAAACGACGGGGCGCATCGTGCTCGATGCCCCGGTCCACCCTCGCGCAAGCTTCGTCGAGGTGCTGAGAGGCCAGTACAACGAGGTTGCGCGGCTGCACGGAAACTTGCTGGCGGCCTGCGAGGCCGAAACCATCGTGTGTCCGCCCCAGGCGACCGAGGTGTTCGAACGACTCGTCGACAACGCACGCTCTCGCGGGCTCGCGCCTCGGGTGCTCGGTTACTGGCGGGCGCTTTTCGCGAGTGGACCGGGGCTCGAGATCCTGCTCGACGCGTTGGCTCGAGAAGCGGCAGACCCCGGGGGAGATTGGATCGAGGGGTTCGTTCCGTACGATGGCGACGACAGCGCGGACGTGGCTTACTTCTCGGTGACGTGCGCCGACGATGTCTTCGAGCCACCCGCCCTGGAAGAGGTGGCTCTGCTGCGAGACGAGTTCGCACAGGTGAATCCTCTTCTGGCGACCGCCGCGGACCAGGCGGTCATCTGCGCGGGTTGGCCGGCGACGCCCGACCCCGTGCCCCTACCCACCGCCCTGGACGCCCAGCGGATCCTCGTGATCGGGGGCACCGCCGATCCGCGGACTCCCTACCCCTGGGCACAGTCCATGGCGGAGACCCTGGGCAACGCCACCTTGCTGACGAGCAGACACTACGGGCACGGGGCGTTGGCGTGGGGCGGAGAGTGCGTGCGCACCACCATTCGAGCCTACCTCACGACCGGGAGCCTGCCCGCGCTGGGTGCCGAGTGCGAGTGAGGTAGCGGCCGTGGCGCCGCGCGCATTCGCGCCGCAGGCGCGAAGACTGCCGGCGGCGGCCGTGGCGCGCCCGGTCCTACTCCTGGGCGAGGCGACCAGTCCAATGGACGATGGAACGCGGGAGCGCTGCCCATGGGAGAGGTTGTTGGAGGGTCGTACGATCGTTCGCGTCGAGCACGGCTGAATCCGCTTGACCGGTGGCGCGGCCCAGCGGTCGTAGGTCGGAACCGTCCGCTGTGCTTCGAGCGAAAGAAGAGCAAAGAGGGAGGGGGTGTTGGGAGCGGAACGGGAGAGGGGAGGGGCCGGGCGTGAACTCGGCGAGTGCGTGCGCGCCGGCGAGGGCGATGGCCTCCGCCCCCGCAACACGACTGACATTCCGCGGCGAGCTTCGACGGAGCCAGCAACCGTGTTCCCGACAGCCGCAACGTCCGCGCTCCGTCGCCCGCTCGCTGACGGCACGGCTCAGGCACTCGCCATGTCGAAGGCGCTCAAAGGCTCGCCGTTGGCAGGTAGAGCTCGACTCCTTCGGATGCGCACGCTCGTCTCGTTGCATCTCGCGAGGCGACGGCCTCCATGCATTCCCGCACGCGGCGCAGTCGACACGGCGGCTTCGGCAGCTTGCTGGACCACCACACTGGCATGTAGAGATACGCATCGCAGGCGGAGTAGTGTTTTCCCAGCAGAAAGGGCCCGTCCACACCAAAAGACTCTTCGAGTACGTCAAATGCACGAGCGGCCCGCTCGGCGCTGGAGCTTCGAACGCTGTCGAGGAAGCGGGGCTCATCCAGCTCGAGACCCGCCGCATTCGGCAGAGAGAAGAACTTCTCCGGGTATCGAAACGCCATATAGGCTGGTTGAATGGTATTGCTGAGGAAGAACATCCACTTGTAGAAATGCGCACGCTCCGGGGGTCCCACCGGCGGAGCCAAACGCGCCGAAGGGTGCTGATCGGCGATGTGCATGCAGATTGCGGCGGTCTCAAACAGAATCACTGACCCTGAGACCAGCGTCGGGATCGTACCGGTGGGATTGATTCGCAAGTACTCGGCGCGCTCCCCACCCAAGTGATACATTCCTTCATGACCGGCTCCTTCGCCTGCGGCTCTAGCGCCTCGGCGCCAACCCGCGATTGTTTGGTGACGTGACTGCCGCCATTGTCGGACCCCTCTCGCGAGAGGTCACGACCCGACGAAGCGAGCCGGTCGTTCCGTACTGTCTAGCGGGGGGTCATCACGGCATCTACATACTGGTTCATACGCAGGAATTGCCGCCCAGAGCGCTGCAGCGCGGCTCGGGAGATGTGGGCCGTGCTCGTGATTCGCGCCGTGAGCTCATTCGTATCGAGGTGGCGGCGATACACTTCCTCGAGCTCCTGCAGCCAGAACCCGGCGGATCGCAGCGCGGCCGCGGCCGTGCGTTCCCGCTTGCTTCGCAGAGCGTCGACGTAGTGGGGCTCGGCGCCGTGGCGCTGAAGCTCTCGAACTACGTCGAATGCCGCCTGCTTCAGTGCCTGGCTCTGCCCGGGCTTGCAGTCGAAGCGAAAGCCGAGCTCGTAGCCCTGGCGCGGGGGCGGGCGGAGTGAAAACCACACCTCGACCGAATAGGTGCCTCCCAGACGCTGGCGTAGAGCCTCGCGAAGCCGAATGTCCAGGTACTCCGAAAGCGCATCGAGATCATACCAGGCGCTCGGCGGCAGAGGGTCATCACCGTGGAACGACACACTGACCTTTTCTTCCCCGGAATCCCGCTTCACTCGAATACGAGTGATACCCGGGCGCAGGGTTGCGTCTGCCTTGGCGGGAAAGCCGCGCTGGGCGCCACCGGGCAGGCTCGCGAGATAGCGCTCGATGAGAGGTGTGAGCGCCGCGGGCTGAGCGTCCCCCACCAGAACGAACGTGAAGTTCGCGACGTTCGAGAAGCGGTCGAGATAGATCGACCGAATCTTCTCGAGCTGCAGCTCGTCCGCTGCCTCCGGCGCCGGCAGCGTGTAGCGTGGGTTGTTCTTCCACACCCGGCTGTCGATCGCGCTCTGGAAGTAGGCGTTTGGATCCGCGAGCCGATGCTCCCAGACCTCGCGCAGACGCCGGCGCTGCAGCTCGAAAGCCCCGGTGTCTCGGCCCGGCGCCGTGAGGAACAGATGGATCGCTTGAAAAAATGGCTCCAGGCCGGTCACGTAGGCCGCACCGCGCAGGCCCTGCTCGTAGTCCGAAATCCAGGGCGACATCTGGACGCCCGCCTCTGCCAGCAAATCCCGAGTTGCCGCGGCGCTGTGCGGGCCGAGGCCAATTTGCGAGACCACGAGCGCGGACGCGAGCGCATTCGTGAGGTCGCTGCCCTGCAACCCGTAGGTACCGCCCGGGCTGGAAGCGCGCAAAGACAACTTCCCGGCCTCTGAATCCATTCGCTTGAACACCACCCGCGCGCCGTTGTCGAGTGTCCAGACGTGTGCGGCGATGCCTTCGAGCTCCTGCTCGGAGGTAACCGAGCCAGCAGTGGGAAGTGCAGCCATCAGCGGGGCCGCCGCTTCGTCGACTGGCGAGGCAATGGGAGCTTGTCTCACACGTGCCACCAGGGCCCGCAGCGAGGCCTCGGTCGGTAGGCGCGCCGGCTCGCGCTCGACGACCAACACCTGGCGCGCGCCGTCACGTACCCAGCCCGTCGCCGCGCGGTTGACCTCTTCGACGGTGATGGTTTTCAGCAGCCGCCCACTGACCTCGTCTTCCTGGCTGGGGGAGGGCACCGCCTGCTGCAGTACGAGCCGCCGGGCCGCGCCCGCCGCTTGCTGGCGCAAGCTGCTTCTGCTCTTCTGCGCTTCTGCGCGGGCTCGTACCATGGCCGCCCGCCCCTGCTCGAACTCGCGCTCGGAGAACCCCTGCCGGGCTACGCGCTCCAGCTCGCCGAGCAGCGCGGCCAGCGCCTTTTCGACCCCGTCGTCGTAGACGGCTTGAAGTTGAAGTGAGTCGAACATTCCGACTTCACCCCAGGCGAGCTGCGCGCTCGTGTTGAGAACGGCAGCCCCCGAGGAGGCTGGTAGGCCCTCGACACGCCGCTGCAACATGGAGGTGATTAGGCTATCGATGAGCCTCTGGCGCACGTTGCCTTCGTTCAGTAAGCCCGTCGCCGCCCGCTGCAGACCGACGGCGACGGCGCTGAATTGCTGCTCCGAATCGGCCTCGAGCTCGAAATGGTCACCGGGCTGTACGACGAGCGTCGGTTGCGGCATGACCGCGGGTTTCGCTGCAGGGGGCAAAGCCGCGAAATGCTGCGCGATGCGCTCGCGCATCGCCCCTACTTCGAACTCCCCACTGACGACGACGGTGAAGTTGCCGGGATGGTACCAACGCCGATAGAAGCGCTCGAGCCGTTCGGGGGACACGGACTCGAGCACCGCGTCGACGCCGATCGGAGCGCGCTCTGCGTAGCGAGAGCCACTGAGCCAGCGTGTGTTTTGGCGCTCCCGAATGCGGCCGCGCGCGGTATTGCGCAGGCGCTTCTCCGCCAAGATGACCGCGCGCTCCTTTTCGACCGCCTCCGGAGCGAAGCGGATGCCGCTGGCCCAGTCCGCCAGGATCAGCGCCGCCTGGTCGAGCAACTCCGAATCATCATCGCTTAGCTCCAGAAAGTAGCTGGTGAAGCGATAGTCCGTCTGGGCCAGAGTATCTGCACCAAAGACGAACCCCGCACGATCGAGGAAGGCAAGCAGCTTTCGGTCCGGAAAGTGCTCCGTGCCAGCGAAGGCCATGTGCTCTACGAAGTGGGCAATGCCTCGTTCGTCCTCTCGCTCGGCAAGTGACCCCACGTGCACCACCAGACCCATCACTAGGCCCTTGCGGTCCGTAGGGACTGGTTGTGAAAGGTATTTTACGCCACTTTCGAACGCCTCGACGTGCAGGGCCGGATCAATCGGTAGGAGAGGAGACGCCGTCGTGCGGACCGTTGACCCCACGCCGACCGCGCGGGGGGAACTAGCCTCGCAGGAGGGCCGGGTGACGGTGAGCATCAGGCCGACCGCGAGCGGAGCACGCCGCTCGAAAACTTTCGCAAGAATCCGTGGATAGCCCATGCTCTTTTCCGCGCGCTGGACAGTTCCAGTCGCCGCGGCCTCCGGTCGATCAACAGCCAATTCAAATAACCCACAAACCACGAATTGGCGACTCGAAGCAGGGGGGTTGCGTGGGGGCAGCTCCCCCCACGTCGCCGCGTTGCGGGGGACCGAGCTACCAGCGCCCGGAGGTGCGAGCGTCCGGAGCCGCCCGCGCCCGGGTGGCGCTGGGGAACGAGGCGCGCCCGGGGAGCCACTTCTCTAAGCTGAAAACGGCTCCCGAGGGGAAAGGCGGCACCGGTGTACCTCGACGAGACGGGGGAACCCGCTCCCCTCACGCAGCCCGCGGCGGATTCCTTCGAGGTGGTGAGTTGTGATTCAGTAGCCGCCGGGATCTCCTCCTCCCGCAGTGACCACGAGCGGGTCCATTACCATGACGCCGTTCTCCATGTACCCGCCGGGCCCCTCGGACGCG
Organism: Polyangiaceae bacterium; assembly: GCA_050299315.1. Classification (GTDB taxonomy): domain Bacteria; phylum Myxococcota_A; class Polyangia; order Polyangiales; family Polyangiaceae; genus SZUA-265. The sequence continues at coordinate 138,818 of JBNKVS010000028.1, forward strand.
GTAATCACGACCGGCGGAATCTCGACGACCGTTGGGGGCGGGGGCGGGGGCGGCACCTGACTCGCATCATATTCTGCCTGAGCGTGTGCCATCATTGCTTCTCCCTGTTCCACGCGCAAGTGGCCCTCCGCCATGTTGTAGACCCCGAGCCCTGCCACACCGAGGTCCGCCGGCGGTGGCAGAGCTGGCGCTCCGATCAACATGCCGGCGCCGGTGACGAAGAGGTCCTGCCCGCTTTGTACCTGGGCTTTGCCCGTCTGATATTCCGCTGACTGCGGTGTGTTGAATGGAACGGTATTGCCGCTGCCGCCGTGAACCCATGCAAGGGTTTCGAGCGGGAGCTCTTGGCCATTTTCGTAGCTGGTGAGAAAGTCGGCAACTGTGGTCATCGAAGGCTCGCCTGTTGTTGGTGAAACACTGTGCCCAATGGGGCGGTCTGTTTGGCAATCGGACTGGCAGCACGGCAGTTGCGTGTTTTCGTTTGCCGCGGGTGGCGTGGCGCGAACGGAGACCCCGCGCCCCGCGAACTCCCTACGCAAGGCCTGCACACCAATCGGTCGGCCCAAGCTCCTCGGGTTCACCGCCGAGCCCGCCTGTGCGTGGCGCGATTGGGCCTCGGAGCCTTCCGAGGGGGCCGCTCGACTCCACCTCCGGGGCGTGGTACGCCGCACCATCATGGGGAGCACCTCACAGTCAGTTGCTGGGCGAGGTGGGGAGGGTTCCTCGCTGAGCGCTGCACCCCTCTGGCGCAGCCACGTGGCTCGCGGGCTGCGTGTTTCGACGGACGCCATCTGCTTGGCTCTGTGTCTCCGCAGCTGGGTCGGCAATGCGCCCGGCGGCGACGCGGTCTTTCGGTTTTGGGTCCTCTCCTGGTGCGTGCTGCCCTATGCTCCGGTGGCCAAAAGGCTGCGGAGCAGGCCGCGATTGAGCATTGGCTTCGCTTTGCTCGGCGCGGTGGCCATCGCGCTCGGGCTCGCGGGTCGCCACTTCTCGCCGGCGTTGGATGTGCTGAGCCCGGTGAGGACGAGCGCGCAGGGGCTCATGCTCGTTTTCATGGGCGGGAGCAATTGGCTCCTGTCGCGCAAACGCCCGGAAGTGGATATCGGTCTCGGCAGCCTACTCTGCGGCGCTGCCGCACTCGCGTCGGGCGCCACCTGGGTGTGGCTAGCAATGGCTCAGGCTGCAGCGGCGCACTGAGGTCCGCAGGGCGAAGTCCAGATCCTCAAGCGGTTGCACTCCGACGAGATGCGCGGCAACCCGACGCTCGAAGCCGCACTGGCGGCGCCGTCGCTCGGGGCCCTGGCGCCGGAGCCTGTTCTGGCGGCATCGACGGCCTACTACGTCGTGCGTCGGGTCCAGCCGACACCGGATGAGGGAGGCGACGCAGCCCCTCGGTTCGAGCTGCCTTTTCCAGCGGAGCCGGACTTGCTTGAATTAAAAACTTTCGTCGCCGACGTGTGCCGACGATCTCACCACTCGGGCCACGCGCGACGCCAACTGTCCCGAGTAGGCAGAGGCGCGAGCGTTTCTTGGGGGCTCTTCGGCCGGCCACGATACCTTCCCGGGTCGCTTTGCTTTCGCGCGAGGCCGATGCGGCCTCGACATGGAGAACCTGATGGCTGCTTTCTCCCGACCGTCGAGCTGGACCCGAATCGGCGAGCCCCCAGGGCTGTGGCGGACCGCATTGCCAATGAGGTTCGAGAGGATCTGGAGCAGCCGGTCCGCATCCCAGGTTCCCAGCGCATTCCCTTGCATCTCCACTTGGAACCGATCGGTGCCACCGTGGAACTCACCGACGATCTGCTTGATGAGCGTTCGCAGATCCAGGTCGTCTCGTGTCAGCGAGATTTGCCCGTCATTGCGAAAGCGCGTCGCATCGAGAAGCTGCTCGATCATTCGACGCATTCGCCTGCTGTTGTCGAGAATCTGCTCGATGGGCTCGTCGATGTCTTGGTCGCTGCTTCGGCGTTGCAGCAGCTGGGCGGTCATGTGGATGCCGCTCAGCGGATTGCGAAGGTCATGCCCGAGTACGGCAATGTACATCTCGCGCATCCGCTCTGCTTCGCGCAGTTGCATCTTCTGCCTTGCCAGCGAGACGAACACGTCTGCCTTGCCGCGTAGCACGTGTTCATCGACCGGTTTGAACAGGTAGTCGACTGCTCCGCTCTCGTATCCTTTGAAGACGCGAGAGGCCAGCTGGTGAGGGCGAACACGCTGCGGACGTCGTCTTCGACGAGCAAGATGCGACGGCCCTCGAAGACGGGCTCTCGGGTTCTAGCGCGTTCGAGCATGTGCTGCTTTTCTGGCGAGAGATCGGATTCCACCTGGTGGAGAAAGAGCGTGACCTCCTCGAGCAAGCGTTCGGGCGAACGGGCCCCCTTGAGGTGGGAATTGATGAGTGCGTCGCGGTCGTCCGAAACGGCGGGCCCCGCGGAGGCCGGGGGCGTTGCCTGAATGACCGCAGGTTCTTGATGAAGTGGCGCACGAAAGGCGGGCGTCGCCGTCGAGAGGGCCGTGGCGGGGGTGCCTTCGTACCGAACGGGAACCAGCACGTCGAATGCACTGCCTCGATCTGGGGCGCTCCGAAGCTCGATCTGACCACCCAAGAGCTCGACGAGCTCGCGGCAGATGGACAAGCCGAGTCCCGTGCCGCCGTACTCCCGGCTCGTCGTGCCATCGGCCTGGCGAAACGCGCCAAAGATGACCTCGTGCTGCTCGGCAGGGATCCCGATCCCCGTGTCCTCGACCGTGAAAGCCACGTGGGTGGCGCCGCTGCGTGCAGCGCTCAGGCGAACCGACCGCCTGTGGGTGAACTTGATGGCGTTTGCGAGCAGGTTCGTCGGGATCTGTTGGAGACGCTGGTGGTCGGTCTGGAGGGTCTCCGGGCAGCCGGGCTCGGCCGCGATGAAGAGCTCGAGGCCCTTGTCTCGGGTCAGCGGTTCGAAGCGGTGCTCGAGCTGCCCCAGCAGGCCTTCGATGCCGACGGTCTCGACCGAGACATCGACCTTTCCGGCTTCGATCTTCGACAGATCGAGAATGTCGTCTCGTGCAACCTTCGTCCGGGCCGACGCCACTGAGAACGTGGGCAGCCGGTCGTCTCCCCCGGCTGGACCCGCCGCGTCGTCCAGCCCGCACGGCATCTGCTGGGCCGCCCGGCTTGCGGACCCCCACCGGGAAGGATTTCGACATGCGACCGAGGCAATATCTAGCACTTCCCGCTTGCTGGCTCGCTGCGGCCGCCTGCGGGAGCCCCGCACCGCCCGCGCTGGGCGAAGACCTCTCGGCGCCATCGACCGCTTTCGGCGCGCCCGCTCCGGGCCGGGACGATCCGGTGGCGACCGGCACCCCTTCGTCGGGCGCCGACGGCACGGGTCCGTCCGGCTCGACGCAAGCGAGCCAGAGCGAGGAGGGGCCCAGCGCTTCGGCCTCGCTGGGAGGGTCGCCCGATGGCGCGGAAGGCGCCGAACGCGCCGAGGGGTCGGAGCCGAGCGGCGAGCCGCGGCAGAGTCCGGAACCGCCAGCTCTCGCGGAGAATGGCCCCCACCCGGTGCAGAGCTACTCGACGGGCTTCCGGGTGGGACCGGATTTCCCCGGCGGCACCGTTTGGTACCCCGAGGATGCCGAGGCGCCCCTCGCCAGCATCGCGATCGTGCCGGGCTTCGTCTCGCCCCGCTCCATGATCGAAGCCTGGGGCCCGTTCTTCGCCTCGCACGGCATCGTCGCGTTCACGGTCGACACCAACCTCCCCACGGACCTGCCGGACCAGCGAAGCCGCGCGCTGCTCAACGCACTCGAATCTCTCCAGGCGGAAAACACCCGCGCGGGCAGCCCGCTGTTCGGCAAACTCGACACCGAGCGGCTGGCGGTGGGGGGGCACTCGATGGGGGGCGGCGGAACACTGATCACCGCCGACGGCCACCCGGAGCTGAAGGCCGCTCTGCCGATGTGCGCATGGAGCCCCGGGGGTCGCTTCTCGACCAACGGCGTGCCAACCCTCTTGTTCGCCAGCGCGGGGGACCCTCTGGCGGGCGGGCAATCGCAGGGGTTTTACCGATCCATCCCCGACTCGACGCCCAAGATGCTGTTCGAGTGGGGGGTGGCCGACCACATGGTGGCCAACGAGCCGACGGGCGCGCTGGGGCAGGTGGGCCACTTCGCGCTCGCATGGCTGAAGGTGTTCCTCGAAGGCGACGAGAGCTATCGCGAAGCGCTGGGCGCGCCGTGTGACGGCTGCACGGATTTCCAAACCAACCTGTAGCCGCGGGTGCCCCTCGCCTTCGAGCGAGCGTCCGCGGAGGCGATCGAGCTCGGAGCGGGCCGCCCCGGGGCGCGCTCGCCAGCCCGAGCGACCCGGGCCTCCGGCCGCTGCGCGTGGAGGCAGGGCCGCTCGGCGGCGAACGGGCCGTCGGCATCCTCGCTCAGGGCGAAGGTGGGAAGGGCACCTTCAAGGGGACCGACGCGCCGCGCACGTCGATCCGCTCGGCCCCCGCGTAGTCGACTCCTCCGAGCGCCGTCGGGACCGCGTCATCGACGGTGTGGTCCGCAGCACGCCGACGGGCGCCCGGTGCTTTCCCCGTTCGGGAGCTCGCTGACGCCGACGCCCGGGACGGGCGCGACGCCGAGGAGGAGGGCCCCAATCCCCTGACCTCGTTCGAGTGCCTCTGCGGGGCTGGCGCCGCCCGACCGCCCATTGCAGGCGACAGTCGCCCGCTGCGGCGAGAGCGCGGCTCATGCGGTGCGACGGATTGGTGATACAGAGCAAGCATCGCGAAGTGCTCGTTCTTGCCCGCCGACCGCCCCACGGAGGTTTGCGTGCGGAGAACCGCTTGACGGCGTTCGGCTCGCGCGCGAGCTTTCGTGGGCGATGGCAAAGCGAAAGGATCGGCCCGGGTCCGCGGCGGGCGCGCACAGCCAGGCGGCGAGGGAGCGAGCGCCCACGCGCACATTCACCGGGGTGGACGAGCCCAGCTGGGAGCTGAGTGAAGTCGGCTCCCCGGGGCCCCTCGTGATTCGTTTCGTCGGCCCGACGAGGACGGAGGAGGTTCCACAATTTCTGGCTGCGCTCACCCGGCGAATGCCCCCCGAGGGGGCCAACATCGTCTTCGACCTTCGCGAGCTGCACGGGCACAATCCAGAAACCAAACGCCCCTTCAAGCAATGGCTCGTTCAGCACAAGCACCAGATTTCGCAGGTCACGGTCGTCGTGCCCAAGTCGGCAGCGATCGTCAAGCTGGTCACCGCGGTGCTGAGCTTGGCTTCCGGGGTGCCCATCAAGATCCGCGACGACTCGGCGATCGAGGGGGTTCTGCCCGGGGCTCGCATCATGTGATTGGGAAAGCCGCGCAATGAGCGAAGAGTCGGCGAGGCGGCCGCTTCCCGCAATCGCGAGCAACGCTCGACTCCTGGGCGACCTGCAGCAGATCGTCGACGCCATTCCGGCGCTAGTCTTTTACAAGGACCCCGATTTGCGCATTCGCTTCGCGAATCGCGCCGTCGAGGAGGCTCTCCGTGTGGGACGCGATTCCCTGGTGGGAACTCGGCTCGCGCAGTGGATTGCGGAGGAGGCGGAAGCTCGAGAGCACCTCGAGGAAGAGGTGCTGCAGTCTCGTAGGCCTTGTCTCGGCGTGACGGAGCGAATGAAGTTGCCGGTGCGTGGCGCGCGCTGGTTCGAGATCTCGCGCTTCCCGCAGGTCTCGTCGGAGGGCCGCCTGCTCGGTCTGGTCGTCCTGTGCCGAGACATCACGGATTCGAGGCCGATGGAGGCACAGAGCCTGCAAACCCAGAAGCTCGAGAGCCTCGGCCGCCTGGCTGGAGGGGTGGCTCACGACTTCAACAACCTGCTGACGAGCTTCTTTGGTCTAATTGCCGCTGCGCAACGCAACGTGGCGCCGGATTCGCTAGCGCACGAGTACCTGTCGCTCATGCAGTTGGCCGCGGAGGGGGCGACCAACATCACGAAGCAGCTGCTGACGTTTGCGCGGCGTCAGATGCTGGAGCCGCGGGTCGTCGACCTGAACTCGGTGATTCGCGATACGGCCCTGTTGTTGGGTCGCACCTTGGGCGCTCACATCACCATCGAGATATCGTTGACGACCGAGAGCGCTCGGGCGCGAATCGACCCGAGCCAAGTTTCCCAGCTGGTGATGAACCTTGCCCTCAACGCGCGGGACGCGATGCGCGAAGGGGGCACTCTGCGACTTCGGACGGCTCACGTTGCAGCCGACCAAGCAGGAGTGGAAACGTTGCCGGAGCCCCCCACGGGGCGCTACGTCGTCCTGGAGGTGTCCGACACGGGCGACGGGCTGAGCGACGAGGCCAAGCAGCACCTGTTCGAGCCTTTCTTCACCAGCAAGGCGTTGGGTCAAGGAACGGGGTTGGGGTTGGCTACCTGCTATGGCATCGTGAAGCAAAGCCGGGGCCACATCGTCGCCCACAGCGAGCCGGGTTGCGGGACACGCTTTTCAGTCTACCTGCCGGAAGCGATTGCGCCCGTGGAGCCGCGGGCGGCCCCCGCCCTTCGGGAGCCCGAGCTGACCGGCAGTGAGACCGTGTTGGTGGCCGAAGACGACGATTTGGTCCGCTACTTGACCGTCGCTGCGCTGACCAGCTCGGGCTATCGAGTGCTCGAAGCAATGGACGGCGAGGAAGCTCTCAGTACTCTGCGCCGCTACGAGGGGCCGATTCACCTGCTCGTCACCGACCTGATCATGCCCAAAATGGGCGGCGTAGAGCTCGCCGAGCAGATGCGGTCGCTCCGGCCCTCGACGAACGTGCTGTTCGTGACGGGCTACGCGCACGACGCGGCGCTGCCTTGCGCCTCGGGGGCGCGACGCGAGATCGACCTGCTTCACAAGCCGTTCACGAGCGAGCAACTGCTGCGCCGAGTCCGCCGAGCTCTGGAAGCAGATCGACTGGGGCCGACAGGGTAGGGCCTGGTGCGCCGTTGCCCACGTCGCCGTTGCCCGTTTCACCGTTTCACCGTTTCACCGTTGCCCATTTCACTGCCGCCCATTTCACCGTTGCCCATTTCACTGCCGCGTGCGGTGCTACTTGACTTGTGGGCAACAAAGCGGCCACGCTCGAGCAAGGCTCGAAAGTGAGATCGACAGCCCAACAGCAATTGCGGGCGGCGCGTGGGGAAGCTTCGCCGGGGCAGTCCCGCCGTGTCGTGCTGCCACTGGAGGTGAGCGAATGAAGCGGTCGTTGCTAGTCCCCATCGTGTACCTGGCCCTCGGAGCGTGCAGCTCCGAAGTCGAAGTCGACGGGGCACTCGGTTCGCACTCCCAGGCTCTCGTTCAGCATCGAGCCGCGCCCGTTGGTTTGAGCCTGCGCTTCGACGGGGGAGCTGCCTCGCCGCTGACGCTGGTGGAGGGGGCTGCCCGCTTCGTGCAGGAGCTCGACCTCACCGAGTCGGTGGCCAGCATCGAAGACGAGGGAATCCAGCCGCTGATCGAGAGCAGCGCCTGGGCGGCTCTCGATTGGAGCGGCGTGCGCCAGGTCGAGGAGATCTGGGTTCCCTCGCTCGACGGGACGTTCACGCGTGAGCGATACTTTCGAGACGCAGGCTGGATGGAGCAGAGCAGTGTGTTCCAGCTGCAGGCGCTCGACGCGAGCGGCGGGCCAGCGGGGGCTTCCTGGGTCGTCGCGGCGGGGCGGGACGACGGCTCGGCGCCGCCCAGCGACGTGTTCATTCGCCGCTTCAATGCCCGGCAACTGGCGGTGGGCTGTCCGGGCATCGGCGATTGCGCGGGGGCGAGCTTCGTCGCCGAGGGGCTCGTGCAGCTGCGCGCTGCCCTCGACGCGCCGCGGCAGTCGCGCGTCGTCCCCGCGTGTGCGGCCTCGCTGCGGCTCTCCTGGAATCGGCTCCCTTCGGCTCCCTTCGAGGTGGCCGTCAGCACCGTCGAAGAGCCCGCGCTGCAGCCTGGTTTCGAGGTGGAGCTCGAGCCCGAAGCGCCACCGAATGGCGGCTCGCATTACGAGCCGGGCGAGTCCGTCTCCTTCCGGGTGACGTTTCGGGATGGGCAGGGAAACCGCCTGCATCCGCCGGGGCAGCTCCCGACCTACGCGGATTTCCTCGCAGGCGTCGGTACCGGCGGCTTGCGTTACCTCGACCTGAGCGTGTCGACGCGGCTCTACTATGCGCTGAAGCACCGCGAGTCGACCCTGCTCGCCACGCTCTCCGGTCCGACCGATGAGCTGGCGACCCCTCAAACCGTCGTCGATCCGCTGCTGTTCTTCGGGCCGCAGGTGCCGTTCGCGACGACTGCCGTCGATGGCTTCACCTCCGTGGCGCAGACGGTGCCCCCTTCGGCCATCGTCTTCGGCGGGCTCGGCGATCCGAGCCTGTGGGCCCTCCCGGTGAGCGACGTGCTGACGTTCACGATTCCGCTCGACGCTCAGCCCGGCACCTATGTGCTGGCCGTCAAAGCCAGGCGTGATTTCCAGGGGGAGGCGCTCAACCGTGGCGCGACGGTGGAGATTGCCGTGGGGGAGTCGGCGCCCACGACCTTCACTCCGGACACCGTTTGCGTGGATTGCCACGGCGAGCCCGAGACGAGCTTTGCCAGCTTGTTGCACGGCGTGGAGGATCGAAGGGCATGCTTTGGTTGTCACGCGTCGCTCGGCATCGAGCTCGACAACGCGCTCGACATACGAGTCCACACCATCCACGATCGCTCCGACCGCTTCGATGCGGACATCCGAGATTGCGGCCTGTGCCACCTCTCGCCCCCCACCGGCCCGGCGCGCGGGCTGCTCGAGTAGCGGCCTCGCCGGCGCACCGGGGGGGAGGAGCGGGTCAGGGCCACCTCGGCTCGCTGGGCCCGGTCAGGCGCCTGGATGCGGGGGAGGGCGAGGAGCTCATTCCAGCACGCGGGCGAGGTTGATTCGCCGCCGCGCGGTGTCTATTTCCAGCACTTCCACCTCGAGGTGCTGGCCGACGCGCACCACCTTCGTCGGGTCCCGAACGAAGCTGCGATCCAACTTCGAGACGTGGATGAGGCCATCGTGGTGCACGCCGATGTCGACGAACGCCCCAAAGGCGGCCACGTTCGTCACGACGCCCGCCAGCTTCATTCCCTGTCGCAGATCCTCGAGGCGGCTGATGCCCTCGGCGAACGCGGGGGGAGCAAACTCCTGTCGGGGGTCGCGCCCCGGCCGCGAGAGCTCCGCGACGATGTCGCGCAGCGTGTACTCACCCAGGCCCTCGCCCCGAAAGTCGTCCAGAGTCAGGGCCTGGAGGCGAGCCGGGTCGCCCAAGAGCGCGGCCACCGGAGAGCCGAGGCTGTGAGCCATCGCCTCGACCACAGCGTAGCGCTCGGGGTGAACGGAGGTCGTGTCCAGGGGCTGGTCGCCTTCGTGCACCCGCAAGAAGCCTGCGGATTGCTCGAACGCACGGGCTCCCAGGCCCGCCACGCTCAGGAGCTGTTGGCGATTGTGAAACCGCCCCTGATGGTGCCTGTGAGCTACGATCCCTGCGGCCAGCTTGGGGCCCAGCCCCGCCACGTGGCGGAGCAGCTCTTCGCTGGCGGTGTTCAAATCGACACCCACCGAGCTCACGCAGCTCTCCACGACCTGAGCCAGCCGTTCGTCGAGCCGCGCTTCCGGTAGGTCGTGCTGATATTGGCCGACGCCGATGCTTCTCGGCTCGATCTTCACCAGCTCGGCCAGCGGATCCTGCAGCCTGCGGGCAATGCTGACCGCTCCGCGGAAGGTCAAATCCAGGTCGGGGAACTCGCGCCGCGCGACCTCGCTCGCCGAGTACACACTCGCGCCGGCTTCGCTGACGCTCACACAGAAGGAATCGCCGCCCGGCGCCACCTCGGCGATCACTTCGCTCGCGAAGCGATGGGTTTCGCGCCCGTGCGTGCCGTTGCCGACGGCAACCACCAGGCCCGGTGTCTCCCGCGCGAGCCTGGAGAGGATCGTGCGCGCTTGCTGCTGCTGCGAGGGCCCTTGGACCAGGAAAATCGTCTCCACGGCGACCAGCTTGCCGGCTGCGTCCACCAGGGCACACTTGCAGCCCGTGCGCTGGCCGGGGTCGATACCCAACACGGGTCGGGCTCCGAGCGGTGGCGCCAGCAGCAGCTGGCGAAGGTTGGCGGCAAATACGTCGATGGCCTCTCGCTGGGCACGCTCTCCCAGCCGGCGGCGCGCGTCCGCTTTCGCGGCCGGGAGGAGCAACCGAGCAAACGCATCTCGAACCCAAAGCTGCGCCTGCTCCTTCCAGCTGACGTGCTGTGCGCGCGGTAGGCGAAGTAGCTGGGCCTGTTCGAGCGGAGCGGAGTCGAACTCGAAGCGCAGCCGGAGCACCTCGGCCGCCTCTCCGCGGCAGCACGCCAGCCAACGGTGTGAGGGCACCGAGCCCAGCCGGGCCAGCTCTCCCACTTGGTGATCGAAGTTCGTCACCTGCTCGCGCGTGGCCTTGGCTTTGGTGACGACCACCCGGGCGCGGCGAAAGTACGCCTCGCGCAGACTCACCCTCAAATCGGGATCCTCCGCCAGGCGTTCGGCGCACAAATCCCGCGCGCCCTGCAGCGCCGCCGCCACGTCGGGCACGCCCTGGCTCGGGTCGACGTATTTTCTGGCCAGCGCTGCCGCGGGCTGCCCCGTCGTCTGCCACATGGCTTCTGCCAGCGGCTCGAGGCCGCTATCCCTCGCCCGCTGAGCTCGGGTGCGCCGCTTCGCTCGGAGGGGCAGGTAGATCGCTTCGAGCTCGCCGAGGCCGCCGGCGGCTTCGAGGCGCGCCCGCAGCTCGGGGGTCAGCGCGGCCTGCTTGTCGAGCGCGCTCAGGATGGCGGACCGACGCTTCTCCACGCGTGCGGCCTCCGCGGCCTCCTCGACCACGCGGCGGATCTGCTCTTCGTCCAACCCGCCCGTTGACTCCTTGCGGTACCGCGCGATGAAGGGGACGGTGGCTCCGTCCGAAGCGAGCCGCAGCACCGCCTCGACTCCGGAAAGGGGAAGACCCAGCGCATCGCTCACCTGTGGTGCCGATGCCGTTTCCGTCGCGTGTGCCATGGCTGTCACCCTACCAGGTCTGCTTTCGTCACTGCGTCGACACCTCCCGGGGGGGCTGCCCGTCCCGTGGCTCGCCCTTCGCTGGTTTTTCCGGTCGCGCCGAGCCGATGCCCACCGGGATCCGTGGCGTGTCGCTGGTTCGGTCTGCGGTCCATCAACCGGTCGGGAAGGGCCGCACGGATTGGCCGCAGAGCTACGAGCCCAGCGCTGCGGCGACGCCGACCGGGCGCAGCGCCGCCATCGTCGCCACGACGAGGGAGGCGACACGGCTGACGCTGCCCGCGCGCGTCTTGGGGGGCCAACAGGCCGCCCGGGACGCGGTGAGGGAGGTCTCGATACCGCCGCGCCGGTCGCCCTGCGGTTGGCGCTCAGCCCAGGCGCCGCGCGTTTTCGCCTGCCTCGGCTCGTGCGGGCTCGGCCCCGGTGGGCTCGGGCTCCCGCGCGGAGAGCCCGGCGAGCCGCGCTTTGACCTTGCGGCCTTTGACGGGCCCGGCGGAGAGCTGGCGGAGCGCAGCGTCGAGTCGGGCTCGACGAACCGCCACGTGCGATACCCGGTTCGAGATCGTGATCGTCCCCACGTCCTCGCTGGCAACGTTGTCTCCCGCCGTCAGGGCGCCGAGCAGGTCTCCGGGGCGCAGCTTGCGAGATTTGCCCGCGTTGACCACCAAAAGTCCGAACGGGGGCGGAGGGAGTGGGAGGCTGTCGACTTCGGGCAGCGAGCTCCACTCGACGGGCTCACCGCGTGCTGCCTCGAGCTTTGCCAGCCGCCCCTCTTGCTCACAGCGCGCCGTGATCAGCGTGAGGGCTCGCCCACTGGCGCCGGCTCGCCCCGTGCGACCGACGCGGTGTTGATAGATGTGCGCGTGATTGGGCAACCCGAGGTTGACCACCAGCTGCAGCCCTTCCACGTCCCAGCCCCGGGCCGCCACGTCGGTCGACACCAGGACGGAGAGCGCCCGGCTCCTGAGCAGTAGCAGCGAGTGGGCTCGCTCCTCTTGCGGCATCGCTCCGTGCAGCTTGGCGGCGCACCACCCCGCGGCGCGCAGCGCCCCCGTGACGCCGTCGCACTCCTCGCGTGTGGCGCAAAAGACGAGGGCCGAAGTCGGCCGCAGGTGACCCAACCAACGAACCAACCCCAGCCTCAGCTGGCTGGCCTCGAGCCGACAGAACAGCTCCTCGACGGAGCCGCCCCGCGCCTCGCGGTCGTGGTCCACGTCTGCGTCACGCGCCTCCGGCTCGACCTCCAGGCGGCGGACGGTGGTGTGCTGGTGCCTCTCGCTCAGGCGCTCGACCGACGCCGGATAGGTCGCCGAGAGCAGCAAGGTCTGCCGGTCCCGGGGCACGCCTGCGAGAAGCCGGGTGAGGGTTTCCTCGAAGCCCATCTGGTGGAGGCGATCGACCTCGTCGAGCACCAGCACGCGCACGCGCTCCAGATCCAGGCTCTGCTTGCGGGCGTGCTCGTCCAGGCGCCCGGGAGTGCCCACCACTACGTGTGCTCCTCGCTGCAGTGCTCTCTTCTGGAGGTCGAAGCGCGTTCCTCCCGTCACGGTCGACACGCGCACGTTGGGGGTTCGGTGGGCGAGCCGTCGAATCTCCGCGGCCACCTGCTCGGCGAGCTCCCGCGTGGGGCAAATCACCAGCCCCTGGACGCGCGGCTCGGTGTCCAATCGGGACAGTAGACCCAAGCCGTACGTAGCCGTCTTACCCGAGCCCGTTTCGGCCAACACCAACAGATCTTCTCCCGCTAGAATCGGTGGGAGCGCTGCCGCCTGGACGCGCGTCATCGAGTGGTACCCGAGGGCCTCCACCGCGTCGAGGAGAGCGGTGGCGAGTGGAAGATCGGAGAATTGGGCCATGAGCTGGGGGCGGAGAGGGGACCGGTTCGGCATTTCACGGGCGCTCGCCCGCCGCGACGGAATGTTGCGGTCGAGGCGCCAAGCCGCTTTCTGAATGCACTCGTCGCTCCCGGGAAGCCAGGGAAACGTTTGCGATCGTCCTGGCCTGGGTCGAATCCGGACGAATCTCGGAGGGCGCGGGCGATCCAGCGCGCCCGGTGCACGAAGGAGGCTGCTCCACGCGCGCGGACGGCGTACAATCGGCCGACGAGGCGAGGCACTCCGCGCTCGCCGCAGGAGAACGTCCGATGAAACGCCCCACCGATCGCCTCCCTCGCTTGGCGGGGGTCGTCCCAACCGTTGCACTGGCCCTGGGTGTGGCCTGCTCTGCCGGCGGCGGAGCCGCGCCACAGGCCGAGATCGGCGAGGCGCCCGCCGGCGCGCCGCCTCCGGTCTCGCCGGGCCCGGCCGCGCCAGCCACCAGCCCGACGCCCGACCCGGCGCCAAGCGCCGGCATGATGTTCGGCTACGACAATCTCGTGCCCGATGACGAGTGCGACAACATCCTGCCCGTGATCGTGCGAGATTTCAGCCAAACGCACCCCGACTTCGAGATGGCCTTCTCCGGGGACGAGCCGCGCTTGAACCTCATCGCGCCCGAGCTCGGGCTCGACGGCAAACCAGTGTTTGTCGACGGGGTGGGCTGCCCGCGGGACGACCAACGCCAGCGCGAGTGCAACCCCGGGTTCCACCCCACCGAGCCCGTCATCACCGGGGCGGATACGTTCGATCAGTGGTACCGGAGCGCAGAAGGCGTGAACTTCGAGTTCGAACGTGAGATCGAGCTGACGGAAGACCCCCCGGGCTCCGGGCTCTACAGCTTTCAGAGCAACGCCTTCTTCCCCCTCGAGCCGAGCGAGGGCTTCGGGGAGACCCCCCCGGGCCAGGGGCGCAACTTCCTGTTCACGACCGAGATTCGGCTCACTTTCACCTACCAGGCCGGGCAAGTCTTCAGCTTCCGCGGGGACGACGACCTGTGGATCTTCGTCAACGGCCGCCTGGCGCTCGATCTCGGAGGCATGCACGGAGAGCGCGAGGCGAGCATCGATTTCGATGCCCAGGCGGCCGAGCTGGGCCTCAGCGCGGGGTCAGACTACGAGATGGACGTGTTTCACGCCGAGCGCCACACCAGCGCCTCGAACTTCCGAATGGAAACCACCATCGCCTGCTTCACGCCGAGTATCGTGTACTGAGGAGGGGGGCGCGAATTGCGCCTCGGGGCGGCGCCCCGCCAGGGTCGCGGGCGTACGGCAGCGGGCAACGGCGCGACCGGCGGGCAGCTGGGCGGAAAGGCACGACTCATCGCGCCATCGGGACCGGGTCATGAGAAATCCGGGCTAGCCGCCCTCGCCGAGCACGCCCTGGCAGCTCTGGGGGATGACGCCGCCGCTGACCATCGGGCACGTCAGGGCATCGATGGCCTCGAGGCACGGTTGTGGATCGGTGCCGGAGGGGCCGAGGCGGTCGCACTCGAACGCCTCGGCAAACGAGTCGTACGCAGCCTCGTACGTGCTTCGCTTGCACCGCTCCCAGCTGCTCGCCAGCTCCTCGACGATCGCATCGCAGGCGCTCGGAGGGCTCGACCCCCCGGAAGAGCACGCCGCAAGGAGCCATACGAGAAGCGGCGGCAGGCCGAAACGGCGGAGCGGGGGAGGGGAGAGCATCGACGCGTGGGGGACGTGGCGGGACCGATTCTCGAAGGAGCGCTCTAGCGAAGGTCCACGATGGTTCGACAGCCGAACTGGACCTGCACGACCCCCGTGATGCCTCTCACCGCCGAGGCGACCAGCCCGACGGTGACGATGTCGCACGAAGATTGGCACAGCACCACGGAGCTCGGGTTGCTCGGGTCGTTGTAGAACCAACCGCCATTGCCAGAGCAGTTTTCCCGGGCGGTCACGCTCGGGATCAGCGTGCGTACGCCGTCGCTGCCGGCGTAGGTGACGTTGACGAGCGATGGATTCAGCTCGCTTCCGTCCGGCGGCTCCGGGATGGAGAATTCGCACGGAACGCTGGCGCTCTGTCGAATCGCGGCGAGCGCATCGAGCACCTCGGTTGCGACGCGCGAGGTCCCCTGAACCAGGTAGGCTTCACTCGTGCCTCCGGAAGAGGCCAGCTCGTGCAGGTTGTCGAGGTTCGCGCCGATTCCGACCACGTAGGTCGGAATGCCCTCGTCGAGGCACTCTCGGGCGGCCTGTGCGGCGTCGCGCACGGTGGGGTTGCAGGTGAAGGTAGCGGGGGCCTCGGGCATGCCATCCGTGACCAGAATCAGCGCCATGCCGTTGCCGGGGTGATCTTGCCGCCACTGTCGGCTGTATTGGCACGCTCCTCGGATGGCAGAGCCCGTGGGCGTTTCCCCGAGAGGGGTTTGCCGGCCGAGCGACGTGATGATGGGGGTCGAGTTCTCGGGCAAGTACTCGAAGGGAACGGCCGGCTCCGAATAGTCGTCGCTGTTGCATGAGGTCAGCCCTACCGGTTGGTCTCCGAAGTAGCCGATGCCGGCGCGAATCCCCGCCGTGTCGGGATCTCGCAGAAACTCGCCGACGGCTTCTCGCACCGGGTCGATGCGCGCGTTCGGCCCTCCCGTGCAGCACTGGCCGGGCCCGGCGATGTCGGGCGGGCAACTCATGGAGCACGAGGTGTCGAACAAAATGAAGACGTTCAGTGGTAGGGCTTCCGTGCTCGCGACGCGGCCCGCGCACTGGTCGAAGTAGTCGCTCGGGGCCACGGCCGAGCCCTCGGAGTCGCCGAACGGCAGCAGCAGAGCGGGCTGCTCCGAGCCTGGAGGCGCCCCGCCGCGGCCTTCCTCTCCGTCAATGGAGGGGCCGGAGCACGCGGCAGCCGTCAACAGAGCCGACAGCGCTGCCTTTCCGAGATACTTTGGATTCATCGCTTTCTCCACTGGTCGGGCACATCCAGCGGCGCCACGTGGCGGAGGTCTCACCTCCGCTTGGGTAGGGCGCTTCGACTCGCGTGGGCGCCCACCCATGCGGCTGATGAACCATAGCTCGACCGCCGACTGCGTTCTAGCCGCGCCGCCCGACATCCAAAAGGAGCCATTTCGGCCTTGGCAGCGTGCGGGATCGGCCACCTGCAAAAGCGAACGCCGGCGGAGAAATGCTGCAACCTATCGGCGTGGCAAGCCCACTAAGCGCGCGGCGCGCGTTTCCCCGGGGCGAGTCAGTCCGGCCTCGCGTAGCTTGCCCTGGCCGAAATGGCCCCCTCGCCTTGCGGCACCGTCCGGCGCCTCGCCCCCGGAAGACCCGTGCACGGGAGCGAGCCCTCCTCGCCAGGGCCGCGCGCCCCCTCGTCGGTCCCCCGCCGCGGGACTGTGCCCAGGGCCTCCGGGTCCCCCTCCGGCCCCGGGAGCCCGCTTGCCCTTGCCCGCCCCGCCCCCGCTCAGACGAGGTTCGGCAGAGCGCCGGTGGCGAACCGCGGATCTCCGAAGCTCTCCCGCGGATCTCCGAACAGATTGAGGATTGAAACGAGCAGGTCGTTGTGGGGCCGGCGATCGTAGCGGACCCATCGCCCGGTGCGCAGGCCCCCGCCGCCGCCGGCGAGAAGGAAGGGCATGCCGATCTTTCGGTGCGTTGGGGGATCGGCCAGCTCCGACCCGAAGAAGACGACGCTCTCGTCCAGAAGCGTGTGGCCCCCCATGTCTACGCTCGCCATGGCCTGAATCAGGTGGAGGTGCATGGTGGAATACCAGGTGTTGATCGCCTCGCATTCGGCGGGGCGGAAGCCGCCGTCGTGCTGGTAGAAGTGATGGTGCTCGCGCAGGTTCAGCCACGGAAACGTGTGCTTCGCCTCGGTGTCGCTCCACTGAAGCGTCGCCACGGCGGTCAGGTCGCAGGCCAGCGCCATGACCAGCATGTCCATCATGAACATGCCGACCTTTGGGATGGCCGCGTCGGTGGGCGTGTCCGTGACCGAGCCGCTGTCGGAGGAGTTGAGCCCCGTGCGGGGATTGTAGTCGGAGGTGTCCACGCGGGGTAGCGTGCTGCAAGCGGCGCGAGGTGGTGTGAAGACGGCGAGCGCTTGCTCCATCTCGCGGATCTTGGTCAAGTGCTGATCGATCTTCTGGCGGTCCAGCGAGCCCAGGCGTCGGGAAAGCGCCGCGTAGCGACGGTCGACGAAGTCGAGGATGGACTTCTTTCGCTCGACCAGCGCGAGCGCGTCGGAGCCGTCCTCGGGAGTGACCGTTCCGAAGACATCGTCGAAAATCTGCTGGGGGTCGAGCCGCGGCGGGATCGGGCTGAAGGAGGCGTCGTCCTCGTAGTTCAGTGCATTGATCGGCGAGATGAGACCGTGGGACTTGCCCGTCGCCCACCGCACCGCCATTTCGATGCTCTTGCGAGGCCTGGGAGAGTCCGCTTGTAGGCGCGTGGCGAGCACCTGGTCGATCGAGGGACCTCGGGCGTACGAGTTCATGCCCGGGATGCCGCCGTTCGGGGGCGGCATGTTTTGGGAGGTGCCCGTGAGCAGGGCGATGATACCGGCCTGGTGCTGCTCGCCGACGGCGCTCGCCATCTCGAGCCCGTCGACCACGAGGATGCGGTCCTTGACCGGCTCGAGCGGTGCCAAGATCGGGCTCAACACCGGGGCGTCTTCCGTCCCCGTAGGCGACCAGCGATTGACGGGTTGAATGACGGCGCCACCGGGTGTGTATACGCTGACGAAGCGCTGCGCCGTCGCCCCGTTCGCTTGCGCGCGGGCCGACCGCTCCGGCTGCATGATCTCGAGCCATGGGAGCGCGATGGCGATACTGCCGGCGCCTCGCAGCACGGCTCGTCGACTCAAACGAAATGGGGGCATGGCTGTCGAATTCCTTACAGGCTACTCGAGTAGTAGAGGAACGCGTCCGTTTGCGTGAGGTCGAGCAACAGCTCCCTCACGTTGTAGCCGGATTCCTCGAAGGCGTCGTTGATGGTTTCGCGCGTGCACGCGTCGTCCCTGCCGAGCCGCTTGCCGTACGCGAACTCGAGCCAGTGGGAAGCGAAGCAGGCTTGGACCGAGCTCTCCTCTGCCAGCCAGCGCGCCAGCTCGACGCCTCCCACGATCGTCTCGTCGCTACCGGGCATCTGTCCGCTCGCATCGATGGTCACGCCGTTCTCCTCGGTGCGGAACTGGCCCACGGAGTCGTAATTTTCGAGCGCGAAACCGATCGGGTCGAGGAACTGGTGGCAGGAGCGGCACACGTCCTGCGAGCTGTGCTTGGAAAAGCGTTCTCGCGCGGTGGCACCCGACGTATCTTCGGGCGTCGTCACCTGCGCGAGGATGGCCGGGTCCGTCGGCAGCTGGATCTTGCGACACAGGATCTGGTTCACGATGAAAGAGCCTCGGAGCACCGGGTTGCTCTTGTTGGTGGGCACCGTACCCGTCATCACCCCCGCCTGCGTGAGGAAACCGAGGCGCTCGGAAGTATCCACCGGCACTTGGACGAACTCCGGCCCCGTCACGCCGTCGATACCGTAGAAGTCTGCCAGCGGCCCATTGACGAACGTGTAGGGGGCAGTCAGAGCAGACGGCCACGTACCCTCCCCTTCGAAGATCTCGTGCTCGAGGAAGCGCTGAGTCTCCTCTCGCATCGCCGCGCCGACATTGCGCGAGAACGCCGGAAATTGCTCTTCGTCTCGCTGGATGTCGCTCAGGCCGCTGATGGGCAACAAGTTGTCGAAGAAGAAGCGGACGACCTCGTGCGAGCGCGGGTCGTCGAGCAGGCGAGCCGCCTGCTCACGAACCCCTTCGGCGGTCGACAAGGCCCCGGCCCGCGCTGCCTCGCGCAGTGGCTCGTCCGGCTGGGACCCCCAAAACAGGTACGAAAGGCGCACGGCCATCTCGTCCCCGCTCGGCCTCGACACGGCGGGGTCGAGCTCGTCCGGCACGCCGAACTCGACTCGGTAGAGAAAGTCCGGCGACTGCAAGATGGCCTCGATTACGCCGGCGATGGCGGATTCGAACGAAGCGCCCGGCGTGCTGCGAAGGGTCTGCTCGAGCGCGAAGAGCTGCTCGGCTTCCTCCTCGCCGAGGGGCCGCCGAAAGGCGCGCGAGCCCACGTCGGCGATGAGGGTCCGCGCGCAATCGTCCTCGCCCGCTGCGGCGTCGGCCACCAGAGCCGCGCAGGGCGAGAGCCTCTCCAGCGCCTCGGAGCTGGCGGTGGCGCGGGCCGCGATCCCTTCGGCGATCAGCGCGTACTGCTCCGCCAGCAGGCTGGAAACCGAGGTCGCGTCGGCATCGTTGCCGAAGCCGTTGCCGATTTCCTCTGGGGGCAGCGCGTTGGCGGGCTGCGTCGTATCCCCGAAAAGGTCACGGACCGTGTTGTTGTATTCGAAGCGCGTCAGGCGCCGGAGCGGAGCGCGCCCGGGCTGGATCACGCCCTCGGTACACGCTTGTGAGCCTCGTGGGCTCTCGCCCACGGGCGAGCCCTCGAGCGCGGGTGAGCCCATACCTTCCGAATTGCCTTCGAGCTCCGGAGGCGCGCCGCTCATGGCTCCTCGCTCGCCATCGACCTCGGCGGCCTCCGGGGGTGGCCCGAGAGGCATCGAACTCTGGCTGCTGCTCGAGCACGCATAGGCTCCGAGCAACAGCGCGCTCAACGAAGCGATTCGTTGCATGAGGCGGCTTTCTCCTGATGAAGTCGCGCTCCCGTGCAAGCAGCCCGCGAGCGAGGTGACATGTTGCTTGTACAGCCTTCCATTGCGAGCTGCAATTGGAGCGGAGATGCTCGCCAGCGTAGAAACGATTCGTTCGCTTTTCGCTCCGCGCGTCTCTTCGATTGAGTCATCGCCGACGGCTCTCCGGTGTCGGAGCTCGCGATGCATGGGCGGCAATTGCCCTCGGCGAGCGTCGACGGGCGCGAGCTCCATCGCTCCGCGCCGGTCCGAAAGCGTTTCTCGACTCCTGCCGAGCCGGATCGCGGCGGGCGCTTCCGTTGGGTATGCGAGCCGCGCCGCTCACGCTCGAGAAGTTGCGCCGCAGGCGCTGGCGCGTTGGCACCCGGGGCGCGCGCCGCGCTCGTGGAAGCGCTTCCGAAACTTCTCGGAGATCGCCAGCGCGCCGCGCGGCGCCGGTTCGAGCTTCCCCGGCTTCAGGGCGACGGCGCGCCGGGTCCCGTGTTGTCGAATTCGTAGAGACGGTTGGCCGGCAAGCTCCCCGCTGTCGAGGAGAACGCGCGCGAGGTGGTCGCCGCGGGCCGCCAGGGCGCGAGCGGAGCGATGTGGGCGCCCAGGAAAGACCGCGTGATCAGCGCTTGCCCGTTGGGGTAGACCCCGGTTTGGACGTTCAGCGCGTATTGCTGCTCGTCCCCCTGGCCTTCGTCCCACGCGCGGCCGAGGGCGGTGCTGCCTTGCTCCGCGGCGGCGTCCGCCGTGAACATCGAGTCGATGACGAGGATCCCGCGTGCGTTGCGCGCGTCGGTGCTCGGGGCGAGCACGACGCCGCTTCCCGTTCGCGAGGTGAGCGAGTGCAGGGTGCAACCATCGAGAACGAACGTGCCGCGGCCGAAAACGAAATCGGTGTCGCCCTCGACGTAACAGTTCTTGAAGTAGGCGCGAACCACCCTGCTCGTGTTCGGTGACTTGACGTAGAGCGTGTCTTGGTTGCCCAGCACTCGTACCCCTTCGAACACCAGGCGGTCGCCCTGGGTGATGAGCGCCACCCCCTGGACTCCGCCCTCGGCCGTCGACTCGTCGGTGTCGTTGGAAATCGTCAAGTTGCGCGCAACGAAGCCTCGGGCGTACGCGGCGAAGGTGGCGCTGCCGCTCGTGCCGAAGGTGGCGCTGTCGGCGTTGGGGTTGCAGGGGTTGGCGGGGGTCCCCGGCGGCTTGGGCTTTCCCGAGTAGTTGTCGAAAACGATTACGGTTTCTTCCGGCGCAGCGCCGGACCCGAAGAGAGTGAGCGGCGGGGCACCGGAGGGCACGCAGACGACTTCTCGGTACGTGCCGGGCCGCACCTCGACGTAGCGCCGACCCTCGCCCCCGGCGGCGATCGCGGCGTCGATGGCCTGCTGCACCGTGGTGTGGGTGCCGCCTTCCGCGGCCACCACGAAGTCCGGGGTCAAGTCGTCGAGGGGCTCGATGGCCTCCGCGGGATCCCAGTCGTCGCGCACCAGACCGTCCTCCAGGCTGCCGGCGCTGGCGAGGTAGGAGCGCATCGAGAAGGACGGAGCTTGAGCCGGGCTGAGCTGCGGCCTGGACGGCGTGCCCACCAAGCCGGCAGGCGGGAGCTCGACGAGGCCCGCGTCGGGCGGCGGCGCCCCCGCGTCGGCGCGCGGCTCGGGGGGGGGCTCTTCTGCCGGGCTCAGCGCGGGGCCTTCGCTCCCCGCGCCACCGCCGTCTGCGGGCCCTTCTGCCAGGAAACCGCTGGCAGCGGATTCGCTCCCTGCTCGAGCGCCGCCCGCACCGGGGGCCTGCTCGGAGCCGTCGGGTTGCCGGGAGGCCGGCACGGCTTCTGCAGGCTGGCATGCGAATGTCCCCAGAATGGACATCAGAGAGGCCGACAGAGCGGCGCAGCGAGGGGAGGGGAGGAAGCAGCGCATGGATCGAGATTCGTCGGGAGTTGGTGATCGATCGCGAAAAAGCCGCGAATGGGCCAGGCTTTTCAGCGGCACGGGGCTTTTTCGTGAGGGGGATGCGGGCCGCGGTCCGAGCCGGCGGCCTGCGACGCACCACGACGGGTTGCGCCGGCCGCCGGCCTGTCCGCCGCGCCCGTCTCGGGTTTCCGCTCGCAGCCTCTGCGGCAGCGTGGTCCGCCACCGGCGCTGGGGGGCGGCTCCTGGGGGTTGGCTCGGAGACTGGTCCGCGAGCGTCGAGGCGGCGCCGCGGCTACCCGGGGTCCACACAGTGCAGGGCCAGCGTCTGTACCCACGGCTCCTCGGCGGTGCCAGGCGTTGCGCCGGCTCCCACATCCCAGCCTCCGACGAAGAGGCCCTGCGGGCACAGCTGCCGCCGAGTGTCGCGCGTCTGCTGGCCCATCCAACCCATGGGCGAGAGAGTGAGCTCCGCCTCGGCCCCCGCCTGTGCCGTGGCGCGTTCGGTCGCGCCGGCTTCTTCTGCCGCGGCGTGGCCCGAGTCGGATTGCCACCACGCCGCCAGAGGCGCACAGAGCCCATTGAGCCCCACCACCACCGAACCGGTCGCGTCCGATCCCGGCGCCCGGCGGCGGTCCATCGACACCTCGACGCCCACCAGGGCTTGACCCGATGGGCAACTCGGATCGGCAGACTCGACGCTGTAGCGGCCCCCGTAGCCGCCGTGCCCTTCGAGCGCTGCGGTCGCCGCCCCCTCGGGGGAATACCGGAGCGCGCCAGACCCCGTGACTTCTAGCTCTGCGCAGGTTCCCTCGAGGCGCTCGACGCGCGAGCTCGCCCGGCCCTCGAAGACGCGCAACACCGACCCCGTGGCACACAGCTCGCGAAATACACGCAGGTCGGCGCGCTCCTCCTCGCGCCCCGACAGAGCCGTGCGCGGGGACTCTCCCTCGTCCAGTGCGGCGCACTCGATGCGCAGACCGCCCGCAGGTCCGGCACGGCCCGCTTCGCGGCGGCTCACGAGCAGGCGCCGAACGGCCATCCGCGGTGGGCACCAGCGATACGTCGCGCCGAGCGGGTCCGCGCCCGCCGCAAGCTCCCGCCCGGCCAGCTCGCCTCGCCGCAGCGCGGAGGCGCTCTGGCAGGCGGGCTCGAGCCCCGCGATCCCAGCGGACTCCCGCGCGGCCGCCCCCACCACGAGGGTGCCCCGCGGGCACGTTCGCAGGCGGGGGGATGCGTCCAAGGTGCCGCTGGGCTCCTCGTCGATTGCGGGCGTCTCGTCGACTGGCTCGACCCCCGTCGCGGGCTGAATGGCGGCGCTGCTCCGCTCCGACGCGGCCCCGTCGCGGCTGGCGCACGGCATGGTCAACCCGGCGAGCCCTTCGTTTCCCCACCACGCGAAGCCCCGGCTGAACGTGCCCCCGCCGCAGGCAATTTCCTCGTCCCAGCCTTCGCCACGGCCCGCGCTTTCGCTGCGAGCTCCCAGCGGGGCGAGCCATGCGGCTCGAACGTGATCGCTGCGCGCCGCGAAATTGCCGCGCGGCACGTTCGGATCGGCGTCCGCGTAGTCCCCGAGGGCACCGATCGCCACCCGGTATTGGCCGGCCGCCATCGCGGCCGAGCAGCGAGCCACCTGCTGGCTCACGCTGAGGTCGTGCCAGGTGGAGGTTCTCGTGCGCGTCGGCGCCCGGGGGTCGTCGGCCCACTCGGGGCTGCCCGCCCCGTGGCGGTAGCCGCGCGCGTGTGTCAGCTCGTGCAACAAGGTGGCCGCCAACCCGAGCACGTGAGGGCCCTCTTCGAGGTAGGCCGTGTTGAAGCGCACCACGGCCCGATCCTCCTGCTCCACCAGCGCGGCGGCTTTGATGGCGCTCGACCCGAGCGCTTCGCAGCGCAGCTGCACGCTGCCCACGCGCAGGCGCTGAAGGATGAGCTCCGGGCTGTCGCCGCCAGTAGCCGTCAGCGAGTACTCCGTCAAACAGGCCAGCAGCTCGCGCCCGCCGCGCGCGAGCTGCGATTGTGCGAGATTTGCCGCCGCGGTGAGTGAGCGGGCTTGTGCTTCGCTACAGCCCTCGATGGACGCCTCCACCTCGAGCCCCGGGCCTTCGATGTGTAGCCACGTGGAATCGGTTCCAGCTGCACAGCCGAGCAGCGCCAGCCCCACCGGAAGGCACGGAAGAATGGCGGATATCCTCATGGTTCGCGGCCCGGACCGGTGCGCCCACTCTAGCCCTCGAGCCGAGGGGCGCCAGCTCGTCGTGCGTGGCGCCGACGCTCGGAGCCACGCAATCCCTCCTGGAGGAGCATCCGAATCTCGGTATCCGAGCGCGAGTTGGGCCAATGCGCATCGAAAGCGCGGCAGGGCCGCATGCGGCGGCGGCTGCTCCTCGGGCGGAGCGGCTCCCGTCGCCGCGCGGTTGGGGCTGCCAAGTTGCCGGCGGCGTGGCAACGCGCCACCCTCCTGACCACCCGGGTCGGCTCGCGGGTCGGTCCGTTCAGCCCGGTCGGCGGCGAGCGCGGCGCTCGCTACGACGCGTTGCCGATCGAACGCACCTGGCGCCAGCGATGGGAAACCGGCGGCCTGTTCGAGGTTTTCGACCCGGGTGAGGACGCCTCCCGCAAGTACTTGGTCTCCCGCGGAGACCTCGACGGGACCCCGAGCGAACAGGGGAAGGGGAAGGTCGTCGAGCGGCTCGCCGCGGCGGGGTTGGGGGAAGCGACCATGCGGTCGATCCGCGTGTGTGACCGCCCCGTGGATGCCTGTGGACCAGTACGTGGGCCGGGGGCGCGAGTGCGTTTGGCGAAGACGGCAGACGAGGCCACCGCCCAGAAGGCGGCGTACGCCGAGCCCGCCATCGCGCGGCCGCTATCGGGAAGGTCGCCCAAGAAGGTCGTCTACGCAGCGGGGCGAATCCCCAACCGCATCGGGTGAAGGGGCAGTGCGCGGAGGAGTCGGTGCCACGGGGGCAGGGCCCTGCGCCTCGCTCGTTCGAGCCGGCCGAGGCGCGCGCCGCCCGGGGCGGGTCAGCCTCGCCCGTTCGGCTCTCCGGGGAAGTGGCCGCTGTCCTCGGGGCCTCGCGGCGTGCCGCCGGGGCGACTGGCGACGCAGATTTGCTCGCCGTGCGCCAGAGGCTCCGTGCGGCCGCCCAGAAGCTCGGCGCGCAGCCGATCGTGGTCCCAATGGCTCTGGCGGCCGAAGCCAGCCTGCCGCAGCAGCCGTGACATTTCCTCGCGGGTGAGCACCGAGCGAAACGGCTCCCCATTCAGGCCGAGCCACAGATCGAGCCAGCGGCTGCCGCCCTGGAAGCGGGCCCGCCCCCGAGCATCGGGCACCATGAAGGTCAGCGCCAGCGTGAGATCCTGCTCGAAATGCCCGGAGAGGGTGGCCACGCAGGCCTCGGCCTGATCCGGCTCCAAGTACATCAGGAGCCCCTCCATCACCGCCACCGCCGGTAGATTCGGGCGCGCGCCGGCTCGTACGAGCGCCTCGGCCAAAGGCGTCCGCTCGAGATCGGCGGCCGCCATTTCGAAATTTTCTCCGCTCTTTTCTCGGCTCTCGAGGCTTCGGCGTTTCAGCGCTTGCGTGGCGGGATGGTCGATTTCGATGAAGCGCACGCTCGGGTGGTGGCGGTGCAGTCGGTAGGCGAGGGTGTCGAACCCTGCGGCGATGACGACCACCTGGCGCGCGCCTCGGCGGATGGCTGCTTCGACGCTGCGGGACACGACGAGCTTTCGCGCCGCGTAGTGCAACTGGATTCCCGGGATGATCCAGCGCTCGAGCCACGCGCCGCACCAGCGGTACCAGCGGCTCTGCAAGAGGCGCCAATCGGCGGCATGATCGGCCAGGAACCAGCGGCTCAGCTCGACGGCTTCGCGGGGCCAGAGCTCGCCTTCGCCCGCCTGCTGCCCCCGCCCGCACACCCAAGTGCTGCGCGCAATCACCAGCGCCGTGCTGCTCGCCGTGTTCTCTCGCACCGTCCGCTTCCACTAGCGCCCTCGAATCGACAGGGCAACGCCCTTGCGTCGAGCTTCGAAAAATGGGGACACCCGGGGCCTGGAGTACGGTTGGTGGATCGACTCGGCCAGGCCGCTCTGGGGCACCGCGAGGGGGCGCGGCGGCTGGTGGCCTGGCTGCGGTTGCGCGATCGCGCGGTGGAGCCGCTGTTTCACGAAACGCTGCGCGAAGTAGGGATCGCGGCCCTGATCGAGATCGTCGCCTTCGAGTTCCTGCTGAGCCCCCCGACGGGGGCGATGGCGGCAGTTCTCGAGCGTCACCGCGGCCTGCCGTCGGCGGTGCCCGGCTGGTTCCCACATCACGGCGAGGTGGATTTCGCGCAGGCGGAGCAGGGCCCGGAGGCGTGTCGCGCGGGGGCGCTGGCCTCATTCGAGGCAGCAGACGGTCCGCGGGTCGCGCTCCGTGACGGTCCCCTGGAGCGCACCGCCGAATGGCGCGCAGCTGCCATTTTCCACGACGGTGGCCAGCTGGATGTTCACGCCGTCCCCGTCGCTGCTGTTCAGGCACTGCTGCTGGCCCTCGTCCAACGTCGTCGTGAAGAACGCCACGCTGCAGACCTCGATGGTGATCTGGCAGGCCTGATCCTCGGGCACACAACCGCAGGTGGAGCAGCTGCGGTCGTCGGCGAAGTCCGCGAAATACACGGAGCGCACCGGGAACTCCGCCGGGCAGGCTTGTGTGCCGGCGGCCTCGACGCACACGCTGCCGAAGCTCTCATCCACCGGCATGCAGCGGCCGCCGCCGCAGTTGGCCGTGGCGGTGCCGCCGCCGCACGTCTGCGCCGTGGAGGACCAGGTGCTGGCCCGAATGTCCTCGAAGGGTATGGGGTTGCAGCTCGCGTCCGAGCGCGCCGTCAGGCAGTCGTCTGCCGTCGGCGGCGACTCGCAGGCCGTCGTCGGGTTGAAGAAGTCGCCCGTGTTCTCCGACTGTAGCCGGCACACCACGCTGCTCACCGAGCAGCCGCAGTCGCAGGTCGCGGCGCCGGGCTGCAGCCCGTCGTGAATCACGTCGAGGACCGTGCCGAATTCGGTGGGGCAGGTTCCGGGGGTCCCGACTCCCAGCATGATCGGCCCGCTGAAGCCCGCGGGCACGTCGGGCACGCAGCGCTCGGTGGTGGCGCACTCGGGGGCGCTCGCGTCGCCCCCGCCGCTGCCTCCGCTGCCGCCGGCGTCGCTCCCCCCGTCGGGGGCCGCGGCGTCGGCCCCGCTCGGCGGGCCCGCGTCGCCCACAATCGCCGTGCTGCCCCCTTGCCCTCCCACTCCCGAGGTGCCCGCGTTGCTACTGCCCCCGGTCCCTGCGAGGCCGGAGCTGCCGCCCGCGCCGCTTCGTCCGGCGCTGCCCCCGGTCCCTTCGTCGCCGGAGCTGCCGCCCGCGCCGCCCTGCCCAGCGCTGCCCCCAGTCCCTGCGCGGCCGGAGCTGCCGCCTGGCCCCGCGCCGGCGCCTGCGCTTCCCGCGTTGGGGAAGGAATAGCCGTCCAGGTCGAGCGCGGGTGTGCAGCTCGCCGCGGCGAGGGCCAGCGCGATCCGCGCCGGCCACGCAACGGATCGCGGGCTTCGTGAGGGGTGGGGGCGCGGGCGAGTGCAATCGGGGCTCACGCCGGTGGCTACGGACGCCGATTGGCCGCGCCTTACCCCGCAGCGACTCGGGTGCGCAGCCATGACGCTCCGGGGTCGTCGCTCAGCGCAGTCGGTACGCGTCACTCGTCGAAAGCTTGGGAGGAGGGGCAGCGGGGGCCGGAGAACGGCGCACCGTGCGCCGACGCGGCGGTTTGGGTTTGGCTCGGCCGCGCGACTTGCGCTCGATCTTCTTCGACTTCGCTTTCGCTGCCTGCGGTGCGGGCGCCGGCGAACCGGCGGCCGTCGCTTCGAGCCCTGCCGGCGGGGCATCAGGCTGCGCCGGCGAAGGCGTGATCGCCCGGTCTGAGAGCTCGTCTATTTCCTCCGCGGGCACCGCGGGCACCGCGGGCCCGGCCGCCTGGGGCTGTCGGGCTTCGTTCCTCGCCGCCGCCCCCTCGTCGGCTCGGGGTTTCGAGCTCGCTTCGGCGGGGGCGGGGTCTGCGGCGCTCGATACCCCACTCGAGCGCTTCTCCGCGGAGGGCAGTGCGGCCGCGGGCTCGTCCCCCGAACCGGCCGAGAGCCGAACGACGCCGATGCCGAGCCCGAGCGCTGCGGCGACGGCGGCCCCGATCCACCAGGGGCGCCGATCGCCCGAGCGCGGCACGCCTGCGAGGCTCTGGTGCTCGCTCGCCATGCCCGGAAGCGAGGCTGCCGTGGCGGATTTGACCCCGCGTTTGACCGCGGCGGGCACGACGGCGGCCTCCGTGGCGGCGAACGACTGCGCGGCTCGCGTCGAGGGGCGCGTTCGCATGCGAGGCGTGCGCCGGAACGCGCGCGCCAGCTCCTCGATCGCGACGCCCGCGGAGGCGTAGCGTCGCGAGGGTGCGCGGTCGACGCACCGGGAGAACCACGCGTCGAACTTCGGAGGCAAGGCCACGTTCGACTCGACCTCGCGAAGTCGCAGGCTCGGCGATTCGATCGGCAGCGTGAGGATCTCGGCGAACAGCGACTGCATGTTCGCCGCTTCTTGATTGGCGGAGCGCCAGTAATTCTTGCCCGTCAGCATGTAGTAGGCAATCAACCCGAGCGCCCAGACATCGGTCTGCGGCGAGAGCTCGCCCGCTGTGATTTGCTCGGTGGCCATGTACAGCGGGGTGCCCCGCACCTCTTGGCTCACGTTGCTCGTCTCGCCGAGCACCTTGGCGATGCCGAAGTCGAGGATCTTGATCACGAAGGAGCCGC
Source organism: Polyangiaceae bacterium (assembly GCA_050299315.1). Lineage (GTDB taxonomy): Bacteria > Myxococcota_A > Polyangia > Polyangiales > Polyangiaceae > SZUA-265. The sequence goes on from JBNKVS010000028.1 coordinate 167,069, forward strand.
GCTCGCGGGCCATGAAGAGGTTGTCCGGCTTCAGATCGCGATGCACGATCGGCTTGACGACCCCGCCCTCCGAGTAGCCGTGCGCAGCGTCCAGGCCGTCGGCAACTTGTTCGAGCAGCGGCAGCGCCTCGTCGGCGGTCAGCGCCCCGCGGCTTTCGACGTAGTCCGTGACCGTCTGCCCGGCGAGCAGCTCCATCACCAGAAAGGGCGAACGCGTGCGCTCGTCGAAGCCCGCGTCGAGCACCGCGACGATGAAGGGGCTGTTGACGCGCGCCGAGACTTTGGCTTCCAGCTCGAACTTCTTGCGGGCGCTCGCCATGCTCATGATGTGCGGGAAGAGCAACTTGAGCGCGACGTTGCGTTCGGTGGCGACGTGCTGCGCCTCGAAGATGGCACCCATGCCGCCTTCCGCCAACTGGCGGATGACCCGGTAGCGGTCAGCGAAAACTTGTCCGGGCTCGAGCAAAGGCTTCTCCAAAGAAGGGCAAAGGAAGGGGGGATCGGCGTTCGTGCGCCGGCCGACGGCGCCCGAGGCGGGCGCCCAGAGATTTTACGACGCCCATCGGAGGTTCGCCCGTCGAGAAAGGAAGCAGCCTCGCGCGCCGCGGCTCCGGGCGGGGCGCCTCGCCGACAGCGGCGCCCAGCTGCGCGGGATGTAGGTGCACTTCCTCTGCGCGGTGGGGGAAGAAGAGTGGTCTTGCCGAAAGGATTACGTTCGCCGCGGCCCGTTCCGTTCCACGACGGAGACACGGCGCTGAGCCGCGGAGCAGCAGACATGTACTCGAATCGGACCCCCATCGTCGCCGTGATCCCCACCCCGCTCTTGGCGGCGCTGCTTACGTGCGCGTGTGCCGTCGCGCTGCCGGTCGGCTCCGCGCGCGCCCAGGAGGTCACCACGGCGGAGGCCGACGCCGCGTTCGAGGAAGGGCGGCGCCTCTTCGAGCAAGGACGCTTCTACGAGGCCTGTCAAAAGTTCGAGCTCAGCATGCAGCTCGACCCTTCCCCGGGTACACTGCTGAACCTCGGCAATTGCTACGAGCCACAGGGGCAGCTGCTGCGAGCCCTGGCGACCTTCGAGCGAGCTCTCGCCGACGGCGAGAAGTCGGAGGACCCGCGGCGGCGCAAGATCTGGACCGCCGCGGCGCGCGAACGCATCGCCGCCCTTTCGGGCCGGATCCCCGTGCTGGTACTGGGCGACGTACCCGCGGGAGGCGAGGTTCGCCTCGACGGCAAAGTCGTCGACGACCCCAATCAGCCGATGCGCATCGACCCCGGGCGACACCTGCTACGGGTGAGCGCTCCGGGGAAGAAGACGTTCGTACGCGACTTCACGATCGAGCAAGGGCGCCGCCTGGAGCTGCTCCTGCCCGAGCCCCCGCCGCTGCCGGTCGTGGAGGCTGTGCCCGAGCCGCCGCCGCCCGCGACCCAAGCTCCGCTCACGCCGCCGCCCGCCGAGAGCCCGGGCGACTCTTCGCGCTTCGGCGTGTGGCCGTGGGTGGCGGGGGGCGCGGGCGCCGCGCTGATCGGCGCCAGCCTCGTCACGGGGCTGATGGCTTCTTCCGAGGCGGAGCGACTCGAGAGCGAATGCGAAGGCAAAATCTGCCTCGATCCCTCGCTCGAAAGTGCACACGAGAGCGCCTCCACGCTCGCGCTGACGACGGACGTGCTCTGGGTCACCGGAGTCGTCGCGCTCGGCGTCGGCGCGACGCTTTTCGTGCTCGACCTGCCGAGTTCGGAACGAAGTGCGACCGTGGCGGCCGGCTGCTTTTCCGCCGGTTGCGGTCTGCGCGCGAGCGGTAGCTTCTGACGCGAAGGCGCTCTCGGGGGCCTTGGGGCAACCGAATGGCGAGCCGCGCCGAGCGCCGACGGTTTCGACCCGTCGACGCACCGCGGCTCGCTCGGATCGCGCCGGAGCCGCCGCGCCGCGCCGCCGAGTGCGACTCGGGGCCACGTCGACACGAGCGTTTGGCTCGCCCGCGAGGCGCCAGGCCGCCCGGACTTCAATACTCCTGTTTCGTGGTGCACTCGAGCCTGGAACATTCCGGGCTCACGCCCATGGTTGCGTGCCTCGCGCCGAGGCCTCGCGAGCGCGTACGCCGAGCCGGGCCTTCTGCCCACGCGCGGCGCTCGGTGCCGGCTGGCGCTCGGCCGGGTCGCCGCATCGCCGTCATCCGCCGCGTTGCCGCCGAGCGGTAGTCGCATCGTGCCACCGCGAGCCGTCGTGTTGCGCACCGCGGGCAAGCCCAGGGCGACGTCCGGATGCCTCCTGTCGGCGACCGCGGCGCGCTCACCCGCGCTTGCTGCGGGGTCGGTTTGGCCCGGCGGCTGTGGGGCGACGAGCCCCGGGCGCGTAGAAAATTTGGTTCTCCGGCCGTACTGCGCCCCGGTCCGCTCTCGCCCGCTGCGTCGGGCTCCTCGCCGCCGCCGCCGTTGGCATCGCGGCTGAGTTTGCTACGACGGGCCATGGCGATCCGACGGACGAAGCTGGCGCCCCTGGTTGCGCTCGCGCCTGCAGTGTCGATCACCGCCGTGGCATTCGTCGGATCCATCGCCTGGACGCTGTACCTCTCGCTCACGGATTCGCGGATCTTCCCGAGCTACGCGATTGCCGACAACTGGTCCCGCCAGTACGAAAGGCTGCTTTACGACCAGGCGTGGGCGGTCGCGCTCGAGAACGTGCTCATCCTTTCCGCTGGCGGCGCTGTGGCGATTGCGCTCGGCTTCGTGATCGCCGCCATGGTGGAACGCGAGTCCCGCCGGGAGAGCTTCTTTCGCACCGTTTTCCTTTACCCCCTGGCCCTCTCGTTCATCGTGACCGGCATCGTTTGGCGGTGGATGTTCAATCCCGATCTCGGAGCGGAGCGCGTGCTACGCCAGCTGGGTTTTGCCGATGCCGAGTTCGACTGGCTCGCGGATCCGCGCACGGCCATGTATGGCATCATCTTGGCTTCCGTTTGGCACAGCCTGGGATTCTACATGGCACTCATGCTCTCCGGCTTGAAGTCCATCGATAGAGAGCTGTGGCACGTCGCCCGCATCGACGGCGTGGGTGTGTGGAGGCTGTACGTGGAGGTCATCGTCCCGATGCTCCGGTGGACCTTCCTGACGTGTGGGATCTTGCTTTCGCTCGGCGTCGTCAAAGCCTACGACATCGTCGTCGCCATGACCAACGGGGGCCCGGGCACCTCCACCTGGACCCCGGCGTACTTCGTTCTCAATGCCTTCGGTACCCGTGGTAACGTGGGCTTCGCGTCCGCGGCCGCGGTCGTCATGTTGGCGATGACGGCGATCGTATTTCTTCCGTTGGTGTTGACCACGACCTGGCAGCTGAAGCGGCAAGCGGCGAGGAAGCCGTGACGAGCCAGGCCGATGGGCATCTGGCCCCCCCGCTCTCCATTCGCCGCGCGAGCGGCGGTAGGAAGAAGAGGATCCGTGGCTCTTCGGTCGCGGTGTGGGTGTTCTTGACGATGTGCGCGGCCTTCGTCGTCCTGCCGCTCTACGTCGTCGTTCTCACTTCACTCAAAACGATGGATCAGCTGGCGCTTGGCGAAATCTTCTCCTTGCCGACGACGTGGACGGTGGAGCCGTGGCGGGAGGCCTGGTCCGAGATTTGCGCCGGGACGACGTGCGAAGGGATCCGCGTCGGTTTCTCCACTTCGGTCGCCATCCTCGTGCCGAGCCTGGTTCTCTCCATCGGGATCTCCTCGGTGACGGGATACGCCCTCGCCCTGTGGAACGTGCGCTGGGCCGGGACCTTTCTCTTCGTGCTCTTCCTCTGCGCGTTCGTGCCTTTTCAGATCGTGATGATCCCGCTCGTCATGTTGGTCGCGCAGCTCGGGCTCTTTGGCACCGTCTGGGGCGTTGCGCTGGTTCACGCCGTGCTCACCATGCCCCTGCTGACGCTGATGTTTCGAAATTTCTACAAGAACGTTCCCCGTGAGTTGCTCAGTGCTGCCCTGCTGGATTCCGGCAGCTTCTGGAGAATCTTCTGGGAGATCGTGCTGCCCATGTCCAAGAACATTCTCGTCGTGGTCTCCATCTTGATGGTCACCACCGTGTGGAACGACTTCATCGTGGGGCTGACCTTCGGAGGCATCGGTGCCCAGCCGATGACGGTGATCCTGGCGAATACCGTGCTCAGCCAATTCGGCGAGGTCCGATACAACGTCACCATGGCTGCCGCGTTGCTCACTGCGATGCCTCCCCTGATCCTGTACTTCTCGCTCGGGAAGTTCTTCGTCCAGGGGATTACCTCGGGGGCCATCAAAGGCTGAGCAATGCCCGCTGTCGCGTTATCGAACATCACGCACGAGTACGGCAATAGCCGCGTGCTTCAGGCCCTCGATCTCGAAGTGGAAGACGGCGAGTTCTTGGTGTTGCTCGGCCCTTCCGGCTGCGGAAAAACCACGCTGCTTCACCTGCTCGCAGGGCTCCTGGAGGCCACGGCGGGCGCGATCCACATCGGCGGTCGCGATGTTACGGGGCTGGAGCCGAAGGACCGGGGCCTCGCCATGGTGTTCCAGTCCTACGCCCTGTATCCGACCAAGTCGGTCGAGGGAAACCTGAAGTTCGGGCTCGCGGCACAGCGGCTCAGCCGCGCGGAGGTGGACGAGCGCGTTCGCTGGGCAGCCAAGCTGCTTCGCCTCGAAGGTCTGCTCGGGCGCAAGCCCGCCGAGCTGTCCGGCGGGCAGCGCCAACGCGTGGCCATCGGCCGCGCGTTGGTGAAGAAGGTGGGGCTCTTTCTGTTCGACGAGCCCTTGTCGAACTTGGATGCCAAGCTGCGCACGGAAATGCGGCTCGAGATCAAGCGCCTCCACGCGGAGCTCGAAAATACCGTGGTGTACGTCACACACGACCAAGTGGAAGCCATGACCATGGCGACGAGAATCGCGATCATGAATGAGGGGGTCATTCAGCAGGTTGGCACACCCGACGATATCTATGCCGCACCCGCCAACACGTTCGTGGCCTCCTTCATTGGCTCCCCGCCGATGAACCTTCTGGATGCGGAGCTTTCGATCGAGGGAGACGAGATCAGCGGGGTCGCCGCGGCCACGGGCACTCGCCTGAACCTGAGCCGCTACGAGTTCGCGCGCCGCCCCGAGCCGGGCTGCCTCATCCAGGTCGGCATGAGGCCCGAGCACTTTGCGCTCGGCGAGGCGCCCGGGTTCGACGTGGGGGGGCGCTTCGCCTTGCCTCTGCAGTACGTGGAGAAGATCGGGGACCGCGGGGTGGCTTTTTTGCAGGCGGGCTCCGAGGTGCTCGCCGCTGCGCTCGACTTCACCAGCTTTCGCCCGCCCCGAGTCGGGGAGATGGTGCAAGCATTCTTTCCCGCGAACAGGCTCAGCGTCTTCGACGCGGAGACGGGGGCGAGGCTGTAGCCGTGGGCGGGGCTCTCGCCAGGAAGGCGTCGAGCGGGCTTCCGCGATGGGGGGGCACCGCGGGGCTCGTCGTGGCGCTGTTCGTTCGGATCCTCTCGCATGCACCGCAGGCCCGGGCCACCGAGCTGACGCTTCTGCACTCTTGGTCCAACGAGAGCGAGATTGCGGCGCTCCGGGTCTTCGTCCGGGCGTTCGAAGCGCGGGGCCATTCGATCGCCGAGGTGTCTGCCCCGCACGAGCAAGCGGGGCTGAGCCCGTTGGTCAGCCTCATCTTGGCCGGGAAGCCTCCCAACGTCTTCGCCGCGGGCCAAGCGACCATGCTCCGGGAAATCCGCGACCGAGGCTTGGGGCAGACTCTCGGCGCACATTTTCGTCGAATCGGCGCGTGGGAGAAGTTCCCCCCCATCGTACGCGAGGTGATCTCGATCGACGGGGAGGTCCGCAAGCTTCCGAGCGGGATCCACGTGGACGGCATGCTCTACTACAACACCGGGGTCGCCGCGGCGGCTGGCGTGGACCCGCGCCGCTGGAGCACCCTCGACGAGATGTTCCAGGACATGGGCAAGGTGCAGCGGGCCGGCTACACCTTTCTCGCCGTCGGCGGCAACACCTTTCAGGCCGGCTACCTCTTTCACGCACTGTTGGCGGCGGTCGGAGGGCGGCGTGTGTTCTACGAGTTCTACCGGGGCACCCCGAAGCCTTCCGTGTTCGAGTCGCCCGAGCTGCGCCGCACCATCGAGCTCTTTCGCCGCATCACGGCTCAGGCGGACCCCGGTTGGAGCAACCGTTCCTGGGCGGAGTCGACGAGCACGGTGATCAGCGGGCGGGCGCTGATGCACTATCACGGCGACTGGATGAAGGGCCAGTGGAAGGCCCATGGCAAGCGCGCTGGCGAGGACTTCGACTGCATCAATCTACCGGGGGCCAAGGCGCTGGCCGTGACCGTGGACGCCCTGGCCCTTCTCGGCGGAGAGAGCGTGACGGCCGATGCCCTCGCGGCCGAGCTCGAGTTCGCCAGTGTCGTGGTGGATCCGAGCAACAATGGCCGGTTCGCCGCGTTGAAGGGGTCTACTCCAGTACGCACCGACGCTCCGGCGAGCGCCCTGGACCAGTGCAACCAATTGGTGCTGAGCTCGCTGCAGCGGGGAGATTTTGCCGTGCAAAACCCGTTCTATGTGGGGGACAGCGATTGGATCAACTCGGTCTGGAACACGATGTACACCTTCCAGTGCGATGAGCGGTTGTCGGTGGACGAGGTGCTGCGGCGGCTGCGCAGCGAGCATCGCGCGATTTTTCGCTAGGGCTGACGCAGGCCATCCTCCGGCCGCGTGGGGCGACCGGCGCGAGCGCTGCTCGAACCGACCCGCGCTACGCTCTGCCGAGGGCTCACCCGGCGGCGCCCGCCGAACGGCGGCAGCTCGCGGCCCTCGAAGCGCGCTCCCGGCACGTGAGCGGGCCGCGGGCCGCTCCGTGAAGGCCGCTCGTCGGCGGCCCGTGCAGCTCGTGGTGCGGCGCGATGGGATGTGGCCTTCAGCGCTCTTCGGGCTTTCGAGAGCGGTGGCCGGGCTTGGCGAGGATTTCGATGTAGATGTTCGCCCAGCTTTCCTCGAAGGCTTTGTCGATTGCCGGGATGACCTCGGCCAGGTGCGCTCCCCGCGGCTCCTCTCGGCTCGGCCCCACCCGGCAATCGAAGTCCCAGTAGTCGGCCCCTTCGGGCAGTGGCTTGCGGCGCTCTCGCCGAAGGTATTTTCGGACTTCGTTCTTGATGGAGGCCACGACCCTCGGGGGCTCGTGCTTGGGGTGCTCCATTGCGAATACTTTTCTCATCGCACGGCTTGTGGCCACGGTTCGGGGGTTTGTCCAGCCGGCTCTCCGTCCAGGCGGGGCGCCGGCTGGGGCGCGGGCGGCGCGGCTGCCTGGGCCGCAGCTGCCGGGGCCGCAGCGAAGCGGTCTCCGCAAGGGGGGCGCGGCAGGAGCTTCTCTCGTTCGCTGGAGCGGAGGGCTCGCGCAGGCTCGCCACTGCCCCGTTTCGAGACGAACCGGGGCGTCTCGCGGCGCGCGTGACCGTGACTCGCCGACAACTTTCCAGGCTGGCTCGCGCGACGCGCGTTTCCCGGACTCGGTGGGCGTGACCGTGAATCACGAATGGTACGGTCGCGCCGCGCGAGGCGCCCATGGTTGGCTCTTTTCAGTACGGAAATGTCCCGCATCTCGATCGGGTGCACACGGCGAGCTGGTGTTCCAGAGCGGCTCGGCGGTTGCGGGCGGTTGGCGTATCACTCGGCATGGCGTGGCCGGTAGCATCCAGCGGGTGCTCCGCTCGTGCGGAGCTCCCGCGATTGGTCGTCAGGCAGTCCGGGCTCGTCGTCGAGGGAGTCCGGGGGGCGTCGGAGAAGGTCCTCCGCGCGCGTGTCCCGCTCTCGGGGGCGAGCGGGTTCGAGTTTCCCTACGGGGTCGCGGCCTCCCTGTGGGTGAGCAGCGTCTCCGCGACCGCGGAGGCTGGCGTCCCGGACTTGGCGTTCATTCGGCAGGTCACGCTGGTGGCGTCCGAGACGGAGGGCGATGCGTCCTGGACGCTGCTCGACCATCGCCCGAGCGGCGACCCGGTACGGGGCCCCACCGTCACGGCATTCGTCGAGGAGCCCGTCGACCTGCTCGCCCTGCTTCGCACGGAGGATATCCTCTACGAGCTGACGCTGGCGGGAACGCTGCCTGCGCGAGATTGGAGCCTGAGCGTGGCGATCACCTTCGAGATGGAGCTTTCCGTGAAGCTCGACGAGCACCTCTGATTCTGCCACTCAGGAGCCGGAGCTCGAGGGCGGAGGGCTCGAACCGAGGCGAGCGGGCGCGTCGACGGGTCCGGCGCTCGGCTCGCCCCGATCTGCTGGCTCCGTTCGCCTCGGAGGGCCACCCTGGAGCCGGGGCGGTGGCTTTCCGCACGCGCGGACACCGAATGGCTCGGCGCGCGCGCCGGGGGGCTCGGCGACTCCGGTGCCGTCTGTCATCCGGGCCGGCCTCGTGCTAGTCGGCTACGATGGTTCGAGCTCGCTGGGTCCTCGCTCTGAGTCTTTTCGCCTGCGCGGGCTCGGGCGCGGCGCCCACCCCGGTCGGCCCCCCCGCGAAAGGCGCCGAGCCGGCGCCGCCGATGGCGATGAGGCGGCCTTACGAGGTCGCTTCCCCGAGTGGCAGCCGCAGCGACCCGTACTACTGGCTGCGGGACGACACGCGGCGAGATCTCGACGTGCTCGCGTATCTGCGCGCGGAGAACGAATACGCGGCCGCGATGCTGGCGCCGGCCGCTGCGCTCGAGCAGGCCTTGTTCTCGGAGATGCGCGGGCGCGTCGCCGAAGACGACAGCAGCGTGCCCGTCTTCACCGAGGGCTACTGGTACTACTCGCGCTTCGAGGCCGGCAAGCAGCAACCCATCTACGCACGCCGCCGCGGCAGCATGGAGGCGCCCGAGGAGATCCTGCTGGAAGGCAACGAGCTCGCGCGAGGTCGTGATTTCTACCGCATCGGCAACTACGAGGTGAGCCCCAACGGCCGCCTGCTGGCCTGGGCAGACGACAGCGTCGGGCGCAACCAGTTCGTGCTGCACGTCAAAGATCTGGAGACCGGTGAGCTGCTGCCCGACACGGCGGAGAACGTCACCGGCAGCCTCGCCTGGGCCAATGACGACCGGACCCTCTTCTACGTCGGCAAGGACCCGGTCACCTTGCGCTCCGACCGCGTCTTTCGGCGCTCGCTGGGCCGGGCCGAAGAGCTCGTCTTCCAGGAGGCGGACGGCTCCTACTACGTCTCGCTGCAGACGACGAAGTCACGCCGCTACGTCGAGATCGCGTTGAGCTCGACCACCAACTCGGAGGTGCGGCTGTTCGACGCCGACCGCCCGATGGCGCCGGCGCGCGTGCTGCTCTCGCGCTCCCCCGATCACCTCTACCGGGTCGATCACCTGGACGGGCGCTTCGTGCTGCTGACGAACCGCGAGGCGAAGAACTTCCGTCTGGTCTCCGTCAAGGACGGGTTCGAGGCCGACGAGCGCGCGTGGGAAGACATCATCCCGCATCGAGCCGACGCCCTGGTCGAGGATTTCGCCGTCTACCACGGTTTCGTCGCCGCTTCGGTCCGCAGCGGGGGGCTGCGGAAGGTACAGGTGCTGCCGGGCGCGGGGGAATCCTTCTTCCTCGAGGCGCCGGAGCCCACCTACGCGATGAGCGTCGTGGACACCCCCGACGCGAGCGAAGAGCGCCTGCGCTACCGCTACGACTCGCTGACCGCGCCCAGGTCGATCTACGAGCTCGACCTCGCGACTCGACAGCGACGGCTGCTCAAGCGCCAGCCCGTCCCGGGCTACGAGCCCGCAGGCTACGCGAGCGAATATCTTCACGCAGAGGCGAGCGATGGCACCCGGATTCCGATCTCGGTGGCGTACGCCAAGGGCACCGCGCGGGACGGCCGCGCGCCGCTGCTCGTGTACGGGTATGGGGCGTACGGCTTCTCGATGGATCCCCGCTTCGACCTGGCGCGGGTCAGCCTGCTCGACCGGGGCTGGGTGTACGCCATCGCGCACGTGCGCGGCGGCGAGGAGATGGGGCGCGCCTGGTACGAGGACGGCAAGCTCATGCACAAGAAGAACACGTTCACGGACTTCATTGCTGCCACCGAGCACCTGCTCGAGCACGGCTACGGGGCGAAGGGCCACGCGTTCGCCATGGGGCGCAGCGCGGGCGGGTTGCTGATGGGCGCGATCTGCAACATGCGGCCGGATCTCTACCGGGGCGTGGCGGCCATGGTGCCGTTCGTCGATCTGGTGACCACGATGCTCGACGAGTCCATCCCGCTGACGACGAACGAGTTCGACGAGTGGGGCAACCCCGACAGCGCAGGTGCGTACGAGTACATGCTCTCCTACTCCCCCTACGACAACGTCGCGGCGCGCGCCTATCCATCGATCTACGTACAGACGGGTCTCTGGGACAGCCAGGTGCAGTACTTCGAGCCTGCCAAATGGGTGGCGAAGCTGCGGGCGAACAAGACGGACCGGAACTTGGTCATCCTGGATGTCGACATGAGCTCGGGGCACGGCGGCGCCTCGGGCCGCTTCGACCGGCTGAAGCAGGAGGCGCGTGCGCTGACCTTCTTGCTCCACGTCGACGAGCGCCCCGACGCCCGCGAGCGCTGAAGGCTCGCGCTGCGCCCCGGGGGGCCCAGTCGCCCCGGGGCGCGAGATGCCCCGGCGAATCGACGGTTGGCCGAGCACCGGCGAACGGGCCGCAAGAGGTCCGCGCGCCGAAGTCGCAGCAAGGCTTCCGAACGGTCCGCGCCAGCCGAGCGCCGCGAAATCACCGTGTTCTACTCCGCTTCCCGCGCATCGGCGAATGCCGCCAGCCCCCGTGCGAGCCGGGCGCCCCGCAGACGCGCGCAGTCGACCCGGGCCGCCCCGTCGCCTCGGTCTCACCGCGGGGGCTCGGGTGCGTCTCGGCGCCTTGGGGGCGAGATCGGAGTGTGGCGCCGCCGCTCGCCGAACGGTCCCCCGCTCGAGCGGCGAGGCAGAAGGGGAATCGGTCGGGCCGCGCCGCCCCCGGTCCGTGCTCCGCGCTTCATCGGGGATGCTCTTCGCTCCGCGACGACCCGTGTGAAGCTCGGCGCAGCCGGCTGCCGGCAGCCGGCTGCCGGCGCGGGCTCGTGCGCCGCTCGCCGCCGAGAGACGACCGCCACGCGCTTTAAGTCCCAGCAACCATCGTTCACGGCTTCGACCCGAGCGCCCGCGCGCGGTCGAGCCGACGGGCGGCGCATGGAGTGCGGCGGCGGGTGTGCTTGTCGTGAGAGCGCTCGTCAGGTACACCTCGAAACGTCTTCCGAGCTTCGCTCTCCCCTCGGAGGCCCAAAGGGCATGATGACTTCTCGACAAACCCCGCATCGGATTCTCCGGTCTCGTTCAGCCTCGACCTTCGCTCTCTCCGGGCGCCGCGCCCTCCCCAAGCACCTCGCGGGAGTCGCGCTGCTGTTGGCATCCGGCGGTTGCTCGGGCGACGACTCGACGGGGGCTGGCGCGCCGATGCCGGGTCCCTCCGCGCCCACCAGCGAGGGCTCGCCGGGCTCGGGCGGGGAAGCTGCTGGCGCGCCGGACCCGAGCAGCGCTTCGCAGGGCTCGATGCCGGGGGCGGATTCGAGTCCGGACGGCCCTGCCGCCACGCCCGACTCGGAACGTCCGGCGCCCACCGATCTGTCGGATGAGAGCCCCGAGGGGGCTCCGAGCGGCGGCGGAGAGGGCGACGAGGGCGCTGCCGAGGATCCGGGCGCGGAGGAGATGGCTGCGATGGATCCGGTCGAATCGGATCCGGTCGAATCGGAGCCTGGCGAATCGGAGTCTGGCGAATCGGAGCCCCCGTTGGAGGAAGTCGATCCGGCCGTTCCGAGCGCCGGCTGCGGCCAGGCCCGCACGTTGGCAGATGGCGTTCGAACGATGACCAGCTCGGGAGTGGACCGCGAGTACTTCCTCGCCACGCCGGAGGGGTACGACAACACCGTCCCGCACCGGCTCGTGTTCATGTTCCACTGGAACTTCGGATCCATCAACGCGATCGTGAATCCGCCGGATGCCGATCAGAACACGGATCGACCCTTCTACGGCATGGGGGACCTCACCGACGACCGCACCATTTTCGTGGTCCCGCAGGGGCTGGTGACGTTCACGGGCGGGCGCGGCTGGGCCAATACCAACAATCAGGATGTAATCTTCACCGACGACATGCTCGAAGCGGTCACCTCCGATCTGTGCATCGACGAGTCGCGCGTGTTCACCACGGGCTTCAGCTTTGGCGCGGCGATGTCCTACAAGCTCGCATGCGCACGGTCCGACGTATTCCGCGCCGCGGCCGTCTACAACGTGGGCAACTTCAGCGGCGTGCAGAACGGCGAGTGCAACAGCCCGATCGCGTATTTTGCCACGCACGGGGTAACGGACGGAGTGGCGCAGTATCAGGGCGGCGTGTCGATTCTCAACCAATTCGCCAGCCTCAACGGCTGCACCGCGATGGCGCCGCCCCAGCCGGGCGAAAACGACCACGCCTGCGTCTCCTTCGAAGGGTGCTCGGTCCCCACGCGCTTCTGCAACTTCGGCAACGGGCAGGACAACCCCCACAATCCGAGCCTCAACGGGCACTACCCCTCCGCCAAGGATCCGGGGCAAGCCACGAGCTGGATCCCGGCCGAGGCCTGGGAATTCATTACGCAGTTCTAGTCCCCGGCGGGCCTCCTCGGTCGGGCCGGTCCGGGTCGAGCACGGGCGTGCGTCCGAGTCGAGCGCCGCGTCGCGGCCGGAGCTGCGGTTCGTCGTGAAGCTGCTCGCCCCACCGCCTGGCCATCCACCGGGGGCAGTCAACCGGGGGCAGTGGCGGGGGGTCTTTCCGCTCGCCGAACCGTGCGCCGCCCGGGGGAGGACCGGTCGGGCTCGCCCCTTCGCCCCGGCGGGCGACGCCGTGCGGCGCGGAGCTCCTGGCCCGGATTGCTCCTGCCCGTGTGCCGAGGGTGCGAACGGGCGTGTCTTTTCACCCAGCTGCCCGCCGGTCGTGCTCGGCGGCACGGCCAGTCCGTGCGCGCACCGGGCGGGCATAGCCTGAAGGTCCACATCCTGCGACCGCCCTCGGTTCTGCGGTCGTGAAAGATTCGGGCGGGGTCGAGCCTCTCGAGCCGCCCGGTGCCACGACATCTCCGACGCCTCCCAGCGCGAGAGCGCCGCTCGCCAAGCTCTTCGGCGACCTGCACCGGCGCGTCCGGGGCCCCCGCGCGGATCCATCGTCCCGCGGCGCCGAGCGTGCCGCCGCGGTAGCGAGTTGCACGCTCGAGCGCGAGAGCGCCGCGAGCGCAGGGGCCTTCGTCCGTTCCCCCTTTACAGAGTGCGCCTCGGCGAATATGTTGCCTCCTGCAACAATTAGGGAAGGCCGCCTCGGAAATGGGCTTCCGCGGGCGCCCAGGTGCGCCCTGCGAAGTCGCTTGGCCAGGCTCGGCGTCGGGAAACCGCGTCCGGTGCGGACGGGGAACGTTCGCGCACGGCTCGAGGGGGTGTCCTCGCATCGCAGCAGAGGCGACCAAGGAGGTTGGTGATGTCGAATCGCAGGCCGGTGATTTTGGGTTTCATGGGCAACCGCGGCTTCTTTCCCACCGAGTTCACGGTGGAGGGAGCGCAGGCCACGGCCGCCGTCGTGGAGGAGCTGCTCGGGGCGCACGCGCAGTACGTCGACCTGGGGAACGTGGAGTCCTACGCGGATGCCCAGCGTGCCGCGGGGGCAGCTCAGAAGTATCGGCAGGGAGTCGATGGCGGTGGAGCCATCGGCGTCGTCTGCTCCATGTACAATTTCTCCGACGAAAACGGCATTCGGGACTTTCTGCGCCTGGCCGATTTGAACGTCCCCGTGCTGATCCACACCGAGCCGGACGTGCGGGGCCAGGGGAGAATGGGGGAGCGCGGCCGTCGCGATGGCGCGTGTGGGCGTTTCTCGGCCGCCAATGCGCTGCGCCACATCGGCTACCCCTTCACCTTGACGAGCAAGCACTGCGAGTCGGTGCGCTCGGCCGCGTTCGCCAGCGATCTGCGCGCCTTCTTTGCGACCTGCGTGCTGGCCTCCAAGTTTCGGCGCCGCGGGCGCGGCGTTCGCCTGGGGTTGGTCGGCTCTGGGCCGGACGCCTTTCAAACGGTCACCAACGTTTCCACGGAGCTCTTGGGGCACATGGGGTTGAGCACCGTCGGCCTGGAGTTGATCGCCCTCGACCGGCAGATGCGGCAGGTCGATGCGCGGCAGCTGTCCGACAAGCACGAAGAGATTCGCACCCACTTCGGTGCGGCCGACGTTCCGGAGGCTTCGCTCGATGCCATCGCGCGCATGGGGGTCGTCTTCGACCGTTTCATCCGCGACAACGACCTCGATGGCATCGCCGTGCGCTGCTGGACCGAGATGCAGAAGTACCAGATTGGCGGCACGGTCGGGGTCATGCCGTGCACGTGCATGAGCATGCTCTCGGACAAGCTCTTGCCCGCGGCGTGCGAAACGGACATCGCCGGTTGGGTGGGGATGTACATGTTGCAGTGTGCCTCCGGCCTGGTGCCCGTGTTGGGCGACTGGAACAACATGTTCGACGACGATCGAGAAGAGGTCGATCTCTTCCACTGCGGGGTCTGGGCCAAGAGCGTCATGCACCCCGGAGCGAAGATCACCGAGCACCAGATCTTGGCCCAAGAGGTTGGCCGGGAAAACAGCTGGGGCGCCGTTGACGGCGATCTCAAGCCCGGTGTGTGCGCATTCTTGCGCCCTTGCACCAACGCGCGGGAGGGCAACATCTTCCTGTACGGCGGCGTGGGGCGCGTCCAACAGGAGCGCATCAAGACCTTCGGCACCCGCGGTCGCGTTCACATTCCGCGCATCCAGCAGCTCTTCCGCTACGTCACGGACCCGAAGAGGGCGGTGGAGCACCACGCGGCGCTCGTCGTCGGCGAGGCTCGGATCGTTGCCACGACCATGAAGGCCGTTCGGGACGCCCTGCCGTACATCAATGCCCAGGCTGGCTCGAACCAATCCGGTCGCGAGCTGATCGAATACTACGAGCACAGCACGGTGGAAGAGCTCTAGTGGGCTCAGGCCCGGCCCTCTCTCCCGAACGACGAAGCGCGAGAGTTCCCCTCGAGGAAGTCTGGCGAGCCTCGCGGGGGCGAGGCTCCGAGGCTGGTCAGTGTCGCCCTTCTCTGGCAAGGTGCGCCGCGCGTGATTCAGCTCGATTCGGTCTCCAAGCGGCACGGTAGCCAGATTCTCTTCGTGGACGCGAGCCTGTCCGTGCAGCAAGGCGAGCGGATTGGTCTGATCGGACCCAACGGCGCGGGTAAGTCGACGGTTTTTCGACTGATCGTGGGGCAGGAGGCGCCGGATGCCGGGCAAGTCAACGTCGAGCGCGGTACGCGCGTCGGCTATTTCGACCAGCAGGTCGGCGAGATGGCGGGCGAGAGCGTCCTCGAGGCGACGATCCGGGGGACCGGCGAGGTGGCCGAGCTACGCGCCGAGCTCGCTCGGCTCGAAGCCGCGATGGCCGATCCGGAGCAGCTCGATCGGATCGAGGCGCTCGTCGAGCAGTTCGGGGTGGCGCAGTCGCGCTTCGACGAGCTCGGGGGTTACGCGTTCGAGTCGCGCGCGGAGGAGGTGCTCGCCGGGCTCGGCTTCGACCCCGAGGTCGTGCGGGGCGATGTGGGCAAGCTCTCGGGTGGGTGGAAGATGCGCGTGGCGCTGGCACGGGTGCTGCTCGTGCAACCCGACGTGCTCTTGCTCGACGAGCCGACGAACCATCTCGACATCGAGTCGATCATTTGGCTGGAGGGCTTTCTGAAGGCTTTCGCCGGTGGGTTGATCATCACCTCGCACGATCGCGCGTTTCTCGATCGCATCGCCACGCGCATCGTCGACTTGGACGGCGGGGAGATGACCTCCTATTCGGGGAGCTACGAGTTCTATCTCGAGCAGTATCGGCTGCGGCAGGAGCAGCAGGCGGCGCAGTTCGCCCGCCAGCAGGCCATGCTCGCCAAGGAGCAAGCCTTCATCGACCGCTTCAAGGCGCGGGCGAGCCACGCAGCGCAGGTCCAGTCGCGAGTGAAGAAGGTCGAGAAAATCGACAAGATCGAGCCGCCGCGCACCCGCAAGGTCATCGATTTTCAGTTCCGGGAGCCGCCTCGATCCGGCGACGATGTCGTGAGCTTGCGCGGGGTGAGCAAGGCGTATGGGTCCCGGCAGATCTACGCCGGGCTGGACCTGTTGATTCGGCGGCGCGAGCGCTGGTGTGTGATGGGCGTCAACGGGGCGGGCAAGAGCACGCTGCTCAAGCTCGTGGCCGGCGTCACCGAGCCCGATGCGGGGCAACTCAAGGTCGGCGCCAGCGTCAAGCTCGCCTACTTTGCCCAGCACGCGATGGAGGTGCTGGTCGAGGGCGAAACGGTGCTCGCCGCTCTGCAGCGCGCGTTTCCGCTGGCGAATCTGGGCGTGCTACGCACGTTGGCCGGAGCGTTCGGGTTTTCGGGGGACTCGGTCGAGAAGACCTGCCGCGTGCTTTCCGGCGGCGAAAAGGCGCGGCTCGTCCTGGCGAAGATGCTGTTCGACCCGCCCAATCTGCTCGTGCTCGACGAGCCCACCAACCACCTCGACATCGAGACCAAGGAGATGCTCGTGCGTGCGCTTTCGGATTTCGAAGGCACCATGTTGTTCGTCTCGCACGATCGCAGCTTTCTGCGCGCGCTCTCGACGCGCGTGCTCGAGCTCGGCCCCGAGGGGCCCCACATCTATCCGGGCGGATACGCGGAGTACGTCGAGCAGAGCGGCCACGAGGCGCCGGGGCTGCGGGGCTAGCAGGGCTAGCAGGGCTAGCAGGCTCGTGCGCGGCCGGAGCCGCCCCCCCCCGCGTCGCGCCGCTCTGACAGGTCTCGTTGACGCGTGCAGCGGGGGTGCGATACCTGAAAGGGCGCAGATGACTCGAAATTCGTTCGCATTCGGCGCCGTTGCGCTCGTGCTCCTGCTCTCCTGCAGGGGGGGCAACGACGACCTGTTCGCCGAGGAGCCGGTTGACGGTGCAGGAGCGGGGGGCGGTGGGGGCGGGCCCGGAGAAGGGGGGGGCGCCGCAGGAGAAGGCTTGCGCAGCGGCGAGTGCGGCGCGGTGCTCGATCCCTCGGCGACACCACACGTCTTCGAGGGAGAAACACCGGCCGGGGAAGATTGTCGAAGCGAAACCCCCGAGGTCGAGCTGGCCGGGTGCCGGGTGACGGAGAACTGGTTTCAGCGGCCGGACGAGCCCGTCGAGTGGGAGCTCATCACGACCATCGAACGGACGTACGACGAGCTCGGGACCCTGCTTTCCGAGCGGACCGACATCGACCTGGATGGCGCGTGGGACCGCACGACGGTCAACGAGTTGGACGAGCAGGGGAGGCTGGTTCGTTCGACGTTCGACGCAAACCCGAACAACGCCAACCTGGAAGTGACGACTTTCGAATGGGAGGGCTATCGGCTCGTGCGCGAGGCGCGCGACAGCGAGGGCGACGGGGCGGTCGATTTCGACTACTCGTACGCTTATGACGAGCGCGGGTGCAGGCGCCGGAGCGTGCTGCGCAATTCGTATACGGCATACGAGTACGACGAGCGTGGCAACCTGGAGACGATCGTCCGCTATTCCTGCCCCGAAGCGCTGGAAGAATCGCGGGTCGTGCAATCCTGGGAGCTGCAGGCTGGCGAGTGGCTCGTGACCGCCCGGGAGACGTACGCAGAGGGCGAGGAAAGGCCGAGCCGTCGTGTGCTGTACGACAACGAGCAGGGCCGCCCGAGGCGAGTCGAGGACTACGAGGGAGATGTGCTCATCACCACGAAGGAGCTCCAATGGGACGCACTGGGCCGCCCCCTCGTGAGCACGCTGCGCACGAGCCGGGCCGACAACTCGACGCGTGAGGAACGCTGGCAATACGACTGCGGGCCGTGAGAGCGAGGGGCGCGACTCGCCCGGGCTCGGCGGGTGCCCTGGCGACGGTCGAGCAGCAGACCGCCCGCTCGCCTCGGGCGACCTACGCGATCACTCCGGCGGTAGTGAGCGGGGCCGGGTCAACCGTCGCCCCGTTCGGCATCGCGTTCCCCTCGGGAGGGCGGGAACCTCAGGGAAATCGCTGGCTCTCGTTGCAGGCAGGGTTTGATTCCCGGCGCGCGGCGTCGGCCGTGCAAGGTCGGACTCGAGGCGGCGCGTTCGGCGGGTCGTGGCCCGTGGCGCGGCGCGACTGCGCTGGCGCGCGGGGCTCTGCCGGGCGCCGTCCGCCCGGGGCTCGAGGGGGCCTTTGGCCGAGAGCCGCCGTCAGGGAGCGGCGCCCGCTGCCCACAGGATGCCCCCGAGCAGGTGTTGGGTGAACATCGCGTCGTCGTAGAGCTCGTTGGGGTGCCCGAGCGCCGTGTACCAGGCGCGCCCTCCGTCGAACTCGTGGTACCAGGCGATCGGGTGATCGCCCATGGCCAGATCGCCCACGCCGTAGCTGGACTCGTCGAGCGTCATCAGCACCCGAACCGAAGAGCGTGGATTGGCCCGAAAGCTGTACCATTCGTCGGTCGCGACGTAGCTCTGCGGCAGGTGGGCGGTGGAGGGATGGTCGGCGATCTCGATCTGGACCCGCGCCGGCTGGATTGCCGGATGGCCACGGAAGTACGCGGCGCCACCGAGCAGCTGCCCGTACCAGGCCCAGTCGTACTCGCTCGCAGACGCGGCGTGGACGCCGACCCAGCCGCCGCCGCCGCGAATGTATCGCTCGAAGGCGCGGCGAGCGCCCTCGTTCAGCACCTCGGAATCGGTGTTCAACCAGACGACCACGTCGAAACGAGCGAGGTTGTCGTCGTTGAAGTCGGCGGGATCCTCCGTTTGCTGGATGGAGAAGTCGTTGGCGGCCGCCAGGCGCCGCAGGGCCGCGACGCCCGGGGCGATCGACGGATGGCGGAAGCCCGTCGTGCGGGTGAACACCAGAACGTCGTCGAGCTGCGCCGCCGCGGGGGGCTGCGGCGTGGCCGGGGGCGCCGGGGCCTCGCCGGGGTCGCCTTCATCCGTTGCCGCCGGAGCCATCGCGGGTTCCGAGCCATCGTCCGAGCCATCGTCCGAGCCGGCTTCCGGATCCGGCTCGCTGCTGGTGAGCGGCAGATCGCCGGGGCCCTCGGTGCTGACGCCCTCGCGAGCTTCGCTCTCGGCGGCGGCCGCTTCCTCGGCGGGGGCGCTGCCCGGCGCCGACGCGCCGGGGTCCGCCGGGCCGTCGGGCTCGGCGGCGCCGGGCTCTGCGCCGGAGCGGCTCGCGGCGGGGGCGCTGGCCGCCCCGGGCGCCGGGACACCGCCACCGACGGCGGGCACGCCGGCTGCGGAACCCGTGCTGGACGAGCAACCCGCAAAGACAATTCCGAGCAAGCTCGCGGCGGCACCGCGATTCGACCATCGACGCATGCCGCCCACGATACTCCCGGCCGCGGTCGACCACAACCACCGCCCGCCGCTGCGGCCGCACCCCAGCGCCCGCCGCCGCGGCCGTTGCCTCGCGATGCCACGGCATCGCAAAGCCGTGCGATTCGGGAACGGACTTCGAAAGGCTTCGATTCGAATCCAAGCGCCTCGTCCACAAAGTTCCACCGGGAAAGGAGTGGAATCGGTTCGACCGGGGAGGCGCGCGGGGCTGGGTGCCGGCGCGCTCCCGGCCGCGCCGCTCGTGCCCGCGGCCGCCTCGAGCCGGAAGAGGGCCTCGGGGGCGCGGGCAGGGGGCGGTCGGGCGTGGGGAAAAGGCAGGGCTTCGTACGCCGCGGCGGCCCTCGGCAGCGCGAGCCGTGCCCCGTGGCGGAGGCCGGCGGTCGCCGTGCTATGGACGCGACGTGAGCGACGGCGTGGGCGAACTGGTGGAGCGAGTTCGCGCGGAGCTGAGGGCGCAGAGAGACCCCGTCCGCGCGCAGAGCGCAGCGGCCTACATGAAGGTCGCGCTGCCGTTCGCCGGCGTGCCCATGCCCGCCGTGCGGGCCCTCTCGAAGCGAGCGCTCCGCGAGCTCCCACTCGAGACGGAGGCTCGCTACCGCGCTCTGCTCCAGCAGCTGTTTCTCGAGGCGGAGCTGCAGGAGGAGCGCTACGCGGCCCTCGCGATTGCGGGCGACCGTCGCTGCGCCCCCTTTCAGCGGGCGAGCCTCTTGCCGCTTTATCGCCGCATGGTGTCGACCGCCGCGTGGTGGGATCTGGTGGACGATCTCTCTTGTCGCGTGGGCGAGATCCTCGATCGGGAGCCCGAGCCCACCGGGCGGGGGCTTCGGAGTTGGGCGCGGTCGAAGGATCTCTGGTTGCGGCGCGCGTCCATCGTCTGCCAGCGCAAGTTGCGTGATCGAACCCGGCTCGAGCTGCTCTTCGACTGCATCGAGCCGTCCCTTTCGCGTCCCGAGTTCTTTCTGCGCAAGGCCATCGGCTGGGCGCTGCGCTCGCTGGCTTGGCACGACCCCGAGGCCGCGCGGCGCTACGTTCGCGAGCACCGCGAGCGGCTCAGCCCGCTTTGCGTGCGCGAGGCGCTGAAGAACCTCCCGCTGGAGCGCCGCGGGCGAGCGTAGCGCGCTCGGCCCGCAACGGGCGAAGCTCGTGTCCGTCGCAACCACCGCCGCCTCGCCGCGCATCGAGGACGATCGCCTCATCCACGTCCCGGACGACATCGACCGCGCGTGCCGGGAGCGAACCTCGCTGCACCTCGGGGAACGGCGAGAGAATCATCGCCGGTTCGTACACGGCACGCTCGGGCCCTTTCTCATGGGGGGCGACCGTGCCGTGGGCCGGGCGAGGAGCGCCCGGTGGTTGTCGGCCCGTTTGGCCTGGGGGGGGCTCGATCGGGCCGTTGCTTCTCTCATGATGCAGGCCGCGCAGCGGGAGGATATAGGTACGAGCATTCCCGCGTTCACCCTGGTCGAGGAACCGTGAAGCCACTCCAATCCACGCTGCGTGGGCTCGTCACCCACTCTCGCTCGGCGCACGCCCTGGCTGCCGGTGCGCTCCTCTCGTCCGTGCCCGCTGCAGCGCAGGGAGCAGAGGAGCCCCGCGCGAGCCGTGTGGAGGCCGAGCAGCCATCGGAGGTCGTTGCGCTGCCGCTCATCTCTCGCAGCGAGGAAACCGATTGGGCGCTCGGCGTCGCGGGGATCTACCTATTTCCAGGCACCGGAGACGGCCCACGCTCCAACGTCAACGCTTCGGCCACGGTGAGCATCCGCAAGCAGTTCATCGGCAACGTTCAGGCGTACGGCTACCTGCTCGACGATTCGCTGAGGCTCCGCTTCAACGGCCTCGGGTTTCTGTGGCCCACGCAGTTCTTCTCTCAAGAGGATCTCGAGCTGGAGCCGGAGGACTACTCCTTTGCGGGAGGGAGTGTCGAAGTATCCGTCACGGCGCGAGCTGCCGGGCGCCTCTTCGTGGGGCCTTCGTTTCTGCTCGCCACGCAGTCCAACGACGTGCCCGAAGGGGGATTGATGGAGGCTTCCAGCCTTCGGTCTCTTTCCGGGTACACCGTGTCGGGGCCGGGGCTCAGCGTCAGCTATGATACCAGAGACCTTCCCTTTGGCGCGAGCCGCGGCGTCTTCGCGGGGGCAGACGCGTATTGGCTCTTCGGTGCAGACGGCGAGTCGAAGACGTTTCTGCAGTACCGGGGGTATGGGCGCACGTACTTCTCGGATGCGTCGGCGACCAACGTATTCGCGCTCGGGGCCGAGGTGAAGGGAGTCGCCGGGAATCCTCCCTTTTCGATGATGCCCACGACGGACGGAACCACGATCATTCGCGGCATCCAGCGGGCGCGGTACTACGATCAACACGTCGCGATGGCGCAAGCGGAATATCGGCGCTACCTGGGCAAGTTGGGCCCCACGGGGCCCTGGGCGCTCACGGCGTTCGCAGAGGTCGGGCAGTTCTTCGAGGCGCTCTCCTCGCTCGGAGAGCGGGACCTCGTGACCTCGCTGGGGGCGGGCGTTCGCTATCTGTTGGTGCCGAAGGAGCGCCTCGCGCTGCGCTTCGACTTTTCCTATGTCGATGGCGGCATGGGGTTCATCATCAACGCCGCGGAGGCGTTCTGAGCGCGCTGCGCGCGTGAGCTCGTTCCCATCCACGACCCTGGGGGGCCCGGGCTCGCAGCGACATTTTTCGCCGGAAATCAAATCGTGATGGGGGCGCGCTGAGCCGCCCGCCCCGGCGCTGCCGCGGAGGCGGAGGAGTCCGGTGCCGTAGCGCCGCTCGAGCGCCGACCCGGAAAGTGCCATCCGAGCGAGCCGCGTCCGAAGAACAGCGCCGAGACCGGGGGATCGTCCGAGGGCATCGGCCCGCCCAGCTCCTTGGCTCGTCGAGTGACCGCCTGCCAGTCGACGCCTCGACCATCGTCGATGATCTCGATCGCGAGGGGCTGATCCCCCCGGCGGCTCCTCAGCACCAGCCTGCCGGCGCTCGGCTTGCCCCGGCTCGCGCGCTCCGGCTCCGGCTCGATTCCGTGGTCCAGCGCGTTGCGGACGACGTGCACGATTGCCCCCAGAACTCGGACCAGGCGTCGCTGGGTGGAAATCGGAGCCCCGCATCTTCGGCGACGATCTCGACGCCCGGCTTGCCGAGCCTCTCTGCAATGGTGCGGCCGCGCTCTGCCAGGCCGTGGAGTCGCCGTGCCACGGAATCCCAGTGCCAGCGGCGCATCCAACCGGCCACCGTTTCGCCGGAGCCGCCGCGCGTCAGCAGGTCGATCGCCGCATCCAGGCTTACGCGGTCGACCACCACCGATTCGACCGAGCTCGGCTGGACCAGCGCGGCGATCCGCTCGTCGAACTCGCGCCAAAGCTGTCGCAGCTTCGCTCGATCGCGCTCGCCTATCGTTTGCATCGACGGCTGCACCAACGTGCGGGCGTCCGCCATGAACTCCAGGACGCCGGTTCGGTTGGTGGAGAGGTTGCGAAGAGTGAGGCGGGCCACGCGCTTCCCGCCGGCGAATGCGCTCGACCTCCTCGTTGCGCGGGAGGGGAACGCGCGTGGCACCCGTGGAGGGGGGGCCATCAGGCGCGTGGCGAGGCGACACGTTTTCACGAGGCGAGCCCCTGGCTGGTGCTCCAAAAAGAATCCGCCCATGGTGTCGCGCTTGGGTTCGACGCTCGGAGCCGCGGCTTGGCTATCGAGCGGGCTCTACGCGGTCCAGCGCGGCGCCTTTCCGTCGACTTGGCTCGTTCGGGCCGCGGCCAGTGTGGCAAGCCCGTTGCAACTCGCAGGCGGCTGGTGGAATCTTGCCAGCGATTTTTCGAACGACAGATTGGTGAGGTGTGGAAAGATGCAGAAGATTCTGGTGCACTGTTTTGCTGCGGCGCTGATTGCCCTGGCCTCGGCCCAGCCGGCGGCGGCGCAGAATGACAAGATGAGGTCGATCGCCGCGCCGGCGCAGCCGTCTGCGATCCCCCTCGAGACGGGACGGCTTTCGGGGGCGAAGGCCAAGGAAAGCTGGCACAGCCAATATGGCAGCATGTTCGCCCGCAACGTGACGGAGGCGACGCTGACGCCGTTTCTGCCCGACCCGGCGAAGGCGACCGGCGCGGCCGTCATCGTGGCGCCGGGGGGCGGGTTTCGCGTGCTGTCGATGGAGAATGAGGGCTGGAACGTCGCCAAGGCACTGGCGGATCGCGGCATCGCCGCGTTCGTGCTCAAGTACCGGCTCAATCAGACTCCCGCCACTCTCCAGGGCTTCGAGCAGTCGATGAAGGAGCGGTCCGGTGGGGGGGCGCGGCGTCCCCGCCGGAGCGCAGAAAGTATGGCGGCCAGGCTCCGGCCGCAGATCGCCGACGCGCGAGCGGCCTTCGCGCTCGTCCGCAAGCGATCGAAAGCGTGGCGCGTCGATCCGAAGCGGATCGGCATGGTCGGCTTCTCGGCGGGTGCGATGTTGACGATGGCGACGACCCTCGGCGGGGGCGATGCCAAGCCCGCTTTCATCGGCGATATCTACGGCCCGCTCGAGCCCGTGAAGGTTCCCGCCGACGCGCCGCCGCTGTTCGCCGCCCTCGCGGCGGACGACCCGCTGTTCGCCGGCCGCGGCATGGGGCTGATCGAGAGCTGGACGGCAGCCAAGAAGCCCGTCGAGTTCCACCTCTACGGGCAGGGCGGTCACGGCTTCGGCATGTACCCGAAGGAGACGACCAGCACCGGTTGGTTCGACGCCTTCCACAAATGGATCGTCATGAACGGCTTCACCAAGCCGTCCAGCTGATCGAGCCCGTCGAAGCGGCAAAAGCCGGGCAGGCCGCCCGTGAGTGGCGCTTCGTCGGCTCGTCGCAAGCGCCCAGCGGCGAGCTATTCCGCACTCACCCAAAGCAGGGGCCGGACACAGCTACGCCTCCGTCGGCGGCCGGGGCGCTGGCTGTGCACTCGCCCGCCCGGCAAAGCCGAGGATCCGGAAGGCGGAGCGCAGTACCAGCAGCCCGATGGCGGAGCCGACGATGAGATCGGGAAGCGGGGAGTCGGTCAGGAGCACGAGGCCGCCGGCGGCGATGACGCCGAGGTTTGCCAGCGCGTCGGCCGTCGTGAAGATCCATGTGGCGGTCATGTGGACTCCTCCGTCGCGATGGGGCATCAGAACCTTTACGCAGGCCAAGTTCGCCAGCAGCGCGACGGCAGCCATCCCCATCATGGCTTCGGAAACGGGCTCGCTGCCGGACAGCGCTCGTCGACCGACCTCGCCGAGCACTCCGAGCCCGAGCAGGGCTTGGAGCACGCCCGCGAGCTGCGCCGCCCGGCGCTGAAGACTCGGGCCGCGGCCGACGGCGAACAGACTCAGCGCATAGACGCCTGCATCGGCCAACATGTCGAGCGAATCCGCCAATAGGCCCGTCGATTGGGCAAACCAGCCCACCAACGATTCGGCAAAGAACATCGTCAGGTTGATCGCGAGCACGACTCTCAACACGCGGCGCTGTCCCGACGAGGCCGTCGCGTCGACGGAGCGACCATCGCGTGCCGTGGCGGGACGCTGCGTCAGCAAGTGGGCTCCGAGTGCGAGCGGGGTGAGGAGCTGCAGGACGTGATCGGCGCTCGCGCGGTGCCGCACCTCGATGCGACGCCGCGCGAGGTCGACTTTCCCCAGGTGCACCTCTTGCTGCCCCTCGAGAGCCATCCGGATCATGTTGACCTCGCTGGGGCAGTCCATCTTCGGGATTTCGAACGTGGACAGCGTGTGCCGTCCGGTGCGGCGCTCTGGATTCATTGGGTAACTCCGGGACCTCCCGTCGACCGGCAGGGTAGGACCGCGCGGCCTTTTCGGCGAGGGCCTATGCCCGTCCCACCACCCGGATTTCGAGACCACGGACCGAGCCGCCGCGCGCGACGGCCGCGGCGGCGAGCGGCGGGTCGCGCGCAAGTTCGCGCCACCCCGGGGCTTTCCCGAGGCGTCTGCAACGCGGGCCAGGCGCCAGGCTGCCGACCGGAGGCGCTTGCGGGTCGCACTCGCTCCCCGTGCCGGTGCATCGAGTGTCGAGGGGGTTTCCCGGCTCGTGCGCTGGCGATGCGATCCCACCGTGCTGCGTTCGTTCGCCTGGAGATTGCCCCTCTCCCCGGGTGGGGGCCGAGCGCGGCGCGAAGGGTCCGGGCGGCCTCGACCTCTTTTCTTCGCCGGCGGCCCCGCCTTCGGCCCCGCGGATCGGTGGAGCCGTGGCACCCCGCACCGGGGGGGGCAATCCAGGAGCTCCGCGGAGCCGCCGGACCGGGGCGGCGAGTTGGCTACAGCGGGGTGACGTTGAGCACCCAGTCTCCCTGGAGCGCGCCGAAGCCGCTGACGGCGACGAAGACTTGCTGGCCACTGGTCAGCGAGAGCGTGACCTCCGAAGGGCCGCCGCCGGCGGCCGCGTCGTCATTGCAGCCCAGCTCGCTCTCCGACGTGCAGTCGGAGAAGAGGGCGAGCACGGTATCCAGCGTCGATCCGTTCGTGTCGAAGCGAAATTCGCCAGCGCTCGGGGCCACGAAGACGACCACCGAGCTGGTCTCGCTGCTGGCACACGACACCGTGAAGTCGTAGTCCTCGCCGACGGTGCTGCCCGCCGCCACGCTGGCGCCGGTGGCGCCGCCGATGCCGAGCTCTCCACAAGCGCCGCAGGCGTTGGCCACTTCGGCGGGACAGTCGGCGGAGGCGCCGCTGCACTGCTCCGCCGGGTTGCACGCATCGACCGAAGCGCGGCACTCGGTGGAGCTGGGCAAGAAGGCGTCCGCCGGGCAGGCCACATCCGTGCCGTTGCACTCTTCGGCCTCGTCGCACACGCCCGCGGACGGGCGGCAGACCTCACCGGCGCCCATGGGACCGTCGCAGGTCGCGGAACAGCAGGCCTCCCCGTCGCAGGCTTCGCCGGGATCCAAGACCCCGTTGCCGCAAGGGGCCGCTGCGCCCCCACTGGTTGCATCGGCCATTTCTCCCGGCCCGGCGTCGCGCAGCTGGCTCCCCTCGGAGCCGCCCGCGGAGGAGCCGCCCGCGCTCGTTCCACCGCCCCCGGAGGTCGAGCCACCTATGCTGGGGTTCACCGTGCCGTCATCACCGCAGCTGACGGCGAGCACCAAGGACAGAGCGGCGACCCACGGGTGCCGCCCAGGACGAACATCGAAATTCATACGATCAACCTGCCTTCCGTTTCAGGAGCCCACGAGATGGCCGCAGGGCGCCGCTTTGCGCTCGTCTCACGCACGAAAATCCCTTGGCGCCTGCAGGGAGGGAGGCCCGGGGGGTCGAGCCGCGCGCCGCTCGGTGCGCGCGAGCCGCGGCACGGCCGAGCTCCAGGCGATGAATGAGCCATCTGTCCAAGCAACAGCCAGGTAGGCTTCCCACAGCCGCTCCCCCGAGGCAATGACAGTTGGGGCCTCCCGCCTGACGCTCGGGGAGAGGCACCGCAGCATCGTGGATTGCTCGCGTCAGCGGGTCCTCGCAGCTCGTCGATCGCTGCCTTTTCCCTTGCCCCCCATCCGCCGCGTTTCGTGGTGCGGCCGATCGGCGGGAGGGCCTTGGGGCGCGGCGGGGAGCTCCGAAAAGCCCGCGGGGAAGGGCGAGGCATGCGGCCGCGCCTCGAGCTTCCGCGGTGACTCGCTGCGACGCCCGCGGTGCGACGGTGTCGCGCACGCAGGAGGGCTCCGGCGGCACAGCGGTGAGACATCTTCCAGCCTCCGGAAGCGGCCTGGCAGAAGAGCGGTTGGTCGATGGGCTGCTGCCGCGCGCGCTCGAAGGCCGCGGTGCCCGCGCGGCCGCGGGCGGTTCCGTGGGCGCCGGTGAGGTCTCTCGCTTCGCGTGTTTCACGAGAAGCCCGCGCGAGGCGCCGAGTGGGAACCGACGCCGATGGATCCACGCCGGCGCCAAGTCGCGATGCCGCTTGCTTGCTCGATTGCGCGCGGGACGCAAGTCCTCGCGGCTCCGTCGCCCGGGCGGCACCGAAGCTCGCCCGCCTCCCGTCGCCGGCGGCCGCCATTCGCTCGCTTCGCGGCGGCTCACCGCCGTGCGCGCCGCTGCAATTCGGCCGAGCTCGGCGAGCAGGCGAGATCGGGTCGAAGCAGGGGGCCGTTTTCAACGCTTCCGGAAGGCGACGTGAAGCACCGCCCCAATCCCTCGCGGTCCGCTCGGCAGCCCGTGGCGACGGCATGGTCGGCCAAACGCTCGTGGTGACCGAGGTCGCCCGGGTGCGGGGACGCGCCGCCCGCAGCGCGCGCAGCCAGCGCGCGGTCAGCGCCCAATTGGCCGACTCGTATGTCAGGTTGTGGCACCTTCGACTCCCAGTGGCTCGAAAGGGCCGAGATGGCGCGTCCGGCGGGGGAGGGCTGATGCTTCCGGTAGTTAATGAAGGGATGACCCCCTGCTTGCTTCCCCCTACATGCACCCCCATTGCACCACGAAAACCCGATCCCGGGCGCTGAGGGCGTGTGTCGCAACGCGGTACTCGTGGCAGATTCCGCGCATATGAAGTGGAGCCATCGATCGCTGCTCGCGGGCGGCGCGCTGCTTTCGCTGCGGTGCGGCTCGGCGCCTGCCAGCGAGCACGGACCGAATCGAGCCATGGGCGAAGACGGGCAGGCGGCACACGCGGACGACGGAGCGTTCCGGTCCCCCGCGGATCGCCCGCTCAGCGCCTTTCCGGACGAAGCCGAATGCTCGGGGGATGCGGCGCTCGCCCCTCCCACGCTGCGGCGCCTCAGCCACGTGGAGTACGAGAACACGTTGCGCGACCTGCTCGGGGAGCAACGGCTCGAGAGCCTGCCGCTTGCGCCGGACGCTGCGGTGGGCGGATTCGAGAACAACGCGCGGGCGCTCGGGGCCTCCTCCGTCTTGGTGGAACAGTACTCCGAGCACGCTCGCCTGGTGGCCGCGGCACTGGCAGCGCGTGAGCTGGCGGCGTGCGACGAGCCGAGCCGGTGCGGAGACGACTTCGTGGCTCGCCTGGGGTGCCGGGCATTCCGGCGCCCCCTGAGCGAGGACGAGCTGCAGCGCTACGGGGACTTCTTCCGCGGCCAGCGCGACGAGCAAGGGGTGGAGGGGGCGCTGCGGCTGACCGCCGAAGCGCTGCTGCAAGCGCCTTCGTTTCTCTACCACGTCGAGCTGCCCGCGGAGGCGAACGCCTCTTCCGTGGCCGGGCCCTACGCCATGGCGAGCCGGCTGAGCTACCTCTTGTGGCAGAGCATGCCGGACGAGGAGCTGATGCTGTTGGCCGAGCGCGGCGCTCTGTCGACGCCGGAGCAGCTCGCCGCGCAAGCGCGCCGCATGCTGGAAGACCCGAAGGCGACGAGCGCTCTGGTGGACTTCCATCGTCAATGGTTGGGCGTCGGCCGCGTGCTCGGCGAAACGAAGGATCCCGAGCGCTTTCCCGAGTGGCAGCCGCAGACGAGCGCCGAGGCGCTCGAGGAAAGCCTTCGGTTCGTCGAACACGTGTTTCGCGAGGGGCGCGGGACCCTCGAAGAGCTGCTGACCGATCGCACGGCGTTCGTTACGGAAACCCTGGCGGAGCTCTACGGCGTTCCCTTCGATCCGGGCGGGGAGCGTTGGCAAAAGGTGGAGCTTCCGGAGGAGCGCGCCGGCATTCTCACGCGGGCGGCGTTCCTCGCGGGCTACTCGCACCCCGCGACGACCTCGCCGCCCCTGCGCGGGGTCGCGGTCCTCGACGCGCTGCTCTGCTCGCGCCCGCCCCCGGCTCCGGCCAACGCCGACACCTCGACCCCCCAGGCGGAGGAGGGCAGCGTCGCCACGACTCGGGAGCTGTTCGCGCAGCGTACGGCGCCCGACCAATGCCAGGGCTGCCATCGCAGCATCAACGGGCTCGGCTTCGCCTTCGAGCAGTTCGACACCGTCGGCCGCTTGCGCACGCAGGAGTACGGGCTCCCGGTGGATGCCAGCGGAACCCTTTTCACCAGCGACGGGGCCATCGAGTTCGACGGCATCGTGGAGCTCTCCGAAGAGCTGGCTGCGAGCGAGCAGGTCCAAGTCTGCGCCGTGCGAGCCCTGTATCGAAGCGCCTTCGGGCAGCTGGAAGGCGCCGCGGATCGCTGCCGGGTCGAGCGGCTGCAAGGGATCTCGAGTGAGCACGGTGGGGATCTGCGCGAGGCGCTCGTCGCGCTGGCCTCGAGCGCCCAATTCGCCCAGGCGATACCGGGCGGCGCACTTTCCGCGGAGGACGACCAATGAAGACTCGCCGACAATTTCTCGCCCGCGGCGGCCTCGCGCTGGGCGGGCTTCTGCTCCCTTCGGCCTGGGCGACGGGGGCTCGGGCGCAGCAAGCTCCGATTCGCCGCCTGGTGATCATGGTGTCGCAGCACGGAACCGTGCGCGAGCAGTGGTCCATGCGCCGCGGCAACCCCGAGTATCGCGACTGGGAGTACGCCTTCGACGACGCGGACTCGGACTCCTTCAGCCCGATCCTTCGCGATTTGCACGCGCACCGCCGAGAGCTCCTCGTGCTGGAGGGGCTCTCTCAGGCTTCCACGCTGGGCGACCGCGCGATCAACAACCACGACGCAGCGAAGCAGCACCTGCTCACGGCGGCCGAGATGGGGAGTGATCAGGCTGCCGGCGGACCTTCCGTGGACCAGCTGGTCGCGGCGTTCGTCAGCCGCCCGGATCAGCTGCCGTCACTGGAGCTTTCGGCCGGTGGCGTCGGCGGGACGGGGAGCTTCGTCAACAACCTGAGCCACCAAAAGGTGGCGCCGGAGTCGAACCCGCGTGCGGTGTTCCAGCGCCTGTTTCCGGACGGGACCGGCGCCGCGGACGATCGCCCAGCCCCCCCGGTCGACCCCCTCGCCTCGGCGCGGCGGGGCGTTCTCGATCTGGTGTCGGAGGAATATCGGCGCCTGGCCAAACGGCTCAGCCCCGAAGACCGCACCAAGCTCGAGGTCCACGGGGATCTGCTCAGCGGGCTCTCCAGCAGGCTGATGGCGAGCCGGCGGCTCGACTGTCGTGCGCCGCTAGTCGCGGGCCTCGAAGAGCGCCGGGGTCGCGTGGAGACGGGCAAACAGATGGCGGAGATTGCCGCCGCCGCCCTGGCCTGCGACCTGACCCGAGTGGTGACGCTGCAGATTGGACAGCTCGCCAACGCCGAGTTCGGTGCCCCGCCCGGGGACGTGCACGCCGACTTCGCCCACCAGACGGACACCAATCCCGAGGCGGCCGAGTGGATGAGCGAATACAACCAACGCCACACGCAGATCTTCGCTCACCTGCTCGAGCACCTGCGAGCCTACCCCGACGGGGAAGGGACCTTGCTGGACAACTCCGCGGTGCTTTGGATCAGTGAGCTTGCCACCGGGCCCCACGATTTGGACAAGATCCCGATCGTGCTCGCTGGTCGCGCGGGCGGCGCGCTGCGGCCCGGTCGCTACATCAGCTACGACAATCGTCTCCCGAATCCGCACGAGCATCCGAGCTGGGGCGCGGCGGCGCGCCGTCCGATCGGGCCGGGGCACAGCCACCTCTTCGTTTCGTTGATGCAGGCGATGGGCATGCCAAACGACTCGATCGGGTCGCGTTCCGTGGTCACCCGAGATGGCAGCGCCCAGACGCTGGATCTAACGGGGCCGCTGCCCCGTTTGGGGTGAGCTCGCGCGAGGGGGCGTCGCCGCGGGGGGCCAGGGCCTGGTTGGCGCGCCGCGCGGAGCGGACCGGCGCGCCGCGCCGCCGACGCTCGAGCGGGGCCGGTTGCCGGAGGACTGCAAGTTTCCTGGACAAGAGCGGTTTCCGGCCCGAGCCGCGCGAGCTAGGCTCGCACCCTTCGCCGCCCTGCCGCGTGGGGGGCGTCGGTCGCTCCCCCCGTGGGCGGCCCGGGCCCGTGTCCACCGGTGGACACTGCAGCGAAGTCGCGAGTCCGCAGACTCTTCGAAGGGAACCCTGATTCATGAGCTCAGTATCGGACCAGTTGAGAATCCTCGAAGAGAGGCTGGCGCGGCGGCAAGTTGCGGACCGGGGCGAGCTGGAGTCCCTCTTCGCCGAAGAGTTTCGCGAGCACGGCGTGTCCGGACGCATGTACGGGCGGGCGGAGGCCCTGGAATGGTACGAGCTCGGTCGAACCACGCAGCTGGAGATCACCGACTTCGAGGTGGAGATGCTCGCCGACGACGTCGCACTCGCCACGTACTGCAGCTGGGCCAGCAACGGCCGGCGCGCGTGGCGTAGCTCGCTGTGGGTGCGCGAAGGAGAGCGTTGGCGGATGCGCTTTCACCAAGGCACGGTGATTCCCGACGTCTCCTAGAGCCGCAATCCGGATGATTGCCGCGACCCATCGACGAGCACCCGTCACCACTGAAACATTGCGCTGATAGGGGAGCGCTTCGTTCTCGTGGGAGGGGTGATCTCGTGCCACCCCGGGGTGCGATATCCCGGAGCACCTAGACGCAGGAACTCTGTCGCACCTAACATCGTCGCGTGCCCCCGCTCGAGGGCGAAAATCCCTTCGAGCAACCGCCTTTTTGATCCTTTTCCGGGCTGTGTGATCTTCAGGAGCAGCCCCCACGGGAAACCCAGAGCATGACGAAGAGAGCTGCCCTCCCCATCTTGATCACCCTCACTGCAGCCGGTTGTGGCTCCGGCGACGACGGAAACGCCAACCCCTTGCCCCCGCCTTTTGGCGGCGAGGCGAGCCCCTTCGTTCCCGGCTCCCAACAGTCCGGAGGGCCGAGTCAGCCGGCGGGGGCCAGCCAGCAGCCCGGTGGCAGTGACGTTGCGCCCGGCGGTCAGGGCCCGGCGGAAGGTCAGGGCCCGGCGGAAGGGCAGGGCCCGGCGGAAGGGCAGGGCCCTCAAGACTTCCAGGGGCCCGCGCCCCAGGGCCCGGCCAACGCGGGCGGCGGAGCCGCAGATCCGGTGGCGAGCGATTCCGCCATGCAGCCCGTCGCGGCAGACGAGCCCACGATGGTGGACGTCGTCATCGAGGCGGAGGATTTCAATCCGGCCGCGTCCAGTGACATCGACTTCGAGCCGGGCGGGGTCAACGTCGGTGGATTCAACGTGGGCAGTGTCATCTGCTTCGACGACGTCGACTTGACCGGCGTCCAGAGTATCGACATCTCCTACGCGCGCAACGCGCCGGATGTCTCGTCGTCGGGCCGCTTCGCCGTGCTCTGGGGGAGCGGCGACGTGACCCAGGCCGAGAACCTGGGCGAGCGGCTGACGGGCGACACGGGAGGCTGGGATGTCTACGGCAGCCTGAACGTCGGCCTGAGCCGAGCCGTGAACGAGGTGGGGCGGCTGTGCTTCCGCGGCGTGGGTGGCAATGGCATCTTCAACCTCGACAACCTGACGTTGCGCGCGACGGCGGGAGAGAACGACGGCGTAACGAACTTCGACCCGCCTCTGCCGCAAGGGCCGGCGGTGGCGCCCGTTCGCGTCGTGGGCAACGAGGTGCAGTTCGGTGGCCCCGGCACCAGCGTGGCGGGCAACTCCTTCTTCTGGTCGAACGGCAGGTACGGTCAGGACCTCTTCTACAATGCGGACGTAGTCCGGTGGCTGGCGGAGGACTGGGGCTCGCAGATCGTCCGTGCCGCCATGGCGGTCGACGACGGCAATACCCCGGTCGAAAACGTGGGCGGGTACCTCACGCACCCCCTCGACAACAAGCTCAACGTACGCAAGATCGTGAACGCGGCCATCGAGAATGGCATCTACGTGATCATCGACTACCACGCCCACACGGCGGAGCAGAACACCCAGGCTGCGGTCGAGTTCTTCGGCGAGATGGCCTCCATGTACGGGGGCTACGAGAACGTCATCTACGAAGTCTACAACGAGCCGGTGAACGCGGGCTGGCAGCAGATCAAGCAGTACGCGGAGCAGGTGATCCCGGCGATTCGTGCGCAAGACCCGGACAACCTGATCGTCGTGGGAACTCCCTTCTACTCGCAGCAGGTGGGCGCGGCCGCGGCCGATCGGATAAACGATCCGAACGTGGCCTACACGCTTCATTTCTACGCCGGCTCGCACGGCGACGGTTTGCGGAACGAGGCGCAACAGGCGATGAACAACGGGATCGCCCTGATGGTCACCGAGTGGGGAAGCACCAACGCGGACGGGTTCGGGCAGCCCAATCAGGGGGCCACCCAGCAGTGGATGAACTTCTTGCGCCAGAACAACATCTCTCATTGCAACTGGGCGATTGCCGACCAGGGGGAGGGCAGCGCCTCGGGCCTGGTTCGAGGGGCCAGTCCCTTCGGCGGCTGGAGTGACGCGGACCTGACCGCGTCGGGCCGTCTGACCAGGCAGATCATCCAGAGCTGGTAGAGCGCCCCGCACACGATCGGGCGCGGTGAAACGCGCGCCGGCCGAACGAAGCTCGAGTCCCGCCGCGGAGCCATGCGCTCACCGGCGGGACTTTTTGCATGGGCGGGGCCGCGAGCACCGGGGGCCGCGGGGAGGCTCGGCGGGGAACTGTCGGCCGCAGTGCGCCGTGATCGCCCTCGGCTGCCGCCGATGAATGACTTCGCGCCGCTGCTCGCGCCTCAGCGCGTCTTTCGCGTCGCCCCTTGGCTCGTCACACCCGCACCCGAAAGCGCCCTGCCGCGCGAACCTCGGCGGCGCTCACACCGATCAACACCTCCACGGTGCCCGGGTGAACGGCCCAGCCGCTGTCGGGATCGTAGTGCTCGAGGGCACGCCGCTCGATGGGGATTTCCACCGTGCGGCGTTCGCCGGGCTCCAGCCACAGCTTTCGAAAGCCCGCCAGGGCCTTGGGAGGCAGGGGGAGCCGGGGTTCGAGCTCTCGCAGGTAGAGCTGTACGACCTGTGCTCCTCGGCGCTGCCCGACGTTCTCGACGGTGACCTTTGCGGACAGCTCGCCGCCCGGCGCAAGCTCCGAACCCGTAAGCTCCAGTTGGCCGAGCTCGAAGCGCGTGTAGCTCAGCCCGTGGCCGAACGGGTAGCGGGGCTCGATGCCCTTGGCGTCGTAGTGGCGATAGCCGACGCAAAGCCCCTCGGCCAGCGCCACACGGCGGTCTCCGTCGTCGTCGTGGTAGCTGTGAAAAGCGGCGCCGTCTTCCAGCTTCTTTTCGAAGCTGGCCGGCAGGCGACCCGAGGGCTCGACGTCGCCGAGGAGGATCTCCGCAACGGCTCGCCCGCCGGCTTGCCCCGGGTACCACGTGTGCAGGAGCGCGCCGACCCGGTCCACCCACCCCGAAACGTCCACGTTGCCGCCGGCGGTGAGCACGACCACGGTGTTTGGCTGGGCCTTCGTCACCGCGCGCACCATGGCCTCGACGCCAGGGCTCATCTCGAAGGGGCGGTCGTAGCCTTCGCTCTCCGTGTGCCGGTCGAAACCCACGCACACCACCGCTACGTCGGCGGCCCGGGCTTTCTCTACGCATTCGCCCAGCCCGTCCACCACCTCCGTGACTCGTCGAAACCCGAGCTTCATGTTGCCGGACATGCGCGTCTTGCGCCACAGCACGAGCACGGTGTGGCGCCCCTTCGAAAGTTCGAGCTCGGCGCGATGCATGCCGTTCCGCTCGTGCTCCCAGGTGTCGATGATGGCCGTGCCGTCTACGACGACCCGGTAGCGGGCGTTGCGGCAGCGGGAGAAGAACTCGTGCAGCCCGGCTTCGTCCACGTCGATGAAGCCGCTCCAGCGAATCGAGTACTGGCGCACGTGGATGCCCGGGGCGGGCCACTCGCGACCCCAGAAGTAGTCGACGGTTTCGTCCACTCGGCAGTGGGCGGGCTCGCCCTCGAGGTCGTTGTTGTTGAAGTACTCGCCCCAGAGCCCTGGCCCGTGCTCGCTGCCGAATCGGCTCGTGGCGTAGATGTCGCCTTCGGGGCTGGCGGCGGGCCCCCGTGCGTGGCTGACCTCCACGGTCGGGCCCAGCGCCGCACGCAGCCCCTGAAGCACGCTGGTGGTGCGGAAAGGGGGCGTAAAGGCGCTGCCGCCGCCGCTGATGACGGCATCCCCCGCGTCCGCGCCGAAGCCGACCACGGCCACGCGCGATAGAGCCCGCTTGTCTAGCGGCAGTAGCCCCTTGTCGTTTTCGAGGAGCACGCAGCCGGCTCGCGCGAGCGCCAGCGCGACCTCCGCGGTCTCCGGGTCGTCGTGGGGAATGCTCTCGTCGAGCTGGGGGTGGTCGAGCCAACCGAAGCAGGCGGCGAGGCGTAGCAGCCGGCGCACCTTGTCGTCGAGGGTGGCTACCTTCACCTCTCCGGCCTCGACGGCGGGGATCACGCGCTGCGGATCGAACCACAAGGCTTCGGGCATCTCCAGGTCGAGCCCGGCATCGAGCGCCTCCACGGTGGAGTACGTCGAGATCCAGTCGGACATCACCACGCCATCGAATCCCCAGTCTCCCTTGAGCTTTTTCCGCAGGAGCCAGGGGTGCTCCGAGGCGTGCACGCCGTTGACGAGGTTGTAGGCCGTCATCAGGGCTCCCACGCCCGCTTCTTCGACCGCAGCACGGAACGCGGGCAGGTAAAGCTCCTCCAGGCTGCGTTCGTCCACATCCGAGCTGACGTGGTGGCGATCGTACTCTTGGAAGTTGCAGGCGAGGTGCTTGATGGTGGCACTGACCCCCAGATCCTGCACGCCGCGAATGTAGGCTGTCGCAAAGCGCGACGCGAGGAAGGGATCTTCGCCGGCGTACTCGAAGTTGCGGCCGCACAGCGGGGATCGGTAGATGTTCACACCCGGGGCCAGCAGGATGTGCACCCCGCGCGCGCGGCAGTCCCTGCCCAACGCGCGACCCAGCTGCTCCCAGAGCTCCGGGTCCCAGCTCGCCGCGGCCGCAATGGTCGCCGGGTAGGCCGTGGCCGCCTCGCACCACCAATGCACCCCCATGGGACCGTCCGCGAGGCGCAGCGAGGGTATGCCCAGGCGATCGAGCCCCGTGGTGGAGCCGGGGTTGGCCTGCCCCGCCAGGAGAGTGATCTTCTCCTCGAGAGTCATCTGGTCGATCAGCGCCTGCACGCGCCTTTCGATGGCAGGGGTCGGTGGTTCGAAACGGGGATCGCGGCTGAGCATGGCCCGACGGCTGTAGCGCATCCTGCCGGGGCGTCACAACCGTCGCGGCGGACGCAGATCTCTGGAAGCGTTTGCAGGCGGACGGAGCTTCGGTCGACGCAACCGTCGCAGCGCGGGACGCCATTGCGGCGGCGATGGGATTTTCTGCGTCGGTGTGCTGCGCATCTACATCCTGAGGGGAAGAGTGATGCCCCACCGGATCGAACCGGCGCTCGTGCGCACCGCTCGGGCGGTGCCCTGCCGAGGGCGGACGTTCCCTCGGCGTCGGCGCTGCCGATCGTCGCCGTGGCACCGAATGCGAAGCGCGGTTCCGTCCGGGGCCTCCCTGCCTCCGCCGCGCATCGTCGGGGCGGCCTCTGCGGGGCGGGGCATGAGCGGTGCGTCGAAGGGCTCGGGGAGTCCGCCGAGTGCGGAGGGCCGACGCGGATGTCTTTGGGAGCTCGAGCGGGACTATCTGCGCTTGCTTCAACTGTCGGCAGAGTGCTCGCTGCCCGGTGCGAGTGGTTGCACGAGCAGCGAATGCCGACCGCCGTACTGTCAAAGCGCCTCGCGGGGGCGTTTCCCTTCGGCGCCTTCCGGCGCGCGCCGTGTAGGCTGAGTGGGTGACCTCGTCTTCCGACAGTGCCATCGCCGCCGGGTCCGTACGCTCCGTCGCGCCATCTGCCACGGCAGCGCCTGCCTCGAAGGCACCGGGCGCGAGCTCGACCGGGGCCCTTTCGGCTCGTGAGTACCTGGGGTACGCGCTGGGCGATACTGCCTCCAACCTGTTCTTTCGAACTTTTACGATCTTCCTGACCTACTACTACCTCGACGTGTGGGGGATCGCGGCCAGCGCGCTCGCGTGGATGATGCTCAGCGTTCGTTTCGTCGACGCGGTGAACGACCCCATCATGGGCATCCTCGCCGACCGCACCAAGACGCGATGGGGGAAGTTTCGCCCGTACCTGTTGTGGATGGCGGTGCCCTATGGAGTGTGCGGGTACCTCATCTTCGCCAGCCCCGACCTGCACGGGGATTCCAAGCTCGTATACGCCTACATCACGTATACCTTGATGTTGGTGGCCTATACGGCGATCAACGTGCCGTACTCGGCGCTGCTCGGGGTGCTCAGCCCGTCGTCGGCGGTTCGCACGCGCGCGTCGAGCTTTCGATTCGTCGGAGCCTTCGGCGGCGGCCTCTTGATTGCCCTGTTGGTTCGCCCCCTGGTGAGGGCCCTGGGGCAGGGCAGTGAAGTGCGCGGCTTTCAGCTGACGATGGCTCTGTTCGCGGTGCTTTCGATCGCGCTCTTTTGGTTCACCTTCGCGACCACGCGCGAACGCGTGTCCCCCCCGGCGGACCAGCGCTCCGATTGGAAAGGGGAGATTCGAGAGCTCGTCACGAGTCGGCCCTGGATTGCCCTGCTCTTTGCGGCGATCTTCAATTCCGCCGCCAGCGGGCTTCGCTCGGGCAGCACCCTTTTCTACTTCAAGTACGTGGTGGGGAATTCCGACGAGCCGGTGCTGTTCGGGCTGCTGGACCAGCCTACCGTGTTTCTCACCGCGACGATGGGCGGGTTGATGCTCGGGGCCCTGGCTTTCTCGAGCATCGCGACGCGGGTGGACAAGCGCCGTTGGGCGGTGGGGCTGAGCTTGGTGACGGCGGCCTGCTACGCGTCCTTCTTGTGGCTGCCCCCGCGGTCGTTCGGGCTTCTGCTCTTGGTCAACGCGTTGGCAACCATCAGCTACGGGCCCACCGCGGCCCTCGTGTGGGCGATGTACGCCGACGTTGCGGACTACGGGGAGTGGAAGAACGGCCGGCGTTCGACCGGGCTCGTGTACTCGGCTTCGCTCTTCGCAATGAAGACGGGCACCATGGTCGCCGGATGGTTGCTCCCGATTTTTCTCGACACCTTCGGGTTCATTCGGGACGTCGAACAAACGCCGGAGGCGAGGCTGGGCGTTACGCTCGCCTTTTCCTTGGTGCCGGGGCTGCTGGCCGTGCTCAAGGCGATTGCGATTCGGCTCTACCCGCTGCATCGCGGACGCGTCGCGGAGATCGAGGCCGGGCTGGCGCAGCGGCGCGCGTCGGCGGCCGTTGCGGCTTCCACCGGGTGAGCACGCGGGTGGGCGCACCGGGAACCCACCTCGGTCCTGCGGTCGTGAGAAATCCGGGCTAGTGCTGTGTCCGCCAAGTTGCAATCACAAACCACCGCGGGCCGGTCCGCCTGTGGCGGCCCGCGGTGGCTTGCGCTGGGGGCTCGTCTTGGACACGGCACCCCTTTTTCTCTGAGGCGCCTTCGGCGCCGGCGTGGTCCGTCCGCCGCTCGAGGCACCCCAGGGCGCGTCGTCGCGCTTTCGCGGCCGGTGAATCCACCCGGGCAGCGCCTCGGCGCGGCGCCGCGGTTGAACCGCACCGGGCCCGCTCAGTTCTCTCCGACGATCGCCCACATCAGCGTGTGGCCGATCGCCGAGGGCACGAGGGACTTCGAGCGGAGCGTGAACAGCGCGAAGATGACTCCGAACATGGCCTTCATCACCAGCGACACGGGCGAAAGCGTTCGGTGATAGAAGGCGAACACGACACTGGAGGCGACAATCGCGACAGGCACCGACCAGCGATTGGACATACGCTGCAGGAGGTCTCCGCGAAACACCGTTTCTTCCGTGAACGCCACCATCGCTCCCAGGATGAGGAAGGCCACTCGCTCGCTCAGAGGCATGGTAGCTAGTGCCCTCGCCAGGTCGCGGACCCCTTCCGTGCCGCCGAGCACGAAGTAGGCGGCGAAGACCAGCCCGACCAAGAGCGCCGCCTGGGCCAAGCCGAGCCCGAGCAGCCGCAGCGGCCTCTCGAGCCTCCAGCCGAGTGCGCGCAGTGAGGTGCCTCCCAGCACCACGCACCCGAGCCAGACGATCCCGCTCAGCCTCACGGCCCAGCCGAGGCCGCTGAAGGCGAGCTTGAGGGGAGAGCTCCAGCCCAGCGACCCGGTTCCGAAGTGTTCTGAAAGGGCGCTCGAGAGCGAATTGCAGGCGGCAAACGCCGCCACCACGCAGAGCGCTCGGACCAGCTGGAGTGCCGAGCGACTGGGAGCCGTTTCGGCGGAGGCGGTTTGGGTGGGGGCTGAGGCGAACATGGGGAGCGAAGATTCATACTGCGGAAGCCCTCCCGGGGCCACGACAACTGCGAAGGGTAACCTGACAGCTCGCGGCGGCCCAACGCGCCCCGTGCCTCCTTCTCTCGTCACCGAGCGCGCAGCTGTCAGTGACGTGCCAGAGTGCGCGGTTGTGGAGGTGCCTTCGGTCGTCAATGATCAGCGGGCGTGGAAGTTCCGGGTGACCCGTGCGGTCGAGCCAGAGCTTCGATGCGGGCGCTCGCGCTTGGGCGCCGAGCAAGCGAGGAAAGCATTGCAATGAACCTCACTCCAGTGGAGAGTCTCCTCTCCGGGCGGACCGAAAAGGTCTACCGCGGCACGTCTGCGCGCGGGGTGCCGCCAGAGCGGACCTGGGCACGAATCCGACCGTTGCTCGAGCCGTGCGGCATCACCCGGGTCGCCAACGTGACGGGGCTCGACCGCGTGGGGCTGCCCGTCTACCAGGCCATCCGCCCCAACTCGCGATCGCTCAGCGTTTCGCAGGGAAAGGGGGCTGACGCCATGGGGGCTCGCGTGTCCGCCGCCATGGAGGCGATCGAGCTGTTCTTCGCGGAGCGGCCCCCCTGCCTGTTGAGGCGCGGAACGTTCGACGAGCTGCGCCGCGAGGCCCTGGCGGCCGATCCCGAGCAGTTGCCTCGCACCCACGCCTACGACGTGCGGGAGCGGATGCTCTGGGCTCGTGGCTACGATCTCGTGTCCGGGCGACCCATTTGGGTGCCGTTCGACCTGGTTCACATCGACCTCACCGAGCCTGCGGGGGAGATGCTGGTGAGCAGCAACGGCCTGGCATCGGGCAACTCGCTCGCGGAGGCGGTATTGCACGGCCTCTGCGAAGTCGTCGAGCGGGATGCCGAGGCGCTGTTCAACTTGCGCAGCCCCGAGGCGCGAGCCGCCGCGCTGATGGACCTGACCCCCCCCGTCAGCCCGGTGGTGGACGCGATCGTCGAGCGGCTGATATCGACGGGGATCACGCCGGTCGCTTGGAACCTCACGACCGACATCGGCCTGCCGGCGATTCGGGTCTTTCTGCACGACGCGCAGAGCGATGGCTTGGTGAATCCGGTGTCCGCGCCCTACGGTGCCGGATGCCACGTCGACGTTGCGACCGCGCTGGTGCGGGCTCTGACGGAGTCGGCGCAGACCCGCGTGGGCTGGATCGCGGGCTCGCGAGACGACCTCTCCCGCGACCACTACCGGCGCTCGCAGGCGAACACGGACTACCTGCGCGAGTTCTTGGACGCTCCCAAGCCGGTCACGCTCGCGGGCCTGCCGCAACGGGAATGCGAAAGCGTGGAGGAGGACCTCTCGCTGGTGCTCGAGGCCGTGCAGCGGGTGGGGGCTCGGCATGTCATCGTCGTGCCGCTCACCGACGCCTCTACCCCCGTGGCCGTGGCGCGAGTCATCGTGCCCGGGCTCGAAGCGCCTTCGAGGCCGGATGCTCAGCGCGGCGAGCGAGCAAAGGCAGTGCTCTCGTGAGCATCTTCGTCTTCCTCGGCTCGAGCCTGACCCCGGCGCGGGCTGCTCAGGTCCTGGATGCCCACTACCTACCGCCAGCGCAACAAGGAGACATTCTCCGACTGCTTCCGCGAAAGCCCCGCGTGATCGGCATCGTGGACGGGCTGTTCGGCGCGGTGCCCGCCGTCTGGCACAAGGAAGTTCTTTCGGCGCTCGAGCAGGGCTGCCACGTCTTTGGGGCGGCGAGTATGGGGGCGCTGCGCGCCGCCGAGCTCAGCGCCTTCGGCATGCGCGGCGTCGGTCGCATTTTCGAGGCATTTCGGGATGGCGAGCTGGAGGACGATGACGAGGTGGCAGTGAGCCACGCATCGGCGGACTTTGGTTTCCGGGAGCTGTCCGTGGCGATGGTCAATCTGCGCGATCGCTTGCAGCGGGCCGAGCGGCAGGGTCTGCTCGAGCCTTCGGAAACGCAAGCCCTGACGGCATACGCGAAGTCTCTGCACTACCCGGACCGCTCTTTCGAGCGGGTGCTCGCTCGAGCCCGGCAGTGGGGCTGGCCAAAGGAGAGGTTGAGCGCGCTCCAGGCCTGCTTCGATTCCGGCGAGCCTCTGCTCAAGGAGCGAGATGCGCGGCGGATGCTCGAGCAGATTCGCGATTTCGTGAGCGCAGACCCTCCGCGCGCCGTCCTCGGGCAGGCGCTCTCGGTGACCACCTTCTTGCGTGAGCTCCACCGCGACGTATCCAATCAGCGAACTCCTCGCAGAACCTTCGATGGCGACGCGAGCGTCGCGCACACCGGGCTTTCTCTGGCCGACTTGCGCAGGGAGGTCTTGTTGCAGCTGCTCTCGCGTGCGTATGGTCCGCAGCTGGGGATTTTCGTCGCGAGCGACGAGGTGGAGATGGCCGCCGAGCAGCTGGCGCAGGCGGCAAGTTGGAAGTCGGAATCGGAGCGCGACGGATGGCTGGACTCGGTCGGAATGACGCCCGAGTCTCTCGCCGAAGCCCTGCGGGATATCGTGCGCTGCAAGAAGGTCGAGCTGCGGCTCGCTCAGCGCGTAGAGCGCGCGCTGCCCGACATAGCGGATTTGCTCGGCCTTCTGCACGGAGGCGCATAGCTCATGCGCCGTGATCCATGGAGGCTCGACGACTTCTGGCGCGCCTTTGCCGCCGAGCGCTGGGAGCTGTCGCCCGCCGTCTTGCCGAGCCCACTGCCAGAGCCCTTGACGAGCGGCTCGCAGGCGCTCGAGCTGGCCGTGCAAGCCTCGACGTGCTGGCGGCGGGGGCAGGGCGCGTCGCTGCGCTTCTTCCTCGAAAATGCCCTCGTGCAGTCCAACCTCGACGAGTACCTCCCGGTCGGTGAAGACGAGAGCTTCTCGGCCTACGCCCGCCGGATCGCCCCGAGCCTCGGAGGGCAGGGGTTTGCGCTGGTCGTCAACCGGTTCGCGCAGTACGACTTTTCGCTTTTCGGGCGTGCTCGGCGATTTCTGCGAGGGCTCTACGAGCGAGTGGGGATGCCGGCAGATTACACGGACATGGATCTCTTCGTGGGCAACTACCGGCACACCCCTTTCGGTGTGCACACGGACTTGGCTAGCAACTTTTGCTTCGTGCTCGAGGGGCGGAAGCGCTTCTTGCTGTGGCCAGGCCCCGCGTTGCGGGAGCGCCGAGAGGTGCACGGCAGCGTGAGCTTGGCGACCGTGCGTGAGCTGGCCCTGGTGCTCGAAGCGGAGGCGGGGCAGGTGGTGTATTGGCCCTCCAGCTACTGGCACATCGCCGAGGGGGAAGGGGACCTCTCCGTGGCGCTCAACGTGGCGCTCTACCTGGGCGACACGACGGGAGACTTCGTCGCGCGGGCAGTGCGCGCCCCGAAGCCGGCCCCGAGCGGGCCGGCGACCTTGCCCTGGCCGGCCGGGGAGCGAGGGAGGGGGGCAGAAGCCGCGCGCCTGCCCAGCTGGCTGCCGGGGGCGCTGCAGGAGCCTTTCGCCGAGGCGGCGCGCCCCTTCGCCTCGTGCGCGAGCCCGCTTCGGGCCGTGCAGGAGGCATGGCTTTCGCGGGTCTCCGCGTACAA
Organism: Polyangiaceae bacterium; assembly: GCA_050299315.1. Taxonomy (GTDB): domain Bacteria; phylum Myxococcota_A; class Polyangia; order Polyangiales; family Polyangiaceae; genus SZUA-265. The sequence goes on from JBNKVS010000028.1 coordinate 210,101, forward strand.
CTTTCATCGCTCCGTTCCGCCCGCCAGACCCGCACCCGTGCTGGCTCCCGGCGCGCGGGTGCGGGTTCAAGAAGACTTTCCCATCGTCGTCCAGCCCGCAGCGAACGCGCTTCTGTGCGCCGCGCACGGTCATGTGCTGGAGGTTCCGGACTTGCCGGCTGTCCGAGCGCTCGCGGGCTGGCTGAACGAAGGCGGCAGCGTCTCTGCCGAGCAGCTCGCGGCGCGGGTCGCCGAGCGCTTCGAGGGGGACGGTGTGGGGCTGCGGGAGGTGGTTGCGTTGCTCGAGGCCCTTCTCTCCATTCGCGCGCTCGAGGTGGCCGCGTGAAGCTCGCTGCAGGGCGCTACGTGACGCTGCCCCATCTGATCGTCGAGCGTCGCGGCGAGAGCGTCTTCATCGGCAATGCGTCGGCGGGCTCGGGCATGGAGTGCTCTGCCGGGGTGCTGAGCGCGCTTTCGCTCCTGCGGGCGCCCACCAGCCTGGCGGCGCTGGCGGAGAGGGTGGGGCTCGGGGTGCGGGAGGCTTCGGAGATTCTGGCTCCCCTGGTGCAGGGGCTGTTCGTCGTGCCCGAGGAGCTGGTGGCTACTCTCGCCATCGGACCCACGCGCGCCGCGCCGCGCAGCATCGGTCGACCCATCTCGCTGGCCGAAGTCGGGGCGGGGATGGGGGGCGCGATCGCGGTCGTCGGGGCGCCCAGCGGCGTCGGCGCGGGGCCCGAGGGGCTGCCGAGCCACGGCCCCTATCTGGTGCGCCAGGCGTTTCCCCCCTTGGCGCAGCCGCCGGAGTCACCCTCCGGAGCCGTCGAGCTGCCGAGGATGCGGCCGCCGCCGCCGTCGTTCTTTCAGGACCTCGATTTTCGCCGCAAGTACCCGGTGGAGAGCATGCCGCGCGTGTTCGACGTGGGGGACGTGGTGTACGAGGCGGGCGAGGGCCTGGAAATCTACGGCAAGCGGCTCGGCTTCGTCGTCGAGCGGCTCGCGGACGCGGGCATGTGCCCCTTCTTGATTGGAGGCGACCACTCGCTCACCCGCTACAGCGCCGGTGCGATTCTTCGTCGGCACGAGCGTGTAGGGATCCTGCACTTCGACGCTCACCACGACCTGTACAAGGGCTTGCCCGCCCGACCGCTGTGCCATGCGAACCCCTTCGCGCACCTGATCGAAGAGCGCAGCTTGGCGGTGATGCGTCAGATCGGGCTGCGCGTCACCTTCGAGCACCAGGACGCCCGTGCCGAGCCAATCATCGAGCCGAGGCTCGACTACGTGAGCGCCCTACAGTGTCAGGAGATGTCGCCGGCCGAAGTGTTCGCCGGGCTCCCGACGGACATCCCCTACTACCTCAGCTTCGACGTGGACGTGCTCGACCCCGCCTATGCACCCGAGACGGGAATGCCGGAGCTCGGCGGGTTGAGCTTCTACCAGTGCCTCCGGCTCGTGGACTACGCCGCTCGGCATTTCCGTGTGGTCGGGATGGATCTCGTGGAGGTGGGCGGCAGCGACAGGCGAATCAACTGGGCTGCACGAGCCGGCGCACGAATGCTGGCGCAGGCCATGTTGGGGCGCGCTTCGTTCGAGCCGCTACGAACCTATCTGTTTCGCCGCAAGGCCTGAACCTCGACCGGTTCGCGACGACCGGATGGCGGCGCGGAGGGGCGCCCCCGGTGACAGCGGTGGGTGGGAGCGCTCGACCGGGGGGTCGCGCTGAGCTCAGCGCGCCTGGGCCATCTGCTTTTGAAATAGCTGAGCGTATTGACCCTGGTCTCGCATCAGGTCGAGGTGGGTTCCGGTTTCCACGAGCCGGCCTCGCTCGAACACGTAGATCCGGTCGGCATTCACCACGGTGTTGAGGCGGTGCGCAATCACGATGGTCGTAGGCCTCTGCGCGCAAGCGTGCAGGCCGCGAATGATTCGGCGCTCGGAAAGGGAGTCGAGAGAGGATGTGGCTTCGTCCATCACCAGGATGGCTGGCTCACGATACAGTGCCCTGGCGATGTTGATTCTCTGCTTCTGCCCGCCGGAGAGCCCGCTGCCGCCCTCGCCGAGTTGCGTGGAATATTTGTCCGGTAGGTCGTTGATGAAGTCGTGTGCGTCTGCTGCATGCGCTGCCCGCATCGCGCGCTCGAAAGAAGGGTGAGGGTCCCCCAACGTGATGTTGTCGAGTATGGTCCCGGAGAACAAGTTGTTCTCCTGTGTGATCATCGCCACCTGCCGACGCAGCTCCGCGAGGGAAAACTCGCGAGCGTCGGTGCCGTCGAGCAGCACACGACCCTTGGTCGGCACGTAGAGGAGATTGATCATGTGTGCGAGCGTCGTCTTGCCCGAGCCGCTGGCGCCCACGAAAGCCACACTCTCCCCGGGCCGAATCGCGAGCGTCACGTTCTTGAGCACCATTGGAGAGAGCTCGCTCCCGTACTGAAAGCTGAGGTTTTCGAACTCGATGTGCCCCTGCAGTGCGGGGATGCGCTCGCCGCTTTCTTCCGGCGCCGACGTGATCACGTCGTCCACGCGCGCGAAGGAGACCCCGAGTTGCTCGAAATCCTCCCACTGGGAGGCGAACGCGGAAATCGGCCCCGTAATGCTCGTCACCAGCACGTTGGCGGCCACTACCTGACCGAGGCTCAGCTCTCCGCGTGAGTGGAGCCACACGCTCGAGAGCAGCACGACCACGTTGGTGACCCCGTCCAGCACGGAGGTCGCGCCGGTGATGGTAGCGGTGATGCGGGCAGCTCGTCGCCGAAGGTCGAGCAGCTTGAAGAAGTTCTCGTCCCAGCGCCAGCGGGCCGCCACGCTTGCGTTGAGGGCTTTGATGGTCTCGAACCGGCCGAAGTGCTCGAACGCCAGCCCTCGGCTCTTCGATTGCAGCTTGAAGACCTGTTGCAGAATGCGCTTGAGGCGCGGAGAGAAGATACGGACGGAGACCAGGGTCAGTGGCGCGACGGTCAAAACGACGACCAGTAGCTCGAGGTGGTACAACCCCAGCACGACCGCGTAGAGCACGGCGCTCACCGCGCCAATGAACATGGCCAAGGTCTGCTCGGTGAGGAAGCTGCGGATTTTCGCCAGCTCGCTCAGGCGTGTGGTCACCGCTCCGACGTGCCGAACGGCGAAGAACCCCAGCGGCAGGTCGAACGCACGCCGCAGGAACAGAGAGGCGAACTTCGCGTCGGCCTGGCTACCGGCCATCATGAGCAGATAGTTGCGCGCCCACTCCACCAGCTGCGACGTGATGGTGATGGCCAGAACGGCTAGCGACACGCCGTTGAGGAGGGAGGTGTCCTGGCTAGGGAGCACCCGATCGAAGAGGAGCTGCATGAAGAGCGGCGGGGCGAGCCCCAACACGAAGAGCAAGCAGGAAGCCAGCATGGCCTCCAGCAGCGAAGCTCGCAGGCCCTTCAAGATCTTGCCGTACTTTCGAAAGCTGGCCACGCTCTGCGGGAACTCGAAGAGCGCGGGCGTGGGCTTCAGCAACAGTGCGATCTGCGACCACTCACCGGCGAATTCCCCCGCGCGTAGCGTCACGATGCCGCGCGCCGGGTCTCCGATTACGATCTCTTCCGGCCCCACGCGGTAGACGACCACGAAGTGGTACTCGGTCAAGGCGATGAACGGCACCAGGTAGCTCCCGAGGTCCTCGTACCGCGCCTGCACGCCGATGGCCTCGAGCCCGACGTGCTCCGCCGCCTTCTTGAGCGAGAAAAGCGACGCGCCCTCGCGCGTGACGTGCAAGAGGGCGCGAAACGTCGGAAGGTTGATTCTTCGCCCGAAGAAGCGCGCAACCATGCTCATACAGGCTGCCCCGCAGTCCATCTGGTCGTGCTGCGCGACGAAGGGGCGCTTGCGCCGGTGGAGCCGCGCGAGCGCCGTTGGCGCTGCGACGAAGGCTTCGATCTCGGGCCCTTCGCTCGCGCCTGCCTCTCGGGGGCGGGCAGACGCGACAGCTCGACTGGTGAGCGGCGAGCCGAGGCCTCCCGCCTGCGTCATGGGCTCGGCGAGCTGAACGAATTGCTCGATGGCCCGTGGGTCCGCGCCCGGGATCTTTCGCCAGCGGGCATATGGAATCAGCCACATGGCCGTGTGCGGCGCGGGCTCGCAGCTGAGCTCGTCGGAGTGCCCGAGCAGCAGCGGATCTCCGGAGAGATAGCTGGTGACGAGCTGGCGCGTGCCGTCGACGTATGCTTCCACCTCGATCTCCCCGCGCTGGACGACACCGAGGTGTGGAGCGTCGAGCCGCAGGTCGATTCGCGAGACGACATCCATCCACTCGAGCGAAGCAATCAGCGTTCGAACGTGCTGTTCTGGCAGCCCGAAGAGCTGCAAGTCCCGGGCGAGCTTGCGCAGCTCCGGGTAGCACACGACACGCTGGAGGCAAACGTAGCCGGGAGATTCGGCGCCGAGCCGTTTTTCGAGGCGGTCGACCGGAAACCGAGCCACTCGGGCGGGGGTGTTGCAGATCCAGCGGTACTGCCAGTCGTGCTGCTCGCCCAGGGCGGTGGCGAGCTCGATGGCCTCTCCCGCTCTGGTCGAACCCAGGGGGGCGCCGAGCGCGTCGCGAGAGCGCAGGGATATCTCCCCTTCGAGCACCAGGTAAACGTCGCCGCAGGTGTCACTGCGTTCCACGCATTGCCCGGTGGCGTATGAGCGGACCTCGGCGCCTCGCAGCAGCTCCTGGAGAAGCTCCTCACCGAGGAAGGCGCCGAGCGTGTGCTGGCTAGCCCAGTCGCGCTCGGTCGGCGGCGGGATCTCCTCTACCGTATTCCGTTGGGCGCGCATCAAGTCGGTCCCTGCAAGTCCTGGTCGGCGAAGAGCTCCGAGTAGTGCCCGCCCTGTGCGAGCAGCTCGTCGTGCGTGCCCTTCTGGACGATTCTGCCCCGGTCCATGACGAAGATCACGTCCGCCTGCCGAATCGTGCTCAGGCGGTGCGCGATGATCAGGCTGGTGCGATCCTCGAGGATTCGGTGCATGTTTTCTACGATTGCCTTCTCGGACTCGGCGTCGAGCTGGCTGGTTGCCTCATCGAAGATCAGGATCTTGGGATCCCGGTACAGAGTTCTGGCGATGGAGAGCCGCTGCATTTGGCCTCCGGAGAGGCCGCTGCCCCCTTCACCCAGAACGGAGTGGTACTTGGCCGGAAGGGGGCCGATGAATGCGGCCGCGTTGGCCTCCTGCGCGGCCTTCTCCACGTCGAGCGACCGAGGCGCGTCGTCCGCGAAGGCGATGTTCTCTTCAATGCTGCCCTGAAAGAGATCGTGCGCTTGGGTGACCAAGCCGATCTGCTGGCGTAGGGAGCTGTGTTCGACGAACTCCCCGTCGACCCCGTCGTAGACGATTCTGCCCGACGTGGGTGTGAGATTGCCCGCGATCAGGTGGGCCAGGGTCGTCTTCCCGCAGCCACTCCTGCCGACGAGGGCCACGGTTTGGCGCGGATAGATGGCCATGTCGATGTCCTTCAGGGCATAGGCGGAGTGGCCTTCGTAACGAAATCCGACGTGCTCGACGCGTATCCTACCGCTCAGGCGCAGGCTCATGGTCGTGCGCGTCTGGTGCCAGGGGGTCTGCTGGCGGGCGTCGAAGATGCGGCGCACGTTGTCGAAGGCCACGCGCACCGCCCAGAGGCGCGAGAAGAACGACCCGATGTGGCCCACTCGATCGACGACATGGTTGAGATACAGACTGATGGCGAGGATCTGCCCGGGGCTGGCGCTCTCGGCGAGCGCGGCACGCGCGGCCAGCCAAAGCCCGCCGATGCGACTCACGGACCCCAGGAGGGCAACCGCGGCTCCGGACCCTTCCGTGAGCAGGGCATTGCGGAGTGACAGCTCCCGGCTGGCGAGACTCGCCGCTTCCCAGCGCTCTCGCAGCGCGCGGGCCGCCCCAAACGCCTTCACGGTGGAGGCGGCCGACACCTGTTCGGAAACGAGGCTGGTGGCTCGGGTGTTCGCGCGGGCGCTCTCGTCGAAGTTCTTCGAAAGGGTGCCAGCAATTGCGAGCTGGATCGCGACCGTGATCGCTCCGAGCCCCAGGGCCAGAAGCGCCACGGCTACGTTGTACAGCGAAAGAATGACGCTCACGATGGCTACCGACACGATCTTGACGACGACCGGGAGTAGGTCTTCGGAGAAGAAGCCGCGGATGGCCTCGAGGTCTCCCAGGCGCGCCAAAATGTCGCCCGCCTGATGCTTTCCTATTGCGCCCATCGGGAGCCCGAGAGCGCGCCGGTAGAAGAGCTCTCCAAAGCGCCCGTCGAAGGTATTGGCGAATTCGGCGAACACGATCTGCTGGACCCATCGGACGATGGCGAAGACCACCGTGGCCAAGACCATGCCCGCGGCGCAGGAGATCAGCACCTGCACGTCGCGCAACTCGAGAACTTCATCCAGCACGACTTGGGCCAACCAAGGTTGGGCCGCGCTCAGCCCGATCGTCACCAGCGAGAGCAGCGCCGCGTTCGAGGCGAGCGAGCGGGTTTGTCGAAGAATGGCCCAGACGGTGCGAACCGTCGGCCCCTCGCGAGCGGGGAGGGGGACTTTCTGCTCGGGGGCCGCTTCGATGTCCACGGGGCTCGCTTCCAGGAGTTGCCCGTTCCACAGCTGATCGAATTCTGCTCGAGGGACTTGCACGAAGCCTCGCGCGGCGTCGTGCAATATGGCGTGGCGCCCCATGCTGAGTAGCACGTACAGCCGACCATCGAGGGCGACCAGGGCGGGCAGAACGTGGCGGCGGAGGGAGCGGAGCGTGGCGGTGCCGGCTCGTGAGCTCACGCCATAGGGCTCGATCGCTTCGGCGATTTTCAGGAAAGTCAGGCGCACGGCGAGCGCCAGGCTGGTGCGCAGACTGCAGAGATTGACCGGCACGCCCAGAAGCAGCAAAAGGTTGATGACCGCAGCCACGTTGGCCTGGCGCACGGTGCGCGCCTGCTCGAGGGGCCGGCCCGCGCCGAGGCCGAGCCCGAAGCGCAGCGCCGCCGCCGCGCACGGGCTACCGGGCAGTGCCGCTTCGTCGAGCGCGGATGGCTCGCGGGTGGGGGGGGCTACCTCACGCAGGTGGGGTTCGTCGAGCAGTGGCTCGACGAGGTCGAGCTCCGAAAGAATGGCGCAGGCTTCGCGGGCGGGCATTTCGTAGGCGACGGCGCTTGCCGGGGCGAGCGCGTGAAAGGTCGCGCGAAACGGCTTGACGAGGCAATTTCCCCCGAAGAAGCCGGGCGACTTCACGCGCGCCTTGCCCGCCGGACCGTCCGCGTGGAAGACCTCGAGCTCGCCAGAGTCGACGAACCAAATGCTCGCCCTCTCGGGCAGCGCCTGGCCCACCGAAAGGCGTACGGGCGAAGGGCTGAGCTTGGCGAACACGCGCACGATGTCCGCCGTGGACAGGCCCCTATCCTCCAGCAGCTCTTCGAACGAGCGCAGGGTCGTGGAGGCCATCGAAAGACGCAGCCAGTGGTCTACCGTCGGATGGCGACCGAGGAGCTCGAAGAAGTCCTGCCGGGGCAGGCGCAGTACGAACGTGGTCCCTTCGGCTCGCACCGCGTACTGGCACGGGGAGCCGGCGAGCAGCTCCTGAAGCGCGATCACCTCGAAGGTTCGGATCCGCAGGGGAGTGGCGTCGGGATCCTCGAAGTGTTTGGCCAACGCACGATTGAGGGGCACCAGCAGCGCGTCCACGGGCTGCCCGCGACGCAGCAGCTCTCGATTGGGCTCGACCGAGACGATTCGTCCGCGCCGGGTGAGCAGGGCCGGGAGGCCCGGAATGTGGGCCAGCGGGGGCATTTGTGTGGCCCGGGTGAGCAGATCTTCCATCGAACGCAGTGCCCTTCAGCCACCGAGCTCATCGGTGATGCTCAGCAGCTTGCGCGCAGCGTTGACCAGCATCGACTCGTGCCTGGTGACCAAGCGACCTTCCCCCTGCATTCCAATCCGAAAAGGGAACCGCTCGTCATCCTTCTCGATGTACTGGCGCTCGAGCTGCACGACGACCGCGTACGCCGGGGGCAACCCTTCTTCCCTCGAGGTTGGGGCCAGGGGGACGACTTGAACGGTGCCTGCGACCGCGCCGTACTGACGCTCCGGGAAGGCGTCGAGGCGGAGCCGCACCGGCAGACCAGGGCGAACTCGAGAAATGTCGCGGCTCTCGACCGCGAGCTGCGCGACGAAGGTCGCCCCCCGGGGGATGATGGTGAGAATCTGGCTTCCCCCCGGGACGAATTGCCCGGGCCCGCTGACGCGCAGGTCGTGTACCACGCCGGCGAGCGGGGCGACGATGCTGCGCTGCGACCGGTAGACTTCGAGCACGCCCACGACGGTCGTGAGAAGGACGTCGAGCCGATCGCGAGCGGTCTCGATGCCGACCTCGATCGCTCGCGTTCGCTCCGTGATTTGGTTTTTGGCAGCCACGATTTCGTTGGTGAGCGCCTCGACCTCGCGCCGCAACACGGATTCTGCGTGGCTCGCCCGCACTTGCGCGATCTTGGACGAGTTGACGTCGATCAGCCGGCGCGAGGAGGCGGTCAGGTTTTGGAGCTGGTCGTATTGCGAGAACGCCGTCAGCAGGTTGCTCAGCGCCTCGCGGGCGGGTGCCAGGGTCGCCTCGAGCTCGGGTACGTCTCGAACTTGCAGAGCCGCGCGCGAGAGCTCGTGCAGCCGCTCTCGGCAGGTCTCGCAATCGCCCGTGCGGTGCTCCGCCAGCACTCGCCGAATGGCCGTCGTGATCTCCCGCAACCGCTCGAAGTCCTCCCCCGGCAGATCGTCCTGTGTGGAGAGGAGCAGCTCTCCCTGCGAAACCTCCTGGTTCTCCGACACGTGGAGCTGGGCCACCTTGAGCGAAATCGGCACGACGATGGGCATCAGCGCGGGTCGACTGACGAGCGCGCCGCGGGCGCGGACGTAGACCGCTACCTCGGCGACGGCGGCGTAGGCGATGGCGGCGACCAGGGTGAAGGTCAGCCCGTAGACGAATGCCCGCGGCATCCAGGAGGGCGGCCTTCGAACGAACTCTGCGGTAACCCAGGAGACCTTCGAGGCGTGGTAGGTGAGTGCCTCGTCCTCTGTCTCATCTCTGGGCATGGTGCGGCTCGTTGCTTTGCCGAGCCGTAGATCCCGGTCGGCTCGGAGGCAGAGAATTACACGCGCTGACCGCGGCGCACGGCGAGCCGAGCGCGGAAGCGATAGACTCGTTGCTGGATGCGACGTGCATTCGTTGTTGGGAGGTAATCATGATTTTTACACAGTCTGCGGCGATGAGCATACCGGTGCGCAACTTCGACAAGTGTCTGGAGTTCTATACAGTGGCACTCGGCATTCCCATAGCAACTGTCTTCGAAGACAAGTCGGTGGCAATGCTACGTGTCAGCTTGGACACGGATTTGTGGCTCGTCGCCGAGCGGAGCTTCGACCAGCGGCTCAGGGCGGGCAACGACGCGGGCCCGGTGTTCGCGGTCGTCGATCTGGAGCAGGTCGTCAATACGCTGGGGGCGAAGGGCATCGAGCCGCAAGGCACACTCGTCGTTTGGCCGGATGGATCGCAGCACGTGACGTACCGCGACCCCGATGGGAACCTGTTGACGATGTTTCAGAAGGCGCGCCGGCGTTGATCCCCCCGATCGCACCCACGCGGCATGCGGGGGGGGGCTCGGCGGCCGTCGAGCTCTCTCCGTTCGGTGTGCTACGGGTCGCCGCCTGGCCGCTCGAGACACTCGATCAGCTCGGCTGCCCAGGGCTGCTCGAGAGAGCCCGCGAGCTCGCTCTCGGCGGGCAGGCGGCTCGGCGGCGTTTCGAGGTTGCCTACCAGGAAGCGCTCGCCCGGGAGCGCGCCGTGTTGTGGCGCGAAACGGCGGGCAGCGAGCGCTTCATGAAAGCGCTCGCAATCGCCAACGTCGAGCTGATGCAGCGCGTCCGAGAGCGCGCGGCCCAGCCGCTCGATGGCGCGCCCAACAAGCGAACCCGGCACCTGGAAACGACCTTGTACCGTCTCTTGGCGCGCGCGGTCGGGCGCACCGAGCCGTTCGGCGCCTGGTGCGGCGTGGGAATGGTCGAGCTGGGGGAGGAAACCGAGCTGCGGCGGGTCGTCCCGCGGCGCGCCGTGGCGCCGAGCCTTGCCTTCTTCGCCCACGTGCTCCGCCAGCTCGGCGCTCGACGAGAGCACGCTCGCCTGGCGAGCTATCGCATCAACCCCACGCTCGGGCGGATGCCGGACGGCAGCTGGGGCTTCTTGGCGCCGCCCGGGCACGAGCCGCCTGGTCACCGCGTGGTGGACTCCAGCCCCCTGCTCGATGCCGCCTTGGAGCGCCTCTCGGCTCTGGAGAGGTTTTGCATCACGGAAGCGGAGCAGGTGCTCTCGGTCGAGCCCGGGGCGCTCGACGGCTTCTTCTTCGATCAGCTGGTCGCCCAGGGGTTGGTGGTTGGGGGGCTGGCCTTGCCGCCCTTCTTTTCCGACCCTTGGGAGGCGCTCGAGCGCGTCGAGGCGGACCTCCCGCTGCTCCGAGCGCAGGCCTGGACCCGGCTGCGGGAGTCGCTCTCGGAGCTGTGTCGACGCGTCGAAGACGAGTACGACGCGGCTCGTGCCCAGCAGATCGCCGAGCTCTGCCTGGGGGCGCAGGCGTGCGCACGGCGCTTCGGGGCGGAGATCGGCTTGCCCGACCTGCCGCGACTGTCCCTGTACATGGATTGCGGGGCGCCGTTTCGCCTCACCATCGGCCGAAGGCTCGCGCGTGCACTGCGCGGGGCAGTGGAGCGGGACGAGGCCGATACTTCGGGTGCGGTGCGGGCTTTCAACGAGCGCTTTCGCCGCGCGCAGTGTGAGCGCCTCGGGGAGCGCGGTTTGCCCGTCGCCGGGCTGCCGCCGGACGCCCTGGTGGACGCGTCCCGAGCCGGCGACTGGCCGCCCGTGGACCCCGCGCAATACTTTCCGGAGTGGCCGCTCCGCAGCGCGATCGTCGATTTCGAGCAGATCGAAACCAGCTCCTCGCAGTCGCCGCGCGTCGGGCAGCTCAACTTGGTGGACGACGTGGCCTCCGCGCTGTCGCGTTTTCTTCCGCTGTTGCATCGGCAAGAGGCGGCCGGCGCCGAAGCGCTCGAAGGCTGGCTCCGCCGGGCTCACGAATCCTGCCGCGAGCCTCCGCTCGCCGCTTTCGGTGAGGTCGACACACGGGTGCCCAATGCCCTTGCGCAACCGGATCTGGGGCTGCCGCGGTTTTCCCTCTGGTCCGTGGCCCCCGGCGTGGGCTCGCTCGCCGGGGCGCGGCTGGTCGCGCTGCCCGGGCGAGGGTTGGTTGCGGTGCGCGTCGGGGAGCAGATCCACAGCCTCGTTTCGCTCAGTGCGGTGAACCTGATTCGCGACCCGGCGTTGGAGCTTTTGATGATGTCTTCGCTGCGTCTGCCGCGAGCCCGCGCCGCCGCAGACGGCAAGCCCCAGCTGGGGGAGAGCCTCGACGGAGCCAATGCGCTGGGAGCCTCCGCGCTTCGGCAGCTCGCGCGTCACAGCGGCTCGGGGCGGTTCGTTGCGTGGGCTCAGGCCCTCGGGTCGCGCTGCGGCCAGAAGTTGGTGCGGCGCCCTGCGGCCGCGCCCATGCTCACCGAGCTCAGCAGCCCCCTGGCGGTGGCGGCCCTGCTGGAGGGGGTGGATGCCGGCTGGCGGGTGCTCGAGCTCCAGGCAGCGTCCGAGCTGCCCGTGCTGCGGGATGGCGCGCGGCGGTTCGTCGCGCGCGCCGTGCTTCCCTTCTGCCGGTAGCGCCTCGCGGTCGGTGGCGGCGATCGGCGGCGCCGCCACCGACCGTGAAACGGGAGAGCCCGGGGCGTCGTGCCCCGAGCCTTCCTCCCCCTGCTCGACGAAGCGAAGCCCGCGGCTTCGCCTCGTTCCAGGATTGCCAGAGCACGCCGTCGCCCCGGGGCGGGCTCTACCTTCGGCCAGGGGCTCGCATCGAGCAAGCGCCTGGCTCGCGCGGTGAACCGGAGGGGCTGGCCAGGCTCCCTCCGATTCCCGTCAGTGGCGAAACGAGCCGCCGCGGGCCTGGGTGATGACCTGGTCGATTTCGAAGGAGCGGGTCTGCCCCGCGCACATGACCGTGTCGGCGACTGGGTTGAACTGCCCGAGCGACCTGACGTTGACTCGAGAGTTGACGACGAAGCGGTCGAGCCTGTCGAAGGCGCGACCACCTTTCTGGGTTTCCATCTCTGCGTTGCTGAGCTTGCGGGCGTGATCGAGGTCTTGCTTGTGCTTGTTCATGTCGGTTTCCTTCCCGTTGAGTCCCCGTTGCGGGACCCTGGCAGTATCCTCCCGCCGCGAAGCGAGTCCACCGGCTGTGCTGACACTTCTAGTGGCGAGCTGACAGTCGGCGCGACAGGTGACGAATCGACCCGCTCGATGACAGTTCGATGTGCGCGAGGACCTCGGTTGGCGCTATGCCATCGAGGTCGATCGGCTTCGCTTCGCTCGGTCGCCCCTCGGGCGGCAGCTCTGGGCTTGGCGGAGTGGGTTCGGCCGCGTGGTGTTCTGGCGGTCGCGAGCGACCGCCGGCGACGTTGCCGCACGCGCATCGGGCTTTCGGCGGTGAACCATGGGTAGGAGAAACATGACCTCGGGCGTTTCAGCAGTAGGTACTCCACTTCGCATCGCCGATGACATCGAGCTCGAGGTCCTCTACGAGGACACGACCCGCTTCGGAAGCCTGGCGAGCCGGCGCTTGGTGGCGGAGATTCGGGCGCGCGCCGAGCCCATTTTTCGACACTGGCAAACCCACGGGGGCAGCGCCACCATCGCAAGAAGCTCGGCGTTGCTCGACGAGGCCCTGAAGGGCTCGCTGGGTGAGCTGTTCGTCGGCCCCGAGCGGCTGCACCCCGAGCTCCTCTACCCGCCAGCCGAGCGCGTCGTGGCTCGCTCGCTCGTCGTCAAGCGGGAGGGGGCGGCAATCGCTCGGGTCGAGCTGGAGCCCGAGTCCAGGGCCAACCTGGCCCGATGGATTGGCCTCTGGGCGCGTCGTGCCGAGCCTCCTCGAGGGCGAGGCCCCGCCAGGCGCCTCTATCGGTCTCTCGAGGCGGTGTGCGCATTCACGCGCGCTCCCCCCCCGGCGCCGCTGCCCGCGGCGAGCGGCCACTTCCTCGGCCACGCAACCGTCGCCCTCGGCGACGAGCGACGCGGTCGGGTGCTGATCGACCCGTACCTCTTGCCGGCCTCGTCGCGCTTCGGCCGCGAATACGTCCCCATCGTGTCCGCGCAGCTGACCAACCTGAGCGCCGTTTGCGTGACCCATAGCCATCCGGATCACTTCTGCGTCGGTGCCATGCTCGGGCTGGGCGCCGACGCGGCCGTGATCGTTCCGCGCGTGAAGCGGGAATCGGCGCTCGCCGTCGACATGGCCGCTCGGCTGCGGGAGCTGGGGTTCGAGCGGGTGGTGGAGCTGGGTTGGGGAGAGTCCCACCCGATCCCCGGCGGGCGGGTGATGGCGCTGCCCTTCCACGGCGAGCAGCCCACGACCGGTCGGCGCCTGCACTCGCAGGTGCGCAACGAAGGCAACACCTATCTCGTCGAGATGCACGGCGAGAGGTATCTGGCCGTGGCGGATTCGGGGCGCGACGAGCAGGGCGAGGCCATCGGCGCGGCCGAGCGCCTCCGGCCGGAGCTCGGCGCTCCCGACGTGCTCTTCGGTGGGTATCGCTCGTTTCCTCTGTACCCGATCGAGTACCTGCCCTCCTCCGTGCCGCAGTACCTGCTCTTCGCACCCCGAGGCGCCTGGGGGCGCAGGCAGAAGATCATGTATGACGCGGACGACTTGGTCGACCTGGCGGAAGCCTGGGGCGCGCGGCACCTGGTCCCGTACGCCTGTGGTGGGGCTCCCTGGTACTGGCAGCGCGGCTTGGGGCCCGTGCTGGATGGCGCGGCACCTCTCAGTCGTTGCGATCCGGTCCCCGAGGTCGTGCAGCGAGCGGCCCAGTGGCGCACCGGAACCGAGGCCGAGCCCCACGCCTCACCCGTCGACGTAATGGTTCTGCGCCCCGGGGACGGCTTCGTCTGCCATCCCGAGGGGCTGCGGCGCGCCCGTCGCGCGCCCCATGCCTGGCCCTACGACGAGGTCCGCTCCGCCCACGAGCCCCGGCGCCGCGAGGTCGAGCAGGGGGGGCGCATCGGGGGCGAGAGCTCGGGCGGCCCGCGCTTCGTGCAGTGGAGCGCGCGCATCGCCGACCCCTCCTCGCCGAGCGGGCGCGATCGCGTATTCGGCCTGCTGCGCCGTGTGGTGCCCGTCATCGCCCAGATGAAGGCCCGCGGCGACTGCCTCGGGTTCTTCTTTCAGTGCAAGGAGCCCGGGTTGCGACTGCGGCTGGAGCTGAGCGATCGAGCGGCGCGCTCGCAGCCGGAGCTGGTCGAGGAGCTCGACCGGGCTCGCGCCATCGGCGCGATCGAAGGCTACGCCGAGGTCGTGTACGAGCCCGAGCAGCGCCTGTTCGGCGGCGCCCAGGCCATGGCGGCCGTGCATCGCCATTTCGACGCGGACACGTCCCTGCTCGTCGAGCGGCTCGGCTTGCAGCGCTCCACCATGCCGCACGGGGTGCTGGCCACCGAGCTGTGGCTGGCGCTGGTGTGTGATGATCTGGTCGCGCGCTGCGTAGTCGAAGGCGGCGAATGCTGGGATGTCTACTCGAGCTTGCAGGAGCGGCACGGCCCGGCTTCGGCGACCGAGGCGTGCGAGCCGCTGCCGAAGGATATCCAATTCGAGTCGCTGGGGGAGCGGAGGCTTTTCGAGGCGTATCGCGAGTCCAACCAGGAGCTGGCCAGCACGCTGCACCGGCTCGGGGGCGCCGGAGCGCTGAGCGCTGGGCTGCGCGCGATCACCGAGAGCGTCGTACAGTTTCGGTTCAACCGCTACCTGCTCGCGCCGCGCGCCCAGCAGGCGGTATTGGGTCGGCTCCTCGCCACACGGCAGCCCCCGGGTCGCTAGCCCCAACGGGAGGATGGCACTGCGCGCAGCTCGCCTCCGGCTCGGTTGGAGGCGCGCCCTGCTCGCGGCGCGCTCGTCGGGAGACCTCGCGGCGCGCTCGCCCCGGGAGACCTCGCGGCCCGTGAGGCGGCTGCGGTTCCTCGGGCCGCGAGCCCCCGCGAGCCCGTCGTGCCTCCGAGCCTGTTCGTTCGTGGTGAAGGTCCCCTCGGGGCCGGGCAGGGGCTAGGCGGCGCGGTCCAGCCCGATGAGGAAGTAGCGGTCCCAGTCCGGGGGCACGGGTCGACAAGCGGACAGGAGGCACAGTCCGATGCCGGCGCTCCCGAGCATCAGCCCCGGTACGCGTTGGCGGCGAAACACCGGGTCGCCGTCCCGCGCGTAGAAGGCTTCGAAGCCCCCGAGGCCCTCGCCCTCCCGAAACCTGGCGAGCGCGCTTTCGAACCAGCGCTGCGAGGAGGCTCGGAAGGCTTCTTCCCCCGTCGCCTCGAACAGCCGCGCGTACAGGTGCCCCGCTCCGGCCGCGCCGTGGCAGAAGCCGGCGTCCTCGATCTCCGTGGTGGAGTCCTCGGGGCCGCGCGCCGTGCTGCGGTGTGCGAGGTCGCGGCAGAATGCCCCCAGCGCGGCGTCCTTCAGGGTGCGGGCCGCGCCCCACAGGATCAGTGAAAGCCCCAAGTCCCCATAGCACCAGGCGAGCCGTGTGGGGGCGGGCGCGGGCGCACCGGGGAGGCGGTACGAACCGAATCTGCCCCGAGGCTCGTCGCGGCCTTGCTCGAGCAACCAGTCGACGGCTCGCCGCAGTAGGGCGAGGGCGCGGTCGCGCGCGCCGGCGATGCGGCTGGCTCCCGTGAGAAACGCGATCGCTCCGCCAACCCCGCGCGGAATGCCCAGGTCGAACACGTCCGCGGCTGGTCGAACGGCTTCGGGGAAGGACTCGGCGGGGCGCAGCCACGCGACGCCCGCCCCTTCGCGGACTGCGAGGCGCTCGAGATGTCGCACGATTTGCCCGATGCCCTGCTCGACCAGGGCGCTCGCGGGCCGCTCGAGCAGATAGGTGCCCAGACCGATGAGCCCCTCGCCGTAGTAGAAAGGGGCGAGCCAGCGTTCGGTCTGCAGACAACCGACGACGGCCCGATCGACCCCCGAGAGCCAAGCTTCGGCGCGGCCCCCGCCCAGCGGAGGCCGGTGTTGGACCAGCCACGCCAGGCCGGGGAATCCGGATAGAATCGAAGCACTTTCCGCCGCGTCGGGCATCCCGACGACGGGCTCCAGCGCGTGGTCGAAGGCGGCGGCGGCGCGCTCGGCCAGCGCCGCGCTTTCCTGCTCCTGCGCCAGGTAGGAGAGAAAGAGCGCCAGCCCCGCGGAGCCGGACGCCAGCCCCGGCGTCTCCGCCGCGAAGTGGTCGACGCTCAGCCGCCGCGACAGGTGTTCGACGACGGCATAAGCCCGCGCGGCAGAGCCGTCGGACAGAGGGGGGTGCCACGTCATGGGCGAAGGGCCCCGCAGAGCAGCAGGCTGGGCAGCGCGGGGTCGTGGCAGCGCAGCCACGTGTACCCGACGCCTGCCAGTCCGTCGAAGAGCCCGGGACGCCGACAGCGGCGCTCGACGCGCAGCCGGTAGTCAGCCGCCGAGGCGATGCGCGTCTGCAGCCTCGCGACCCGCCATTGCGTTGCCGCCGCGACCGATGGAAAGCGCTCGCCGAGCTGGAGCCCGATGTCGATCAAGCCGGCGTTGCCGCAGCCCAGCGAGTCGAGCTCGGCCTCGCGGCGCTCGAGCAGGCGGGCGAGGGCCCGGGACGGTTCGCCCGCCCGCGCGCGGCAGGCGACGGCGCCGAGCGCCGCGAGGCAGGCCCCGCCCGGCAGATCGGGAGCGTTGTCGCCGCAAGCCGACTCCCAGCCGCACGGACCCTCGCCGCTCGGCAGCTCGACGGCGCGGCGCGCGAGAGCGGCTTGCGCCGTCGCCTCGAGACCGTGCGCTCGCTCCGTCTCGCGCAGCCGGGCCAGGGCCAGGCCGAGGAGCGCCGGGGGCACGGCGCCTTCGGCGCGCTCCGCCGCCGGACGCGCCCGGGCGGCGAGGCGGCGACCGAACGCGCGGGCCCTCTCGAGCACTCGCCCGCGGGGTTCGGGGGCGTGGCCCATCTCGGCGACCGAAAGCAAGGCGAGGAGCGTACCGGCGTGTAGCGAAAGGGGGGCGGGCTCGTCGTGGGGAGGGCTGGCTGGCAGCAGCAGGGCGAGCGCCTGGGCGTCGGCGACGAGGTCGCTGCGTTGCAACAGCTGCCCGCACGTCGCGAGCGCGTAGACGAGGGCCGCGAGGGCAGGGGGCGTCGACTCCGGCGATTCGAGCGCCAGGGCCTCGCCCAGAGGTTTTCGCCAGCGCAAGCAGCGCCGGGCAAGCGCCGCGGGGAGGGGATCCCCCGTTGTCCGCGCCAGTGCGGCGAAGAATACGGCCAACCCCGCCTGCCCGGTGGCGAAGCTCGCGTCCGTACGGCTCAGCTGCCAGACGCTCGTGCCCTCCCAGCGGCGCGGCCAGAGCCACGCCGCGCTGCCGTCGCGGGTGGGGCAGCGGGTGGCTTCGAGGTAGCTGCCGATGGCGCGAGCCGCGGCCAGAGCTCCGCGCTCCGGCCGCGCGGGGGCGCGACGGACCGCGCGGCTCGCGGCGAGCGGCGCCGAGCAGGGGGCTGAGCCGCGCGCCCGGGCGGCACCGAAAGCCGCTCGAATCAGGTGACACTGGCGCTCGGCATCTTCCGGGTCCTGCTGGGAAAGGCGCCGTCGAAGCCCCTGCCAAGGCGGCTCGGGCAAATGCGCAACCGCGCCCGGCTCGCCCAGCAGGTGCAGCGCGGTCTGCCCCACGGTGCCGACGAAGTAGGGGATGCAGAACGATTGCAGGGACGACAGCTCGGCCTCGAACACACCGCTTCCCCGCGGGCTCCGGTCCAGCGGCGGCAGCCGGCGCGCCAGCTCCGCGCGAAACGCGTCTCGCTTGCCGAAGGGACGGCGCGAGAGCGCCTCGCGCAGCGCTCGCCAGTACTCGCGAGTGGGTCGCATCACGCAGCGATAGGGGGCCGCTTGCAGGGGCTCGCACCAACGCACGAGCCCCGCGCCGAGCTGACGAAGGCGGCGTGCGGCGCGCTGGAAGCCGTCCACCACCTGGTCCTCGTACCCGAGGGGTGAGACAGCCCGCACACCGAGACGCGCGACGTGCGTCGGCCGCTCGGCGGCAAACTCGCCCGTCTCGAGCTGCCCGCCGCCCATGCCGCCGCTCAGCAATGGTTGCCCGTCGGGCCCGGGGAGCCAAGAGGGCAACAGGTCGATGTCGAAAACGGAGTAGGCGAGCGCCTCCGAAGGCTCGCGGGGATATCCGGAGCCAACCAGTGTCTCGAGGTCGATCAACACGGGGTGCTCGCCTTCGGCCACGAGGTTGTCCTCGTGTAGGTCCGTGGCGCCGAAGGCGTGACCCAGAGCCAGCAGCCCCCCGAGCCGCACGTGGAATCGCTCGACTTGACGCTCCGTCTCGCAGACCCCGGCTTCGACCTTGCGGATCCAGCCGTAGCCTCCCCGGTCGAGCACGTGGAGGCCGCGGAGGCTCAGCTCCTCGCTGCCGACGTGCTCGAGCAGGCGCGAGAAGAACGCTTCGAGTGCCACGGGGCGCGGCTTGTAGATGAGGCTCGGCCCCGAAGCGACGACGACCTCGCTGACGGTTTGCCCGTCTGCGTGCGGGTCGCCGAGGCCCAGGACGATCGATTCGAGCGACGCGACGTCGGCCGCGAATCGCGAGGCGAGGGCCGGCGTGTCTCGCCGCAGGCGCTGCCAGAGCGAAGCCACCTGCTTGCACCACTGCTCCGCGAGCCGTTCCGCCAGCCCCTCCGGCAATGGCTCCGGGCGGGTCCCGGTCGGCGGCTCGTTGCTTCTGCACGGGACGGAGCTGCCGGGCCCCGGGCGTGCTCTCTCCGGGAGCGGGGGAGCCTCCGCGCCCAGCCGCCGCGCGAGACCGACGAGCAGCTCGGCCTCCAGCGCGCGCGGCAGGCGATCCTTGCCGAGCTGTTGCACGAGACGCAACCGCGCGCTCTGCAGCAGTGCTTCGAGGTAGCCACCGGCCTGGGGGCATCCCGCGGTCGAACGCTCGGGTTTCGCCATCCGCGGGAGATAGCAGGCGGTTCCTCTGCGAACCAACTCTCGTCCTGACACCCCCCGGAGCGGAGGCAGAGCTCACCCCCGGGGGCGAGCGCACGTCGAGTCGCCAGGCGTCAGACCCTGCGCAGCAGCTGTCATTGGACAACCCCCCGCGTGAGGCATACTGCAATCAGCCGCCCTGGCGGGCGGTGGCGGGCTGAATCGGGGAACGCTCCCGCGCCCCCGACACCTCGCCATTCGGACCTTCCACGCAGGTGCGCACGCATGACCGAACCGGAATTCTTCCAACGCTTCTACGAGACCACCTGGGAGCAAAACGCGGCGCACCTCGGTACGGCCGTCGACAGCCTGCTCAGCGCCGACGAGCTGTTCACGCTCGCGGTGGTGGTGGCCGAGTCGCTGGCTCTCGGCAACGAACGCTTGCAGATCCCCTGGTGCGACGACGGGCGGACGATCCGCAGCCTGCCGGCGGAGGCCTCGAGCGCCGAGCTGCTCCCCCAGCGAACGGACCGAACGCTCGAAGGGTATTGCGAGAGAATGCGGGGCCTACCGACCTTCTTTTTTCAGATCCCCAGGCTGCAGCTCTACCATCCCGCGATCTGGCCGAGGCTCGCTCGCTTCTGCGGAGGCCTGTACCCCCTCACGGGCGTGCCAGGCAACATGGCCTGGACGGACGCCTACTTTGGGCGCTACTGCAGCACGCCCTTCGGGGTGCACCTGGACGGCGCCAGCAACTTCACCTTCGGCGTCTGCGGGCGCAAGACTTTCTACCTGTGGGAGCCCGAGTACTTCCACGCGCACATGGCGACGGAAGGGCCGCACGGGTACGCTCCCTTCCTGCCGGCCGCGACCAAGCTCACGGTGGGCCCGGGCGAGGTCATCTACTGGCCCAGCCGCTTCTATCACGTGGCGGTGCCCGACGGGCGGTTCTCGGTCACCATGAACTTCGCCTTCTATCCGGAGCTGCCGCAGCCCCTGTGGTTGGAGCGGGCCTTTCGCCGCGGGGTGCCCGCAGGGCTGCCAGCGCAGGGGCCGCTCGCAGGCCCGCGGACTCCGCGCGACCTGGCTCGGGCAGCGCGGGGGGTCGCCGACCACGTCTCCGGCGGCGGGCTTCGGCGCGACCTGCTGACGAGCCTCGTCGCCCACTGCACGGGCCTCGGCTTCACCGAGCCGCCGCCGCTGCGGGGGGCGGTCGTGCTCGAGGAGGGGGACCGAGTGACGCGCACGGCGCACGTCACGCTCGCGTGTGTGCCGGACGAGTGCGGCGGGCTGATCGTGTCTTCCAATGGCTATGCGTCGAATCTGCCGGATGCCGCGCCGGTGCGGCGCGCCATCGACGAGCTCGACGCGGGCGAGCGCGTGGCGGCCGACTCAGAGACGCGCGCGCTGCTGCAACAGCTGTTTGCCTGGGGGGCGGTCGAGAGGTTCTGGCGATGAGCGTCGGGAACGCCTCCGCGGAGCCCCCGTGCGCCGAGCCCCCCTTCGAGCGTCCCGGTCTGAGCGCGTTGGTTCAACCGCTCACCGAGGGGGACTTCCTGCAAAGCTATCGCTCCGGTCGACCCGTGGTCGTGCACGGTGACCCAGGCCGGCTGCCGGAGCTGTTCTCGATGCCGCAGTTGCAGTCCACCGAGAGCCTCCTTGGCGGCTGCTCGGGCAGCTCGATTACGGCCATGCTTCCCGACCGGAAAGACGAGAGCCATTCCGTCCAGGTCGACGCCGACGTTGCGCGTAAGCTCCATGCCTGCGGCATGAATCTCTTCGTCGGCAATGCCGAGCGGCATTTCTCAGCCCTCGTCCCTTGGGTCGAGAGCTTGCGCCTCGACCTGGGCCTCTCGCCGACGGCGCTTGCCCGCAGCATCGTATACCTTTCGCCACCGGCCGCCGGAGCCCCCCCGCACTTCGACCGCAACGTGAACCTCAGCCTCCAGATCAAGGGGCGCAAGCGCTGGTCGCTGGCGCCGAACTGCAGCGTGGAAAACCCGACCGAACGGCACGTCATGCAACAGGAGCCCAGCGCGCGGCTCGCCGCTCAAATGCACGCTCCGATGCCCTTCGAGATGCCCGCGGACGCGAAAGAAATCGAGCTTCGGCCCGGGTCCGTGCTGCTCGTGCCGCGGGGCCTCTGGCATGCGACGCGGACCTGTGACGAATCGATCGCGCTCAATTTCACCTTCGGGGAGCCTTCTTGGGCCTTGCTGGTGGCTTGCCTGTTGGTTGATCGGCTGCACCAGCAGGCTGCCTGGAGAGCGAGCCCCGCGCGCGACGCCGCGCCGTTCGGCGACGGCTCTGCGCACTGCGAGGCGGCGAGCCTGCTCGAATCGCTCCAGAGCGCCGTCACCGACCTGGACGTGGAGATGCTCTCTCGAGCCGCAAGCTGTGAGCCGAGGCGATTTCGGCGCGCGAGCGGGGTCTGTCTGCACCGGGAGGGGCGAGAAGTCGCTTTCGATATCGCCGGGCGCGGGCGCTTGCCCATCGATTGCTCGGAGCCGTACCTGCCCGTGTTCGATCGGATGCTCGACAGCGCGGCGGGCTTCGGCTTGGCGGAGGCCCTGGCCGCGGCGGGCGGCCGAATCCACCGCACGGATGTCGCGTTGCTCATCGAGCGATTGTTGCGCGCCGGAATCGTCGAGTGTATCGATGGCTGAAGTGCAGCTCGACGCGACGAGCGCGGCGGTGGGGGAGCGGAGCGCGGCGCCGGTCGAAGCCGTCGAAGCAGGCTCTCTGCCGGCGAGCCCGATCCACCTTCTCGAGGCGCTCACCCAGCCCATCGGCGCCGCTGCCTTCGGGGCGCGCTACTGGCCCCGGCGGCCGTTCGTGGGGCACGGCGCTCTGGAGCGCTTGCGCGGGCTCGGCGAAATCGAGGCCCTCGCCAGCGTCGAGGCCCTACTCGGCGCCGCCAGTGGCCCGGTACGCGTGTGGTCGCCCCGCGACCGCCAAGAGGGCACGCGCGCCGTTCCTCCGCCGCAGGCTCTCGAAGCGTATCGCCGCGGTTGGACCGTCTATCTCAACGGGGCCGAGCGGTTCGCGGCAGAGCTGATCCCCTTCGTGCGAAGGCTCGAGGTGGAGCTGGGCCTCGGCTACGGCGCGGTGGTCGCGGAGGCGTTCGCGTCGCGGGCGGCTGCCGGCGCCAGGGCGCACTGCGATTTCGACTTCGGTTTCAGCGTTCAGCTGCACGGGCGAAAGCGTTGGCAGCTCGCCCCCAACGAGAGCTTTCGCGACCCTCACGAGAGCGTACTGCTCTGTGAGCATTGGGACGCGTCCGTTGCCCGCTACGCGCGCGGAGCGCCGCCCCGGGAAATGCCCCGGGAGGGACGGCTGGAGCTGGTCGCCGAGCCCGGGACGGTGGTATTTCTGCCGCGAGGCCACTGGCATGCGACGCAAGCCGACGAACCCTCCTTGTCGCTGACCTTCGCGTGCAAGGAAGTGCCGTGGGCGGCGCTCGTCTCGCGCCACCTCGAGGCGGAGCTGCGCCAGCTCGATGAGTGGCGAGCGTTCCCCTGCGCTTCGCAGCGCGTCGGCCGCGCCGATCGTGCGCAGCGGGTGGCGACACTCGCTGGGCTGCTCGAGACCCTGGGCGCGGTCGTGAGCAACCTCTCCGCGGAGCACCTGGTAGGGGAGTGGAGTCGTCCCCCGGTCCCCTTGTTCCAGCGCGGGCGGGCGTCGCAGCCGACATACGTCGAGGCGCCCGACGCGGGGTCGGAGCCCCTCGTCCGCTTGCGTCAGCCCGGCGGGCGACTGCGCTTGCTGCAGATTCCCCGCGAGCACGACCGGCTCGTGCGTTGGGTCATGGCCGCCACGTTTCCGATCGCGGCGCCCGATCTGGCGGCGCTGGCCGGCTGCACTGTGGTCGACGCCGAAGCCGCCCTGGCCGCGCTCGTCGGCGAAGGCGTGCTCGAGGCTTCCTGAGCTCAGCACCAGCTGCGCTTCGCTCGGCGAGGCGCTTCGCCACGTCTCGCTACGCCACGCCTTCTTTCGCCATGCTCGTCGCCCTCCTGCTCGCCACCGCACAGTCGCTGCCCTTCTCCGCGTACCTGGCCGAAGCGGACGCCGCCTTCGAGTCGAGCCCGGTGGCGCGGGGCCTTCGTCAGGTCAGTGAAAGCGCGCAGCGTGGCGCGCGCGAGCGCCTGGCGCAGTCCCCCGTTCGACTCGGGGCGAGCGCGGCCGCGACCGCCGCCACTCTGGCCGGCGCCGGGCGGAGCTATCCGCAGCCGTCGCTCACCTTCGGGCCGCAGGCGACGGCCTCCTATCTTCCGCGCTCGGGATTCGCCGCCACCGCGCAGGGAAGCTACAGCTTCAGCACGCGGCCCGGCGAGTATGCGGGGCTCGAAGGGTCGCAGCCGTTCAGCCTCTCCGTCGATCTCAGCTACGACATCGTGCAAGGAGGCGCCCGCAGCACCGCCTGGCTGCGGGCCTCGAGCGCTCACGCGCAGGCGCTGGCCCAGGGGCACAGCGCGCTGCAGCAGCTGCTCGACGTGCGAATCGAGTTCGGCAGCCTGATGAGCGCCGTGTACGCGAGCCGTTGTGGCGTCGCTTTGCTCGCGAGCGTGCGCGATAGGATCGACCAAACAGTCGCCTCCGCGGGGCTCCAGCTCGACACGGGTATCATGGGGCAGCGCGACTACTTCAATTTTGCCGCGCTCGACAACGGCTTCGCTTCGCAGCAGGTCCAGCTCGAAGCGGCTCTCGCGGAGCAACGGCAGCGGGTGCGGGCATTCGGGCCGGTCGCGTCTCGCCTTGCCGAGGCGGGCGCCACCGACGAGAGCTGCCAGGTGGACATCGCCGCCACCCGCGCGCTGGCCACCGATCACGTCCTGTCGCCGGCCGCGGTGGAGCGCATGGTCGCGTCTTTGCCGGCGAGCCAGGGCGCTCGGGAAGCTCACGAGGCGGCCACGGCAAGCCTCGAAGCGCTGGAGCAGAGCCTGCTCCCCGGCGTCACGCCGTTCGTCTCCGCACAGGCCTCCCGGGTGGACTTCAGCACTCGGACCCTCGCGCAGGTGGTCCTGGGCGTCTCGGTCGATTTCACCATCCCCGGCGAGCGTGGCCGGCGCGCCACCGAGGAGGCCGCTCTGGGCGTGGGCGCCACCAAGTCGCTCGAGCAAGATGCCCGCTTGCGGGCGCGTGCGAGCCTCCAGGCCCTCAACACGCAGCTCCGAAGCCAGGTGGGCGTGCTCGAGGTCCTGGAGAAGGCGCTCGCGGATTCCGCCCGACTGATCGCGGTGCTCGAAGCGCAGCAGCTGATCGGTGGCGTGGATTCCCTGAACTTCACCACCGCGTATCTCAACGACGTCTCCCTGCGGCAGGCCCTGCTCACCGCCTCGGCGGCCCTGCACCAGAGCATTTTCGCTCTGCAAGCCTACGAGCGCGCGGTGTGGCCCGCGCGGGGGCGCCGCGGCCCGCCCAACGGTCGCGTCACGGCTCCGAGGTAACTCGCATCTCACCCCGAGCTACGCGCGGCTTCGTTCGAGGAAGCATCGCTGCCCGACTGACTGCAGTCAGTGTTGCCCCTATGAACGTGCGCGGTCAGCGCAGCCTAGCCCTGGGCGCGCCGGCCTCGGGCATCGATGGCTGCCCATCGCCGGAGCACGCTTTCGCTTCCCCCGCTCGAACTGCCGCCGTATCTTTCGTTTCACCTGAAATGGTCTCCCGGTGTTGCTGGTTTTGGTTTCGCAGCCCCAGAAACACCGGGTGTTTTTCTAAAATTCCCCAAAAGCGACCTTCGGTCGCGCTAGATCAAGCTGCTGCATCTGGGGTGGGATGCCGACGTCGCTCCGGCAGGGGCTCCAGAGCCATGGCGACTCGCAGGCGCCTGCGTCCCGACGCTCGCTGGGAGCCCTCACGTCGGGGACTGATCGGCGCAAACACCGACACTCGTTGCCATGCGACTCACGTTGCATGACAAGAACCACTTCAGGCCGCGCCGGGCAGGTCGTTCTGGTCGTCTGGGTGGCAAATCGGTGTCGAGTTCGATCTCGCCTCCAAGGGGTCGAACGTCACGGTGGCGGAATCGATCCGGTCTGCCATACACGCGAGAGGCCTCCGCGACGCATCGATGACCCGTCCACGCCCCCTGGCACGAAGCCCGATCCCCAACGAGTTCCGCCGCGGGCGGTCATGGGCGCTGAGCCTGCTCTCTCTTGCCTGCGCTCGCATTGGCTACGAGCACGTCGAGGGCTCCTCTAGCGGCGCAGGCGGGGCCTGCAGCCGAGCGACGGGCGGCGGTTCACCCGGGTTGGGTGCCGACGGCGGCGCTCCCATGAGCTGCGAGCCCGCCACGACCAGTTGCCTCGCACCCAGCTGTGAGGATGCGCGGCGGAATGGCGAAGAGACGGACGTCGACTGCGGTGGCGAATGCCCGGGTTGCGCCGACGGGGGGCAGTGCGTCGAGGACGGTGATTGCTCGAATGGGGCCTGCGTTTCCAACGTCTGCCAGCCACCCCGCTGCGATGATCTGCTTCAGAATGGGAGCGAGACGGGTATCGACTGCGGTGGCCCGGCGTGTCCAGCCTGTCCGGATGGGAGCGCCTGCCTCGCGCCCGGCGACTGCCTGTCGGGGACCTGTCCCGCGGGAAGGTGCGTCGACGCTCGATGTGCCGACGGTCAGCTGAACCAGGACGAGACCGAGGTTGACTGCGGTGGAGTGGCGTGTCCACCCTGCGCCACGTGCACCGACGGGGTGCAGAACCAGGACGAGATCGGCCTGGACTGCGGCGGCCAGAGTTGCGGACCCTGCCCGACCTGCCAGGATGACGTTCGGAACCAAGACGAGACGGATGTCGACTGCGGCGGCCAGAGTTGCTTGCGCTGCCCCACGAGCGCTGGCTGCTTGACCGGAAGCGACTGCGCGAGCGGCACTTGTTCGGCGGGCATCTGCCAGGCGGCGAGCGGTACGTGCGCGGCGAGTGCCGACTGCTCCTGCGAAACCTTCGGTGGGCGAGACTACTGGTTCTGTCGGCTCGCCTACACGCGGACCGCTGGCGCCGACCACTGCGCAGCGGCCGGCATGTCCCTGGTTCGCATCGACGACGCCGCGGAGAACGAGTGGGTGCGAGCGACTGCCCAGGCTCGTGGCCTGTTCACGGTGGCGAACGGTGGCGTCTGGATCGGCGCCAACGATGTCGCCGTGGACGGCGAGTGGGCGTGGCCCGACGGTCAGTTGTTTTGGGTGGGTGACCAGACCGGCTCGACCGTGGGCGGCGCCTACGAGAACTGGGGCCCGCTGAGCCCCCGCCTCGGACAGGTCGCCAGCTGCGCCGTGCTCTTCGACACGGGCGACTGGCAAGAGCGCGCGTGCGACTCGCAAGAAAGCTTCGCCTGCGAGAGCGCCGCCTGCTCGGGGTGCCCCACCTGCGGGGATGCGCTGCAAAACCAGGACGAAACGGCCGTCGATTGTGGAGGAGCGACTTGTTCTCCTTGCCCCGATGAATCCACCTGCAGCGTGCCGGGCGATTGCCAAAGCAGCAACTGCAGCTCGGGTACCTGCGCGCCCGCCAGCGGGGGATGCGCCGAGACCAGCGGGTGTACGTGCGACACCTTTGGCGGCCATCAGTACCTCTTGTGCACCAACGAGATCTCCCGCTCCGACGCCAAAGCGCAATGTGCAGCTGCCGGCATGCGGCTCATCAAGGTGGAGGGGACCCAAGAAAACGACTGGCTGCGGTTCACATTTTCTGCGCGCGGCATGTTCGCGCTGGGCAACGAACCGTTGGTGTGGCTGGGCGGCACTGACGCCGCCACCAGCGGTGACTGGCTGTGGCCCGATGGGCAGCTGTTCTGGAGCAACGGGGCCGTGCCCGGCGTCTATGAGAACTGGGCGCTGCGAGAACCCCGCGGCCAAGACAACTGCATGGGCATGATCGACGACGGCACTTGGAGGCGTCGCGCCTGCAACTCCGCCAACGTGGTGCATGCCTGCGAGAGCCTTTGAACGCAACCGGGCGCCCCAACCTCGACGAACGGGGCGCTTCGAAGCGAGTTGGTGCACGCCGGGTGGCGCTCGCCTCAGCGGGCGAGAGCTTCACACACGACCCCGAGGCGCTTGCCGCATACCAGCGGCTCTTGTCTGGGAGCCCCGAAAACGCCACACTGGAGGCCGAGTATGCGCACCGGCTGTTTCGGGCGGGCAAGACGCAGGCTGCTTGACCAAGGACAAATTGCAGTTGCAGCTACCCCTCGACAGCGCCTTCGAGTCACGAATTCGCCATGGGAGCGCCGCAGGACAACTGCGACCGCGACCTATCCTCGTCGGGCCAGCTTGCGTGCGCTGACCGTTCTGCTTACCGGGCTCGCTGCCTGCCCTCCCCGCCAAGCAAAGCGGCAGGGCGAAATCGACGGCGAGGCCGGCATCATCGTACACGCATCGCCCCCGCGCGAACGCCTCGCGGGTGCTGTGCCCGCACGATTTCGCGGCTACCGGCCAACTCGGCGAGCTTCGCGACCAGCTCGCTCATCATCTCCAGGCAGGACTGCTGCCGCGCGACGTCCGGCATCGTGGACAGCACCAAGAGTGGGGAGCCCAGCTTGCTGGCCACCACCGTGGAGGCGTTCTGCGGAAACCAAACCTCTCGAAGCACAGCCGCCACGCGTGCGCCCCGGCCTACGTCGATGACGTGGGCGATGTGGCGCGGGTTGGGCGGAATACCGGGCCGCGGCTCCAGGTTGTCGACGGCGCTCAGGCCGAGCCAGTCTGCGAGGTAGGTGAGCGAGCGATGGTAGGTCAGAACCGAGCGCCGCTTCAGTCCAGTGAGCCGAGCCCCCCACCGGGCTCGGGCTGCTCGCAGTTGGGTCACGAAGCGTCGCGCGCCCTCGAGAGCTAAGTGGCGCGGCCCTCTGGATCCACCCGCCCGAGGCGCTCGGCGATGCCGACGGTCACGCGTTCCACCCGTCGCGGGTCCAGCATGTAGTGCGGGTTGCCGCGAGGGTGCACGTCTCCCATGCGGCGATCCACCTTGCCCTGGGGCACTTGGAGTAAGTCCACGAGAGTGGAGCAATCGAGGTAGCCGGGGGCCCCTCGCTGAATGGACCCGTTGCGCGCGCCGGTCAACAGGGTGGGAAGCCATCCCACTTCGAGATCGGCGCCCGTGAGCACGAGCAGGGGGGGAGGGCCAGGTGGGGCCGGGCGTCGACCCAGTGCGGGTCTTGCGTCGGAAGTGACAGGGGCGTGACCTGGACGCGAGACCCGCCGACGGCTGTGGCGACGCTGGCGAGGTCGGGTGTGGTCGCCACGACGTCCACACGAGCCAGAGCCGCTGTCGGTAGCAACAGACCGAGGGCGACGGCGAGCAGGCACAGGCGGTGGCTTCGACGAGAGAGAGAGAATGACTTTGCATGGGAGTCCTTCAGAAGGGATGGGATCCGTGTGCTCCCGACACCAGCTCCGATGGCCAGGAAGGTGGCCCAGACGCCATCGCGATACCCGGGCAAGTCGCGGGAGGTCTGCAGCCGCAGGCGTGAGAACTCCGTGGGCCAGTACGTCAGGTTCATCGCGAAGCGCTGGCGCGTCTCGGTCCAGTCCGGGTCGAGTGGATCGACTGGAGGCTGCCCTTCGCCCGAGGCCTCCGCGCTCTGCGCGGCGGTGCCGAGCTCGTGGCGCGCAGCGACAGCCCAGCGCTGCAAAAAGCGAAGCACCAACTCGGTGTAGCCGCTGACGTCCGTCAACACGTCCTCGGGAACTTGCCGGCGTCGGTACAGCCACTCGGACTGGAGCGAAAGGAGAGTGTTGGCGCGCCTCGGTACGCTGAGGCACGGGGCGGCGGCCTTCCCTCCTCGAGTAAGAGTCGTCGCGCGGCCCTGGCAATCGAGCGATCGAGCCGCGTGCTTCGGGCCACGAACGGTCCTGCGCCCACCGAAGGCAGTCGGCTGACACGAGAGCTGTGCGCCGCTGCGAGTCAACTGGCGCGGGGCCTCCGGGAACCACACATCGAAGCACGTGACGACGTCGACCCGCGCGGGCCCGAAGGAAGACGTCTGGCGGGTCGCGGCCCCCGGTCGGCTTTCGGCTCCTCGCGTTCGAGGGACGCGCTGGCGTCACACGGGGGGCCGGCTGGCGGCGAGGAAACGCGCGGCCAGGCTGCCTTCTCGCCGCACCAGTTCCCGGGGCGGGCCATCTTCGACCAGGCGCCCGCCGTCGAGCAACAAGAGGTGGTCGGCGACTCGGAGGGCGCCCGCCATGTCGTGAGAGATGACCACGCTGGTCACACCGAATCGGTCGCGCGTGCGCAGAATCAGGTCGTCTACGCGTCGTGCCGTGAGGGGATCGAGCCCGCTCGTCGGTTCGTCGTACATCACGATGCTCGGACGGCGGATCAGAGCTCGAGCCAGCGCGACGCGCTTGCGCATGCCACCGGAGAGCTCGGCAGGAAACCTATCTTCCACCCCCGCCAGCTCGAGATGTGCGAGCATCTCCCGAGCTCGCAAGTCGATTTCTTTGGTCGGGAGCCCCGAGTGCTCTCTCAGAGGGAGCGCGACGTTGTCCAGAACGCTCAACGAATCCAGCAACGCGGAGTACTGGAACACCATGCCCAGCTGCGAACGAGCCAGTCGAAGCTCATTCGGTTTCATGGTATCGACCCGGCTACCTTGCACGAACACCTCGCCTGCGGTGGGTCGCAACAGCCCGATCATGATGCGAAGCAGGGTGGTCTTCCCGGTTCCACTGCCCCCGATCACGACGGCGATCGTTCCGCTGCGGATCTGCAGGTCGATTCCCCGGAGCACCCACACGTCACCAAAGCGCTGACTTACCGAAGAGAGGCCGATGGCGGGTTCTAGCTCGGCGGGGCGCGAGGACGGACGCCTCATGACAAACCCAACTTGCGTTTGAGCCGGCGGAGCAATTCCTCGAAGCTATTGTTGACGAGAAAGGCGGAGAAGCTCTTGCGGTAGTGGTTGACCAGGCTGACCCCCTCGACGCTGAAGTCGACCACCCGGTGGTCCTTTGCCTGTTTCTCCAGCGTGTAGTCGATCGGAAGCTGCTCTTTGCTCGCCGTGACGAGGATGGTTCGCACCACCACGAGAGAACCCCGCTCGCGCGTCCCGCGGAACTCGACTCGTTCGGTCCCCTGGAAGCGATCCAGGTCGTCCATGTAGTGTCGAGCCAAGAGCTCCTCGAAGATTTCGACGAACTCGTTGCGCTGTGCTTCGCTGAGTTTGCGCCAACGCGGGCCCAGACTGCTCCTCGCCATTCCGACCCAGTCGAAGGCGCGGTCTACGACCTGGCGGAGTTTTGCAGCGCGCTTCTTCTCGTCTTTTGCCAACTGCGCGTCCTTGAGCGTGCTGAAGGCTTCGTCGACGAGTTTTCGAATGACCCTCTCGGCCGCCTCCGCCGAGGACTCCTCGGTGGCCCTCGAGGCCGCTTGCGTGGTAAGCCTCTCGGCGGGGCGGTTCGATGCGTCGCCGGCCGACGACCGGGGTGCCCCGAGAGCGACCGACAGGCCCACGAGCACTACGGCCAGACCGAGCGGGAGCTTTCGAAGGATTGCGGTTTCAGTGTTCATCGGAATCCATCCGTGGGGGATACAGGCGCTGGCGACCGGATGCGATGGTTCCCGTCGCCTTGGCCAAGCTCGCCAGTGCCGAGTTGTGGCGCAGGCGCGCATCGAAGGAAGCCACCCGCAGCCGGACGAAGGAATCGGAGGCGTCGGCGACGTCTCGCGAGTCGCCGAGCCCGATGGCGTAGTCGGCGGAGGCCCGCACCATCCACTCTTTGGCTACCTTCGAGGCGCGAGCCGTCTCCTCGATGTCCCGCGTCGCCCGCTGCAGTTCCTGCAGCGCACGCGTCACATCGGCGCCCAATGCCTGCCGCGCCCAAAGCTCGGTGTGAGCCAACTGTCGTGCCCGAGCCCGATTCTCCAGTGCGCGCGCGTCCGCCGACGAGCCCTGCATGGTCCAGCGCGCGCCGAGCAGCAGACCCGGGACGAAGTGGTTGAGCGGATCGGTCGCGAAGCGAGTGTCGACGAGATCTCGCCCGGGCGTGTAGGCTCCCGAAGCGAATCCAACGATGAACACATCCGGATAGTCCGCTGCGCTTTCGGCGTCCGCCAGCGCCTGGAACGCGGCTTGCCCTGCGCTCAGCCCGCGCAGCTCGGGCCTTCGCCGCAGCGCCATTTGGATCAGCTCGGACACCTCGCGCGGCCGAAACGGCAGCGGCTCGAGCAGGCCTTCGGTCGGTTCGAGGACCGACTCGGAGGGGTAGCCGAGGTGAGCCACTAGCGCGGCGTTCAAAGTCACCCGACCGGCTCGGGCCTGGCTCTCGCCCAGGCGAATCGCACCGAGGGCGGTCTGCAGCATCAGCACGTCCTGGTCCGTAACCCCCGTTCCGGCGGCGAGTTCGCGCTCCGCGTCCTCGATTGTCCTCGTCAGCCAGTGCTCGGATTCCACCAGAAATCTCAGTACGTCCCGAGCGAACAGGAGCGACTCGTACAGCTGAGCCACTTCCAGCAAGAGCTCATCGCGCTTCAGCTCCGTTTGCGCCCCGCGCGCCTGCACCTCGAATCGACTGGCCCGCAGGCGATGACGGATCTTGCCGAACGTGAGAAGGGGCTGAATGATTTCGACGCGGCCGCCGACCACGACGGAGAGATCGCTCAGGCCTACGTCTCCGTAAGCATTCTCCGTCGACTCCACGGCGGTGCCCGGGACCAGACTCGCGCGCAGCGAAGGTCCGGTACCCGCCGTGATCGAGACGATCGGGCTGGTGGCCGCGCGAACTTGCCGCTGCCGAGCGAGCGCCTGTTCCTCCACGGCCCGAGAAGCCGCGAGTTGTTCGTGTCCGCGCTCTGCCCGGGCGAGTACTTCGCTGCGTGACACTCGAAGCGCAGGCTCCTGCTCGGAAGCGCGCACGCTGCCGCTCCTGGTCGTGCTCGCGACGATCGAAGCCAACACGGCGAAACGAAAGGCGGACACGGAGGGTTTCACGGGGCACCCAGTGGATCGCCGAAGGGGCCGCTGGTCGTCCCACCTGCCGGACGATCTTGCTCGTCGCCTTCGGAGGGAGCCGAGCGAGGCTCGGCGAGTGGAGACCCGAACGCGTACTTCGACAACAGCTCCGTGAGGTTCCAGGCTGGCTCCGTACGCCGGATTTGCCCGCCGGGCTGCAGGTCGGCTTCGGCTGCGCCCGGGGAAAGCGAGACGTATGAATCTCCGAGCAGGCCCGAGCTCTGGATCGAGGCCATGGTGTCTTCGGGGAGGCTGACGGCTCGTTCCACCTGCAGCTCGGCAACCGCCACGTAGTCCTCCAGGCGAATCGCCTCGACCCGGCCGACGCGCACGCCCGCCAGCTTGACGGGGTCGCCCACCAAGAGACCCCCCACCGAGCTGAAGCGTGCGGTGATGATGTAGGCGTCGCGCGAGCCCAGCCTCAGACCTCCCAAGGTGATCGAGAGATAGGCCAGCGCCACGACGCCGAGTGACACGAAGAGGCCGACGGCAACCTCGGTTCGGGTGTAGGGGGTCTGGGCACTCATGGGTCGCTCAGAAGAGTAGCGCCGTCAGCGCGTAGTCGATGGCGAGCACGAGGACGGAGGCCTCGACCACGGCTCGCGTCGTGGCCTGGCCGACGCCGCTGGCGCCTCCGCTGGCGTAAAAGCCTCGATACGTCGATATCCAGGCGAGGACGATTGCAAACACGAAGGCCTTGACCAGCCCTTCGCGAATGTCGCTCCATGTCACGGATTGTCGGACGCTCGACCCGAAGGAGCCGGCGGCCATTCCCAGAGCGCCCTCGGTGAATCGCTCCGCGACCGAGATCCCCACGATGGTGAACAGTGCGGTCAGTAGCGGGGTGGCGACCAAGCTCGCCAACAGGCGCGGCTTGACCAAGAAATCGACTGGGTCGATCGCCAGGGTCTCCAAGGCATCGATCTGTTCGGTTACCCGCATGTTTCCCAGAGTCGCCGTCATCGCCGACCCGGCTCGGGCCGTGACCATGAGCGCTCCCAAGACGGGAGCCAGCTCCCGAGTCAAGCTCAACGCCACCAGAGCCCCCACCATTTTTTCGGCGCCGAATCTGGAGAGTGCATTGAAACCCTGCAAGGCCAGTACCAATCCCGTGAAGGCGCTGGTCAGGGCAATGATGACCAACGAGCGATTGCCAATGAAATACAATTGTTCGACGAAACTGGCCCATCGGAGCGGTCTGCGCGCCAATCGAGTCGTGGACAGCACGAGAAACAGCGCCGCGTGTCCCACCTCGCCCAGCAGCTCTGCGAAGCTCCGACCCACGTGGCCGAGCGCTCGCACGAGTCGAGTCTCGGCGCGCGCGCGGTTCGGAACTGATTCGTCGATCGCCATGAGCTCGGGTCCCTCGCAGGGTGCAACGCAAGCAACGGCCGTGCCGAAACCGTGCGCGCGCGGCCGACCGCTCGAGCGCTTTCGCCGATTCGCGCCACGCACCTGGGGTGAGGCGCCTTCGCAGAGATCTGCCGCGGGGTCCCGATGGTGGTTCCGACCCCTGCGGAAGACTCGAGGCCCACTCGGCCCGATTGGGCGCTTTCGGGTCACGCGGCGGGGCTGCACGGGGCCCGCGTTACATATAGGTAACTCGCGCGCAAGCCGCGCGCCTTTTTCCGCGGGCTTCGTCGTACGGGTTTCGGCCATGGCCCGATCGGGTGTCCGCAGTGACCGGGCGGTCGCTTCGTTGCGGTGCTCATCCCCGAGGTTCGTGCGGGAGTGAGCGCTGCGGGGGTCGCGATGCGGCGCCCCATTTCTCTTGCAGCTGCGGTGAAGTCCATGCCTCGAAGCGGCGCGCTCGAGGCGAGCGCGCCGTCGCCGGGGGCGCCGTCGCGGGATTCTGGCCAGACTCTGCTCGAACGATTGGGCGGGGCGCGGCGGAGCTCCTCGTCGATTGGTCGCGCCCCGACCCAGTAGGTGAGCAAGAGCCGGGGAAGCGTCGGGCCATCGGTCGGGTCCACCGTGTGGTGGATCGAAGGGGCGCCCGCGCCACAAGCGGGCCTGTTCGCCGGGCGAAGGCTCCCATTCCAGAGATGCCGACGAACGTCGCCCCTCTCGATGGAAGGGCGGATGGTGGCGAACTCGCGCCGCTGGATGGGCTCCGGCGACGTCGCGAGGGCCTGCGCACGGCAGCACGCTCCGCGCGGTGGCAGGCCGTGCCTCCCCGGCCCATGCACGGTCTGGTTCTTGCTTCATGACGCTCGAGACCCCCAAACGGAAAGCAACACGCCATTCAGACGACGAGCAATGGATGCCGACTCTTCCTTGCCGCTGCCCCGGCGGTTGCCGCACTGAGCCTGGTGCTGGCGTGCGGTGCGTCGAGCGAAGGCGAGGCGGAGCCAGATGCCGCCGGTGAAATCGTCGGGTACCAGGAGCTTGCGCTCCAGACGCAGTCGGCGACCGATCGGTACCGCGCGACGATGACGAATCCGAACGCGACGCTGGAGGCGTGCGCAGGCCTCTACGAGCAGTACGACGGGCAAGTACGCCCCTTGCTTTCGCAGATGGTGCAGCTCAGCGGCAACATGGATGGCTTCATGAACGGTCGAAGGGCGGGCCGTTTCGCCGACAGTCGCTGCGTGGCGGCGACCATGATGGACGAGCTAGACTATCATCGGTCCGTCGCTTGCGGTTTCCCCCGCCTGGCCCAAGCTCAGGCCGAGGTCACTCGCCATGCCGAAGTCATGGCAACCTATGCGCAGCATTTGGAGTACCAGTGCGACCAGATGCTTCTGTCCCTCGGCGAGGGCCCCCCGGCGTGGGCGCCTGTGTTGCAGGGTTGCGAAGCTTGGGACGGCTACTGCAGTGCCATGATGCACAGCGCATGTTGCGCCGGCGGCATGATGCACCAGGGCTGTCGTCGCTGGTGAGGTACCCTCCGCCGAGGAAACTCTCCGTCCGCCGCTCTCGGAAAATCGTGCGCTCGTCGCGCTCCCCGACGCAGACGAAGGGCTCGAAGCTGGGTCGGAGTTCGCGCGAGGGCGCGCCGGGGCGGAATGCCCCGTCGCAAGCCGAGCTATCGGCGCTCAGGGGCCCACCCTGCAGTGGCATGAGCTTTGCTGGAGTTGCCGAGATAAACGTCGACTCTCCGCGAGCGGGCGGAGAGAAAGGATCGGTATGACTGCCACGAGCGAATCTTTCCATACCCAACGCGATCGCATGGTCACCCGTCAAATCGCGGCACGTGGCATTGCCGATCCCGCGGTGCTGTGCGCCATGTCGAAAGTCCAGCGAGAGGGCTACGTACCTTCTTATCTCGGCGAGTTCGCCTACGAAGATACGCCGTTGCCGATCGAGGAGGAGCAGACGATATCGCAGCCGTACATCGTGTCTTTCATGGTGGAGGCGCTCCAGCTCGAGCCAACCAGTCGAGTGCTCGAGGTGGGCACGGGGTCCGGCTATGCGGCGGCCGTTCTCGGAGAGATCGCTGCCGAGGTCTACACCATCGAGCGCCATGAGCGCCTGGCCACGAGCGCCCGGGAGCGGCTGGCCCGAGACGGCTACCAGAACGTGCACGTGCGCCACGGCGATGGTTCTGTCGGATGGCTGGAGAATGCGCCGTTCGACGCCATCGTGGTCGCGGCAGGAGGGCCAGACGTGCCCGAGGCGCTGTTGAGCCAGCTGCGTGTGGGAGGTCGACTCGTAATGCCCGTGGGCGAGGAGCTCGGCCGTCAGAAGCTCGTCCGCATCGTGCGCGTCTCCGAGGATCGATTCGAGGAGGAGGAGCTCGCGGACGTGCGCTTCGTTCCCCTGGTCGGGGCCGAGGGGTTTCGAGTGGAGCCACCACACGAGGACATTCAGCCGGTGCGCGCGCGGCCGCACAAGCGACCCGATTTGCCCGACCTCGTACGCCGCTGCGCGGAGCCCTTCGACCCGAGAGGCCCGGTGGATTGGTCGCCCCTGCTCGAGCGAATCGGGGATGCGCGAGTGGTCTTGCTGGGAGAAGCCAGCCACGGAACCTCCGAATTCTACAGCTTGCGGGCCGATCTCACGCGCGAGCTGATCGAAAAGCAGGGGTTTCGCATCGTGGCCGCCGAAGCGGACTGGCCCGACGCTGCCCTGATCGACCACTACGTACGACAGCGCAGCGTTCCTCGCTCCGAGTGGGAAGCGTTTGCTCGCTTTCCGACCTGGATGTGGCGAAACGCAGAGGTGCAACGATTCGTCGACTGGCTCTTCGGCTACAACGAGGCGCAGCCGGCTTCCAAGCGAGTCCGCTTTGCCGGTCTCGATATCTACGGCATGTACAACTCCATCGCGGCCGTCATCGAGTATCTCGACGAGCGCGACCCGCGCGCCGCGCAGGTCGCTCGCGCGCGCTACGGTTGCCTGACCCCCTGGCAGAGCGATCCGTCGGCGTATGGGCGGGCCGCGCTGATCGATTCGTATCGCTCGTGCGAAGGCGAAGTCGTGGAGATGCTCGAGTCGATGATGGCCCGTCGGCTCCAGCGCAGCACGGAAGCCAAAGAGGCGGAGGCGCTCTTCGACGCGCACCAGAACGCGCGCTTGATCGCCAACGGTGAGGCCTACTACCGCGGCATGTACTACGCCGCCCACGCCTCGTGGAACTTCCGGGACCGGCACATGTTCGGTACGCTGCAGCGGCTGCTGGATTTTCACGGCCCGGATTGTCGAGCGGTCGTCTGGGCTCACAACTCCCACGTCGGAGACGCCCGAGCAACGGAGATGTCCGCTCGGCAGGAGCTCAACCTCGGGCAGCTGTGCCGCACGGAGCTTTCATCGCCCCCGTTTCTGGTCGGGTTCGGCACGCACCGCGGAACCGTCGCCGCGGCCTCGTACTGGGACGGTCCACTCGAGATCAAACAGGTGAGACCCTCCCTGCCCGAGAGCTACGAGCACGTCTGCCACGAGAGCGACCTAGGGTCGTTCCGACTCCCGCTGCGAAATCCTTCCCACTCGGAGCTGCGGACCGCGCTCGACCGACCACGGCTCCAGAGAGCCATCGGTGTCATCTATCGCCCGGAAACGGAACGGGCGAGTCACTACCTGCAGTGTGTTTTGCCTCGGCAGTTCGACGAATATCTGTGGATCCCCCAGACGAGCGCGGTCAAGCCCCTGGAAACTTCGGCGCTGGCGGGGCTCGCGGAGACCTACCCATTCGGATTGTGAGGCGACTCACAGTCGGCCAATTTGGCCAGAATCCGCCCAATGCACGTCCATGCCTATGTATCTGTCCATGGGTGTCCTCCGGAGTGGGAAGTTGGCTTTGCACTTCGACCCCTACCCCGTGAGGGCACTCCTGACACGCCCTCGCTTCCGCGCCCGCGAGCAGCACCGCCGCGACCCCCATGGGAGCCAGTCGCCATTGCCTCACGCGCCGGCGAAAACCCCAGCATTCAAGGGGGCTATCCGGCGTTTCTGCGGAGGAACTGAACGGCACCACCGGATGATGCCTAGTCTCAGACTACGCCCGTGAGCCCCTTTGAGTCGCGACCGCGAGCAAGGGCGGCTAGGAGGATCAGAGCGCCGAGTAGCCACGGGCCCGACGAGGAGCCCGCGCCTCGGCCAGAGGCCACGCCGCAGCCTCCGGTCGCTCCCGGCGACTCCATCGCCTCGGCGCCGGCTTCCGGATCGAGACCCTTCGTGAGCACGATGTCGGTGCAAGCGTAGTACGTGTCGTGCTCTGCGGGGTCCGCGATGGGGCTCGAGCTGGCTCACCAGCTGTGGCTCGAACGCTTGCCAGCGCCCTGTTTACCGACCGACACCGCGGCCGCTGCGAGCGACGGGGTAGTCGAACGCTCACCGAGGCGCGAAACTGGCGTGAGCTCGTCGAGCTGTTGACGGCTTTTCAAGCAACTGGCGGCGGGCGCGACCGATAGTTTCTCCAGTGCATGAGCTCCTCTGAAGCGCACCCCTGTTGCCTCCCACGAGGTGAGAAAAGAATCACACAGCATGAAATTCGCCACGACACTCAACGACATCATTCGCGTCCGCGCCAGCGAGGCACCTTCGAGCAACGCCCTAACGCCCGAGGACCTGGCTATCATCCACGGCGGCAGCGGGTCGGGAAGCTCGGGCAACACGACCATCACGTACGGCTCCCATGGGGGGCGAGGCCAGTACGTTCACGTGGACGGCAACGTCACCCAAGATCATACGGGGTTGGTTTCCGGCGCTTCCAATGGCCCGAGTGGTCACGGTGAGGCTTACGACCAAGCCTACGCCGACTACCCGCGCCCTGAAACCCAACAGGCCTACGACCAAATGATCCAGGCGGAGTCCACCCTCTACGAGTCGACGAACACCGCCGCTACCAACGCGGCGGTCGAGCTGATAGACGGAAACGTTGGAGCTGCCGCCCGGGAGCTCGGTGGTCCCGTAGAAAGCTACAACAACTTGGCAAGTGCCGAGCAGAACTTCGTCAACACCGGCGCTGCGGAAAACCAGGCCGCTTCCGACTACGCACACGTCAGCCAGCAGATGGCCAATGGGCACAACTACAGCCCTGCGGATGCCAACATGTCGAACCACGATGGCTCTCCAGGGGTTGGATACTGACGCGACGAACCCGCGGCGAGGGCGCCTCCGGGGGCGCTCCGCCGGGGGAACGGCCGAGATATCCCCTCCCGCCGCCGACCTCCCAGTGATAGGCCAAGAAGCGTGAGATTCGACAACCACGGCCGACCCACGCCGAGTGCTCCCGCGCTCCCACTCCTAATCGGCGGAATGCTCATAGCGCTGGTCGCTGTGGCGTGTGAGGCGTGGGGTTCCGCCAAGCGAGAGGAACCAAGCGCCCGCACGCCGAGCGTCGCGCTGCCGGCCAATCCTGAGCTCCGCCATGGGCAGCTGTCCAACGGGCTACGCTATCTGCTGCTGCCTGCGGAAGGCGAAGAAGGATACGTCCAGGTAGGCGTCGTCGTCCGTGCGGGGGCGCTAGCGGAAACGGACCAACAGGTTGGAGTAGCTCACCTCCTGGAGCATCTGCTGGTTCATCCTACGCAACGATTCGCTCCCGAGATGACCAACGCTTCGCTCCGGAGCTCAGGGCTGAGACTCGCAGAGGGCATCAACGGCTTCACCCACCGGGACTACACGGTCTACCGGCTCGCGGTTTCGGAGGGCGATCTTACACGCGCGCTGCGGGTCCTCGCCGGGTGGATGGGCTCCGCTCAGCTCACTGGCGAGCTCGTGGAGCGTGAGAGAGAAGTCGTCATTCGAGAGCTGCGCGAGGAAGCGGCGAAAGGCACGTATGCCGCACGCCAACTGCTTACCGCCCCCACCTCGCTCAGCGCCCGGCCGCCCATCGGGAATGAAGCCTCGGTGCGCCATGTATCTGTCGAGCAAGTGCGTTCCTTCTACGAGCGCTGGTACCACCCCGAGAACATGGTGGTGATCGCAGCCGGTCCTTTCGATTCGGACCTGGCCATTGCTCGCGTGAAAGAAGCGTTCGGCGCGCTCGCCCCGGCGCCGCGAGCGCAAGCAGCTCGGTCGAATGCGGCTCAGTCGGACGCGCCGGGGCTGCGAGTTCCCGCCAGCAAGGCGTGGCTTCTCTCGAACGGAGAAAGCACCCGTTCTTCTCAGAGTACCATCAGTCGCCTTCACCTCGCGAGGGGAGGCACGATCACCTCGGAAAG
Source organism: Polyangiaceae bacterium (assembly GCA_050299315.1). GTDB lineage: Bacteria > Myxococcota_A > Polyangia > Polyangiales > Polyangiaceae > SZUA-265. Next base: position 249,682 of record JBNKVS010000028.1, read on the forward strand.
GGACTACGCCGAGGTGCTGATTGACGAGGCGCTCTGTACTCTCCTGCGCACGCGGCTCGAATCTCCCAACGTGGCCTGCGGGGTGGTCGACGAAGTCAGAGGAGCTCGCCGGTGGGGGCTCGCAGCGTGGAACCGGGGACTGCCGCTCGGGCAGCTGGTGTCCAACGTCGAGGCGGAGTTGGCGTTGGCAGCGGGAGCCGGCCACTCCACGGAGGAACGAGCCGAAGCTGCGGCTCGTGTGGTCGAAGCGCTGAAGCGAGATGTGCTCGCGCCGGAGCGGGCGGAAGCCGCCTTTGACCGTCTGGAACGGCAGGCCGCCTTTGGCCACGCGGTCCTCAGCCCTTCACAGGAGGCGCACCTGGCGGCGCGGCTGCTCTCCAGTGCCAAAAGGGAAGACTGGGTGGGAAGGGCTCGCCACTGGCTGGTCGACGGCCGCCAGCTGATCGTCGCCAGCGGCCCGTCGGGAGATCCTACCGTGCCGGACGAGGCATCGCTGGGAAAACTTCTGAAGAACGTTACTCCCGCGGAGGCCAAGCCTGTGCCTGCGCCAACGACGCTAGCTCCGGAGCCCGGGACGATCGTTGCCGAGGAGCCCGTAAAGGAGCTCGGGGCAACGCGCTGGAGCCTGGCCAACGGCGCCCGCGTAACCTTCAAACGGCTCGATGCGGGCGAGGCCCGTGAAGCCGAGCTCAGAGTGGTAGAGCCGAAGCCCGCGGGGAATCGCAGGCTTCTCTTTCAGGCAAAGCGCATGGTTCCACAATGGGGCGCGGGGAGCTGGTCCGCCTCGACTCTGGCCCGAGAACGCGCTGCCGGCAACATTCGCCTGATTTTTTTGCCAATTCGTTCTTCGTTTCCCCCTGGAGAGCTCGAAACGGTGCTGCGGCATTTGCATTTGCAGCTCGCCGCTCCCCGCGCGAGTGCAAGCAGCCCAACGAACCTCGAACAGATCGGCTCCCCGGAGGTACTGTTGCAGGCCTACCGTGCTCACTACGGCAACGTCGCCGGGTTCTCGTTTCACCTGGTGGGCAACGTCGCGATCGAGCGCGTTCGAGATCTGGTTTTGCGCTATCTTGCCAGTCTCCCCGGCTCGGGCCGAGTCGTCGAAGTGGCGCCCGTGGAAAAGCCCAAACCAGGCCCCCGGAACGCGGCCACCGGGATCGAAAGACGCACGATCCAGCGATCGGATAGCGCAGATAGTCAAGTAAGCTTCACCTTCACCGGCTCCGAGCCCATGTCGTGGAGGGAGAAACTCGAGCTGGAGCTGCTGGAGCGCCACGCGTACCACCGCTTGATGGACCAGTTGCGGCACCGCCTCGGTGGCGTGCTGGGCGTGCGTGCGTGGAGCAGGGCGAGTGAATCGGGCTACAGCCTGGACTTCTCCTTTGACTGCGCTCCGGACCGAGCAAATGTCTTGAAGAAAGCCGCCCTCCGAGTCCTCGGCGATCTGGGCGGTACTGCCGCTACGCCAGAAGAGTTGGTCACACTTCGAGCTGCTTTTCGCCGCACCATGGGAAAGCGTCTGCAGCAGCCGCGCACCTGGCTGGAGGAACTGGTGAGGGTGGAAACGAGCGGCTCCGTTCCGCACCCCCTCCTGCAGTTGCCCGAGTGGGCAACCACTGTGAACGCGTCTCAGCTGCAGCGAATTGCCCGTCGCTACGTTACGCTCGGTCACTATCGGGAGACCCTTGCGGCGCCCGTCGTCACGTCTGCGAACGACACCCTTGGGTCACAATCTGCCCGCGAGCTATCGCGTTCGCGTTGACGGGGCGCTCTGCGATCGCCCGCGCCGCGCTCGGCTCATTCGTCGAACGCGTCGATGCAGGGGCCTTCGGCGGCACGACTGATGAGGTCCGGGCCAACGTCAACGCCCTACAGCTCCTCGAGGTGAGCGCGAATGTCCCGGACGGTCATCCCCGCGGGGCGTACATGCTGATGATCTTGTCGTCGAAGCCGTCGAAATGGCGCTGGTGCTTGGGCACGAGCTGGGGATCCCTACCGCGATCGCTCCGAGCGAGTGAGCGAGTCGGTGGCGCGGGCGCGTTCGGCACAAACGGGCCCGCCTCGTTTCGAGACGAGAATGCTCCGGACCGGCCGTTGGTTCTGAAGGCGTGACGAGACGCGGAGAGGCGGCCGAGGCGCCTCCCGCGAGGCCGTCCGGGCGCGCCGCGCAACTTTCTTCGACCCCGATGACCACGAACCTCCGGGATGCCGAGCGAGCCAGTGACCGTGTCGACCCGAGTCGGTTTGCCATGGCTGCTCCTTTCGCTGGGTTGCTGCGCGGCCGCCTGCGGGGGCACCGAGCCGCTCGACCCGGGC
>JBNKVS010000029.1:0-4848 GCA_050299315.1 Polyangiaceae bacterium
CCACTCGACGAATTCCTCACGGCTCATCACGACCAATTCGACCTGAGGGAGCGGATGGCTCGGCCCCCCCCACAGGCAAGCCGCCAGAGCGCGCAATGCCTCGAAGCAGGCTGGCTCGCTCGGCGCGCAAGCGACATGCTCGAAGCCTCCACACGTGTCGAAAGCACCCGCCACCACCGGACCCCGGGGAGGCGATCCGGGCCAAGCGGAACCCTCGCACCAGGCCCCCGCGCAGTCGGGCTCGTGCTCCTCGAGCGGGGGGCTAGGTGCCCCCGGGGAGCCAGCGTCGACTGGCTCCCCGCAGGCGTGCGCGAGCAACGAGGTCGATATGGCGAGCGGGAATCCACGCCCCAGCCAATGCTCGACGAACCCCCCGGGGCCCGAAGCCCTCTTCTGGAGTGTGGTCCTCACGCCGTCGTGACTTTCACCCTCAGCCGAACCGGAACGTACCTTGCCTACTCGGATCCTGAAATTGGGGATCCGCGACATCGTGACCCGGGAAGTTGACGAAGGGCGCGGATGCGTACCCGGGGCGGCCCGCGTTGCGACCCGCGGGCGCGTAGCTCTTGAACCAAACCACTCCGCCCGTGACCGTCGACAGCTCCTCGTCAGTGAGTTTCTTCGCTTCTGTAAACATTACCATTCCTCCAGTTTGATACGCCGCAAAGGCTCGCCACCCTCCAGAGGAAAAGAACGACTTCCCATGGAACCAGCCGCAGCCCCCCTGCTGACGTAGGGCTGATCGGACGGTCCGCGATGTAGTTGCGTGCTGTATGGAAAGAATTCCGTGTCTGCCCGCCACGCGGGGGACGGCACGCGGTCGTCGCCGGTGAGAGGGCTGCGTTGCCCGCCCAGGCGAGCGCAGCGATTGGCCTCTCGCCAGCCCAGCCAGTCGCGACGACCGGAGAGTGTTTCGAGGAAAAGAGGCTGAAGGCGCTGGCGGACGCGTCGACGTGCACGGCGGCGAGCACGAGCCAGACGGCCCGGTCGTCCCCACGGTCAACCACGCGCCGGTACGCGGCAGCAGGAGGGCCGCGAGGACGCGAACGAACATCGCACCGAGGAAGGGGGCCGGGATCAGGTAGCCCAGGTCCAAGCCAGATTCGGCACGACCAGGAGCAGACCCGCGATCCACACGCCCGTGCGGACCTGGGTTGACCCCTTGCGCCACGCCGGAACGGCCCTCGCGCACTGCAAAGAATCCCAGGGTGGGGGGGCGGCGACCCGTGTCCCTGGCGCGCGACGCGGGGTGGGCTATCGTGGGGTGGTGAAAGAGAGAACGCGGCGGCCGAGATGGGCCAGAGGTCTGGAAGTCGGCATCATCGTTTGGCTTGCCCTCGACATCGCGTGTCACGGGGGCGGTGAGACGGAGTTCGGTAGAGCCATCGGAGAGCACCCGACGCGCGATGGGGAAGAGGCGGCTGCGGCAGGCGCTGGAGGTCTCGGGGAGCCGTCCACCTCTGCACCGGGTGCGCCGGCGGGCGACGGCGCTTCCGCGGACGAGGTGAGGCGTCTCGTGCGCGCGATCGTGGAGGCGCCCGCTCCGGAGCGTTCCCCCCTGGAAGCGGCGGTGCGCGCCGGTCTCGAGAGTCAGTGCGGCGACTGCCACGGTCCTGGCAGTGAACTGGAACCTCGCGACATCGCGGACCCGAGCACGCTCATCGCGCGCGGTTGGTTGCTGTCCGGCTCGGGGCTGCTGTCGTTCGACGAGCGGCGTGCGCACGCGGCTCCGAACCAGAGCGAAGTGCTGACTGCGGCCAACCGCGCTTTGGTCGAGCGCTTCTCGTCGCGCCTTCCCGGAGACGTCTGGCCGCGCGTGCGGCGGGGTCTGGCGGGCGAATCGGTCGACCCCGACTGCTCCCCCATCGAGGGGCTCGAGAACCTGTCCGGTGAGGTCGAGGCGATGCTCTCCGATTTGCGCCAGCAGCCCGAGCAGGATCGGCGCTTTCAGCGGTACTTCAGCGTCGCCTTTTCCGGAGAGGGTCGCTGCGAAGAGGAGCGCGCGAAGGCAGCGGGGCTGTTGTTCGGTACGATCAACACCGTGTCGACTTCGCCGACCGTGGTGTTTCCGCAGCCGGCTGGACCCGGCCTGTACCGGATCGACTTGCGGGACTACGGTTGGAATCGACCGATGGATCTCGACGGGGACGGGGCTCCCGAGCTACCCGACGGCTGGGCGGCGTTGGTCGATGCGGCGTCGCCGCATGTCGTGAAGCTAGAAGGGGGCGCCGCTGACGCTTTGGCGGCGGAAACGGGGTCACCCACCGCGTGGATGCCTGCCGAGAGTTTCGTGCTCGCCCTCGCACGTGCCGATGTCTACTACGCGCTGACCGATACGCCTCCCACGGTGGCCGAGCTGGAGCAGCGCCTCGGGATCGATCTGGCGCAGCGTGTCGCCGAAGGAACCGTAGAGCGGGCCGCGCATCGGGCGACCGAGGATCCGCGGCGGGTTCGCTTCCTGGTGCACGTGGTCCTCGCGGAGGGGCGGCTCGGGTATTGGCGCCTCGACGAGGGGATCGACCCCTCGGAGGCTGCGCTGTCCCAGCCGCTGGCCGTGCCCGGGGGCCCGGGAGAAGCCATCTACGACCTTCCGAACGCGCTTCCCGCCTACTTGCGGTTCGACGACCGCGGGCGGCGTGTGGCTGGGCGCGAGCGGCCTGTACCGAGGGGGGAGCCCAGCGCGACGGATCCGGTTCCGCTTTCGTGCGTGAACTGTCACGGTGTCGGAGCGGCGCCGCTATTGCCTTTCGACGACGAGGTGCGCCCGCTGGCAGAGGCCTCCGATGGACCCTATGACGAAGCAACGCGCAACGAGGTTCTGCGTCAGTATCCGTCGGCGGAGCAGCTCGGTGCATCGTTGGGTTCCAGCTCGCTTCAGAGGCGCTTCGACCGGGGCGACCTCATCCCTCTGGTCGACCCGCCCGACGAGCTGCGCGGTGCGTCCCCCTCTGGCGACGGCTTCTCACTCTACGCGCGACACACGCATCGCGAGCTGACCCAGGCTCGAATGGCCGCCGAGCTGCGCGTCAGCGAAGCGGTGTTGACTAGCGCGATGGCCCGCAGCTTGACGCTTCCTTCGGATAGGAAAAGCTTCGAGGCGGTTTATCTCGAAGCCTTCTGCCGCTTGCATGCTGGTGAGACCATACGACCGGTCGACTGCCGCTGAGCGACTCGTCGTAGACCCACACACCGAGGGGGGCTGCCGAGGCGCCAGTGCCGATGGAACCCCCTCAGCGCCGATGGCGTCGATGCCGGCCCCGGCGCGGGCGGAGCGACAGGGAAGCTGCGACCCCCGCGTGATCGGATGGGTACAAACCACCTGCCGTCATGCTGTCGGCGGTGTCGCCCGTCGTCCAGGCACGGACGCGCTCGAACCGACGATTGCCTGGGTCGACGAAGATGAAATCGATGCGCTCGGTCAGCTGCGCCGACACGTCGCGCAGCGCGCTGTCGAAGCAACAGGTGAAGCCACTGGCGGGAGACTTCCGCTCGAGCCAAGCATCGACGTAGCCTGCCTCGAGCGCCTGAAGGTAGGGCGGAACGACCAGGCCGCTCGGATCCAAGGCTCCCGTGGCAGGCTCGAAGGGCCGCTCCGTCGGTGCGCTGTTGAAGTCCCCCATCAGCACTACGGGCGTGCTCGCCCCCGTGGTGGCGTCGATCAGCTCGAGCAGCTCCGCCATTTGCGTCGCCTGGGTGGAAGCGGGCTCCGCTCCTTGCACCTCTAGGTGCGCACTGGCGACGCGGTAGTCGACACCTCCCACCTCGACGGTCGCCAAGGTGTAGCCACGGTTGAACTCGATTGTCGTCGCGCCCACCGCGTACGCTGCGTTCACTGAGAAGTTGCCGGCGAGCTCGTCCTTGGAGGGCAAATCCGAGCGAACCAGCAAGACGTCTCGATCGGTCATGCGAAGGTCGTCCAACAGCTGGCCGGCGCCGCCTTCGGCAAAGCCCGCCAGCAGCGGCAACTCCAGATCCGAGTTTTGACTCGACGCGGCCACCCGGTAGTCGAGCCCGCGCGCCTGCAGTGCCGCCTGGAACATGTCCAAGAAGTCCAGCACCACGTCCTCGGCCTGGGTAGGGTTGCCCAGGTGCGCGTCACCGGGGGACTGCACGCGGTAGAGCGGGACCTCCTGCAGGCCGAGGACGTGCGGCCGCGCGCGCAGCACCTCCTCCGCCAGCGCCTCCGCGCGCTCCGAGAAGTTCGTCCGCTGAACGGTCTGAAAGGCCTCTGCCACCGCGACGGGTATCGCCAGCGGCTGAGGATCTTGCCCGGCGGCCACGACCGCGAAGACGTCCGCTCCCACGTAGAGGTTACGCGACATGACCCTCACCGGGCTCCGAACGTTTCCGAGAGCGGTCGAGGGTCCGAGCGCCAGCGCCCCAAACAGGGCGAGCGAGCCCAGAGCGCTGAACGATTCCCGGGGCGTCAGCGGCGTTTTGGCTACGGTCATGTAGAATTCTTCCTGACTTTGCGGTTTCGGTTGGCCGGACCCGTAGGTATGCTCCCGCAGGGGCCGGGGCCTGGCAGCGCGCGCCAAACACGGCGCCGCCGACGTTTCCAGCCAGTCAGACGCCGAAGCCCGCGCCTCGTCGCGTCGACCGGCGTGGCGCCCGGTACAGTCGCTCGCCCAGCGCCGCCGCCTCGCTCGACCCCCGCCGCTTCGCCGCTCCCGCCGCCTTCTGCCTCGGCGCCGGCGTCGGCCCCGGCTGCGCCGACGCCGAGCAAAACGCCCGTTCCAATGCCTGCTGGGCCACTCGGTGAATCTCTGCCACGTGCTGTCGAACCAACCGTTCGATTTGCGCCGTGAGCTCCTGCGTGTTCGTTGGATTCGTCATGCGCTTCGAATC
>JBNKVS010000030.1:0-223049 GCA_050299315.1 Polyangiaceae bacterium
GCTTCGGCGCTGCGCGATGCGTCGGCGCTGCGCGATGCTTCGGCGCTGCGCGATGCTTCGGCGCTGCGCGATGCTTCGGCGCTGCGCGATGCTTCGGCGCTGCGCGATGCTTCGGCGCTGCGCGATGCTTCGGCGGTGCGCGATGCTTCGGCCCGCCCCGTTGCCGTGAGCGCGGTGGCGGCCGGCGCGCTGACGGTCGACCCGCTGCTGGCGAGCGACCACGTGGCCCGCCGGGGCGTTGCTTTCGAACGCGTGGCCGCTGGCTGTGTTGCATTCTGCGACGTGCCCGGCGGCAACCGGGCTTCCCGCGGCCAGCGGTGGGCGTCCGTGCTCCGGCGGCACGGCGGTGTGTTGGCGCTCGCCGGTACGCTGAGTGCCAGCGCGTGCGGAAGCGCTCAGGATCCCGCAGAGCACGAAACGTCCAACCTGCAGGCCGTGCTGTCCATCGAGCGCCTGGAAGAGGCCGATCCTTTCGCCGACTCGGCACCTGCCGAAGAATCGAGGCAGGAGGAGGCCCCCACGGCAGAGCTCTCCGCGCCGGCGGCGAGCGCCACGGTCGATTCTCGACCAAGCGACCTCCCGGGCCCACCCAGCGGCTCGGCCCTGGCGCAGTTCTTGGTGCTTCCGTCGGCGTTCGACCCGATGCAAACGCTCGATTGGGCGGGCCTGCGGGTGCGCTTGCCGGAGCCCACCCGTTGCTTCGACCCCGCACGCGAAACCGGCGAAGCCACTTCCGCCGCCGCCGGTGGCGAGCCCATCGAGCTGCTCGCCGCCGGGGACGTGACGATTCGCGCGGGCGGCGAGCAGACCCGCCTCGCCCTGAACTTCTTCCCACCCTCGGGCGCGGCCGCCGGCGTGCTGTACACATCGCGCGATCAGAGCGCCGCCCCCCTTCCTGCCAGCGAGATGTACCACATCGACGTGTCGGGCTCGGATTCGGTCCCTCCCTTGACCATCGAAGGGGCGTCGCCGGACCAGCTTCGATTCGTGACACTCGGCGGGCAACCCCTGGGCGACCTCGTCGAGGCGCGCTCCGGCGCCGACTTGGACGTGACCTGGGAAGAGGGGAGCGATCGTGATCGAGTCTTCGTTCACTTGTCGAGCGACGAGCATACGGTGTTGTGTGCTTTTCATGACGCAGACGGCGCCGGAACCATTCCCGGCCCGCTCATGGAGCTGTTCCCCCCGAGCAGCGACGTTCGGCTCGGAATCCATCGCGTTCGCGAAGTGGCGGCCGCTGAGGAGTTGTCCGCCTCGGCCGCGGAGCTCGCGGACGCGGTCATGGTGGAAACGACGATGCGATTCGACTTCGAGATCGCGGCCACCGTGCACCTCGAGTAAGCGGCAGTCGGTGCTTTCGCCGTGATATCGGGCGCAGCCGCCGTGGCGTCGCGCGCACCCGCCCTGCCCTCCCGCGCAGCGGAAGCGCTCGTAGCAGCCGCGCCTCCGGGGCGGCGGGCAACGCCCTGGGTGGACCCAAGCGGCGTGCGCTCGCGCACTGCTCCCGCCTCGCCGGAGGCGCTGGCCCCGTCGCCGAGCGCCGCCATCCGTTCGAGCAACGCCGCCGGGTCGTCGCGAGCCGCCGCGCGCGGGCGGGTGGCCCTCGCTGGAGCGGGCTCCGCGCTTCGCTCTGGGCGACCCCGGGCCCTCCACTGCCGGGCGGTGCCGCCCGCCGAGCGACACGGGAGAAGCCTCGCCCATGGCTGAGACACACCACGTCTATCTGATTCCCGGGATGTTCGGGTTCTCCAACCTGGCGGGCTACGATTACTTCGGGCATGTGCGGCGCGCACTCGAAGAGCGCTACGCGGATGCCGGCAAGAAGCTGCAAATCGATGTGGTCGCGCCGCCGCCGACTGCGAGCGTTCGATACCGGGCGCAAATGCTGTTGCGCGCCATCGATCAAACGGCGGCAGATGGTCCGATCCACCTCGTCGGGCATTCGACGGGGGGGCTCGACATTCGCCTGGCACTCTCCCAAGGCACGAATCTTCGTATCTCGAAGGATCCGGTGAGCTGGACGGAGCGGGTCGAAACCGCCGTGTCGATCAACACTCCGCACTTCGGCACTCCCCTCGCCACCTACTTCACCAGCGTCGCCGGCGCCCGCGTCCTGTACGCGCTCAGCCTTCTGACGGTCATTTCCCTCTCGCTCAGCGAGCCCTCCCTGGCCGTGTTCGCCCGCCTGCTCGCCGGCTTGGGCAGTATCGACCAGATATTCGGCGGGGACCTCAAGCTGGTGAGCCGCGCGACCGACGTCCTGCTCCGCTTCGTCGACAAGGAGGGCCGCCGGGCCATCCAGACCTATCTCAACAAGATTCGAGTCGACCAGGGCGCCTTGATCCAAACGACCCCGGAGGCCATGGATCTCTTCAACGCGGCCACCATCGACAGCCCGCGCGTGCGCTACGCCTCCATCGCGACCGGCGCGCTGCCCGCCAGCGCCTTGCACTTGGCGCAACGAGTGTTGCGCTCCCCCTACGCAGCGTTCAGCGGAGCCTTGTTTTCGACGATCTATCGTTTCACTGCGCAACAGCACCAGCGCTACGGTTACGCCACGCTCTCGCCCGAGGCGAAGGCGAAACTCTCGCGCTCCATCGGAACGCCGGTGACCGAGCGGACCTCGGATGGCGTCGTGCCGACGCTGTCGATGATTCACGACGAGCTGATCTGGTCCGGGCCGGCAGATCACTTGGACGTGCTCGGGCACTTCTACGACAGTTTTCGGCCCAGTCGGCACGTGGATTGGCTCACGAGCGGCGCGGACTTCGGCCGCCCTCAATTCTGGCGCATGATGGACGCGCTGGTCGGCTTCCAAATCGAGCCCGCGAATGGCGCCCCCGAGCCGGGGCCTCGAGAGGTTTGACCAGTCTGCGAAAAGTTTCCGGTGGATTTCTCCGAGCCGGGCCCAACAAAACGTCTGCGCGCCCGTCGCGATTTCTGGCAGAGTCGCCGCGATGGTGACGTATGTCGATGGGCAATTCGTGCCCGACGAGGAAGCCACGATCAGTGTGCGCTCGCGCGCCCTGAACTACGGGCTTGGATGCTTTGCTGGAATTCGTGGCTACCTGGCGGATGACTCGCACCAGGTTTTCGTCTTTCGAATCGACGACCACCTGCGCAGGCTGGCGTTGTCGACGAAGCTCATTTTTCTCAAGTTGGAGCCACACGCGAGGGCGCGCGACGCCATCTTGGAGCTGCTGAGGCGCAACGAGGTGCACCACGACGTGTACGTTCGGCCCTTGGTCGTCAGCCGGTCGACGGAGCTCTCGCCGGTCCTGCGCGAGCAGGACAGCTCGTTCGTAGTCTACTGCCTGCCTCTCGCGCGCTACATTCCCAAGGAGTCCATCGACGTATGCATCTCCTCCTGGCGCCGGACTTCCGACAACGCCATCCCCTCTCGTGCCAAGCCGACGGGCGGCTATCTCAATAGCGCGCTCGCCCGGCGCGAAGCCTTCGACAACGGCTTCGACGAGGCGATCCTGCTGACCGAGGGGGGCACGGTGGCGGAAGGCAGCGCGGAGCACGTGTTCATCGTGCGGGACGGAACGCTCGTCTCCCCCCCTTCCACCGAGCACAACCTGGACGGCATCACGCGTCGCAGCTTGATCACGCTCGCACAAGAAGATCTCGGCTTGCCCGTCGTGGAGCGACCGATCGGCAGGACCGAGCTGTATACGGCCGACGAAATGTTCCTCTGTGGAACGGGCGCCGAGGTGACTCCGGTTCGCTCCGTCGACCGGCGCAGCGTTGGAGACGGCAGCGTGGGAGCCATCACCAAGCGCGTCAAGGCGCACTACGAGGACGTGGTGCACGGTCGCGTCGAGCACCGCAAGAGTTGGCTCACACCCGTTTGGGGCTAGCGCGCCCACGATCAGCGGCCCGGCGAGGGGGCGGAGCAACGGCCCCCCCCGTCGCGGGGACTCGAGGCGTGCGCCGAGCCGAGGCGGCGTGCGACAAGAGAAGGCGCCCTCCGCACGGCCCACGAAGCCCTCACCGAGGAGGAGCGGGCTTTGCTGCCTCGACGGGTGCGCCCGGCGGCTCGTCGCCTTGACCAGGAGCCGCGGACTCGGGAGCCGCGGACTCAGGAGCCGCGGACTCGGGAGCCATCGCCCCGGACGACTTGCCGGGTGATGGCTGCGGCTCGCCGGGCTTGTCCACGATGCGAAACTTCAGCTCCCGCGGCTCGCCACCTCGCAGGTAGGCAACCACGATTTGCTCGGCCCTGGGCAGGGCCGAAAACACGTCGTGCGCCTCGGCGGGTGTTTCGATGGGCATCTCGTTGACTCGGGTGACGATGTCTCCCGGCTTCAGGTCGATGCCGAGCCACCACGAAGGCGGGTGCAACTCCACGACGCGATACCCTACGAAGCTTCCCTCGAGAACCTCCGCCTCCACGTCGACCCGCTGCAGGAAGTAGCCGAGCCCGGCCTCGACCGTCTCCGCCACGTCCGAACGCCAGATGGCTCCGGGCGGCGCGGGCTCGTTGTCCTCCGCCACGGGTGTCACTCCAGGCGGCGGCTGTGAAGGGTACTCCGCCTGCGGGTTTCCGGCGCACGCCAGACAGCCGGCAAGCGCGGCCGCGAGTAGCGCTCGCACGCGGAGTACCGCCTCGTTGCCGTGTTTCGACTTCGCTGCCACCACGATGATTTTCTAGGCCGAAAGCCGACCCACCCGCAACCGGGCTCGACCTCGCCAGCGGCACATTTCGAGGGGCTCGACGCCTTCGAAGGTCGGGTTGTACCGAAAAGGAGCGAGCGGAGCGGCGCGGACCACGAAGCCGAGCGGCGCTGCGCTTCCGCTTCTGGGCGGCGCCCCGGCTGCCCGGGACGAGTCGGGCGAGCCGCTCGCTGACAACCGGCGCGGCCCGGCGCGCCTCCCTCTCCGGCCCCGGTCGAAACGGTCGAGCCCGGAGAAAGCAGACGATACCTCGGCGCCCGTCGGCCCCGGCGGAGCCACGGGCACGCCCGGTTCGAGACTTGACCGCCTCGGGGCGCCTCACGGACCGTGCGGGTGCCGCGGTTGCCCGCGGCTGCGCGACGCGGCGAATCGGTCCTGCTTCCGGCCGTTTGCGCTGGCGGCCGATGCCTCCACGGGGGCTAGCTCGTTCCCATCCACGAAACGGGATGCGGGCCGCCACAGGCGGACCGGCCCGCGGTGGTTTGTGATTGCGACTTCGCGGACACAGCACTAGCTCGGCGTCTCGAGCGTCACCGGCACGCGCGGAAGAAGGGGGTCTGGCTGAGCTTCGGAATTGGCGGGGAGGGTTGGCTCGGACGAAGGCCCCGCGGAGGGGTCGACCACCGGCGCGCTCGGCGGCAAAAGGCACGCGCGGGTGATGCTCGCCAGCAGCTGGCGGGCGTTGGTGGAGATGTCGTGGTCGCGCAACACGCGTTCACGACCGCGCCGACCGAGCGTAGAAAGGTCCGAGACACTGCCCGTGAGCGCGGCCGCCATCGCGCTCGCCAGCTCGTCCACCGCGCCCGCGGGCACGAGCCAGCCCGTCTCGCCTGGCACCACCAACTCCGGAATCCCAGCCACGTAGGTGGAGATCACGGGGCGCCCCATGGCGAGCGCCTCCATGATCACCACGGGTAACCCCTCCGCGAAGCTCGGAAGCACGAGCGCGCGAGACTTCTCCAACCACCCCTGCACGGTGTGCCCCGAAGCCCAACCCTCCAGCTTGACGTGATCGCCCAGCCCGCAGTCGGCGATCTGCGCTTCGATGTGGGGGCGCAAAGGTCCGTCTCCGAGCATCACCAGCTCGAACTGCAACCCGCGGCGCTTCAGCTGGGCAGCGGCCTCCACGAGCAGGTTGGGCGCCTTCTGCTCGTCCAAGCGCCCGATGAACGCCAGCCGCGCTGCGGCCGGCACCGGGGTTGGCTCGCGCGCGGTGAAGCTCGCGTCCAGACCGCAGCGCACGATGCGCACCTTCGACCAGTCGGCGTAGGAGCAGTGGCGCAGGAGCTGCGCCCGACCGAACGCGCTGATACCGACCACGAACGCCGCCGACGCGATCTTGTCGGGTAGCCGAATCCAGTTCGGTTTGTCGAACTCCTCGGGGCCGTGCGCCGTGAAGCTGAACCGCGGCCCCCCGAGCTCCTTGCAGAGCATTGCCACGGTGGTCGGATTGGTCCCGAAATGAACGTGCAGGTGGTCGACCTTCGCCTCGCGCAGCCACAGAAAGAGGCGACACGCCTCGAGCAGGTAGATGCCGTGAACCAGCGGGCCACGCTCGGCCCGGGCGCTCAACGCTGCGGCCCTGGCGGCGGCTCGAGCAAACGCAACCGGGTGGCGCACGGAAACCTGGGCGGCCGCGGCAAGCAGTGGCCTCAGCCCATCGGCCAGTATCGTGTGGGTCCGGTCGAGCTCCGCGCGGTCGGCGTCGTCGATCAGATCGTCCGGTGTCGGCCGCACCGAGAAGCGCGAGACTTCCACCCCAAAGGCCTCCAGCGCCTCGATTTCGCGGCGGATGAAGGTGTGGCTGATCATGGGGTATTGGTTTGTGAGGTAGGCGATCTTCACGTTGCAGTTCCGTCCCAGCTAACAGCAGGTTTCATTCCAGCGGCCGCTCTGCGCGGGAGGTCGCTCCGATGGGTCCCGAAGCGCTCGCGAGCTTCCGGTTCGTGGTCGATCATGACATGGGGCGGATTTCGTCAAAGCCTCGTCGCCATCGCCGCGCGGGTCCCGTCTCCGCGGGCGCGCCGGGTTGCCCCGAATCATCCGCTCGCCCGGGGGCTCCGCGGCGGGCGTCGTGCCACTGTGGCGCACTCGCGACGCGTGCGACCGTGCAGCCGGCATGGCGGGCTGGCCCAGGTGTATCCTCGATGGCAGCGGTGGGAAGAGCGCCCGGGTCGGGCAGGGCCGAGGCGCGGGCCCGCGCGCTCGCCCGGTGGGCTCCGTCCCCGGCGGAGCGGCGCCCGCGCCAACAGCGGGCCAAAGTCCGCTACCAAGCGCCGGGACGTCGCCGCGTGCGCCGAGCGGCGCCGCGTGCTCTCCAGGCTCGATTGGCTCACCGAGATCGCGTGCGCCGTCAGCCGACAGCGCAAATGGTCGAGGTGGTCGATGGGAGGCACGGGCGACAGCCGGTGGGTACGGGGCTCGGGCGTGGAGCTCGGCACGACGCACGGGAAGGAACGGGCGAGCGGAGCCTCCGGCGCCGACTCGGGCGCGACCCACGGAGGGAGCGCGCGGGATACTCGAAGCCCGGCGTTCGATCCCGGCCGAGATCGAGCACGTACCGTTGCCCGAGCGAGTCACGCTGCAAGAACCGGCGCGCCCGGCGGCGGCGCCTCCAGCGTGTGCACGACAACGGCAAGCGCGGCCGCGCGGAGCGGCGCTCATGGCGCGCAGCCATCCGGCTCCCCGCCTCGTCCCCCCGCGCCGCCGAGCGGGCCGAAGCGCTCCAAAGGGCGCATGCGATGCGCTACCGTTCTTCGCTTCGCCGCGCGCCGGCGCGGCCACGAAGCTGCGGCTCGACGCAGCGCCAGAGCTCATCGTGCACCTTCTCCACCGGCGCTTCTCCGTCCAAGAACACCAGCGGGTCGCCGGGGACGAGCCGAGCCGCATCGGCATAGTGCTCTGCCAAGCGCCGTTGCAAGGCGTCCGCCTCGAACAGCTCGGCTCGCTTTCCTCGGGTGTCTCGCCTGCGCAGGGCGACTTCGGGTGCGACCTGAAGCACGAACGTGAGATCCGGGCGCCCCACGCGACTGTTGAGGCTGCGCACCCACTGAAACGCTTCGCTCTCCTCCACGGGCGCCGTCGCCACTTGATAGGTGAGGCTGCTGAGGTCGTAGCGATCGCACACCACGACCGCCCCCCGTCGCAGCGCCGGCTCGATTTCGCGGCCATGGTGATCGGCACGATCGGCAGCGAACAGCAGCGCGAGCGCTTCCCAGCCCGGCGCCTGCCCCTCCCCCGCCGACAGCAACTGGCGCAGCAGCTGGCCCACCCTCCCCGCGCTGGGCTCGCACGTGCTCAGGCAGTCGTGGCCCCGCGCGCGGAGCGCCTCGACGAGCCGACGAGCCTGGGTCGTCGTACCGGAGCCGTCGATCCCCTCCAGCACGATGAAAAGCCCGCTCGTCGTCACCCTGGCTCCACGCGCGGCGGCTCGTCCACGCCGAACACGAAGTTGTCGATGAGCCGCGTGGCGCCGCAGCGCGCCGCCACGAACAGCCCCGCGGCCCCGCTCGCGACGGGTTGCGCCCAGGGCGACAGATCGAGCGCTCCGAGCAGCTCCAGATACTCCAGCCGCAGCGGGCCGGCGCCGAGCACGGTGCCCGCTGCCGCCAGCAGCGCCGCCGGGTCCCGCTCCCCCTGCTCGAACACGCGCGCGGCCGTGGCAAGCGCCCGAGGAATGGCCAGCGCCACGCGGCGCTCGGCGGCGGACAGGTAGCGGTTGCGCGAGCTGGTCGCGAGCCCGTCGGCGTCCCGCTCGATCGGCTGCTCCACAATTTCGGTCGGGAGCATCAGATCGGCGACGAGCCGCCGAATCACCTGCAGCTGTTGATAGTCCTTTCGACCGAAGACCGCTCGGCAGGGCCCCGCGAGCGAGAGCAGCTTGGTCACCACGAGGGCGACCCCGTCGAAGTGCCCCGGGCGCGACGCACCGCAGAGCCGCTCGGTGAGCCCCGACACGGAGACCTTCGTGGCGGCTCCCCGCGAATACATCTCACCCGTGTCCGGCACGAAAACCAGGCGCGCCCCCTCCTCCGCACAGGCCGACAGATCTTCCTCCAGCGGGCGCGGATAGCGATCGAAGTCCTCCCCGGGGCTGAACTGCGTGGGATTGACGAAAATGCTCACGGCCAGGGCATCGCAGCGCTGGCGGGCCGTCTTCATGAGCGCGCGATGGCCGACGTGCAGCGCGCCCATCGTCGGCACGAACCCGAGGCTCCGCCCTTCCTCCCTCAGCTGGCGACAGCGAAGCCGAAACTCCTCGGCCCGGGTGCACACCTCGACGCTCATGACGACGGTTTTTCCGACGGCGCGCCGCCCCTCGCCTCGAGGCCCTCGGACGTCGAGAGCGCTGCGTCCGACACGCCTCCCCCCGCGGCGTAGCGCGCCTCGTTGCGCGCTTGCAGCTCCGCGCCGGCCCGGAGCTTGCCCGAAAAGCTGTGCTCGGCCGAGGGAAACGCCCCCGCGCGAACCTCCTCGACGTAGTGCTGCGCCGCCTGAACCGCCGCGTCGCCGAATTGGGCGTAGCGCTTCACGAAACGAGGGACGAAGCCCTGAAAGAGACCCAGCAGGTCGTAGCACACGAGGACTTGGCCATCACACCGTGGGCCCGCGCCGATTCCGATCGTCGGCACCGAGACCTCGCGCGTGACGACCTCCGCCAACGATTGAGGAATGGCCTCCAGGACGATGCCGAAGACCCCGGCCGCGTCGAGGGCGCGAGCGTCCTCGACGACGCGCTTCTGGGCTTCTGCTTCTCGCCCCTGCACGCGAAAGCCCCCAACGGCGTGCACGGACTGCGGGAGCAGGCCGACGTGCCCCATCACGGGAATGCCCGCGCCGACGAGCCGTCGCACCGTCTCCGCCACGTCGGGAGATCCACCCTCCACCTTCACGGCCTGTGCGCCCCCCTCCTTCAGCAGGCGCCCGGCGGCCACGAGAGCGGACTCGGCGCTCACCTGGTAGCTCATGAAGGGCATGTCGGCGACGACGAGCGCCCGCCGACTCCCGCGCACCACCGCCCGCGTGTGGTAGATGATTTCGTCGACGGTGACCGAGAGGGTATCGTCGTTGCCTTGCACGACCATGCCCAGCGTGTCCCCGACCAGCAGCAAATCCACATGAGCCGAATCGAACAGCCGAGCGAAGGTCGCGTCGTAGGCGGTGAGTGCCGCGATCTTGCGCTTTCCCTTGCAGCCGCGCAGATCGGTCGTGGTGACGCGCCGGTCCGCGGGGCGCTGCGAGCCGGGAGGCAGGGCTGCGCCGGCGCCTTCGGCTGGTGCGGTTCTTGCTGGCATGCGGGGGGGCTCCGTGGCTGGGGGGGAAGCGTCGCCGACTTCCCGAGGCGCTCGGACGGTAGTGCCGCAGCGACGTTCCTGCAAACGCATATCGGTGTCGGCGCGCCCGGCCTGCTTCGTCGCACCGGTCGGAGGCGGCCCGCGGCGCGGGAGGCGCGCGGCGGGGGTCAGCGCCTCGCGGCATGGGGCCTCGCCCTCGCTGCCATTTCGAGCGCCTGCCTCGCCCCGCCCCCTTCCTGCTTCGCTCCGAGGCACTGCGGCACGGCGCACGAGTGTCTGGCCAATCGCTGCGTGCCCCTGGGCGAAGAACCCGCCGCCCCGCGCGACATACGCACGCTGCTGTGGCCGGTCGCCATCCACCGGGTCACCGACGAGGGGGCGGTGTTGCCCCTGGGGAGGTCGATTTCCCTGGGGCGCGGTCGCGCGGGCACGGAGCGGCTGCTGCTGCGCTTCGACGTGACCGAGGCGGCGGCGCTCGCGCTGCGAAGCGCATTCCTCCTCTTACCGCGGAGCGAGCCCGACGAAGCGGGCGAGACGAGCCTCGTGGTCCGGCGCGTGGCGGCGGATTGGGCCCCTGGCAGCGCGCCCCAGGTGGTGGCGTCGCCAGCGGTCCGGGCGCGCACGGCCGGGGGGCAGAATCTGCTCCGGGTCGACGTGACGTCGCTTCTCGAGGGCGCCGAATGGCAGAGCCCGACGCTGCGCTCCGTCGCCTTGATCGTTTCGGGACCCGCGCGCCCGGTCGCCCTTCAGACCGGCCGCGAGAGCCCCGCGCCGGCCCTCGAACTCTACCAGCCCCCCGCCCCGCCGGAGGGCGGTGCGGGTCCCGAAAGGCAGCGAACCAGTGGCTGACGAGCCAGCGGTCGTTCACGCGACCGACCTCTCCCTTTCGGTGCGCGAACCGGGGGGGGCTCGCCGCCTGCTGGGTCCGCTCACCTTCGGAGTCGAACCCGGCAAGATCCTGGGGCTCATCGGCCGAAGCGGCGCCGGCAAGACGCTCTTGTGCAAGGCTTTGGCCGGCGAGCGGCTGCCGCGCCCCCTGGAAATCGCGGGGTCGCTCACTTTCGACGACACGCTCGGCGACGGCCCGGCCCCCCACGACGCACGGCGCTACGTACCCCAGGATCCCCACTTCGGTCTCGAGCCGCACCGGACCCTGGCCTGGCACCTCCGACAGACCTCGCGAGGGTTCGGGCCACGGCGGCGCGACCGCTCCCGAGATTGGCTGCAACGCATGCAGGTGAGCGACCCACACCGACTCGCCAGCTCGTACCCTGGCGAGGTTTCCCTCGGCGCGCTGCGCCAGCTGCAGATGGCCCGCGCGCTGGCCGCGGGCCCGAGGCTGCTCGTGCTGGACGACGCCACACGCGGCCTGGACATCGGTGCGCAGGCAGCGCTGCTCGGCGAGGCGCGGCAGCTCACGCGGCAAGGCTCGGCAGGCGTCGTCCTGGTGTGCCCAAACCCCGGCCTGCTCACGGAATTCGCCGATCGGCTCATCGTCTTGCACGAGGGTCGGATCGTGGACGAAGGTCCGTGCGCCACGGTCGTCGAGCGCCCACGCCATCCGTACACGCACGAGTGGTTGTACGGCGCGCCGAGCCCGGAGTCCGCTGCCTTGGCGAACGCCATGAGCCGCGACGAGGAATCGTGACCACCGCTGCACCGCGCCGCGCCCGCTCGGCCTTGCCGCGCACCGCCCCGCCGGTCGCAGCCCTGCTGCGCACCATTCAGCTATCGAAGTTTTTTCAGGTGCGCGGCTCCCGCGGCTCCGATCCCGCGCTCTGTCGAGCCGTTCGAGGCGTTTCATTCACTCTGCAGGAAGGGGAGACGCTGGGAGTCACCGGTGAGACAGGAAGCGGCAAGAGCACGCTCGGCCGGCTGGTGGCGAGGCTGATCGAGCCGAGCCTGGGGCGAGTGCTATTTCGCGGCCGGGACCTGACCCACCTTTCCGAACGCGAGCTCCGACCGCTGCGCCGCCAGATCTCACTGGTTCCACAGGATGCGACTTCTTCGCTCAACCCCAGGCTGTCGGTCAGGGAGGTGGTCGCCGAGGGACTCCTCATCCACCGCCTGGCGCGAACCGGTGACGAGCTGGCGGCCCGGGTCGAAGCAGCGCTGCGCCAGACGGGCGTGCCGCCCGGGGTGCAGAGTCGCCGGGCGGGCGAGCTGAGCGCCGGGGAAAGCCAGCGAGTCTGCCTGGCGCGCGCACTCGCCATGCGCCCGAGCCTGCTCGTTCTCGACGACCCCGTCGACGCCCTCGATCCGCCCCAGCGCGACTCGCTGCTGCGCGAGCTGCTTCGCTCTCGAGCCGAACACGACAGCGGCCATTTGTTGCTCTCCCACGACCTGCAGACTCTGTTCCTACAGTGCTCCCGCATCCTCGTCCTACACGCCGGCACGGTCGTGGAATCCGGCCCTGCCTCCGCAATCGCCATCGGCCCCCGCCATCCGTACACCCAGAGCCTGCTCAGCGCGTTGCCCACCCTGCAGCCGCGCCGGCGCAGGCTGCGGCTGCTCGCCAATGCACCGCCCCCCAGCGCCCTCGCGCCCCTGCGCGGGTGCGGCTACTTCGAACGCTGCCCACATCGCGAGCCGGGCCTGTGCGACGAGCGACGTCCCGCGCTGAGCCCCGTCGCCTCCGAGCCCGGGCAAGAGGTGGCGTGCTTCAAAGCCGACGGATGAATCGCGATGACGCAGCGTCCGAGGGGGAAGACCGAACCGTCGAGGAGCGGGCGAGGGCTCACCCCCGCGGCGGCTCGCGTGGCCCACTACGTCCGCGACAGGACGAGCATTTTTCGCGCGCTTGCGGCGCGTGGGGGGCGCCGTTCATCGCCCGCGGCCGCGGGGATGGCTCGGCCGCAGCGATGGGTCGGCCGCGGCGCGGCGAGCAGTCCCACGAGTGACCCAGGGCGCTTTCGGGGTCGTTGCACCTTTGCATGCATAGCGGCCTTCCCTTAAGCTCCTTTGGTTGTGAAGGTTCGCTTGCGGCTGCCGCGCCGAGGTGTCGATGTAGCACGCCCGAGTCTTGCCCGGTGTCTGGTGGTACTCGGCGCAATCACCTCGTGCAACGCACCCGCCGGTGGCCTGCTGTACCAGCGGGCTCGCGGGGAAGCCGGGGCGGGCGAAAGCGCGGGCGGTGGTCAGAGCTCGGGCGGCGACGGAAACGGGGGGAGCGGAAACTCTGGCAGCGCCGGGCAACCCAGCGGGGGCACGGCGGGTGGCAGCTCCCCGGCAGGCACTGGCGGCTCGGCGGGCGAGGGCGGCGCGGTGAATGAAGGGGGCGCGGCGGGCGCCGTCAGGGCAGGCTCCTCGGGCAGCGCCAGCCAGGGGGGAGCGGACGCAATCGACGCGTCCGCGCCGAGCACGTTCGATGCGTCCGGACCCTGCGGGGGAACGCGCGCCTCCGGCATGTGTTGGTACCTGGGGACCCCCGGCCAGAATTGCAGCCAGACCTGCTCGCTCAACGGCGGCTTCGACCCGCGCGGCGTGGCGCTGGTGGGCGCTCTGTCCGAAGGGGGCAGCGACCTGGAGTGCGGGTTCATCTTGGATGCGCTGGAGGTTCCGGCGGGCTCGGTGCTGTCCGGTACGCGAGACGACGAGGCTGGCCTGGGGTGCCACTTGTTCGGGCCACAATCCGATCGCTGGTGGTTGCAGGACGTTCCTTTCTCCGTGGACGCCCTGGAGCCCAGCGCCGCACGCGTCTGCAGCTGCCTGCAATAGAGCGGCTGCGCACGGCTCGCGCCGGGGTGGCCAGCCTGCACGACGCTGGGGCCCCGCCGCGCGAGGGTCGCGACCATCAGCGGCGGGAGGGCTTGGTCGCCTCGAGGTAGCGCTGTTCCAGCGAGGCGCCGGGTGCAACGGCCAAGATGCCGAGGCCGCGTTTCAGCAGCGCGGGCAAGACAGCGGCGTTCGCCTCCTCGACTCCGAGCGCGGCTGGATGGCGGACGGTCAGCACAGGCGAGCGCCAGCTGAGCCGGAACCCCTCGGGGAGCTCTCGCTCGAGGCTCTCGCAGTCCAGCGCTCCCGCGGCCACCAGCTTCACGGTCAGCTCGGCGGCCCCCTGCTCCCCCAGCTGCGAAAGCGACCCCTGCCGAACCCGACGGCCGCGATCCAAGATCACGACGTGGTCGCAGATTTCCTCGAGCTCGCTCAGGACGTGCGAGCTCACGATCAACGTGCGCGCGCCACGCTGCGCCAGGAAGACCTCGCGCAGGCGCGCGACCTGAGCCGGATCGAGGCCCGCCGTCGGCTCGTCCAGCAAGACCAGACGCGGAGTGCCCAGAAAGGCTTGCGCGACGCTGAAGCGCCGCTTCATGCCGTGGGAAAGCTCCGCGAAGCGGGCGCTGGCGCGCTCGGCCAGGTCCACTTCTCGCAGCCAACGCTCGGCGTCTCTGCGGGCCTCTCTCGCAGACGCCCCCTGCAGCCTCCCGTAGTAGCAGAGCGACTGCAGAATGCTCAGATGCTGGCTGGGAAGGCTATCCTGGGGCATCAGCGAAAGCAGCCCCGCGCTCCGCCGCGGGTCGAACGGACCCCGCCCGCACACGTCGACGCGTCCCGAGTCCGGCCGCAGCAGCCCCGCGACGACGGACATCAGCGTGGTCTTGCCCGAGCCGTTGGGGCCGACGAGGCCCGAAAGCACGCCATCGGGCACCTCGACGCTCAGATCATCGAGGGCGCGCCGACCGGCGAACGACTTGACGACACGTTCGAGCCGCAGCGCGCTCACGCATCCCTCCGCGCGAGCCAGGCGCAGGCGGCCGCAAAATATGCGGCACCCAGAGCCGCCAGCGCGCCCAACGCCGTCAGCACCGCGCCGGGCCTCGGCGACCACAGCTCCAGCTTGTAGTGGGCCGGAAACGCCAGAGCGAGCCAGCGCGAGCCGACGAACGCCTGCCGAAACCGCTCGGAATCGACCCACGCTTCCCCCACCCACAAGGCGAGCAACGCGCTCATGGCGGCCACGCGCGCCCGCTGGGGCGTCTTGCACAGCAGCGAGAGGCCGACGAAGAGCGACAGGTGCACCGCAGCGTACGCCCAAGCCCGCAGCGTGGCTCCAGCCAGCCAAAGAGCGGTCGCCCCCGAGGCGGCCGTGACCGACGCCGAAACGGCGAAGGCCATGGCTGCGCCCACCGCGATCGCGAGCAGCAGCAGCAACGCGTGTGCAGCGAGCTGCCCGAGCGCCCACGAGCTGCGGGCGATGCGCGGAAACACGAAGCGCACGCTCTTGGTGAAGAAGCTGCCCGCGGGAGCTCCGGCCGAGACGAGCAGCGCCAGGGGAGTTCCCAGCGCCATGGCACCCCAGGCGTAAAAGAGCGCCACGGGATCGACCGCGCTCAGCTGAGCCGCGAGCTGGGGATCGTCGAGCACCGCCGACAGCAGCTGGAGCAAGGCTTTCTTTCGGGCCGCGACCAGGTCCAGGCCGCCGCCGGGCTGCAGCGCGGCCCCCAACTGCTCCTCGGCCGCGCGCAGAATCGACACGAGCACGCGGCACGCCACGGTAGTGCTCGCACCGTACAGGAGGGTGAGGGCCAGCACGAGCCGGGAGCGCAGCGCTTCGAGCAGCTCGTAGCGCAGGACGACCGCGATCTTTGCGAACTCCCCCCCCGTCATCGCTCGTACGACCGCGAGCTCGGCGCCCCCCCCGTGAGGGGCTCCCGCCCGGCCCGGGCCTGGCGGGCCGCCGGGGAGGCACCACAGCACGCCCAGGCCGCCCCTCGGGGCCGAGCGCGCTTCGTCGCCGGGGCGCCGACAGGCCCGCGGCGCCCCCCGATCGCCCCCCGGCGTGCGCGCGCGGCGGAGCCGGCTCGGCGGTGCGGTGGCGCCGGCCCGGAGCGGCCAGCCGTCGACGCGCCGACCGCGCCGCCGATTGCATGGATTGCATGGATCGTGCACGTCACCACGTCGGCTTCTAGTCGACCGCGCGGGGGAGGGCCAGCTTCGGCGCGGGGGGCCGCGCACCTTGCCGATCCCTCGGCGGGCCAGCGTGCGCGAAGCAGCCGCGTCTGATAGGCTCTGGGGCCCTGCCGTGCGCACTCGCTCTCGCACCCTCGCCGTATGCCTGTTCGACGAAGTCGAGCTGCTGGACGTGGCCGGCGCCGTGCAGGTCGCTTCGGTGGCGGGGCGGCACTGGAACTGGCGGCCGTTCACCATCGTCCCGGTGGCGCTGCAGCCCGGCCCAATTCGCACCCGCAACCAGCTGACCCTGCTGGCCGAGGCAAGCCTCGCCGACTGCCCTCGGCCCGACGTGGTGCTGCTGCCCGGGGGCTACGGCGCACGCAAGGCAGCCGGTTGCGCGCCGCTCGTCGACTGGTGCCGAGCGAGCTGCGAGGCCGCCGAGTGGGTCCTGATGACCGGCGCCGGCGCCGCGATCGCGGGTGTGGCAGGCTGCCTGTCGGAGCGAAACGTGGCGGTCGCCGCAGGCGATCGAGAGTGGCTCGGGGCGCTCGTGCCGCAGCTGGACCTGCGGGAAGACAGCGCGCTCGAGCGCAGCGGCAAGTATCTGTCGAGCGCCCGCTCGGCGGGCTCCGTCGAGCTCGCCTTGAGCTTGGTGCAGCTCTCGCTCGGCAAGAGCCTCGCCGACAAGCTCAGGCGCAGCCTCGAGCCGGAACCGGCCCTCGTGCGGCTCCAGGTCGACCCGTAGAGAGCGTGTGCCTGCAGCTCGCGGCGGGGCGCGGCGGACTGCGCGCGTTCGGTCCACGCGGCGCCGATCTCCGACCGGAGCCAGGGCTCCCGCACGGCGCCTCGGGCGGCCCCGTCGCCCTGATTCCTCGCACCCCGGTTCAATCGGCCGGCCCAGACGATTCGCCCGGGCGCCGGCGCTCGTCACCGGCTTCGCCGCACCGAGTCGCACGTCGCGCTGGTGACGCTCTGCACGCAAGGAGACGCTCGTACGCGAAGCCACGGCTCGATCGCCCCGCTCATCGGAGCCCACGAGCCCGCATCGTCGGAAACCCACGCCGCGGAAAATCTCGTCCCTTGGCACCGGCCAATGCGCTCGCGCGCCGTTTCCATTCCATCGATGGACGATTTCGCCTCACGCTCCGGTGGGGTCGCCGAAATCGCGCCGAATCCACCCTCGTGAACCGCTGCACCTTTTTCTCTTTGGCCATCGTTTCGACGGAAACGATGCACTAGGGTGCCGGGCCATCGACCAACTCATGGCAGCCGAGCTCACCCAGACGTACCAGCCGAATCCGCTGCTCAAGGCGATGTACCGGCGGTTCTTCAGCAAGATCCAGGTCGACGAGGCCTGGGTGGATCGCGTGCGCGAGCTTTCCGGACAAGGTCCCATCGTCTATGTGCTCAGGAACCTGAACTTCGTCGACTTCATCGCTCTGGACCACTTCACGAAGCAGTTCGAGCTGCCCGAGGTGCGCTTCGCGAACGACCTGGGCCTGTGGGTCCTCAACCCGATGGGCAAAGGCTGGCTCAACGCCGTGCTTCCCAATCGGCAGATTCCGCCCGAGGAAGAGCTTCGCCACGCCCTGTCGGTCGGCGGCTCCGCGGCCCTGTTCCTGAAGCGCCCGCCGAGCGTGTTGGACCGGGCCTCGGGGGCACGCGGGGGCCGGGGCATGCGCGAAGGAGACGAGCTACTGCAAACCCTGATCGAACTGCAGCGCTCGCGGCTGGACACGATTCAGCTCGTCCCGCAGCTCTTTTTGTGGACGAAGCGGCCCGACACGCGCGGCACTCGCATGCTCGACGTGATCCTCGGGCCCCGGGAATGGGCCAGCCCGGTGCGCACCGTCGCGCAGTTCCTCAGCAACTATCGCCACGTGGAGCTGCGCGTAGGCGAGCCGGTGAACCTGCGTGAGTTCGTCGAGAGCTACCGAGATGCGGGCGACGAGGAGCTGCGCAGCCGCTTGACCTTTGCCACGCTTCGCAAGCTCGAGCGAGAGCGGCGATCGGTGACGGGGCCCGCGAGCAAGTCGCCAGAGCGGGTGCGCCGGGAAATCGTGCAAAGCCCGCGATTTCGCTCGGAGCTGCGCCGCCTGGTCCGCAACGGTAAGACGGAGGAGCAGCTCCTCGAAAGCGCTCTGGAGATGCTCCGCGCGATGCAGGCCATGCCGGACGGCGCGGCGATGAGCCTCCTCGAGGTGGCGCTCGACAAGATTTTCCGGCGCATCTACGCGGGGATCGACGTGGACGAGGAAGGGATCGCGCGGCTCAAAGCGGCCAGCAAAGAGCAGTGCCTCGTGCTCTTGCCCAGCCACAAGAGCCACATCGACTACCTCATCCTCAGCTACGTCTTCAACGACCGCAACCTGCCGCTGCCGCTCATCGCCGCCGGGGACAACCTCACGTTTTTTCCGATCGGTCCGATTTTTCGGCGGGCAGGCGCGTTTTTCATTCGGCGCTCGTTTCGCGGCGACGCCGTGTACCCGATCGTGGTGAGCGGCTACGTCCGGCGCCTGATTCGCGAAGGGTATCCCCTCGAAATGTTTCTGGAAGGGGGTCGCAGCCGGACGGGTAAGCTGCTGCCCCCCAAGTTCGGGCTCCTGAAGATGATCGTGGACGCGGCCGCGGCCGTTCCTCAGCGAAAGGTCGCATTCGTACCCGTCAGCATTGGCTACGAACGGGTCGTAGACTCCTACGAAGTGGAGCTCAAAGGCGGAGAGAAAACCAAGGAGGACGCGGCGGGGCTGCTCGGCGCGACCGACGTGCTGCGCTCTCGCTACGGGCGCATCAACCTCCAGTTCGGTCGCCTGCTCACCCTCGAGCAAATTCGGGAGGAGCTGCAGCTCGCTCCCGCCGCCCACTTCGCTCCGGCGAAGCAGCGGGCAATCGTCACGCGGCTGGGCAATCGCGTGATGGACGAGATCAACCGCGTCACGGCGGTGACGCCGGGAGCTCTGGCCGCGCTCGCCCTTCTGAGCTACCACCGCCGCGGGCAACCGCACGAGAAGCTGCTGCTGCGGTGCGAGAAGCTGCTGGGCACATTGAGGCGCCTGGGCGCGCGCTGCTCGCCAGCGCTGCTCACCCCGAGCGCCGACGGCCTTCGGCCGGAGGCGATTCGCGAGGCGACGCAGATGTTCGCGGATGGCGAAATGGTCGAGGTCCATTTCGCCGCGGAGGTGCGTTCGCACCGGCGCAGCAAGCCGCGGGCGGGCCTGGGCGCGATCTACACCATCCCCGACGACAAGCGGCACGAGCTGGACGGGTCGAAGAACATCATCATCCACTTTTTCGTGGAGCGGGCGCTGGTGGCCATGGCGGTGCTGATCCCCCCCGGTCCGCCCATCACGCTCGATCGGGCGAGGGAGCGCGTGCAGTTCCTCTCGCGGCTGTTCAAGCACGAATTTCGCTTTCGCGCCGACGCCGACTTCGACACGATTTTCGACGAAACCCTGCAAGCCATGATCGAAGACGGAGATCTCGAGCGGGACGGCGACGCCCTGCGACTCGGCACCGGCCGCGACGACTGGACTGGGCACCAATGGCTCATGACCTACGCAGCTCTGCTGCGGAGCTTCGTCGAATCCTATCGGGTCTGTGCGCACGGGCTTCAGCGGCTGCTGGAGGGCCCCGTGGACCGGAAGAAGCTCCTGCAGCAAACCCTCGTCACCGGGCGGCTCATGTTCCTCTCGGGCGAGCTGGAGCGGCCCGAGGCGGTGAGCAAACCCCCCCTGCAGAACGCGCTGACGAGCTTTCAGGATCTCGGCTACGTGCGCGCCAACGGCGAGGAGTTGGCACTCACTCCGCACGGCCTGCGGGAAAATGCGCTGAGCGAGCTGGAATCCTCCATCGCCTGCTACCTCGAAAGGGAGCTGCCCGCCTGATGAGGCCCCGCGCGAAAGCCCACCAGCCGGCGCCTACACCGCGGGGGCGCGTGCGACATCGCGATCCCCGAGCCATTTCGGCTGGCTGCGCCGCGCTGCTCTGCGCCGTGAGCGCGCTCGCTTGCTTCGGCACCCCGACGCCGCTCGCGCCGGGGCTTTCGGGTTCCGTCGGGCTGCCTCACCACGGTGTCCAGACGGGAGCCGTGGAGCTCCCCGCGCGGGGCACGGGCTACGCTCGCTTCCGAACCCGCGGCGTCAACTACTGGGGACAACCCGGCCTGGTCGAGGCCATCGAGCGGGCCGCCAAGCGGGTGCATGACGAGCTTCCGGGCGGAGCCCCGCTGCTCGTCGGGGATCTGAGCGCGCGCCACGGCGGCAAGATCAGGCGCCACAACTCACACCGCACCGGCCGCGACGTGGACCTCTTGTGGTACGTGACGACGCCTCGGGGCGCCCCCATCCGAAACCCCGATTTCGTCCAGATCGGTCCCGATGGGCTGGCGCCCATCCCGAGGCGCGAGGGCTTCGTGCGTTTGGACGTGCCGAGGCAGTGGTTGCTGGTCAAGGCGCTACTCGAATCATCCGCGATCTCCGTGCAGTGGATGTTCTGCAGTGGGCCCGTCGAGGCCCTCTTGATCGACTACGCCATGGCGCGCGGCGAGAGCCTGGATCTCGTGTTCCGGGCCCAAAACGTGCTCATGGAGCCCGGGGACAGCCTGCCCCACGACGATCACATCCACCTGCGGATCGCCTGCTCGCCCATTTCGACCGTGCGGGGCTGCGAAGGCGGCGGCCCGCGCTGGACCTGGCTGCCGGACACGCCCTACCTCGACGGGTTCGAAGAGGCGGCGCTGACCCGCCTCATCGTCGGTGGCCCCAGGCCGTGAGGCGCGAGGCCGCGGATCGCTGGAGCCCCGCCTGCGGCTCGCGAGTCCTGCACGGGGACTGTCTCGAGCACCTGCGAGCCATCGCGGCGGCTGCCCCGAGCTGCTTCGACCTCATCTACGTCGACCCACCCTTCAACGCCGGCGGCCAGCGCCGCGCACGCCTCAAGACGGGCGAACGGCGTGCCACCGGGGCCGTCGCCTACGACGATCACTTCGGCAGCGTCGAAGGCTTTCTCGAAATGCTGCGGCCCCGTCTCGACGCGATGTGGCCCTGCCTCGGCGAGCGTGGCAGCCTCTGGCTGCACCTGAGCCACCACGCCGTACACGAGGCGAAGGTCGCAGCCGACGAGCTCTTCGGGCGGGATCATTTCCAGGGTGAAATCATCTGGGTCCCAGGCAACGGCGGGCGCAGGCGCAACGGCCCGAGCGTGACGCACCAGACGCTGCTCATCTACGGGCGCGGGCCCGCAATGATCTGGAACTCGCGAGAACCCGCCCTGCGCGAGCCCTACGCCGACACCAGCCTGAAGATGCACTTCCGAGAAATCGACGACAGCGGCCGCCGCTATCGCGACCGGACCATCGCGGGCAAAACCTACCGATACTATGCCGACGAGGGCCGCGCGTTGGGCAGCGTGTGGGTCGATTGCCCGGCGATGAGCGCAAACACGCCACTTACCCGGGAAACGACCGGCTACCCTACCCAAAAGCCCGAGAAGCTGCTCGAGCGAATCGTGCTGGCCGCCACCTCACCGGCCAGCTGGGTCCTCGACCCGATGTGCGGCTCGGGCACGACGCTCGCCGTGGCCGCGCGGCTGGGACGCCCCTGCCTCGGCATCGACCGCGGAGAGATGGCCTGCCAAATCGCGAGCCGTCGCCTGAGCGCGGCGCTCGCGCAGCGCTGACGGCGCCCCGTCCGGAATCCGCCGCAAGGGGTGGCGGCGGGGCGGACGCGGCTCGATGACGAGGCGCGGGGTTATGTTTTCGTGGCGGTCGCCCGTGGCTGAGGGCACCGCCCCCACATCGGAGGAGCTCCCATGCTGAATTTTCAACTATCCGAAGAACAAGCCGCCCTGTGCGAGGCGGCACGCCGTTTTGCGCGAGAGCGCATGATCCCCGCGGCGCCAAAGGCCGACCGCGAGGCGGCGTTTCCGCGCGAGCTGTTCGAGGAAGCCTGGCAGCTCGGGCTCCTCAACGTCACGCTTCCCGATGCGTACGGCGGCGCCGGCTTGGGCGAGCTGGACAACGCGATGATGACCGAGCAGCTCGCTTACGCCTGCACGGGAATTCAAACCAGCCTCTTGGCGAATACCCTGGCGGCCACGCCGATCGTGCTAGCCGGAAACGAGGAGCAGAAGAAAGAGTACCTCGGCCGGCTGACGGCCGCGCCTACCTTCGCCAGCTACTGCACCACCGAGCCCTCCGGCGGCAGCGACGTGGCCGGCCTCCGAACGCGCTTCGAGCAGGTCGGCGACGAGTACGTGCTCAGCGGTGAGAAATGCTGGATCACGAACGCGAGCTTCGCCGACTTCTATGTGGTATTTGCGACCGTCGACCCAGCGTTGCGCCACAAAGGAATCGCCGCGTTCGTCGTCGAGCGGTCGATGCCCGGTGTATCCGTGGGAAAACACGAGGACAAGATGGGCCAGCGCGCCAGCGACACCGCCACCGTGCACTTCGAACAGGTAAAGCTCGGCAAAAAGCACTTGCTCGCGCCGCCGGGCCACGGGTTCAAACTGGCCATGGAAACGTTCAATCAAACGCGGCCGGACATCGGCGCGATGGCAGCGGGCCTGATGCAACGGTGCTTGGACGAGTCGGTTGCGTACGCCCGAGAGCGAAAGGCGTTCGGAGTTCCCATCGGCGAGCATCAGCTCGTCGGGGCGATGCTCGCCGAAATGGCGATCCGCGCGGAAGCGACCCGCCTGCTGTATCAGAAGGCCGCGTGGAATCTGGATTCGGGAGTACGAATGCCCATTGCGTCCGCTTATGCAAAAGCGTTCGGCGCTGACTCGGCCATGCAGTGCGCCGTGGACGCCGTCCAGGTGTTCGGTGGCAACGGCTACGTGAAGGACTACCCCGTGGAAAAGCTCATGCGCGACGCGAAAGTCTTGCAGATCTACGAGGGGACGAGTCAGATCCAGCGGGTGGTGATCTCGAAGGCCCTCCTCAAGGGGTGACTCGAGGAGCCAAACCAGCTACGGGTCGCCAGGCATCTGCGCCTTGCCTCGCCCAGAAAACCATGAAGACGAGCCAGTGATAGATCTATACACCGCTGCAACACCGAACGGAAGAAAGGCCTCCGTCGCCCTCGAAGAAATGGGCATGAGCTATACGGCCCGCGGCCTCGACCTGGCTTCGAAGGAGCAGAAGCAACCTTGGTTCTTGAAGCTCAACCCAAACGGGCGCGTCCCCGTCATCGTGGACAAGGACGCGGAAGACTTCGCCGTGTTCGAATCCGGCGCCATCTTGATCTACCTCGCGGAAAAATCTGGGCAGCTCATGCCGAGAGAAGCTCGCGCGCGCTCGATCGTCATGCAGTGGTTGATGTTCCAGATGGGCGGGTTGGGGCCCATGATGGGGCAGGCAAACGTATTCTATCGCTACGCTCCGGAGAAATTGGAGTACGCGATCGGTCGCTATCAGCGTGAGGTGCGTCGACTGCTCGAGGTGCTCGACCGGCGCCTCTCCGCCCATCAGTTTCTGGCAGGGGACTACTCGATTGCCGACATCGCGTGTTACTGCTGGGCCCGCAACCACGATTGGTCCGGCGTGAGCATCGACGGCCTGGAACACCTGGCACGTTGGTTGAAGGAAATCGGCGCGCGCCCTGCGGTGCAACGCGGAGTGTTGGTCCCCTCGGCAGAAGACTCGGCTCCGCAATCCATCCAGCGGCGCGTGGAAGGCGTTCGAGACCTGCTCGCTTGATCAGGCCCGCCCCACCGCGGCTAGCAGGCTCTCGAAAGCCGAATAGTCCTGCAGAGCCCCCGGGCTGACGACCGCCTTGGGATCCGCACCCAGGAGCACGCGCTTGACTACGACCTCGAGCTTCTTGCCGCTCGCCGTCCTGGGAACTGCATCGATTGCGACGAGCTCGTCCGGGACGTGGCGCGGCGACAGCTTCTCCCGAATCACGGCGGCGAGCTCGCGCCGCTGCAGCTCGGTGAGCTTCCCCGCGGGCCGCGGGACGACGAAGAGCCACAGCTTGCCCTCCCCCTCGGCGCTCGCCGTGTCCACGACGAGCGAGTCTCGGACCCAGGCAATCTCCTCGACGACGCGATAGAACTCGCTGCTCCCCATGCGAATGCCACCACGATTGAGCGTGGCGT
Organism: Polyangiaceae bacterium; assembly: GCA_050299315.1. Classification (GTDB taxonomy): domain Bacteria; phylum Myxococcota_A; class Polyangia; order Polyangiales; family Polyangiaceae; genus SZUA-265. The sequence goes on from JBNKVS010000030.1 coordinate 23,967, forward strand.
CGGAGCGGCCCGAGATCACGGCGCCGCCCCGTTCGTTGATGCAGACCCAATCGCCGTGCCGCCACACGCCGGGAAAATCCTCGAAGTAGCTCGCCGCGTAGCGGGCCCCGTCGGGGTCGTTGTAGAAGCCGACGGGCATGCAGGGCATGGGCTGTGCGAGCACCAGCTCCCCCACCTCGCCCAGCAGAGAGTTTCCGGCCGGGTCGAACGCGCGCACGTCCGCACCGAGCGCGCGGCACTGCAGCTCGCCCGAATAGACGGGCAAGAGCGGGCACCCCGCCAAGAATGCCGTACAAACGTCCGTTCCACCGCTCGCGGAGGCGAGCTGCAAGTCGGCGCCCACCGAGTCGTACACCCACTCGAAGCCCTCCGGGGGCAACGGCGCGCCTGTCGAGCCGACGGATCTCAAGCTCGACAGGTCCGCGAGCTGCTTGGGAACGAGCCCCGCCGCTCGGCAAGCCATCAAGAACGGAGCGCTCACGCCGAAACAGGAGATGCGCTCCTGCTCCACCAGCTTCCAGAGCCTGCCGAGGTCTGGATAGCCCGGGCTGCCGTCGTAGAGCACGATGGCCGCCCCGACGGCCAACCCGCTCACGAGGTAGTTCCACATCATCCAGCCGGTGGTGGAAAACCAGAAGAAGCGGCTGCCCCGACCGAGGTCGTGATGCAGCGCCAACATCTTCAAATGCTCGAGCAGCATTCCGCCGTGCCCGTGAACGATCGGCTTGGGGAGGCCGGTGGTTCCCGAAGAGTACAGGATCCACAGCGGGTGATCGAAAGGCACCGCTTCGTAACCAAGCGGCTCGTGCGCTTCGAGAAGGCGCTCCCAAGGGAGCCACGAGCCCGCCTCCGTGCCCGCCCCCACGACGACCGCGGACTGCACACTCGGCAGCGCCTGCCACAGGGCCTCGCCCTTTGCGCGGCAGTCGAAAACCCTTCCCCCGTAGCGATAGCTCGCTTGCCCAATCAACACCTTGGGGGCGATCTGCGCGAACCGCCCCTGGGCCGCATCGACACCGAACTCGGGGGGGCAGCTCGACCAGATCGCCCCCAGGCTAGCCGTTGCCAACAGCGCGACGAGCGCCTCCAGGCCGTTGGGCAGGTAGGCGGCGACGCGATCTCCGCGTCGAACGCCGAGCCTCGCGAGCCCGGCGCGGCAGCGTGCCACCAGATCCGAGAGCTCCCCGCGCGTGATCTGGGATCGCCGCTCCTCGCTGCACGCCACGACGACGACCTCATCGGCGTCCGGGCGGGAGCCGCTCCGCCCCTCGCCGAGGGCGCGGGCTCCGGTGGCCTGCAGCAGGTGCTCGGCGTAGTTGACCCGGGCCCCTTCGAACCAGCGGCTCGTGCGGAAATCCTCTCCGCGCACCAGCGCGCGGTCCGGCGCTTCGCCGAGCTGGAAATACTGCCAAATCGAGAGCCAGAACGCGCCCGGGTCCGCAACGCTGAAGCGCCACAGCGAGTCGTAATCCTCGAAGCGCTGCCCGCTGGTTCGGGAGACCCAGCGCATGTAGGAGGCCATGCGACTCTCGCGCGCTCGATCCTCGGTCGGACGCCACAAGAGGCGGGGGGCACTGTCGGGCGGAGAGGTCATCGGCGAACCCTACCATTGCCGCCACCCGCGCGCTGCCGCGGCTCGCGGCCGTGGATTGCTGATTCTGCCGCAATCGTGGTACTGCACCGCTCATGGCAGGGCCTCGTGGCATACGCGCCGCGGCGCTTGGAGTTGTGCTGGCTGCCCTTGCTGCGGCACCGGCCGCGCTCGCGGCCACGCCCCCCAAGCCTTCCCGGTCGCCGAGCGACGGGGGTGCGGAGCCGCACCACGCCGGGCCGATTCGCCGAACCCAGCTGGACAGCGGCCTTCGGATCGCGCTCAACGTGGACCGCTCCTCACCCATGGTGTGCGCCTGCATGAGCTTCCGCGTCGGCTGGCGAAACGACTCGCCGACGCGACGCGGCTCGAGCCGCGTGGCCTCCCGGTTGATGTTCGATGGAACACCCCGCGTCCCCGCGGGTCAGCTGAGCGCCCGCGTGGCCAACGTGGGGGGAGTCACCTCGCGGCACGTCTCGGACGAAGTTACCCACCTCTGTAGCGTGGTGCCCAGCAGCGCCCTCGCCATGGTTCTGTGGCTGGAGGCGGATCGGCTGATGCACTTGCAGATCACCGAGGCGGCGCTGCAGCGAGAGATCGCGTGGCTTCACCAACAACGAATCGCCACCGTGGCCAACACGGCATACGCGGGCGGGAGCCTGCGGCTACGGCAGCTGCTCTTTGGGGAAGCCTCCCCCCTGGCGCATACGGGGCTGGGAAGCGAAAGCAGCCTCGCCGCGATTGGCCCGACGGACGTGCAGCGGTTTCACGCGATGCACTTCGCAGCCTCCAACGCGGCTCTGACGCTGGTCGGCAATTTCGCTGTGCTGGAAACGCTCCAGACGATTCACGACTATTTCGGTTCTGCCTCGGCCCGCACCATCGCGCGCGAAGCGCCGGCCGGAGAAATCGCACGGGAGCGACGGTCGGCCTCCGTGAGCGACGGAACGGCGTTCAGCATGGGCTTGCTGGTCGGGTGGCTCGGGCCCTCGCGCCGCGGGGAGGAGTACGCCCCGCTGGCGGTGGCCACCGAGCTGCTGGTGGGCGCGGGAGACGGTCTGTTGCCGCGCAGCCTGATTTACGAGGAGGCCATGGCGCGCAGTGTCCAAGCGCGGCTGACTGGGTTGTCCGACACCGGCTGGCTCGAGCTGAAGCTGGCGCTGGACGAAGTAGCCGACCCCGACCTGGTCCGCAGGATGCTTCACTACTCGCTCGAGCAATTCGCGACGAATGCGCCCCCGAGCTCGGCAGAGGTAGCCGGCGCAGCCGACCGGATTCGCGCTCGGTGGCTCTCCCGAATGAGTGACCCTGCCGAGCGGGCGCGGCACTTGGCGGAGCTCGAGCTGCTCGAAGGGGACGCCCGCAAGCTCAACGGCGAGATGGCGCGCTATTCGGCCGTCGACGCGGAGGACGTTCGGCGCGCCGTGCGCCGCTACCTCGGGGAAGGCGCGAGCCGGCACGTGGTCGTGCTGCCGATGGGCATGAGCGCCCGGCGCAGCGGGGAAGGGCGCCGCCAGGTCGGCTCGAAGCCAGCCGAGGTCGGCGCCCCGTGACGTGCGGGCTCGAGCCCAGCCCGCGCCGCCGCGGGCGGCGGGCCCGACCCGCCCGGGCGCGCGCCAGGAGCTGGGCGTTCTGCTGCCTGCTCGCCGCGCCGTGCTGCTCGCAGGCCCGCACGGGCTCGCCCCCCCCGGCGGCGCCCCCCCGGGTCGCGCCAACTGCGGAAGACGCCCCCGGGCTGGGGCCGGCGCCGCGCTGGAAGCCGCCCGAGCTGCGGACCAGCAGGCTGGAAAACGGGCTGCAGGTGCGGTGGCTGCCGAGCCGAGAGGCCTCCGTGGTCGCCGCCGAGCTGATGCTGCTCAGCGGCAGCGCCAGCGACGACGACCGCCCGGGGCGCTCCGAGCTGTGTGCGCGCGCCGCGGCGCTGTCGCTCGCCGAGCCGGGCGATGGCGCGGCGTACGACGGGGAGCTGGCCCGACGCGTCGAGGTGCAAACGTCGCCCGACTCGACGCGCTTTCGCCTGACTCTGGCCCCCGAGGAAGCCGGCGCCGCGCTCTCCGTGCTCGCAGCTCTGGCCGAAACCCCGGAGCTCGCGGAGGGGAAGTTCGACCGACTCGTGAGCGTTGCACGGCAGCGAGCCCTTGCGCGAGCGAGACAGAACGAAACCTGGGTGGCCGAACAGGCACTGCTCGAGAACCTGTTTCGCTCACCGCACAGGCAGCACCCCTACGCGCACTGGTCCGCCACTTCGGAGCAGCTCGCGCGCATCGGCCGCGCCGACTGCAAGCAATGGCTCGCCGGGCACGTAGCGCCGGGCAACGCCGTGCTGCTGCTGGCCGGAGCGCTGCCGGCGAAGGTCGCCTCCGCCGCTCGAAGAGCGTTCGCGACCTGGCGCGGGCAACCCCCGCCCCCTCCCGACTACTTCCCCCCGCCGCGAAACAGCCTTCCGCGAGTGCTGCTCGTCGACCGCCCAGGGAGCCCTCAAAGCGAGATTCTGGTCAGCGCGCTGACGGTGCCGCGCCGCAGCCCTGCGTGGCCCGCCGTGGAGGCCGCCAAACAGCTGCTCGGAGCGCACGCTGGACGCCTGCACGAGAGCCTCGTTTCGACGGGCATCGCGCTGCGAGCGAGCGCGATGCTTCACGAGCTTGCCCAGGGGCCCTGCCCGCTCGTGCTGCGCGCCACGGTGCGCATCGAAAACACCCCTCGAGCGGCCGAGGCGATGGCTCGCGAGCTCGATCGGATCGCCACCGAGCGCCCCACGAGCGCTTCGCTGCGCAGGGCGACCCAGGCGCTGCGCTACTCGCGGGCGCTGGCGGGCGCAGGGGCCGCTCACGCATCCGCGTTGCTGGGCACGCTCGGCAGGCACTCGCTCGCCGACGACTACCCCGGCAAATACCTGACGAGCCTCGCCGCGCTCAGCCCGTTCGACGTGCTGACCGCAAGCCGCGGGTATCTCGAGGGCCAGGCCCCCTTGGTCGTGGTCGCCGGAGATGCAGCACGCCTGGCGGATCCTCTCAGCCGCCTCGGCCAGGTCGAATGGATCGACCCCGAGCAGGAATTTCGACTCGATCGGGTCATCACGCACAACCCGGATGCCTCGCCCGAGGTCCGCTGAGCGGCGACCAATCCGCCGACTAGCCACCCGGACCTCCGGGGTGAGCGAGTCTGCGGGTACGGCCCGCTGGCCATCGCGCTCCCAAGTTGTGAGGGACCTGTGGATCAGGCGGCTGTGCACAATTTCCCTCGGCGACGCCCCTCGCCCAGAGCAGGCCTGCAGAAACCTTTCTGGACCTCTCGCCTCGCGATTTCGTGCACGTGCGTCCAGTTGCGCAGAGCCTGGGGATTAGCTGGGGATCTGAACAGGATGTACCCACCGATGCGCCCATACGCCCACCGATTGTGGCCAAGGGGTTGCTGCACCACAATGGGTTGGGGTATACAGCTGTTCTTGCTGAAACTTTCTCCTGACCAAATTTGCACTGAGCATCCGTGGTCCGAGATCGCCGAGAGGCTCGGTTTGCGCAATGCGCCAGGTCATTCACCAGGCCGCGCAGCCAGCCCCCGACCCACGGCGAGCGGCCCAGCGGCCCTGACCAGCGAGGCGGATGCTCGGCTGCACGGGGCTCGGCTGCACAGGGCTCGGCTGCACGGGGCTCGGGTCACCCTACCGGAGGCCGCTGGTCTGCCGGAGGCCGGTGTGCTGGAAGCTCGTGGCCTTCGCGTCACTTCCACGCCTCGCCTCCAGCGCGCCGCAATCCGTCGCGCGGTAGTCCGCGGGACCGAGCGCGACCGAGGTCTCGGTGCTCTCGACTCGCGTGCGGGGGGCTCGGCTTCCCTCGGCTCTGTCCTGGTCGGCTCTGTCGTCGTCGGCTCTGTCGTCGTCGGCTCTGTCCCGGTCGGCTCTGTCGTCGTCGGCTCTGTCGTCGTCGGCTCTGTCGTCGTCGGCTCTGTCCCGGTCGGCTCTGTCCCGGTCGGCTCTGTCGTCACTTGCGGTGCGGAGGGCGGCCGTGTAGCGAACGGCCGCGTGGCGAATCGCTCTGGCTCGTCGAGGTCTCGGGAGTCCGAGCCCCGCGCGGCGCGAACCGCCGCCGCGGGGCGAGCGGCAACCGGCGCGCGCGAGCTCGGGGGCCCCCCCTCGTTCGGATGCTTTCCCCGAAAGCAGACCGCATTTTCCGCAAGCCCCTCTGCAATCCAAGCAGGGCCTTCGTCCGGCCCCTCGAGGTCAGCCGCGATTGCGGCGCGGCACGTCCACCGCGCGAACCGCGCAGCCGCATGGCCGAGCACAGCGGCATGACCAAGCGCCCAGCGTGATCATCGCCGCGGCGTGACCAGCTTGGCACGTCACCTCACCCAATGATCGCCCGGGGCCTCGGAGCCCCGCCGCAAGCACCCACCAGTTCGCGAGCGGGGCACGAGCACTCGCCCCAACCCATGGATCGCGCTGATTTCTCGGCGCACGCGCTCCGCAGTGAACGAGCGCTTCCGCCGTTTCCGTACCCTTCCATTTTTCCAGCCCGAGCATTCGATAGGCGTCAAGACGCAGCGCGCGCAGCAGAAAGGTCCGCATGGCACAGTCGACAATCGTAGGTCACAATCAGTCAAAGCGCCCGAGCGGCAAGAATCGCCAATCGGGCAGGTCCGGCAAGCCGGGCGCGGCGCCGCAGGTCGAGGCTGAAGCTGGCTCCGCTCCGGCGTCAGAGGGTCCGACGAGCGCCAAACGTCCCTCGGAGAGCAGCGCACGGGGCGCCTCCGAGCCAGGAAAGCAGCGGCGAGTGAAGGCACCCACCTCCAGCAAGAGCGCCGAGAGCAAGAGCGCCAGCCGCAAGCGGCGCAGCGGCGGGCTTCCCTTCGAGCGGCGCTACACGGACGGCAAGACCGCACCGGCCGACGCCCTCGTCTGGGAGCGGCGAAGCAGCACGATCAGCAACCCCGACGGCTCGCACGTGTTCAAGATGGACGGGGCGGAGGTCCCAGCCCGCTGGTCACAGCTCGCCACCGATATCGTCGTCTCGAAATATTTTCGGAAGGCGGGCGTGGACAGCCCGAGCGGAAGCGAGACCAGCGTTCGCCAGGTGGTGCATCGCATTGCCCACACCATTCGTTCCGAGGGCGAGAGGCTCGGCCGCTATTTCTCGAGCCCGAGGGACGCGGAGGTATTCGAAGACGAGTTGAGCTTCTTGCTGCTCAACCAATACGGCGCCTTCAATTCCCCCGTTTGGTTCAACTGCGGTCTCCATCACGCGTACGGCATCGAAGGCTCGGGAGGGAACTGGGCTTGGTCTCCGGAATCCGACGTGATCGAGGAAACGCTCATCGCCTACGAGCGGCCCCAGTGCTCGGCGTGTTTCATCCAAGCCGTAGAGGACGATCTGATGAGCATCTACGACCTGGCCAAGAGCGAGGCACGGCTCTTCAAGTACGGGTCTGGAACGGGCACGAATTTCAGCGTCATCCGCGGCCGGCAAGAAAAACTCTCGGGCGGCGGAACCTCCAGTGGGTTGATGAGCTTTCTCGAGGTGCTCGATCGGGCAGCCGGCGCCACCAAGAGCGGCGGAACGACGCGCAGGGCAGCCAAGATGGTCTGCCTGAACATGGACCACCCGGAGATCCAGGACTTCATCAACTGGAAGGTGGGCGAAGAAAAGAAGGCACGGGCACTGATCGCGGCTGGCTACGAGTCCGATTTCAATGGCGCGGCGTACCACACGGTAAGTGGTCAGAACTCCAACAACTCCATCCGCGTCACCGATGATTTCATGCAGGCGGCGCTCGCCGGCGGCAGCTGGCAAACCCGCGCGCGCACCACGGGCAAAGTCGTCGATGTGCTCGACGCCGCGAGCCTGTGGCAGTCGATCGCCGAGGCCGCCTGGAAATGTGCCGACCCGGGCGTGCAATACGACACGACGATCAACCGTTGGCACACGTGCCCCAACACGGCCCCCATCAACGCGTCCAACCCCTGCTCGGAGTACATGTTCCTGGACAACTCCGCGTGCAATCTCGCGTCGCTCAACCTGACCAAGTTCCTGGGCGCGGAGGGCCAATTCGACATCGAAGGCTACCGCCACGCGGCGGAGATCTTCTTGACGGCGCAGGAGATTCTCGTCGATCTCTCGAGCTACCCTACGCAGCCGATCGCCAAGAACTCGCACGATTACAGGCCGCTGGGGTTGGGGTACGCCAACCTCGGTACCCTGCTGATGGTGCTGGGAATCCCCTACGATTCCGACCGCGGGCGAGCCATCGCGGGCGCGCTGACGGCCATCCTGTGTGGGCGCGCGTACCGACAAAGCGCGCTGCTCGCGAAATCCAAGGGGCCGTTTGCCGGCTTCGAAAAGAATCGCCAGCCGATGCTTCGAGTGATGCGCCTGCACCAAGAGGCGGCGTACGCGATCAACCGCGACGAATGCCCGGACGAGCTGTGGCGCGCGGCCGTGGAAGACTGGAACGATGCGGTACACTTCGGAGAGCAGCACGGCTACCGCAACGCCCAGACGACGGTGCTGGCCCCCACGGGCACGATCGGGCTCTTGATGGACTGCGACACGACGGGCGTGGAGCCAGATTTCTCCCTGGTCAAATTCAAGAAGCTGGCGGGCGGTGGCTACTTCAAGATCGTCAACCAGTCGGTCCCCGCCGCGCTGCGCCGGCTCGGGTACTCCGAGGCACAGGTGCAGGAGATCGTCGCCTTCGCCTCCGGTACGAACACGCTGCTCAGCGATTGCCCCGTCAATCGCAAGAGCCTCCGAGAGGCCGGACTGACGGACGAGGATCTCGGCAAGGTCGAGAGCTCTCTTTCTGCCGTGTTCGAGTTGAGCCTGGCATTTGCGCCGTGGGTCGTCGGCAAGGAGAGCTACGAGCGGCTCGGCATCGGCCCCACCGAGATGTCGCAGCCTGGCTTCAACCTGCTCAAGCACCTCGGCTTCTCCAGCCGTGACATCGAGAAGTCGAGCGACGTGATCATCGGGCGCATGACGGTGGAGGGAGCTCCCCACTTGAGTGAAGAACACTATGCCGTCTTCGACTGCGCCAATCGTTGCGGGCGGAGCGGCAAGCGATTCCTGGCCCCGATGGCGCACATCCAGATGATGGCCGCGGTGCAGCCCTTCCTCTCGGGCGCTATCAGCAAGACGGTGAACCTTCCCAACGAGTCGACGGTGGACGAAGTGCGGAAGGTGTACGAGGAGGGTTGGAAGCTCGGGCTCAAGGCCGTGGCGCTCTACCGCGACGGCTGCAAGGCTTCGCAGCCTCTCTCCGCATCCGGTTCGAGCAACTCGGAGAGCGAGGACGAGGCCGAAGAGGTCGCCGCCGGTGGCGAGGGAGTGGGCCAGACGCCCGTCACCCAGCCAGTGGCCGACGCGCTCACGCGTCCCGAGGGCACTCGGGTCAGAATGCCGAAGAAGCGGCGGGGCTTCACTCAGGAGGCTCGAGTCGGTGGCCACAAGGTCTTCCTGCGCACCGGGGAGTACGAGGATGGAACGCTCGGCGAGATCTTCATCGACATGCACAAGGAAGGCGCGGCCTTCCGCTCGCTGATGAACTGCTTCGCCATGGCGGTTTCGGTGGGGCTGCAGTACGGAGTCCCGCTCGAGACGTTCGTCGAGCAGTTCACGTTCACGCGCTTCGAGCCCCACGGCGTCGTCGCGGGTCACCCGAACATCAAGTTCGCTACGTCGATTGTGGACTACATCTTCCGAGTCCTGGGGGTGGAGTACCTCAAGCGATTCGACTTCGCTCAGGTGCAGCCCGATGACCAGGAAACGGTCATCGACGACCCGACCGAGACGAGGCTGACCGAAGCGGTCTCATCGGAGGTCGCGCCATCGCAGCTCACGGCCGCGCCGTCGACGTCCTCACCGCGAGCCCTGCCGGCCGCGGAGCGAGTGCAGCACCTTTCGGAAGCGCTCGCCGCGGGCCGCGCGGGCGCCGCCGAGCAGGATCCCCTGGGGCAGCAGCTGGAAGAGATGATGGGAGACGCTCCCGTGTGTGACGGCTGCGGTCACATCACGGTGCGCAATGGGGCCTGCTATAAGTGCCTGAACTGCGGCAATTCGATGGGTTGCAGCTGAGCCCCCACGCTTCGCGGCGGGGCGCTCGGCGGGCCCGTGGGGAGCTCCGCGTGGCGAGCGCCTGCCGGCTGCGCCGTCGAAAAGCGCCCACGGGGGGGCTCGCCGCGAGCGCGCGCGGCTCCGCCTGCCCCCCGGGATGGACGCGGGCTGCCCAGCGCACGAGACCGGGCCGCTTCTGCGCGGCGAGCGACCCCGGGGTCGCGAGCGGGGCCCGCTGGGGCCCCCCCGGCGGGGGCCGCCTGCCCCCGCGACGGAGGTGACGGGCACGCCGACCGATTGGGGCCAGCCCACGTCGATTCGCCGCTGCCTCGAAACGGAAGGCGCCGCGCACGTCGTGGCTCTGCCCCACTGAGGCACCTGCCCATTTGACCGTAGTGCAGTTGTGACTTGGGAGGACCTAATGAAGCGCAACCGACTCCGCAACGCTCTCCGCTCCGCCGTCCCGGCCGCCCGCACCCTGGCCTGCGGGACCCTCGCGAGCGCTCTGTGGCTGCCTCTCGCCTGCAAAGAGCCGCCGCCGCCGCCGCCCCTTCCCGCGCCCAAAATGGAGGAGAAGAAAGCCGATCTTCCTCTGGAGCTGAAACCGGAAGACGCGGGGAGGCCTCCCGCCGAGGCGGCGCCGAAGAAGACGACCACCCGCAAGCGGTCGACCCGCAGGGGCGGCTCGCTCGCCAGCTGCTGCGCGGCGCTTCGCCAGAACGCCGCCAACGCCCCCGAGCCGACCAAGCAATACATGACGACCGCCGCCGCGACGTGCGACATGCTCGCCGCGCAGGGGAAAGACAGGTCCAGCGCCGTGGGCATGCTGGTGGGCGCCCTCCAAGGCGCCGGGCTCCCCGCCCAGTGTAAGTAGCGAGCCCGGCGAGTGATCGGACGGGGGCGGGCCGCGACGCGGCGGCCCGTCGACCCGACCCTGGCCATCGGGAAGCCCCCGCCGGCGCCCCGCGTGCCCTCAACGCCGGAAATGGTCGTAGCCGCTGCCCGCCAGAGCCTCGCGACGCGCGCTCCGCTGCAAAAAGACCCCTCGCCCGCGCTCCACCCAGCCGATCACGCGGGCAAACGACGGGCGCTGGCGAGCGGGCCCCGCCGCCAGCAGCGCGTAGTCCTCGCCGCCCCGCAGCGCCATCCCCAGAGCGGAGCGCCGCAGCCGCTTGGCCGCGCGCAACAGCTCCGGTCGAAGCGATGCCCGCAGCCGCCGAGCGCAGATTACCACCCGCACGCAGCTGGCCGAGGCGAGCTGAGCGGCATCCTCGACCAGCCCATCGGATACGTCGAGCGCGGCGTCGGCCGCTCCGGCCAGACGAGCGCCCTCGGCCAAGAGTGCTCGAGGGCGACGCCACGCGCTCACGCAGGCGCGAACGTCGGCACTCCCCAGCCGCTCGGGCGCGCGCTCCGACCAGGACCGCAACGCCGCCAGTCCCGTGGCCGACAGACCCAAGTCCCCCACGACCCACAGCTCGTTTCCAGGCCGCGCGCCGCAGCGGCGCAACGCGGGCACCGAGCAGTGCCCGATCACCGTGGTGCTCAGGCTGAGCTCTCCGCCGCGCGAAAGGTTGCCGCCGGCGATCGGACAGCCGCTTTCGTCGGCCGCCTGCCGCTGCCCGCGCGCCAGCTCGGCGACCCCCTCGGGCGCGAAGCCCGGGGGAAGCACCCAGGCGGAAAGCGCGGCGCGTGGCTGGGCTCCCATGGCCGCCAAATCACTCAGCGCGGCCTGCAACGCTCGGTAGCCCACATCGGCCAGGCTCAGCCACCGCAGATCGAAGTGTACGCCCTGCACGTTCGCGTCCACGCTGACGACGGCCTCGGCGCCGACCCGGACGATCGCCGCATCGTCGCCGATGCCGAGCACGACCCCCGGGTGCTCGCCCCCGAGCTGCCTCCCGAGCTGGGCCACCAGCTGCCTTTCCCGCAATCGCACGCCCCCCACAGAGCACACCGACCCTCGAGGCGCAAGCCGGCACACGCGACCGCGCTGCCCTTGCCCGGTCCCCTCCGCCCCTCGAGCTCGTAGCGCCGTTTGTCGCACGGCGCTCGCCATCGCTCGCTAGCCCGGATTTCTCACGGGCGAAAAGACACGACTCATCGCGCCCTCGGGACCAGGTCGTGACAAATCTGGGCTAGAGGTTGCCCAGGGCAAGAGCGGGGAGGCGCACGAGGAAGGACCAACCTTCGCTGCCTGCGTCGAGAACCTCCGTCCGCCCCGCCTGTGCCTCGATCAGGCGACGAGCGATCATCAGCTCGACCTCGACGGCCCCGCGGGGGTTATCAGCTCCGAAATCCGGGGCGAACACCTGCCTGGCCGCCGCGATATCGGTGCTGGTCGGACCACGCCTCGACAACCTCCACTCCACCTCCGCTTCCTGGTCGTTTCCCAGAAACAGCAGTGCGCCCACATCGGACTCGCGCTCGACCGCCCGACTGCGCGTCACTTCCACGCTCAGCGCCCCTCCGCGAGGCGTCGCGCGCAGCCCACGCCGCACGAGCAGCACCAGCGCGCGCTGCACCTGCGCGGGGTCGACGAGCAACAACGGCAGGCTGGGCTCCAGCCGGGCGCTGAGCTCCGTATTCGCCGAAGAGGCTTCCTCCCGCAGCGGCGCGAGGCAACTATCGCACTGCACCGTCTCCTTGCGCGGCGCCGCGTCTCCCGAGAACGTGTAGATCAGCTCGGTGAGGCCACTGTGCAGATAGCGAGCCCGGTCCAGCACCTCCGAGGGAGCGCGCCCACGCGGGGGCTGCGCCGATCGCGAAGCAACCCCCGTGAGGGCAACGCCCAGCGCCGAGCACACTTGTGCCAGCTGGTGAAGATCCGCGGTGAAGGAATCTTGCTGCTTCTCGAGCTGCACGGAGGTCAGGTGTTCCTGGCGCAGCATTTCCCGCTGACCTTCCTGGATCGAGGCCAGGTGCATCCTCGCCGCCATCAGCGCTCGGTGGCTCTCGTGGAGCACGATCCCCAAGGCCACCACCAGGTGACGCCCAATGGACCGCACGGTGCTGGGGTTGACTTGTGGCAGCTTCCCCAGCGCCTCCATCAGCTCGGCACGCGACGCGGCAGATGCCGGCTCGCCCGAGTCTTCCTTCCACTCGGGCTTGGAGTCCAAAAACGGCCCCAAGACGGCGCGGCCGACTCGGCTGCCCCCATGCCCAATCGCCACGACGTGATAGCAGGCCCCGGAAAAAGACTTCTGCAAGCTCTCCCCGCTCTCCCCGAGGTCTCGACGCTTGAGATCCTCGAAGAACTCTCCGAGCTTTCGAGAGCCCTCTTTGGTTTGACCGAGCAAGCGGTGAAGGTCGGGCTCCGCGCCGCATCGGGCCACGCTCGTCCCACTCTCGGCGATCAAGCGAACGGGAATGCGAAAAAGGCTGTGAAAACTCGAGAGCAGGTTCTCGGTGCTGGTCGAATCCAGCAACTCCTCCATGCTGGCATCCGCCCGCACCGGCCGCGCGTGCTGTGCGTTTCGCGCCGCCGCCCTCACGATCTCGCCCGCGCCCTTCCCCGCGCCATCCCCAGGCGCGTGCCGATCAGCGCCGAGGCATGACCGGCTCCCCCCAATTTGTTGGCCACCATTTGAACGAAAGCGTCCGACTCGAAGCCGAACTTGCGGTCGAAGTCGTGCTCCGCGTTGAGGTGGGTCCAGGTTGCCTGCAGGAGCCCCAAGAAACTCTCCACCACCCCGTGGCCCGTGGTCGCCACGGCCAAGTAGACGGGCTCCTTGCCTCGTTCGGCCAGCTGCTGAAGCTCGGCGTCACTGCGAACGTTCGGCAGGTCACGCTTGTTGAACTGAATCACCAGCGGCATGTCCGACAGGGTCAAGCCATTGGCCTCGAGGTTCTTCTTCAGGTCGACGAACGCGGCCGTGTTGTTCTGCGTCTCCGAGAGCTGGGAATCGGCGACGAACACGACGCCGTCCGCGCCTTGGACGACCAGGCGCCGCGTCGAGGCGTGGATGGGCTGGCCAGGCACCGTGAAGACCTTGATTCGCACCGAGAGGCCGCCCTTGGCCTTGAAGCTCAGCGGCAGCAGGTCGAAGAAGAGCGTCCGGTCGTCCTTGGTGTCGAGCGTCATCAGGCGCCCGGTTGCCGCCTGATCCACCACGCGATGCAGGGCCTGCAAATTGGTCGTCTTTCCACTGAGAGCAGGGCCGTAGTAGACGAGCTTGATCGTCAACTCACGGGATCGGAAATCTAACTGCACGCCGGTTCCTCGTCTCTTTTCGGCACTAATGCGGACGCCCCGCGAAGACGTCTCAACATTGGTAACGGCCGAACTGCCGCGCAGCTGAGAGCGCCCTGTGGGGCCGCTTGACGAGAGGTCAGACATCTTCCGCCATGCCCGCCCCCCTGATCGTGCTGTGGCTGGCCACGACCGACATGTCGGAGACGCAGCGGCGGGCCGTGGACGGCTGGGCGCAGGCCGCGGGGACGGCCACGCGGCTGGCCCCCAGAGCCCCCGAGAACATCCCCTATCCATCAGACATCGTAGATGAAATCGAAATGTCGCTGGAGGAGGCGCGAACCCTCCCGGCGACCGACGCCGCGGCCGTGCTGCAACGAGCGCGCACTCTGCTCTTCGACCACCCCGAGGTACCCCAAGCGGCCTGGCTGCTGGCCGAGCTCGAGGCGCTCGACTCGCGCACCGGGCTATCGACGGCCCCCAGCCCCCGCCAGGGGGGGGCCGCTGGGGGCGCAGCGGCTCCCGCCGCAGGGGGCGGCGAGCCGCCCGACGCGGCCTCCGCGGACCTCGACCTGCCGCCCCTGCGCGGCGACGACGAGCTGTACGTCGACGGCGCCCTGCGACCCGCGGTCGACCGACTCGGATCGGGACGACACCATCTGCGCCTGCTGCGAGATGGAGCGACCCTCTTCTCGGTTTGGCTCGCGGGGCAACGCGAGGCGGAGAGCCCGGACCGCGCGGCAAAGCTGGCGAGCCTACGCGCGCTGCTGGCGCCTTGCTCGGGGGCCGACCTCATGGGAGTCGACACGACCCCCGATCGTGCCATTCCCGCGCCAGGCACCTCCTGCCCCCACTGGCTCGTCGCTCGCCCGTCGCTCGACGGCGGCGCCCGGCTCGCCGAATGCCGGCGCGATCGCTGCGGCCCGTGGAGCGCGCAACCGACCGCTGCGGCGTCGGCGGCCGAGCCCCGGCCGGGCCCCGACGGTTGGCCCTCCTGGGCGACCTGGACCCTGGTCGGTGCCGGGGTGGTCGCCGCCGGGGCGGCCGCGCTGTGGGCGACCGACGCCCTGCAGCGCGAACCTCCCGAGACGACCTTCGTGTTCACCGGGCCCGGAGCGGACGGGCTGATGCGCTTTTGACACCGCCGCGCGGCTCACCGGCCCTGCGCTCGCTCAGGCCGGCTCGGCGGCGAGGCCCCAGCGGGCGCGCGCGTGCGCGATGGCCTCTTCGACGCGCTGCCGCGCGGGCCCGCCGAGAAGCCGGCGACGCTCGACGGCTGCCTCCAAACTGAAGACCTCCTGTACGCGCTCCTCCGTCAGCCCTTCGTGGACGGCGCACACCTCCTCGAGGGGCAGCTCGTCGAGCTGCAGCCCGAGCTCCTCCGCGCGCCGCACGAGCATGCCGACCCCGTGGTGCGCCTGCCGAAAGGGAACTCCCAGCGTGACCAGTAGATCCGCCACGTCCGTGGCGCAAAGGTGGCCTCGCCGCATCGCCTGATCGAGCCGCTCCGGGTTGAAGCGCAGCGTCGCGATGGCTCCCGCGAGCGCCCGCGTGCACAAGAGCACGCTCTCGAACGCGTTGAAAATCGGAACCTTGTCCTCCTGCAGGTCGCGCCCGTAGCCGAAACAGAGGCTCTTCTCCAACACGAGGAGGCTCGTGGCGTTGCCGATCAGCCGAGCGCACCGCCCGCGCACGAGCTCCGCCACGTCGGGGTTCTTCTTCTGAGGCATCATCGAGGAGCTGGTGGAGAAACCATCGCTCAGGCTGACGAAGCCGAACTCGTAGCTCGACCAGAGCACGAGCTCCTCGCCGATCCGCGAAAGGTGCACGCCGACGATGGCCAGTGCGGAGGACATCTCCATGAGGAAGTCGCGGCTCGCCGTGGCGTCGAGCGAATTGCGCATCGGCTCGCGAAAGCCGAGCTCCGCGCTGACGCCCGCGCGATCCAGCGGAAAGCCACTGCCCGCAACCGCGCCCGCTCCCAGCGGGCACTCGTTGAGCCGCTCGACGGCGTCCTCGATCCGGCCGAGATCGCGCCACAGCAGCTCCTGCCACGCCATCAGATGGTGAGAGACGCGGCTCGGCTGACCGCGCTGCAGATGCGTGTAGGCGGGCATCAACAAGTCCAGGTTGCCACTCGCTTGATCGAGAATCGCGGAGGCGAGCTGCCGCACCGCTGCGGCCGCCTCGGCTGCTCGCCGCCGGGTCCACAAACGCAGATCCGTGGCGACCTGGTCGTTGCGCGACCTGCCGGTGTGCAGGCGCCCCCCGACGGGGCCGATCTTCTCCGTGAGACGTGCCTCGATGTTCATGTGCACGTCCTCTTTCTCCGGATCCCATCGGAAGCGCCCTTCGGCGATTTCCCGGGCGATCTCCTGCAGCCCTCGGACCAGCGACTCCGCGTCTTCCGCCCGGATCACGCCGGCGCGCGCCAAGCCCCGGGCGTGTGCGATCGAACCGTCGATGTCCTCGCGCCACAGCGCCCGGTCGATGTCCACGCTGGCGTTGAGCGCCGCCATCGCCTCGTCCAAACCAGCGGGCAGACGACCTCCTCCGCTAACACTCATGACTTGCCTTTCGTGATGATCGGGTCCAGCTCCCCGGCCTCGAGCGCGTCGAGACGACGCAGGAAGCGGCGATAGTCTCGCACCGGCTGCTCGCCCTCGGCGGTGCGCATGGAAAAGTCGGAAATCCGGGTGGCGGCAAACCGAAGCGCTCCGAGCGCCCCCTGATGCAGGAGCGCAGCCCGATCTCGGTCGGGCAGCGGCCGGACGCTTTCGTAACCGCCGAGTAGGGCCGCGGCCAGCTCGAGCTGGTAGCGCTCGGCAAAGCACCAGGCGTGCACGCAAACCATGATGTCGTAGGCAAAACACCCGCGAGAGGCACTCTCGAAGTCGATCAGCGCAGCGACCACCGGCGCGCGCCCCGGCTCGCACGATCCGGGGCGCCAGAGCACGTTGTCCCGAAACAGATCGCCGTGGATCAGCCCGCCGGCGGACTCACCCGCTCGGCTCTCGTGGAAGCGCAGCCGCTCCCGAATCCGGGCCGTGTCCGATGCGAACCGGGACGTCTCTCGATCGATCCGGTCGAGCCGCGAACGCACGTCGGCGACGGAAAAACGCCCCTCGCCGACGCGAGGCAGTCGGTCGGTGCACGAGTGCACCCGCGCCAACGAAGCCCCCAGTGCGTGGGCAACCGCTTCCGTGACCCGCGCCTGGCAGAGAATCTCCCCTTCGACCCAGGGATAGATCCCGACGGGCTTGCCGGCGTGCCTCACCAGGCCGGTGGAAGGCGGCGGTACCGGAGTGGGGGTGGGAACCCCGAGCGCCCCGAGGTGACGCACGAGCTCGAGCTCGGCGGCGGCCCCCGCGGCGTCTTGTTCCTCGTACAAACGCAGGAAGTAGGACTGCCCGCCCTCGGTTTCGAGCCGAAAATTCGAGTTGACGGAGCCTTGGGAGAGCGGCTGTAGGCTCGCCACCCGCAGACCGTGAAGCCCTCCAACCGCCTGGGCTTGCGCCAGGCTCATCGACGTGAGAATCGCCACGGCGGGCGACTATGCACGAACGACCAGGAGAATCCAGCACCGAGCGGCCACCCGAACAACGGGCCAACTCCCGGGCCACCGGCGTGTGCTATACGGTTTAGCTCCACGGTCGTTGTGTCACAGATTTTTGGAAACCTGTCCGGCGTCTCCCCCCACGCGCGCAAGGCGCTCGAACGCATTCAGCGCCGCCGCGTTCCCCTGGACACGATCACGACCCCGGAGCTGGTTCGCTCGCTCGTCGACGCCACGCGGGCGGTGAAGCGCCAGGTGGGCGCGCTCGTGCATCGCTCGGGCATCGTGGAGACGGTCATCGTCGGCACGGCTACGGGCTTGATGCTGCCCGACATCGGCCGCCTACGGGCAGCCAAGGGAAGATTCCGAGCGCTCCGGCTGATCCATACGCACCTGTTCGCCGAGGGACTATCGCGGGACGACATCGTGGACTTGACCCGGCTGCGCCTCGACCTCGTGTGTGCGATCCTGCTCAAACCCGACGGAGAGCCTCTCTCCCTGTCGTGGGCGTACAACACCCCGCGCAGCCAGCGGGCTGGCGCGGACGGGTACGAAATCGTCGGACCCAATCCGTACGGAGCTCGGCAACCGCATTTCGGCGAGCTGATTGGGTCGTTGGAGGACGAGTTCGCCCGCCAGGCGCGCACTCGCGAGATCGAGCGGCAACGCGCCATGCTGATTCACGTCGGCGAAAAGCGTCGGGCGGGAGCCATGGCTCGGGCCCGCGGCAGCCTCAGCGAGCTGCGCAGCCTGACGGAGACGGCCGGGGTCGAGGTGGTCGACGAGGTGTTGCAGCTGCGAGAGAAGGTCGACCCACGGCTCGTGCTGGGCAAGGGCAAGCTGGACGACATCGTGATGCGCGCCATCGACCTGGATGCAGACGTGCTGATCTTCGATCGAGAGCTGACGGCGACGCAGGCGAGCAACATCAGCGCCAGCACGGACTTGAGCGTGATCGACCGCAGTCAGCTGATCCTCGACATTTTCGCCCAGCACGCGGCTACCCGGGACGGAAAGCTTCAAGTCGAGCTCGCCCAGCTCAAGTACAGGCTTCCGCGCCTGGGTCAGAAGGACGACGCCCTCAGCCGACTCACCGGGGGCATCGGAGGTCGCGGCCCAGGCGAAACGAAGCTGGAAATCGGTCGCCGCCGAGCCCGCGAGCGCGTCAGCCGGCTGGAGAAGGAGCTGTCGCTGCTCGCCGCCAAGCGCGGGCAGCTGCGCCGGCGAAGGGCGCTCGGCCCGCAACCGATCGTCGCACTGGTCGGCTACACGAACGCCGGCAAGAGCACCCTGCTCAACCAGCTGACGGGCGCGGGGGTGTTGGCAGAGGACAAACTCTTCGCCACCCTCGACCCGCGCGCGCGGCGGCTGCGGCTACCCGGCGGCGAGACGGTGGTGTTGACCGACACGGTGGGCTTCATCCGCGACATGCCAAAGGACCTGTTCGCCGCGTTCAAGGCGACCTTCGAAGAGGCCGCCGACGCGGACCTACTGATCGTAGTCGTGGATATCTCGAACCCCGATTCGCGGGATCACGAGGAAACGACGACGGAGCTTCTAGAGCGCCTGGGCCTGAGCGACAAGCCCCGGCTGACGGTGCTGAACAAGGCCGATCGTCTGCCGAACGGGGGATTTTCCACGGCCAGCGCCGGAGACGACGCCGGGGGTATCCTCGTCTCGGCCCGAGACGGCCTGGGCATAGGCGAGCTGCTTCGGCGCATCGGGCAGGTCACCGTGCCCCCGCGCGCCTCCCCCCGCGCGCTCGAGGCGCCCGCCCCCGAAGACACCGCCAGCCAGGCCCGGCCCCCCCAGGAGGGCGACCTGCCCGCGGGCTGACCCGCCGCCCGCGTCGAGACCGGTGCGCCGCGGCTCCTCCGGAAGGCGTCTTCCCCCGCGAGGCAGCGCTCTCACGTCGCCCGTCGACCGGCGAGGCATCGGGGCGAGTCGACCCTCGCGCAGGCCGCTCGATGACGATCCTCGCCGCCGCAGCGCCGACGGACGGGCGGGCCTCGTGCGGGCTAGCGCCGTTCGTTGACGACCCGATCGACCGTGATCGTCTCATCCCAGGCGCTCTCGTGCCCACTGTAGTGCACGCGCAACCGGTCGCTCGCCACGACTTCCAGCACCGTCGCCGAGTACACGGAGCCTCTCCAGCGCACTCGCAACCGCTCCCCGACACGATATGGGCTGCTGCGAGCCTTCTCGGTGGGCCCCCGACCGAGGCCCAGCATCAGGCGAATCCGAGCCGGCATGGCGCACGACCGAGCGTCGGGCTCCGCCAAGCCGAGGATTCGATCCGGCGATACGTCGTCCTCCCAGGCGTAGCCTTCGAAATCGAAGTGGACGCGAAACGAAGTCTTCCCGCGCCTCTCCACGATGTAGGCGGGGCACTGCTGCTCGGAATAGCGCACGACGACGTGCTCGCCGATGCGATAGCCGTCTCGACAGGAGGCTCCCAGGGCAGCGACCAGCGCGAGCGAAAGCCGCGCCGCCCCGAAACCAGCGGCGATTGGCGCGAGCCGAGCGGCGGCGAGAGGCCGCGACCCGGTGTTCGAAGGACCGCCACCACACCCAGCCGCAGCCCCGGCACCGAACCCGACCAGCCTCTTCGGCAGACCCGCTACGCGGCCCGCGCGTGACGTTCGAGCCGCGCAAGGCCGACTCAATGCGGCTCCTGCTCGGGTGGCGGCGGCGGAATGAGCGAGAGCTTGGAGACCGGCCACTGCGAAACCCGCTCGCGCGTCGTGCGGTAGACGTGCTCGAGGATGGTGCGACGCGTGGCGAAGCTGGTCGGATTGTAGGTGAACATCAGCGTGTCCGTCGGCTCCGGCTCGATCACGATCACCCGCATTCCCTCCCCCTCGATGCGGCGAAGCACCTCCTCGAGCAGCACGCGCTGGCTGACTCGGTGAGCTTGGTTGGTTATCCACATCGCGCCCTTTTCCGCCAAGCTCAGGGGCTCGCCACCGCTCGGCGGCGCTACGGGCCCGCGCACCGGAACCATCGGGTTCACGACGACCAGCGTTTTCATGCCCATGCTCGCCGCGCAGTCGACCGCCTCGACCTGCGCGGCGCCTGCGTTGATGCAATACCCGTCCCCGACCTTGACGGGAGAAAAGAACGGGGGAAGTGCCATCGAAGCCATGCACGCCCGCGTGACCGGTACGTGCTCGCTGCCGGCCCCGCCGAAGAACACCCGATCCCCCGAATCCAGCGCGTGCGCGACGATCCTCAGGGGGCGCTGCAGCGAGGCAAACGAGTTGACCACACCGCGGCGGCTCAGCCGCTCGGCAAAGAAACGCTCGTAGCGGTCGAGGCTGAACAGGCCGGGAGGCAGAGAATCGTAGAGACTGTCGAGCTCCTCCCAGAGCGCCGCAGGGGTGTTCTGAGGCGACCGCGCCATGGCGCTGGACATTCCCTTGCGCAGGGAGGAGACGACGGCAACGCCCGCCCGAGCCCAGCCGCCGATATCCATCTTGAGGATGTGCTTGCGCTCGAGCGGAAAGTAGTCGTCGGAGGGATCCAGCAGCGCACGGTAGAGCCGGCGCACACCACAACCTCCCGCGAGCGCGGTGGCCACCGTGGCCCCGCTCGACGCGGCGTAGAAGGCGCTGAAGTTGTTCGCGCTCCAGCCTTCGATGGAATCCTCGAGCGCGGCCAGCACCGCGATCTGGTAGATGGCGCCCGCGGCGCCGCCGCCCGGCAGAAAGAGACCGACTCCGCTCATCGCCTATCCTCCGCTCGGGCCCGCTCGGCGCCCGGCGTGGAGGCCAGGCGGTAGGCGAGCAACATCAACAGCGCGCACGCCGCCCACGACGAAAACAAAAGGGGGACCGGAGCGTCGAGCGGCCTCGTCGCGGAAACACGACCCGTCGCGAGCCCGAACACACCAACGCTGTTGAACGCCACGTGCAGCGCGAGGCAGGGCAGCAGGGATCCGCTCTGGACGCGCAAAACGGTCAGCACGGCCGCCACGACAGCCAGCGTGGGCCAGGCCCGCGCGTCGCCGTGCACGAGCACGAACGCCCCCGCGGTGATCGCGCCGCCGGCCCAGGGTGCCCGGCGCGCGAGACGCCCGAAGAGAGCCCCTCGGTAGAACAGCTCCTCGACGAACGGACCGACGATGCAAGCCGCAAACGTCAGCGCCAAGAGGCGTGCCGGAGTCTTGGTCGACAGCAGGTGGGCGCGGGCCAGCAGCTCTTGCTCCGTGCTGGGGTAGGCCCGCTCTACCGCTGCATACAGCGCCTCCGCGGGGAGCTTGAGGGCAACGCCCAGAGCCAAGCCCACCCACGGCAAGGCTGCATGGCTGGGTCGCAGGGCGAGCGCCTGGGACAGGGACTCCTGGGGGCAGTGCACCGCCAGGACCCCCCAGGTCGCCATCAGGAACACCAGCGCGCTCAGGGCGCCCAGCGATACGATGTCCTCCGCGATGCCGGGCCTGAGCTCCACCGCCGCGAACACCGCGCAGAGCAGCGCCAGCTGGCATGCGACGGCCCAACCCAGGGCGGCGGACACCCTCATGCCGTCCAGGCACCACGCAGGTGAGGACTGACGCCGCGCTTCACCGCCACGTCCCGACAGAAGTTGGACTGCGGCCGGGGGTGATCGATCGTGAAGTGCAAGCCGCGGGACTCCTTTCGCGCCATGGCGCAGGACACGACGAGCTGAGCGACCACCGCGATGTTGCGAAGCTCGAGCAGGTCGCGCGTAACGAGGTGACGCCAATAGTAGTCGCGAATTTCCTCCTCCAGCAAAGCAATCCTGCGCGCGGCCCGCTGCAGCCGTGCATCGCTGCGCACGATCCCGACATAGTTCCACATCGTGCGCCGCAGCTCGTCCCAGTTGTGACTCACGACCACGGCCTCGTGCGACGGCACGGCGGGTCCAACCTCCCACGGGGGCACGTCCACGGGGGGGGCACCCCGAAGCTCCGCGATGCCGGCGCCGAGCCGATCGGCGGCGCGGTGAGCGAAGACCAACCCCTCGAGCAGCGAGTTGGAAGCCAGACGGTTCGCCCCGTGCAGGCCGGTGAATGCCGTCTCACCCAACACCCAGAGCCCGGGCAGCGAAGTCCTCCCGTCCAGATCGGATGTGACCCCTCCGCACATGTAGTGCGCCGCCGGCACCACCGGGATCGGCTGACTCGTGATGTCCAACCCGAAGCTCTCGCATTTGCGGTGGATGCCCGGAAAGCGCTCGCGCACGAAAGCCGGGGACTTGTGGGAAATGTCCAGGTACACGTGGTCGAGCCCGCGCTTCTTCATCTCGTAGTCGATGGCCCGAGCGACCACGTCGCGCGGCGCGAGATCACCGAGCGGGTGATGCGCGGCCATGAAAGGCTCACCGCTCTCGAGACAAAGCCGCGCGCCCTCCCCGCGCAGCGCTTCACTAATCAAAAAGCTCTTTGCGCTGGGATGGAAGAGGCAGGTGGGGTGAAACTGAAAGAACTCCATGTTTCCGAGCCAAGCGCCGGCTCGGTACGCCATCGCAACCCCATCCCCCGTAGCCACGTCGGGGTTCGTCGTGTACAGGTACACCTTGCCAGCGCCGCCCGTTGCCAGCACCGTGGCGCGAGCGGTAATCGGCTGCACCGAGCCCTGCCTCTCGTCGAGAACGTATGCCCCGACGCAGCGATCGGGCTTTCCGAACTGGCTCTTGGTGAGGAGATCCACCCCCATGTGCCACTGAAGCAGCTCGATGTTGGGGTGGTCGTGGGCCGCCTCGAGCAGCGCGCGCTGAATCTCTCGACCGGTCAAATCGCCCGAGTGGACGACGCGCCGCGCGGAGTGCCCCCCTTCTCGGGCCAGGTCGAGCCCCCCCCCCTCGCGCTCCGAAAACGAAGCGCCCACTTCGCGAAGCCATCGAATCGCCTCCGGACCGCCCCGGACACACAAGTCGACGGCGCGCTCGTGGCACAAGCCGGCGCCGGCCGCGTGCGTATCGGCCGCATGGTGGTCGAAGGAGTCGTCGTCGGCAAGGACGGCTGCCACCCCTCCCTGAGCCCAGCGCGTTGCTGCATCTTGGCCGGCCCGCTTGGTCACGACCAAGACTTGGCCATGTCGTGCTGCTCGAAGGGCGAACGTGAGTCCGGCGATACCAGACCCGAGGACTAAGTAGTCGGTGATCATTGACGTGTGCCAATCCCGACCGAAAGGTAACGATACGACGAGAGGCTCGACGGCGGTCGGGCCCACCCCATACCACAGCCCCAGACCTCCATCGCAGCGCCCCGCTCGACGCCGGAGGCACGCACACAGGCCAGTCGACCAACCACAACCTTTCCAAGGGCACACAAAAACTCGCGGACCGCGCAGCCGCGTACCGCAAACGAATCACTGAGGTTGCCGTTGCTAAGGAGCAAGGCGGCGAGTCAGACGTAAGCGCCCCAGCGCACTGCCTCCGCGAGACGCCGGCCTGCGGCTTACTGAACAAGGAGAAGTCCCATCGTGAAGATTCTCGTCCCGATCAAGCGAGTCGCGGATCCCGACAACGCGAACAAGCTGAAAATCCCCGGCTCCGGGGAAACGGTCGATACCGCTCATCTCGAGTGGAAGCTCAACCCGTTCGACGAATACGCCCTCGAGGCAGCGCTCCGGCTGACGGAGGACGGCAAGAGCCCCAAACAACGGCTCGGGGAGGTCATCGTGGTCACCCTGGGCCCCAAGGAGGTGGAAACCAATCTTCGCTCCGCGCTGGCGACGGGCGCCGACCGCGCGATTCGAGTCGAGGCACTGGACGACGCCCTCGACGGGCGGGTGGTCGCCGGAGCGCTGAACGCCCTAGTCGCCCAGGAGAAGCCCGACCTGATTGTGATGGGAAAGCAGGCGGTCGACGGCGACAGCAACCAGGTGGGTCAGCTGCTCGCAGAGGCCCTGGATTGGCCGATGGCCACTTTTGCCGCCACCATCCAGCAGGAGGAAAATGGCCTGCTCGTCAGTCGAGAGGTCGACGGCGGTGTCTGCACGCTACGCCTGACGCTGCCCGCTCTCGTGACCGTGGACCTGCGCATCGTCGCCCCGACGAGCGTCTACTCGAGCGCCACCGACCGCGGCCACAAGTACTCCGACGGCGTGCGATTCGCCCCCCTGCCAGCCATCATGAAGGCCAAGAAGAAGCCTCTCGACGTAAAGGCCCTGGCCGAACTCACCCCCGCCGCACCCTGCGTGCGCTACACGAAATTCGCCCCCCCGCCCCAGCGCCAAGCCGGCTCGCTCGTCAAGGACGTGCCCGACTTGGTCGACAAGCTGGCCAACGTGGCCAAGGTGATTTGAGGGCAAAGGAGTAGCCAGTGAAAAACATACTCGTCGTCGCGGAGCTCGCCGGCACCGGCGTTCGCAGCACTACGCTGAGCGCGATTACCGCCGCGCAGCAACTCGCGCAGGCCTTGGGCGGCTCCTTCTCGATCCTGGCTCTCGGCCACGACCCGGCCGGGGCAGCGGAGGAGCTGCGAAAATTCGGAGCCCAACAGGTCCTGATCTGTAAGGACCCCAGCCTCGAGCGCTATCTCGCCGAGCGCTTTGCACCGTGCGTCGCCGCCACCGCTGCCAGCTTCGACGTGGTCGTGGGAACCGCCTCGAGCTACGGCAAAGATTTGCTACCCCGGGTGGCTGGCCGCCTCGATGCGGCATACCTGGCCGATTGTTCGGAGCTGACCGCCCAGGGGGGTGAGCTGGTCGCCAAGCGCCCGATGTACGCGGGCAACGCATACGGCTATTGCACCCCCACCAGCCCCAAAGTGGTCGTGAGCGTTCGGCAGAGCGAGTTCGATCCGGCGGCCCCGGGCGGCGGGACGGACTCGGAGCTGCAAGAACATCCCGTCGCCGCTCCGGGCGAGGCGGCCTCGCGAGTCGAGTTCGTCTCCCTCGATACGGTCGAAAGCGGACGGCCTGAGCTCACCGAGGCGCGCGTGGTCGTGTCCGGCGGCCGGGCGCTGAAGGAGAAGTTCTTCCCCGTAATCGAGCCGCTCGCGGACGCGCTCGGCGCGGCGATTGGCGCGAGCCGGGCTGCCTGCGACGCGGGCTACGCGCCGGGCGACTTTCAGGTGGGTCAAACCGGAAAAGTCGTCGCGCCCGAGCTCTATTTCGCGATCGGAATCTCCGGAGCGATCCAGCACATCGCTGGAATGAAAGGCTCCAAGACGATCGTGGCCATCAACAAGGACCCCGACGCGCCGATTTTCCAGATTGCGGACTACGGGCTGGTGCAGGATCTCTTTCAAGCAGTGCCCGAGCTGGTCGAGGCTTTGAAGAAAAGAGCGTAAAGCCGAGGCGGAGCGGCTCGTCGGGAGTTGACAAGCGCCGCGCTATCGAACATCGTGCGCCGGCTTCTCTTCGGGGCGTAGCGCAGTTTGGTAGCGCGCACGGTTCGGGTCCGTGAGGTCGGCAGTTCAAATCTGCCCGCCCCGACCAACAACTCGACACCAGCTCGATGGCAATGAATCGAGCTGGGGCACGACGGCCGAGGCGGTGGCGAGCCTAGGCCGTGACGAGCGTCGGTCATTTCGATCGGCATCGCCGCATCTTGCAATGAGCGAGGCAATCGGCGCCCTGGGTGGGCGATGGGCGCCGACGCCGAGCAGGAGTTCGCGCTCGGGAGGTGAGGAACACGCGAGTCGGGCAATCCGCTCGGCGCGAGTTCTTTGGTGATCTTCGCGGGGCCCGCCGGAGAGCGGCACCGAAGCAGCCCACGAACACCACGGAAACGGAGCTGCGCGCGCGCGAAGCGGGCTACATGAGCCGCTTTCTGCTTTGATTTCAATGCCTTGGAGATGAATCAGAATCTAGTGGCACTGGAAACTGGGCTGGGTTAAAGTGACGGTGCAATTTCCGCGATGGCCAGCGGAGCTGCACCCCTCATCGAACCCACGGAGTGTCCCATGCCCATCGAACTGCCCGCTGTGCGCATCCTGATCGTCGATGACGATCGTCAGATCTGCGACTACATGCAGATGCTGCTGGAAAAGGATGGTTTTGCAGTCACCGCGCTCACGGATCCAACCTTGGCGGAAGCAGAAATCCGGCAAGGGGATTACCACGTGATCATTCTGGACCTGATGATGCCGAAGATGAACGGCATCGAGGTCCTCCGGCGCATTCGAGCCATCGACAAGGACATCGCGGTCGTCATCTTCACGGCCCATCCGAACCTCGATTCCGCCATCGCTTCGATGAAGCTGGACGCCGTCGACTACCTCAAGAAGCCCTTCAACGTCGACGAGTTCCGCGAGGTCCTCTCGCGCGTGATGCGCAAGAAGGGGCTCGCTCGGACGCCGGAAGAGCAGCTGCACAAGATCATCGGAGACACCATTCGAGGTCTTCGCAAAGAGAAGGAACTGACGCTCAAGCAGATGAGCCGGCGAACCGGGCTGAGTATTTCCCTGCTCTCGCAGATCGAGAGAGCCGAATCGAGTCCCTCGATATCCAGCCTCTACAAGATTGCGGTCGCTTTGGACTCCCGAATCCAAGACCTTTTCGGTCGAGACTGATTGACAGGGCGCCTCGCGGTGGCCAATAGTCCCGCCCCAATCGTCGCCGATGTAGCTCAGGTGGTTAGAGCAGGCGTTTCATAAGCGCCGAGTCGCTGGTTCAAGTCCAGCCATCGGCACCGCTCGATGCACATTTAGATTTGGTTTCCGGCGGGATTGCGCCTGCCATCTAGCCGGCACGGGACGGCTGAACGCCGCCCCGCAGAGCGCCCGACGTTCGACAATCGGGGTCGCGGCCGATGCCATCGCGAAATCCGCGAGCATCGGCAAGTAGGAAGCATCATCGGGTGAGCGCGACCCGGTAGAAGCACGGCTCACTGCCGCGTGGGCCCCGGGAAGCGAAATCGAGCCGACATCGGAAGGAGCGCGGAGGCCGGTGGGGGGATCAGCCGGCGTCGGCCCCCGCGTCGAGGCCGGCGTCGCCCGCATCCACCAAATCGACCGGGGGCGGTTCGGTGGCCGCGTCGGGGTCTTCGCTCTCCATCACGGGCGGCGTCGGCTCGGGACGCTCCGTCACGGCAGGGGGAGGAGCCGGGGGCGGCTCCGAGGGCACTGCCGCGTCCGGACGGACCGAGAAGGAGACCGATATCGGATCGCCCTTGCAGCCCATCGCTGTCAGCGGAGCAACCATCGACAGAATCAACGTGGTCGGTCGGATCGGCCAGCGAAGAAGCATGGGGCAAGGTATGCATCGGTCGCCGGGTCCCCGCCACAATTTTCTCCGAGCGAGTCCATTGCGCCGCGCGCGTCGATGATTGGCGCGCTCGTCGCGGGGGGGCGGTTCCGGCGGGGTGCGAGGCCAAGAGCTGTGCTTTTTCGGCGCGGCCAGAGCAGGCGCGGGGGCGCTTGGGGTCGCGACCCCACCCGGGCCAGCGTGTGGCGACGCCACCGGCGCTTGCCGAGCGCTGCGCTGCGGCGGCGCGAGCCTGTCTTCCCCGACGACGTCGTCCCGTCCGCCGCGACGACCGCGAAATCAGCCGAGCAGCTCTCCGAAACGTTCGGTGACGAGCGCGCCCGCCGCGTCCGCGGCCGAGCTCGGCTCATAGCCGTGTTCCGCACACAGCTTGTCGAGGCAATTTTGCGCCGCCTGACGCTGTTGCGAGTCGAGACCGGACCCTTCCGACCGCACCAGAATCACCAGATCGCGCGCGAGACGCGCCACCTGTACACGCTTTCCCGCAAACACCGCGTCCCGCAGCTTCCTCAAGCTCCGATCGAAAACGGGAGAGCTGGTGATGGCCTGGTCCGGATGCTCGATGGCCCAGGCGGCAATCATGCTGATCAAGCCGTGCCGCTGATGCTCGGCGTCGTCGGGTCCGCCGAGGAGGCTTTCCACTTCGCGCATGAGGCGCTCATCGGGCGGCTCGAGCGCCCCCGTGACGGGGTTGGGCACCTTCTCTCCTTTGACCCAGTGGCTGACGTGATTGACGTACCGCCCCAGCAGCTCGGCGTAACTGGCATCGTCCACGAGCCCGCTGGTCACGCGGAACTCGTCCTCGAGCATGTCGAGCAACCGCTGGCGGAGCTGAAGAAGGAACCCTGCGAAGTCGTGATACCCCCCCGGCTGCTTGTCCTCCTGAAGCCAGCGGTATTCGTTGGTTCGGCGGCATAGCGCCTCGAGCTCGCCAAGCACCGCAAACGGCGAGAGGCACTGATAGTCGCGATTCTGCGCGGCGTCGAGCAGCACGGCGCGCATCTCGCGAGGGCTCGCACCGACGCTGCCTTCGTAGATGACGAACGACTCACTCTCGCTGCGCAGCTTGCCGATGCCTGCTCGAAGCACCTTTCGAGCCTCCTGCGAGAGCCGCTCCGGGGGCTTCGCGCTGCTGTACAGGTCCATCTTCTCGAGCGCCGTCAGATCGACGAGCAACCCAGCCAATGGCTCGGTGTGCAGCTTCGGGTTGGGCCGCCGCATGCGGGTCAACACGGCAAACATCGCCGCCACCCGCGTCGCGTGCGGTGCGACGTGGCGCCGCACCTGCGGCGCAATCTGCGCGTCGTAGATGGCCTTTTCCTCCTCCCAGCTGCGCAAATACGGACTCTTGACCAGCTCGAGGCGGGCCCGGAAGCTCTGGTATTCGGGGTGCTCCCGGAAGGCGGCGAGCTGCAGCTCGTTCGCGGATGCGATCATGAAGCAGTTCAGCTGCACGGTTTGGCTGCGCAGGTTCACCTCCCCCGTTTCGATCGACTGCTGCAGATACTTGAAGGCATCGAGGGGCCGCTTCAAGAGGTCGGCAAACTCCAAGATGCCGCCGGAGGCCTCGATGAGCTCACCGAACGCCTCGAACAGGGTCACCGCCTGCAGCGAGGAAGGGAGCGCCCCGAGGGAGCGATCGGCAGTCAGCTGCCGCTCGCCCGCGTCTACCGAGAGCTGCGGGCCGATGGTGACGGCCCCCGTGCGGTAGTGGCGGGAGATGAAGTAGCGCTCCACCTGCACATGGCGAAGCACCTGCGCGAGGTCCCCGTCGTAGCTCAAGAGCAACGCCTCGAAGACCTCTTTGTTCTTGTGTGAGAGCTCTCCCCGAAGCACCCGCGGGCTGAGCGGCTCGGTCAGCCCGCCGCGCTCGCGCGCGCGCTCGAGAAGGCGAAGCCGCTGCTTTTTCGGCAAGAGGAAGAGGGGGTGGTCGCGCACCTCGACGAAGAGCCGACTGTCGATCTTGTCCTCTGGTAGGTGTGCGTAGCTCTCCTCCAGCCCCGGCTTGCCCGAGTCCTCCCCGAAGCCGATGCTTCCACGCAACGTATTGCGGCTCGGGAAGATCCAGTGAAACCGATACAGCGCCCCTTCGTCTTGCGTCGAGTAGTGCTCCAGGGCGCGCATGAGGCAGCTGGCAATCGTCGACTTCGCCGAGCCGTTCGGCCCGTGAAGCAGAGGCAAGCGGTTCGGGCGCCCCTCGCGAACGAAGTTGCTCACGATGCGATAGAGCTCGCCCTGCACCGCCTCCTGCCCGACGAGCGCCGCGGACCGGGCCTCATCCTCCGGGAGCCAGGGAAGGTCGAAGAGCCGGTACGCGGTGACTTTGCCCCAGGGCCGTTGGGCCTCCCGCGTGCCATAGAAGTCGAACGCGCCGCGCACGTACGCCGCCGCGTCCCGGCTGTATGAGGCCACGTTGGCAAGAAACAGGTCGAGGTATTCTCCAAAGGAGAGCACCCGCCGCTTGCTCTTGAATTCGGACGATACCTGGGAGCAAATTCCCGCCAGCTCTTCACGAGACTCGATTGTCTGCATTTTCGTCTTTCGATGAACGAAGGGGAGGCGCGCCCACTGCCAGCGTCACCGCCCCGGCGTGCTCTGCGCTCGGGGGAGGCGGCGAGCGCCGGAGAGGCCGGGGGCTGGGCAACGACGAAACCATGACTCGCCAAAGAGAAACTTCGCCCATCTGGCTTCGTGGTTGCAACTCGGGTCGGCCTCGAACGCCTCCGCTTCGATTTCCGCGCGTCGATGCTGGCGTCGAACACACCCCACGAGTAATCAGACGCTTGAATCGGTCGCCCACGTAAGGGCAAAAGCACCCTTGCGGCCCGGGGGAGCCGGAAGGGAGAGAGCGAACGAGGTGGCCGGTCACGAGGAGTCGTGGCGCGCGGCGAGAGCCGCACGGGGAGCCGAGCCTCATATAAGAAGAACCAAGGCCACGGCGAGCAGGACCACCAGGCCCACGCCGATGAGCACCACCTTCACCCCGCCCGCATTCTGCGGAACTCCTGCGGGATGAGTCGCCACCCCGGGCTCCAGCGGGACAGCGGTTCGTGGGGAGGCCGGAGCTTCCGACTGGCCGAGGCCGCCAATCTCTCCGAAGAAGGCGTCCGTCGCGCTGAGGGAATCGCTTTCCTCGCTCCCCTGCGCGAGCAGCTCGGGTAAGCTCTGCTCGATCTTCGCAGCCAGCTCGGCGGCGGGCATGCTCGCCCATTCGGCGTGCGCGCCCCGCAGGCCGAAAGCATGACCGAGCTCGTCGGCGAACTGCCCGACACTCGGGGTTCGAAGCCCCACGGGCTTCTTGAGCGCCCTCAGAACCGCTCGGTCCACCCCTGGTGGAATCGAAGCCCGCACCGATTGGTCCTCCGACTTGGCCGAGGAAACTTCGCTCGGCGGGGTCGGCTCCTTGGTGAGAATCTCGAGCAAGATGCTCGGTCCGTTGACCCCCTTGAAGGGGACGGTGCCGGTGAGGCACTCGTAGGCAATCGCCCCCAGCGCCCAGACATCCGCGCGGTGGTCGAGGCTTTCGAGGCCCTGAGCCTGCTCGGGGGGCATGTAGAATGGCGAGCCGATCGTCGTGCCCATCACGGTGAGCTTCTGTGCGCTCACGGTGTTGTCCCGCACGGAGCCGAAATCGAGCACCTTGACCAGGTCTCCCTCGGGGGTCTGGCACAAGAAGAGATTCTCCGGCTTCAGGTCCCGGTGCACGAGCTTCTTTTCGTGGGCGCCGTCGAGCGCCAGCGCCACCTGACTCACGAGCCGCACGACGCGCTCGTGGCTGAGCGTCTTCTCACGCTTGAGGGCGCTGCGGAGCTCCTCCCCATAGAGAAACTCCATCACCAGCGCAAAGCTACCGTCCGAGGTCGGTCGAAAGTCGAGCACGTCGATGACATGCAGGCTCGACAGCTCCTTGCTCACCTCGAACTCGCGCTTGAAGCGCGCGACGGCGACGGAATCGCCAGCCACCTCGGGATGCAGGACCTTGAGCGCCACGTGGCGAGTCTCGTGACGGTCGAGGGCCTCGTAGACGCGGCCCATGCCGCCGTCCGCGACGACGCGGCGAACCTCGTACCGACCGAACAGCACCTGCCCGATTCGACCTGCGTCGTCTTGCTCCGCTCCGGAAGGGGCCTGGGTGGCGCTGTACAGCGCCTGGCCATCCACCGGGCAGAAGTCGGCATCACTCGGATACAGGCGGCCGCAGACTCTACAAGCCCTCACTACATGACCCGCCCTCTCCCGACCACCTGCCGACATCAGGCGCGATCGGAACGCAAATCATCCCCCCGCGTCCTCCGCGGAGCCCTCGGCAGCCGCCTCCTCCGGGTCGGGCGGGGGCCTGTAATACAGGATGCGCTGGCAGCTCGGGCAGCGGGTGAACTCCTCGCGGCGCCGCAGCTCCTGGAACAGCATCGGAGCGATGGCAATGTTGCACTCACTGCAAGTGCCATCCGTCGTGCTGGCGAGCGCCGTGCCGCGGCGTTTGCGGATCATTTCGTAGCGGCGGTACAAGGCCCCCGGTACGACTTTCACCAGCTCGCGCCGCTTTTCGTGCTCGGCACCGACGCGCGCCTCCAGCTCACCGAGCTTGCTGGAGACCTCCGCTTCGTTCGCGCCCATGTCGCCCAAGAGCGCATCTCGCTCCGCACTGGCGGCCTCCAGCTCCTTGCGAGCCTGCTCGGCCAATCCGTTGATCTTTTCGATCTCCGTTTCGCGATCGCGGTACAGCTTCCTGAGCTCCTCGATCTCGCGCTGCACGGCGTTGACCTCGCGCTCCGTGCGGGAGCGCGCGAGCTTCTCCCGGGACCGATCCATCTGCAGGCTCATGTGGCGAGCCTCCTGCAGAAGCTCTCCGCGCATTCTGTCCATGTCCACCACACTCGCCTGAGTGCGGGAATATCGCTCCTCGAGCCGCTCCAGCTGCGACTTCTTTCCGAGCAATTCCTTGCCTTCCTTTTCGAGCTCGGACTCCATCACGGCGATGGTCACGTCCAATTTCGCTAGATTTTCCAGCGCTTCGATCTGAGCTTGCAGCTTCACAGGATTGTCGGCTCCTCATCACTCTCCGAGCCCTCGCGGCCCGAGACGGCTCTCGCCCTTTGCGACCAACTGCCCGTATACACGCCGCCCGAGGGCCGCGTGCGCACACTGCGACACGAAGGGCCCCGGGACCCCGCCGCTCGCGACGCTGACAGGCCGCGCCGTGGGCTCGAACGGCGCTGGGCATGAGCGAGTCGGGACCGAGGTCGATCGCGCGGCCAGCGGTCGCGCGGACCCGGGTGAAACGGCGCCCCCCGCGGGAGCCACCCCGCCGGGACGACCACGGCCCCCCACGACGCTCGCGCCCCAAATAGCACTCCGGCCAGCCGCCTCATCGCGCGAAGCTCGGTGGCCGACCGTTGCTCCCCGCCGCAGAACTCGACTCGCCTCCGAAACGGGCCAGCGAGCGGGCTTCGTCGGGCTGGCCATGCAGGGCGCCGCGTCGACCGGCGGCGCGCTAGCCCGACCGGCGGCGGGCACGCGAGCACGCGGCGCCTCGGGCCGCCTCTCTGCGACGCGCTCACGCCGGACACGTACCGCGCGCCAGAGCTTCGCGGCGACGGGCGCCGACTCGACGAATGCGGCCGCGAATCCCAACGGCCCGAGGCGCCCCGACCGGAAGCGCCTCGGTCGGCCACACGGCGGCTGGCCACACTGCAATTCGACACACGGCAATTCGACACACTGCGTAGGCCCACCTGGATTCGAACCAGGAACCAACCGGGTATGAGTCGGGGGCTCTGACCAATTGAGCTATGGGCCCGAGAATCTTCTGGAGGCGCTCGCCACGGCACGGGCCCCGCGCACACCGAGGCGCGCCGCGCTCGCTCGCGGACCGGAGAGAGCCGCCGCCGGCAACAGCGGCCGGAACCCGGGTCCTCTGCGCTTTCGCACCGCGGCTTCACTGGGGGAACGGTAGTAGAGTCTCCAGGCGGGGGCAATACTTGTTGCCATCGCCATCGCGCCGGCCCCCCTCCCCTCGGGTGCGCGTTCGCGTTGCCGCCGGGCAAGCCCCGCCGGTGCGGCCTCGCACGCATTCGACACTCGGCCCACGATCCAGACGACGAGCGCTGCGAGTGTGATACACGGTAGTGCAGTCGCATGAGTTACCTGACCGTTCGGGGAGCCAGGCAGCACAACCTTGATGACATCGATCTGGATCTGCCCCGCAACCAGCTCGTGGTCATCACCGGACCCAGCGGCTCGGGCAAGAGCTCGCTGGCGTTCGACACGATCTACGCCGAGGGGCAGCGGCGCTACGTGGAGTCGCTCTCCGCGTACGCGCGACAGTTTCTGGAGCAGCTCCCCAAGCCCGACGTAGAGAGCATCGAGGGTCTCAGCCCGGCCATCGCCATCGAGCAGAAAGCCCTGGGTAAAAGCCCTCGCTCCACGGTGGGAACGGTCACTGAAATCGCAGATTACCTGCGCTTGTTGTTCGCGCGCGTGGGCACCCCCCACTGCCCGAGGTCGGGACGCGTGCTGCGAGCGCACACCGCGGAGGAGATCGTGGATATCATCCTCGAGCACGCGGAAGGCTCCAGGTTCTCCTTGCTCGCACCGCTGGAGAGAAATGCCACGGGCGATCTCGAGGAGCGTGTCGAGCAGCTTCGAGGCGAAGGGTTCGTGCGTGCTCGCATCAACGGAGAGCCGATCGATCTCGCCGAACCGGAAGTGCCCGCGAGCTCGGGCGGCTACGACCTCGACGTCGTCGTGGATCGGATCGTCGTGCGGCCCGGGGCCAAGGCCCGCGTGACGGATTCGGTGGAGCTTTGCTTGAAGCTGGGAGGCGGAACCCTGCTGCTCGACGCGCTCGACGGCACTGAGCCAAGAGTCCTCAGCGAGCGCCTCGTGAGCTGGGAATACGGCATCACCCTCCCCCCGCTGGAGCCCCGGCTCTTCTCTTTCAACAGCCCACACGGCGCCTGCCCGAATTGCGACGGGTTGGGGTTGGTCTCGACGATCGACCCCGGCCGACTCGTGCCCGATCCATCCCTGAGCCTGCGCCAGGGCGCGGTGACGGCCTTCGGAAAGCGGGGCTCCGTCCGCATGGCCACCGAAGTACAGGCGGCCATCAGCGCGCTCGGCGTCGATCCGGACATCGCCTTCCGCGACCTTCCCTCGGAGCAACGCGAAGCGCTTCTTGCAGGGGTCGAGGCGGGGCGCGGTCGCAAGAAGCGCAAGGCCTACCGGGGTCTGGTTCCGCGGCTCGAGGAGCTGTTGCGCGGTGACCCCGCAAGCCAAGACACCACCGAGGGCAACGAGAACGAAGAGGACGGGCCGTCGCTCGCCGACGAAATCTCCCGCTACGTGGTCACGACCCGCTGCGGAGCCTGCGGGGGGCAACGGCTGAGGCCCGAGGCACTGTGCGTCAAGCTCGGCGGCGACACGATCGGCGACTTGTGCGCCTTGCCTCTGGAGTCGCTCCTCGAACAGCTCGAACGGCTCCACGAAAGCGACGACCTCGACGAGGTTCAGCGCACGGTCGCCAAGCCCCTCCTGCGAGCCGTGATCAGCCGCCTGGGCTTCCTGATGCAAGTAGGCCTCGGCTACCTCAGCTTGGATCGCAGAGTGCAGACGTTGTCCGGCGGCGAGGGACAGCGGATTCGTCTGGCGACGCAGATTGGCGCGGCCCTGGTGGGAGTGCTCTACGTGCTCGACGAGCCGAGCGTCGGGCTGCACGCGCGGGACAACGAGCGCCTGCTCAGCGCCCTTCGGCAGCTCGTCGACAAGGGCAACAGCGTGCTGGTTGTCGAGCACGACCGGGACGCGGTCCTCGCGGCGGACTACGTCGTCGACATGGGCCCCGCGGCAGGGCGGCTGGGTGGCAAGATCGTGGCTCAGGGAACCCCGGAAGAGATCATGCACGCCCAAAGCTCCGTCACGGGCCCCTACTTGACGGGCGCCCGCGCCTTGCCAATGCCCAAGGCGCGTCGGCGATTCCGCAAGACCAAAGCGATTCGCATCGAAGGGGCAACCGCGCACAACCTGAAGGAAGTGTCCGTCCAGATCCCCCTCGGCCTATTGACGGCCGTCACCGGGGTTAGCGGAGCCGGAAAGAGCGGCCTCATCATCGACACCCTGCTCGCCGCGGCGCGCAGCCGGCTGTATGGCTCCGCGGGGTGGATCGGGCCTCACAAGAGCCTGCGCGGCATGGAAACGATCGACAAGGTGGTCAGCATCGACCAGGCGCCGATCGGAAGAACGCCGCGCTCGAATCCAGCGACCTATACCGGCATCTTCACGCATCTGCGCGAGCTCTACGCGAGCCTTCCCGAGGCTCGCGCCCGCGGCTACAAGGCCGGGCGCTTTTCGTTCAACGTGAAAGGCGGCCGCTGCGAAACGTGCCAGGGCGACGGCGTTCTGAAGGTGGAAATGCACTTCCTCCCGGATGTCTACGTGAAGTGCAAGGCCTGCTCGGGCCAGCGCTACAACCGAGAGACGCTCGAAGTCCGTTTTCGCGGTCTGAACATCGCCCAGGCCCTCGATCTGACGGTCGAGGAGGCGAGTGAAATCTTCGATGCCGTGCCGCGGATCCACCAGCGGCTCGAGGCGCTGCGCAGCATCGGGCTGGGCTACCTACAGCTGGGGCAACCCGCCACGACGCTCTCGGGGGGCGAAGCCCAGCGGGTGAAGCTGGCCGCCGAGCTCGCGCGACGCTCCACGGGTAACACCCTTTACGTGCTCGACGAGCCGACCACGGGGCTGCACTTCGCGGACATCGAGATGCTGCTCGCCTCCCTGCTCGCGCTGCGCGACGCGGGCAACACCGTCGTGCTGATCGAGCACAACCTGGAGCTGGCGGCTTGTGCAGACTGGGTAATCGACCTCGGACCAGGGGGAGGAAATCGAGGTGGCCGGCTCGTGGCCGCCGGTCCGCCCGAGGTGATCGCCCAAAGCGGCGAAAGCGCGACGGGGCCGTTCCTCAAGCGGGTGCTGGAGCGGGCGGCGCGCAGCCAGCGCAGCACCGTTGCCTGACCGACCAACGGACTGCGTTTCGGTCCAGGAAGCCCGTGGGATGACTCG
This sequence comes from Polyangiaceae bacterium, assembly GCA_050299315.1. Taxonomy (GTDB): domain Bacteria; phylum Myxococcota_A; class Polyangia; order Polyangiales; family Polyangiaceae; genus SZUA-265. The sequence goes on from JBNKVS010000030.1 coordinate 60,589, forward strand.
GCCCGGGCCGCTAACGGGAGCCGCCCCGGTGGCTCCATGGGCCGAGTCGGAGCCGGACGCGCGAGCGCCGCCCGCGCGGTCACGCTGCAGCCCGAATCGCTCGCCCCCTCAATCACGACCGAAATAGCCGAGCGCCGCTGCCTCGCGGCGCCACCGACCGTGCGCCGCGATCGGCGGCGCTCGGCCCGCTGTGAATGCGACTTCCGCCGAATCAGCCGAAGTCGCGCTCGACGCGCTCTTGATCTTCCTTGCAGCGGATACAGAGCGTCGTTTCCGGACGCGCCTCGAGACGCTTGGCAGAGATTTCCTCGCCGCACTCCTCGCACACGCCGAACGTCCCGTTGTTGATGCGATCCAGTGCTTTCTGAATCTTCGTCAGAAACACCTTCTCCCGTCCCCGAAGCCGAAACGTGAATGCCTGAAGGTATTCACTGGAGGCGAGGTCCATTTCATCCGGGAAGTCGTCCGAGTCCAGAGCCATGTCCTGCTGAAGCGTCTGCTCCGCACGGCGTATGATCTCCTCTCTCTTGGCCTCGAGGGCCTCCTTGAACTTCGCTAACTGCTCTCTATCCATTTAGGCCAGCCCTTAAAACACCAGCGCCCATTCCTGTTCAAGCGGCGCAGCACGCGCACGGCGGGCGGGCCGTCCCGCCGGGTGGGGGTATGGGCAGCGCAAATCATAGGAACGCAGCATAGGTACGTCAACGAATCAAATCTGCCACGCCGAAAGAAAGGGCGCGTGCCCGGGCGCGCGGCACCTAGCCCCCGCCTGGCCCACCCCGACGTCGAGCGCGCGGGCACTCTCGATACGGCACCTCGACGACTACACTTCACACCAAGGACCACACCAACCCATCGCGACCAGCACGCGTCACGACTTCCGCGACATTCCCGATCACCGAAACGTCGCTCGGCGCGGCTCGCTCGCCACTGCAACCCGAGGCACGCGGCCGTCACCGCGCGGCTCGAGCCCCCCCCCGATGGGCCCCCCGCGCAGTCCCCGTGGCAACACGGCGCCCGTGCCAGCGTGGGGCCGGCCTCCTGCGGCCGACGAAGGCCGGAGCGGGGTGCCGTGCCTCGGGTCGGCCCGTCGAGCCCGCCCCTCACAGTCCCATCGCGTAAGCGCGGATTGCGTTCACGATGGCGTCCGCCAGTTTCTGTCGGTACCGCGTCTGGCCGAGCAACGCCTCCTCGCGGGGATTGGACACGAACGCCGTCTCGAACAGCACGGCGGGCATGCGAGCGCCAGCCAGGACATAGAAGCCGGCCGAGTGAACGCCGCCATCGCGAGCGCCGGGATTCATCACGCGCAGCGACACGCCGGTCGCTCGCTGAAGCAGCTGCGCAAAGTGGTGGGAGCGCTCCACCCTCTCGCCGCGCAGCCGGAACTGTCGAAGAAACGAGTCGCGTCGAGAAACGACCAGACGCTGCCCGTGCTCGCGCTCGCGGGCGGCCTCGTCGCTTCGACCGTCCAGAACGAACGACATGAAGCCCTCGGCGCTCTGGCGGCGCGCTGCGTTGCAGTGGATCGACACGAACAGGTCCGCTCCGAAGGCGTTTGCCTTGGCCACCCGCTGCTCGAGTGGAACGCGTACGTCTCCGTCGCGCGTCAAAATCGCAGACGCACCGAGGTCACGTGCCACGAGGGCGGCGGCGCGGTGCGCAATGTCGAGCACCACATCCTTTTCGCGAAGCCCCGCCGCCCCCACCGCCCCTGGGTCTTCGCCGCCGTGACCGGGGTCGATCGCAACGCGGCGCACTCGGCGCGGGCTGCCCGTCGATGGCTCGGGGGGCGAAGTGACCGGACGCGGGCGTGCCACGTCGAGCACCACTCGGTAGGGGTCAGGCAAGAAGAACGCGGAGGCTTGCGCGTCGGTCGGGACGAGCAACGCGATCTCGACGTGGTCGGCCGCGGAGGTAACCCGAAGTGCGCGAACGAGCCCAGAAAGAGGCATCGGGTCGATCGGCGCGATGCCCAGCTCGCTCGGTATCTTCAGCTCCACCTTCTTCCAACCGGTGTCGGGTGGGTCGTGGGCAGCCGGGTCAAAGGGTGACTCGGTGAGCTCGAAGGGAGCCGGTCGAGTGAGGTACGACACGATGCGGGCCGCATCCGAGTCGAGGTATTGCGCCAGCTCGCGCAGCCGCGGCGCCGCCCGCGCCGTGCCCGCGGCGAGCGCGCAGGCAAGCGCCAACAGAAGAGTGGAAACGGCCCGGGCCCGGCCCCAAGGCACACCGCTCGAGACTCGAGCATCGCTCGACGCAAACACCCGGCGGCAGGTCACGCCAACGGGGTGGTTGGGCGGGGCCCCGGAGGGCGCGGAACAGGGGAGGCGCAGGGTCATCGTCTCGTTCTGAGCCAGGGCAAGCCGCCCTCCCCGCCGCGGCTCCCGAGGAGCGCTGGGTGGCGTGCTGCTGCGAAGCCGCAAGCACTCAAAATCCAAAGCGGCAGAGTCGGAACAAATCCTGCGGGAGGTCGAAGTGGACCCACCGGGACCGGCCGCGGGGCAAAGCGGGCGAGGAACCGCGCAGAGCAAGGGGCAAAGAATGGCCTTTGCTTCGGCGCGGACGTCACCCGCCCGGCGCGAGCCCGCGCGGAGCACGCGCGAACGCGGAGTGCGAGTCGGCCGGGTGGGTACGAATGACACCGAGCGGCGCCCTCCGACCGCGCACGCCGGGCACGGAAAGGCCCCGCGAGGGCAAACGAGAGCAGCACGGCAGACGAGCCATCGCCTCGTCGAACCGTCCTTCGGCCGAAAGAAGCCCCGGGGCGCAGCGAGTCCCCGCGCAGCGGCTCGACCGCAAAGCCACTGCACGGGTGCCGGCGCGAAGCGTCGCCGAGCCCGGAGCGCCCGGCCGAGGCGCTCCACCGCGCCCCGGACTCAGCGACGGCACACCGATTCTTTCAAGTCGCGAGCGCACCGGTCGAAACCCGCGGGGCCGCGAGCAAACCGGTCGATGACCCGCCAAGCCCGCCGAGGGGTCCATGGCAAACCGATCGAAGACCGCCAAGCCCGCCGAGGGGTCCATGGCAAACCGGCCGAGCCCGCAAAGGCGCAAGGCAAACGGCCGAGACCCGCGACGCGCAAAGCGAACCCGCCGAGGCGCAAAATGAGGCAGGCCCTGCGGTGACGGCCGCGGCGGCCTGGCTCCGCCGGCGGCGATTGTGGGCCCGGTTGCGCCGCGCGGTGGCCGGGTGGTACCATCAAACCTAAGTGTCTGGGATCCAATACGATAGTTCGTGCCGCGTTGCTCCTCTTCGGAGCAGCATGGACCGCGGCGCGGCGCGCGCCGTCGCTCCACGCGGCTTGCGATATCGCGCGAGACCAAACGAAGGAAGCGAGCGCGCCGCCTTCCCGCCGTCGACCGGCGCCGCATCGACCCTCGCCCCCACCAGGAGCCGGGCGGCATGAACGATCCGGTGAAGCAGTCCGGTCCCGTCACCCAGCGGCTGCACGCGGCGCTGCTGCGATATGGATCGATCCACGAGCGCTGGGCCACGAGCCCGGCTCGCGCGCGAGTGCCGACGGAGACCGGCTTGCCCGCCCCGTCCCTGGCCGGGCCCCACGGCAAGTCGACCCAGCTGGGAGTTCAGGTGCCGGAGCAGTTCCCGCGCAGCAACGATGCGCCGGCGATGCCGGCCGCCGCCGCGTTCGGTGCCGATCGGGATGCTCGTGGCGAAGAGTCGGCGCCCCCCGCGGACGATGGCCCGCTGGGCGGCGTTTCGCTGGCCCACGAAAGCGTCCCGGCGCAAGACGACAGCCCGAGCGCCGCCGAAGGGCGGCCACGCAACCTCACCTTGGTGGGTCTGCCCTTCCGGGCGATTCTGCGCAGCCTGACATCGACCACCCAGCGGCTCCGGCAGCGCCGTGCAGCCGCCGCCAACCCCTCGGCCCCGGAGTGGTACTCGTACCCGGATCAGAGCGCGCTCCGCGCGAAGCCCCGGTCGCTTCGAGACAGCTCCCCGCTGTTGCCTTGGATCGCCGGCATCGGAGGCGTCACGTTGCTCGTCCTCCTCGCGACGGGGCTCGGCCGGCCGTGGCGGAGGGTCGAGCCGGCGCCGAGCCAGCGGCCGGTGCCAGTGAGACCCGCGCTCGGGCATTCGCAGGCGCCCCCGGCAGCGGCGTCCACAATCGAAAAACCGAGCCCACTCGAATCGACGCAGCCGCTTCCAAGCGGAGCGAGCGGCAGCACCGACAGCTCGAACGCGGAATTTTCCGCGCCCGCGCAAAGCGGCGCGAAGGCTCCCGAGCTCGAGGCGCAACCGCCCGACAAAGTTGAATATCCAGACAATGCGGCGGGGGGTCGCGCAAACCCGCCCGCGGCGCCGAGCGAGGGCAGCGCAAGCGCCGGGAAAAAAAAGCCGCCCCCGAGCCGCCCCCGGGGTGGCATTATCAGGCAGAGTCCCTTTTAAGCCTCTACGCCTGTCTTAGTCATGCGAACCATCCATCGTCCCCGTCGTCGCGGGCTATCGACCCGCTCCATGGCCGCCCGCGCGTTCGCCCTTTCCCTGTGCCTTGCTGGGGCCATTGCATCGGCACCCGCGCTCGCCCAGTCCGACGCCGAAACCCAAATCGCCCGTGAGCGGTTCAAAGAGGGCGTCGCTCACTACGATGCCCAGGAGTACGACAAAGCGCGGTTGGCGTTTCTGCAGGCGTACGCGCTGAAGGCTCACCCCGCCGTGCTTCTGAACCTCGCCCAGAGCGAGCTCCGAGCCGGGCGCTACGCCGAGGCCGCGCAAAACTTCGAAAAGTACATTCGCAACAACCCGGGCGCGACGGCGCTGCCCCATGCGCGGGACGCTTTCGACGAGGCGCGCCAGCGCGTCGGCGAGGTGAACGTCTCCGTCAACATCGCGGACGCGGCCGTGATGCTCGACGGCATCGAAGTGGGTCGGTCGCCGCTCCCGGGCGTGGTGTACGTGATGCCCGGCTCTCACGTGTTGAGCGCGCGATCGGGCGCGGTGAGCGCCGAGCAGGTCTTGGAGGCCACCGCCGGGCAGCAGATCTACGTCAGCCTGCAGTTGCGGCAGGATTTGGCTGCCCCGGCGCCTTCGGCGCCGCCCGAACCCTTGCCGGGCGCCGCCGAAGGCGTCGGCGCGCCTCTGAGCGTCGCGCCCAACCCGCAAACGGACCAGCCCGGATTCTTCACGTGGTTGACGGACTCCCCCGGGGGCATTGCGGCCATCTCCGTGGGCGCTCTTGCGCTGGGCACCTCCGCGGTCCTGGCGGGGTTTGCCAACAGCGAGTACTCATCGGCGAACGACATCAAGAATCAGATCGTCGAAAACCTGAAGATGGACGAGGAAGCGGAGCGCTTCAGCCGACCCGTGTCCCCGTGTGGCGACGTGGCCAACGGCTCCGGCATCTCCGAAAGCGTCGGCGATCAGCTGCGTGATACGATGGAGCGCACGTACTCGAATGCCTGCGACACGTTCAGCGCTCGGGCGGACACGGGAGATCGTCTCAAGACCCTCTCCCTCGTCAGCCTCGGCATCGGAGCCGTCGCATCGCTGAGCACGGTCGTTTGGTACCTGGCCGGGACGGGCGACGAATCACCCGCGGCTTCGCCAATGGACTCGGGGAAGTCGACCCGAAGCGTCCGAGCGCAGATTTCACCGCTGATCGGTCCGAATACCCAGGGCCTTTGGCTCCGCGTCGCGTTCTGAGCCGCTTGGGGCTCTGAATCGCCGGGTCCCGTGTCGCTCGGCTGCCGTCCGCTCGGTTCTGACTCGTCGCGTCCGCCGTCACCGCCCTCGCGGTGATGGCTCTGAGAGAGAGTCGCGTCCTCGATGGGCGCCTACCGGCGGCATCGCGTCCCAGGTTGGGTGCCCTGAGGTTCAGTGCCCTGGTGCCTGCCTTCTTCGTCGGCGGGGGCCCGGCGCCCGCGCAGCTCTCATCGGCTCGAGCTCGAGGGCGGAGAGGGTCACTCGCTCGCGCCAGAGCCGGTGTTCGACGTCCCGGAGTCGACCTCGCGCGAGGTGACGACCTCCGAGTCGCCGCTCTCGTCTACAAGGGCCTCCGAGCGCTTGAGCCAGGATCGAAAGGTACTCCGCGCCACTTTCGCGCTACGCGCCGCGGCGCTCACATTGCCGTCGTGGGCCTCCAGCAGGCGCCGTACGTCGACGCTCGGGCAGCGGTCTTTCGCGACTGCACCTCGGGGAGTCGCCGCATCGATGTCGAGCGCGCCAATCTCTTCGCCGCCCGTCATCACCGCGGCCCGATACAGAATCGCGAACAGCTCGCGCACGTTGCCGGGAAAGTTGTGGGCGACGAGGCGAGCCAGGGCCGCTGGCGCCAACCGCTTGTCGCCGAGCTGCCCTCGCTCTCGCTGAAAGAAGGACTCCGCCAACGCGACGATGTCGCTCTTGCGACTCCTCAGTGGCGGTAGCTCCAGAACGAAGGTGGAAATGCGGTGATAGAGATCCTCTCGGAAGCGAAGCTCGGCTACCCGCTGCACGAGGGGCGCCCAGGTCGCCGTGATGATGCGAGGGCTGACCACGATCGCGGAGGTTGCCCCGAGCGGACGCACCTCGCCGAGCTCCACCGCTCGCAGGAGCTTCGCCTGCACCGCGGGGGCGAGTTCGGCGACCTCGTCGAGAAACAAGGTCCCCTTATCCGCCTGCTCGAACGCACCGGCGCGGGACTGCAAGGCGCCGGTAAACGCGCCCCGACGGTGTCCGAAGAGCTCGCTATCCGCCAGGGAGTCGCTCAGGGACCCGGCATTGACGGGGACGTACCTGCCCTCTCGACCGGATAGGCGGTGAATCGCCCTGGCGACCACGTCCTTGCCGGTTCCCGATTCTCCCTGGAGAAGAACCGGCGCATTCAAAGCGGCCACTCGGCGGATTCCTTCCGCCAGTCGCTGCATTGGCTCGGAGCTCCCCACCAGTTCGGGGATCCCCGTCGAGCTCGGCACCATACGAGCCAGCCCCGACTCGACGGGAGCCACAGCCAGGTAGCTCCTTCCCAGGTGCAGGCTCGCGCGCTCCGTGATGACCATCGGTTGCCGTAGGCGCGCCCCCGCGAGAAAGGTCCCGTTTCGCGAACCCAGATCCTCCACCCTCAGGCCATCCGCCGTGGCGCTGATGCGAGCGTGGAGCGCGCTCACCGCTGCATCCGAGACCACCCAGTCGGCCGGGTGCCTGCTCCCGATGACGATCGACTCTCCGGAACCCAGTCGACGCTGCATCGTCTCGCCGCGACCATTGCAGATCAGCCGCCAGGGACCCTTCCGGGCCGCCGGAGGAGCGATAGGCAACGTGGACCCTTCGGAGAGCGTCGAAGCGAAAACGTGATCGGGCATGTCATCCAACTCGACCCGTCGCGAGGGCCGGTTGCGTAGAAAATGACCCGCTTCCCCCCGAGACATCCTCATCGGCCTCGGCACCGCCGCTTCCCCGAGCTACGGCCCGGTTGACTCCGCCACCTTTGGCTCGACTGCGGCGCTGGTCAAAGCGGCCCCCGAGGCGATCGAGCGGAGGCAGGTCAACTCGGGTCAGGACGCGCAAGCAGCAAGCACGTCAGCTCGCGGCAGGGCACGCCCGCGTCGCTCCCCAAGCTGACCAGGATGCGACGACGACCGACGCCGGCTCACTCCTTCACGCCCACACCGAGCTGTTTGCGAATCGTCATGTAGTCCTCGCTCACGCTGAACGCGAGTAGCGACTTCATCTTCTCGGCCGCCGTCGGCTCCCCCGGCCGCGTCGGATCTGCGCTGAGCACCTTCTTGCAGATATCCAGATCACCACACAGGACCAGCCCGGCACGCGCCGACGTGAGCTCCACCGCTCGGTTCCACTTCTTGATGTTCGCCCGCGCGCCCTTCTCGATGAACTTTTTCACGACGGTTCGAAGCCCCTCGTGGTGCTCCGGGCTCATGTACTTCGCCAGCTCACTCGCCGTGGCTCGAACGCTTTGCTGCATGTCCGGCGGCACTGGCGTGTGGGGCGCAGCAAGCTGAACACCGGCAAAAAGCATGATCGTCAGCTCCCCTTGGGTGGCAAAGAGCGTCCGCATGTAGTGATCGGGTCGGTACGCAGCCAGGTGTCGCCCACAAATGAAGGTCAGCTCCTGCGGCGTGAACCCCGTCAAGACGGCCTTGCCCGCCAGGGATGCCGGTGGGCTAACGGGAACTGCGGCAACGCCTCCGGGGCTCTCCGTGCTGACGTACAGCTCGGGGGCGTGAATCGAAAGTACGTTGGCCGCCCAGAAGAAGGTCTTGGCGAACGTGACGGTCGAATTCTGAGGATCCTGCTGCAGGCGCTTGTCGAGCGGGCGCAGCTGGCGCTTGGCGTGCAACATGGCCACCTTGGCGGCCAGGGCTGCAGAAGCCAGCATCTCGAAGATCTTGGAAATGTAGACGTTTTGCTCGGGGTGAATGATGTGTTGTGTCCACGTATCGTTGGTCAGCCGCCCCCGAACCTGGGGCATCCCCACGACTCTTCGCTTCTCGAAGAAGGTCTTCTCCTCCGGGCTGGCCTGCTGCATGAAGGCGAGCGCGGCCGCTGTGCACCAAGCGGGATCGAACTCCCCTTTCGCCGTGTAGAGGCGGAACAGGGCCCGATATGGCGAGACGGACAGCGGTTGCTTTTCCAACAACGCCCGCTGCTCGGCGATCGCGTCGTCATGACGACCGGCCACCTCGTAGAGCTCAGAGAGGATGACCCGCTCCTGCGTCTCGTCGGGCTTCAAGCTGGAGGCCATCTTGAACGCCTCGAGCGCCGGTTGAATACTGGAAAGGCGATCTCGATAGACTAGCCCCAGCTGGTGCCACAGCGTGAACTCGAGCTCGGAGTTCCCCTTCCCCGCCACGCGGTGCAACATCTTCCGATACTGCCGCTCGAGCTGCTTCCAGTTCTTCTCGACCGTCAGAATCTTGTTGATGCGCTCGAAGGCCTCGAGCATCGTCGGGTCCAGGTCGAGCGCCTCGTTGAACAGCTCCACCGCGCGATCGTGATCGTGGATCTTGTCGCGATACAGCTGCGCCATCGTGTACGAGTAGCGGGCCTTTCGCGAATCCTGCTCCTCGATCGTGGAGATGGAGGAGAGGGTTTGGATCATCATCCCCCAGTCTCCTGTCTCTTGGTAGTGCTGCAAGAGCTTGTGCAGGATCACGTGATCCGCTGGCCGAATCTCCCGCGCCTCTTCCAGCGCCTCAATCGCCTTCGCGGCGTCTCGCTGCTTCTCGCCCCAGACCTGGGCGATGTCCGAGAGTAGTGCCACACGCTCCTCGTCATCGAGGACTTGCTCCAAGATCCGACGCTTGAAGTTCGCGACGAGCGCCCACTCGGACTCTGCCGTGTACAGCTCCACCATCGCCTCGAGCGTTGGCCTGTGATCGGGCTGAAGAACCAACGCCTTTTCGTAATTGTTGATCGCTTGCTTCGCCTGACCCTGAGCCTGCTTGACGTGGCCTAGCCGGTGGTACACTTCCGCCCGGCGCTCCTCCTCTTCCTCGCCGAGAGCAGCGAGAACCTTCTGGTAATTCGTGAGCGCGCTCGGCCAATCCTCTAGAGCGAAGGAAACCTCGGCCAAGCCCGTGACGGATTCGAGATCGGCCAAATCCAACTGGTGCGCGGCCTGGTAGGCCTCCAACGCATCCTTGAGGTCCCCGCGGGCCTGCTGAATCTTCCCGAGCAGGCGCTGCACCTCGTGCTGCTCCTCTCGAGACTTGTTCTTGGCGCGACGCACCAACATCTCGGCCAGCGGAGCCGCGGCGTCCCAGGCCTCGTTGGAGACGTACTCGTTGACGAGGGGCAACGCAGCCTCCTCGCACTCTGGATCCGCCTGCACCGCCGCGGCGAACGCCTCGATGCCGAGCTCGCGCTCGCCGAGCCGCTCGGTCCGCACCTCACCCAGCTCGACCAGCAGTCTGGCCTTTGCGCGCCCGCCCTCGGTGTGCTGTTGCTCCTGGTACAGGTACGTCGCCACGCTATCCCAATCCCCGTCATCCTTGGCGATGGCCCGCAACGCGGTGAGCGTGGGAACGTGCGACGGATCGAGATCGAGAGCCAACTCGAACCGCTCCTTCGCCTGCCCGCGATCGAGCAGCTTCTCGTCGAGCGCTTTTCCGATTCGGTAGTACATCTCGACGCGCTGGGCGCCGTCCGTGGCGAGGTCCGCAACGCGGATCATCATCTCGATGCTCTGGACGGAGTCTTCCTGCTTCTCGTAGAGGCGAGCCAGGGACTCGAGCGCTTTGAGATGATTCGGATTCAGATCGAGAATGTTCTGGTACGCGTCAATCGCTCGATCCGGCTCCTCCATTTCGTCGGCGAGTACTCGCGCAATCTCCTCGAAGAGCTGGCTCTTCTTCTCCACGTCGCCGACCTCTCCGATGTGTCGGTCGCAGGTGGTGATGAGATCCGACCAGCGCTTGAGGCGGCGATAGCACCGCTCGAGCGCCTCGTATGCCCGCAATTCGGTCGGGTCGATATCGAGCGCCTGCTCCAGCCGCTCAGCCGCGAGGTCCGCCTTGAGGAACTGCTGCTCTTGAATCTCGGCGAGCATGAGCAACGCATCGAGACGCGCTCGTTCGGTGTCGACGACGTCGAGCTGTTGCTCGAGAACCTTGACCAGTTCGCCCCAGTTCTGCGTCTTCTGGTAGACGCGCTGCAAACCGTGCAGGGCGACGATGTTCGCCGAGTTGTACTCGGCGACTTGCCGATACACCTCTCCCGCCTTTGTCCAGTTCTCGAGCTTCTGCTCGTAGAGCTGAGCCAGGTGCTCCCGGGCTGTCGCCACCTGATCGGGCTCGCTGAGACCCTTGACCTTTCGCTCCAGGATCTCGGCTAGCTCCGAATGCTCCTCCTCCTCGGCAAAGATTCGCTCGAGTGCTTCGAGCGCCGGGAGGTGATACGGGTCCACTTCGAGCGCTCGGCGGAAGTAGGAAACGCCCTCCTCGCGGCGCTCCATGTGCTTGTCGAGCAGCTCACCCAGGTCGACGAGGATCGTCTTGCGATCGTCGTTGGCGGTCGCCACCTCGAGCGCCTTGTAGAGCATGTCGCCCATCTTCTTCCACTGCGCGCTCTGGCGGTAGATGTGCGCCATCTGGCGCAGCACCTGAGCGTTGTTGGGGTCGAGCTGGTGGATTTGACCGTAGTACGGTTGCGCGAACTCAGGGCGGCCAAGGTTCTCTCCGTACCACTTGCCCAAACGCAGGCAGAGGCGGATCTTCTCTCGATCTTCGGTCTGCTCACGCAGCCATTCGTTCGCCGTGTTGATCAGCTCGCCCCAGCGCTCCGTCACCTGGGCCATGCGCTCGAGATAGGCAACGGTTTCGTCGTCGCCGAAATCCTCTGCGAACGCGGACACCAGTGCGTCGAACGACTGATCGGCGTCGTCGAGATGCTTCTCGAACACGCGAGCGATGCGGCGCAGAAGGTCGCAACGGGTTTCCGTTTCTTCCGTATTCTCCAGACGCGCCAGGTACAGCTCGATCAAGGGCTCCCACCGCTCGGCGAGCGTGTGGAGCTTTTCGATCTCCTGGAAAGCGAAGTCGTGCGTCGGCTCGATCGACAGAATGCGATCGAAAACGTCCACGGCGCGATCGTACTCCCGAACCTGATCCTTCCAGATGCTCGCCGCTTCGAGCAGCTGAGCAACTTTTTCGCCCGGCTCCGTCAGGGCGCTGGCGCGCTGCAACTGAATCTCGACTACTTCGGTCCAGCTCTCCGCCTCGCGATAGGCTGCCTCGAGCCGGTCGAGCGCCTCGTGATCCTCGGCGTCGACGTCGAGCAGGCGCCGCCAGGCATCATTTGCGTCCTCCGGTTGCTCGAGCTTCTCCGTGTACAGCTTCGCCAGTTCCCGGTGGACCTCGCGCAGCTCTTCCTTCTCGGTCGTCTCCCCGGCGCGGTCCGCGAACTGGTGCAGAGCGTCGACCAGCTCCGGAAACTCCTGCTTGTTGCGCCGAAGAGCGGCGATGGCTCGCAGGGCGTCGAGATTCGAGAAATCTATGTCGAGAACTCGCTGCCAAGCCTCCACTGCCTCATCGTGCCGCCCGAGCGCCTCGGCGAAAAGCCGAGCCCTACGCGTGAGCGCGCGCACCCGGTCCGTATCCTCGAGCGCAACATCGTAGAGCCGCTCGAGGATGTCGCCCAGCTCGGCCCACTGCGCGCGCCTCTCGTAGAGCGATGCGAGGCTGTCCAGCGCTTCCGTGTCTTCACCACGCAGATCGAGAACACGCTTCCACCCTTCGATCGCCTCTTCGTCCCGGCCCAGGTATTCCGAGGCAAGGCGCGCCAGCTTCGCGCGGATGTCGGCCTGCTCCACGTCCCCGAGAGCGGTGTCCAGCTGGCGCCGATACACCTCCTCGAGGCGCTCCCATTGTTGGCGCGCCTCGTAGATGCGCACCAGCGCCGCCGTCGCCTCGGGATCGCTGGGCGCGAGCTCGTCGAAAATGAGCCGGTAGACGCGCAGAGCGTCGTCCGTTTGGCTCAGCTGCTCGTCGTACACTCGCCCGAGCCGCGAGTAGAACTCGACCTTCTCGTGCGTCTCCTGCTCGGCCGCCGCCCGTTGCTCCAGCACGCCCGCGAGCTCTGCCCACTGCTCCAGCCCGAGGTAGATGCGATCGAGGTTCTCGAGCGCGATCGGCTCTCCGGGCGCTACGGTCAAGACGTAGCGATACGCCTCCTCCGCTTTGTCTACGTCGGCTAGCTCCTCTTCGAACACGCGAGCCAAGTAGCGACCCACGAGCGCCTGAACCCCCACCCCCACACCTTCGACGCTCATCACGTCGGCATAGGTGTTGGCTAGCTCCTCCCAGCCCCCGTCGAAGGCAGGCGCGAGCCGCTCCATTTCGAGGTGAACGCGGTCGCTCGTGGGCTGCTCGTGCATGGCCCGAGCCATCACGCCAAACGCGCGATAAGGATCGGCCAGTCGCTCTTCGTAGTCCTCACAGATCCGCGTGTACATGTCGAGGCGCTCGGACGGCTCCGAGATGCTTGCCAACTGAGCCTCGTGAACGCGAACCAAACGCTCCCATTCGGCGCCGGCTTCGTAGAGCGGCTCGAGGATGCGACAGACCTCCACGCGATTCTTGTCCGCCTCGAAGAGCTCTTCGAGAGCGATGCGAGATGCCTCGTGCTCGGGGGCCGAGCTGAGGACCTCGTCGTAGGCTGCGACCGCAGCAGCAAAGTCCTCGAGGCGCAGGCGGTACACCTCCCCGAGGCGGTATTTGCAGTCCAGAATCTCGTCGGGGGTATGAGCAATTGCAGCCTCTCGCCGCAGGACGTCGGCCAGCTCCGACCAGCGCTCCGAACGCTCGAAAAGCCTCCCGAGCGAACGGATCGCCACCGGGTTGTCCGGCTCGCTCTGCAGCACGCCGCGGTAGCGCTCGACCGCGCCCTCCAGATCGTCGAGCTGCACCTCGAGAACCTGGGCGACGCGAAGGCCGAGCTCGACCAGTCGGTCCGGCTCCTCCGCGAGCCGCTCCAGCTCCTCTCGGTACAGCTGGGCGACCGCGGGCCACTGCTCCGTCGCGGCGGCCAGCCTCTCGAGCGCCCCAAGCGATTCCTCGTTGCGACTGTCTTCGACCACGGCTCGTGCGCACCAATCGAACGCGCCACCAAGGTCGTTCATTCGCTCTTCGTGGAGCAAGGCGATGCGATGGAGCAAGTCGACTCGACTGAACGTATCCTCGGCGAACTTCACCTGAACGCTCAGCACGCTCACCAGCCGATCCCACTCGGCCATCGCGTCGTAAACGGGCTCGAGCACGCTGGCCGCCTGCAAAGCGAACGAGCTCTCCCCGGCCTTGATGCCCTCGAGGGCCCGGAGCGTGGGGTCGTGCTCCGGCTGAATGTTCAACACGTCCCGGTACAGCTCTACGGCGCGTTCCACGTCCTGGAGGCGCTTCTCGTAGAGCTCGGCGATTCGAAACTGAAAGCTCACCGCCTCGGCGGGGTCGGCCGTGAGCTCCGCCTCGTGGCCCAGAACGGTCAGCAACTCCGGCCAGTTCTCGGACGTCTGATACAGGACGTCCAAGCGCCCGAGAGCCGTCAAGTCATCCGGATCGAGCTCCAGCACGCGCTGGTAGGTATCGATCGCGCGCGGGACATCTTCCAACTCGCGCTCGTAGACGGCCCCCATCTGGTAGTAGATCTTCTTCTTTTCCTCGGGGTCGAAAGCCTGATCGACCTTCCGCAGCTGAATCTCGAGTAGCTGCTCCCACTGGGCCGATTGCAGAAAAAGCGAAGCGAGCGCGTCGAGGGCCCGCGCGTCTTCCGGATCGAGATCGAGCACCCGCCGGTAGGCGGAAATGGCGTGGTCGATGCGGCCGAGCACGCCCTGCTCCAACTCCGCGGCCTCGAACAGGGCCATCTTGCGGCTCTCCGTATCTTCGAGAACCTCGCCCTTGCGCAGCAAAATCGCGGACAGCTCCGCATTCTGGCTGGAGACCTTATAGAGCCGCTCGAGTGCGTCGAGCGCGCTGAGGTCTTCCGGCGCGCATTGTTGCACCAACAGATACAGCTCGATGGACCGCTCGACGTCCTGGATGTCCACTTCGACGACTCGAGCCGCAGAGGAGAACAGGTAAGCCTGAAGCTCTTCCCCCTCCCGCGAACGGGCCAGGCTCTCGTAGACCTCTGCCAGGGGCTCGAAGCTACCGCGCGCACGGGCGAGGCGGTCCAGGCCCTCGACCGTGATTTCGTCATAGGGGTCGGCTTCCAACGCCCGCGCATAGGTCGAGAAGGCCAGCTCCAGGTTGCCCGCGACATCCTCATGAAGGCTCGCGATGCGGTGCAACAGCTCGACGCGGCGAGAGGGGTCTTCCGCGCGGCGCGCTTGAACCTCGTACACGCGAACCAGCTTCTCGTACTCTCCTAGCTGCTGGTAGAGCGGCTCGAGAATCTCCGCGACCGTGAGCTCGTAGTCGCCGTCGGCGAGCCGCTCCAACGAGGCCAAAGCCTCGGCGTCGTATGGATCACGATCGAGCACCTCGCGGTACGTTTCGATGGCGCGCTCGACTTGCCCCAGCCGCTCCTCGCACAGATGGCCGAGGCGAAGCATCAGCTGGCGCTGCTTCTCTTCGGTGTCCGCGAGCTTTAGCCGGACCTCCAGATTCTCGGAGAGCTCTGTCCAGCGCTCCGTTTTCGTCAGCAAGCTGTCGAGGTTGGTGAGCGCGACCTCGCTGGTCGGATCCAGCACGAGAATCTCCCGATAGGAGGCGATTGCCTCCTCGGGGCGCCCGAGTTGCTGCTCTTGGAGCTGCGCCAGCTGTGCGTACAGAGCGGCGGATTCCTCCTCGGTGCTGCACAGGTCGATGCGCCGTCGGAAAACCCCGACCAGCTCCTCCCACCGCTCGGCGCCGCGGTACAGGGAATCGATCGCGAGCAGAGCCTCGCCATCGGAGGGATCCATCTCGAGAAGACGCTCGTAGTTGCGAGCCGCCGCGGAGACGTTGCCAAGGCGCTCTTCGTTGCGCGCGGCGCGCAGGCGATACTCCCGAGCGAGCTCGGTCTGGCCGAGCTGATCGGCCACTTCGTGGAAAAGCTCCCCGAGCCGCGACCAGTTCTCCTGCATGGAGGCGAGCCGCTCCAGCTCGCCGGCCGTCGTGTCCTGTTCCGGGTTGATCAGGAGCGCGCGCGCCTGCGCTTCGAAGGCTCGCCCGATGTCCTCCAGGCGCAGCTCCGCGACCTCGGCGACCTTACCGTATAGCTCGACCTGCGCAGCCGGGTCGTAGGAGCTGGCGGCGAGAATCTCCATCACTCGAATGAGGTTCTCCCAGTCGCCGAGCACCTCGTAGATGCCCTCGAGCACCATCGCCGCGCCGGACTGCAGCGCCTCGACCTCCAACATGCCTTCGAGCGCCTGTCGCGCTCCATCGTGGCCGGGCATCAGTGCCAAGACCTCGCGGTACGTGTCCAGCGCCGCAGACGGCTGACCCAGGTGCACTTGCTGATCGACGGCAAGCCGAAACTTGAGCTCCACCAGCTCAGCCTCGCTGACCTCCAACTCCAGCCGGCGTTCGACGACCTCCGCATGCCTCTCCCAATCCTCGAGAGTGGCGTAGAGCCGATCGAGAGCCTCCAAGGCTCCGGCATCCATCGGCTCTTGCAACAGGACGTTCTGATAGCTCTCGACGGCAGCCTGGGGATCACCGAGTCGGGTTTCGTACAGCTGCGCAATCTGGCGAGCCACCTCTCGGCTCTCCGCCGGGTCCTCCGCGAGCTGCGCCCGATGAGTGTAGACCTCGAGTAGCTCCGCGTACCGCTCCGAGCCGAGGTACAGCTTTTCCAGCGCACGCAAAGCGTCCACGTTGTCCGGCTGGGCATCGCAGACGGCTTGAAACTCGATCAAGGCATCTGCGACGTTGCCGACGCGCTCGGCCAGCAGTGTACCGAGGCGCAGCCGCAATATGGCGACGGACTCGTAATCCCCGTCGCCCTCGCAGCGCTGTACGGCGGCGCGATACGAGTCGATCAAGGGCTGCCATTCGCCCACGACCTCCGCCAAGCGCTCTGCATCCGCTTGCGCCTGCTCGTCGATCGGCGCCAACTCGAAGGCGGCCCGGAAGTGCTTGTACGCATCCTCCGGCGTCCGGAGACGCGCCTCGTAGAGCTCGCCGAGCTGCCGTAGAAGCTCGAGCCTCTCCACGGGATCTGCCGTGTGGCCGAGCTTGACCTCGAGCACGTTCACCAGGCCGCGGGCGTTTCCGCTGCTCGTGTAGATGGGGATCAGGCTGGTGGCCGCTTCGACGTTGCCTGGGTCGAGCGCCAGGATCTTCTCGTAGGCTCGAGACGCGCGCTCGGGGCGCTCTCGCTTGTTCTCCCAAAGATCTGCGATCTTGACGAGCATTCGAATCTTCTGCTCGTCCGTCTCCGCCCGAGCCTCGTTGCTCTCGAGGACGCGAATGAACTCGTCCCAACGCCCCGAGGCTGCGTAGAACTCGTCCAGGTCGTCCCAGCGCCCCAAGGAGACGTAGCGCTTCTTGAGCTGCTCCTGCGCACGCCGATTCGCGGGCTCCAGGGCGACCAGATCTCGGTATACGGTGATCGCCCGCTCGTCGTCCTTGAGCCTGTCGCCGACGACCTGGCCGAGCTTCGTCAGGATCTGAACCCGCTCGGGCCCGTCCGCGTCCATCGCGAGGCGCTCCAGAACGTCCGCGAGCCGCTCGAAATCCCGACCGCGCTCGTACAGCTTCGCGAGCGCCGCGAGAGCATCCGAGTCGTCGGGATTCGAAAACAGCACCTCCTGCCAGAGCTTGACGCACACGCTCGGCTTCTTGATGCGAGCGCTGCCCACCTCGGCGATTTCCTTCAGCAGAGCGGCGCGCTCGTATTCGTCTTCGACTCGGGCGGCCTCGGCCCGGCGCAGGCGAATGAGCTTCTCCCAGTCCCGCCGCTTCTCGTACATCTGCAACAGGTACTGGCGGGCCTCCTCGTGCTCCGGATCGGCCTTCAAGATCTTCTCGTATGTCTTGACGGCCTCCGCCTGATTCATGAAGCGGTTTGCGTAGAGCTCGGCAGCACGCAAATAGAAACTGACGCGCTCGGTGCGGTCGCGAAGCGCGTCGCCCAGCGCCACGAGGGTCTTTACGACCTCGTGCACGCGCTTCTGGTTCTCTTGGCTCTCGAGCTTCTCGCGCAGCTCCGTCACCAGCGCTTCGTCCTCAGCGGCCTCCTCGGCCGCCTCTGCTTCCGCGGCATCCTCCCCGGGTGGAGCACTCGGTGGAAGCGAAGAGGAGCCCGGCGGCGCCGACGACATCGAACCGGGCGGCGCCGACGACATCGAACCGGGCGACATCGGACCAGGGGACATCGAGCCCGGCTCGTTGGAACCCGGGCTCACGGAATCGGGCGAAAGCGAATCGGGCGGCGCCGACGAGTAGGGCGGCGGAACGGAAGAAGGCGGCGCCGATGGTGGGGGAGAGGTGGGGGGCGCCGAGAGAGCCTCCGGAGGCACCGAGGAAAGAGGGGGCGGCACGGATACGGAGGCAGCGAAATCGTGCGGTGGAACCGTTTCGATCAATTCGCCGGAAGCGGGTATTGGCTCCTCGGACGCAGCGGAGACGTGATCGGTGGGCGCCTCTGAATCGAGCGAAATGGGCTGCGGCGGCAGGCGCTCCTCGGAGGCGATGTTTTCCGCTGACGGGTCGTGTTCCACCTCTGCTTCCGAAACTTCCGGCCTTTGCGCCGTCATAGAGACTCCACTTTCATTGTCGGGCACCTGGTCGGGCACCTGCCCCAGAGAAGCCGATCCCCGCGCCAGCGCTGGATGCTGTGGAGCGACCTCCGCCAGGCGCTGATAGTACAGCTGACTCGCCCCCGCGTCCCCAAGGTGTGCTGCCGCCAGCACGGCAGCTTCTGCCCAATAGAAAGCTGCCGCAGGCCCCTGCAGCTGACCCGCCAGCTCCGTGGCAAAATCCACGACCGCCTGCCACTCCCCGAGCTGCTGGCCGCGCACCTCGGACAACATCGCAAAGGCTGGTTCGTTGTCCGGCTCGCACCTAAGCGTTTCCTCCAGGAATTCAGCAGCTCGCCGCTGGTCTTCGTAACAATGCCCCCATCGCACGCCAAAGCGCAATGCAAGCTGCGCCTGGCGTTGGCGGTTCTGCTCCCGCGCAACCAACCGGCGTTGGAG
Organism: Polyangiaceae bacterium; assembly: GCA_050299315.1. Lineage (GTDB taxonomy): Bacteria > Myxococcota_A > Polyangia > Polyangiales > Polyangiaceae > SZUA-265. The sequence continues at coordinate 79,170 of JBNKVS010000030.1, forward strand.
CTCCACGACGGTATCGTGCTCGGAGGAGCCGACCAGCTGCCGTTCGAAGTATGCGACAGCCTCGTGCGACAGCGGATCAGCCTCGTATGCCTGCTCGAGCAGGGACCGAACGGCCCCTGGCTCGAAACGTCGCGCCACGCGTGCAGCGCGAATCAAGGCGCGCGCCCGCTCCTCGGGCCCCTCCTCGACGGCCGCCTGCTGGCGTAGCTCCTCCACGTAGTCTCGCCAGCCGGAATCCTCCACGACGAGATCCTGCAGACCCGCACGCGCGACGTCCGAAGTATCGACGCACACGTCGATGGCGCGTTGATACGCCTTCTCCGCGAGCGCCAACTGCCCCTCGGCAGCCACCAAATCGCCCAGCTGAAGCCACATGGGCCCGGACTCCGGCTGGCCTCCGACGAGCCGCAACTCGGCCTCGAGCAGTCGGCGAACCTTCTCGAGGTTGCCTAGCTCGGCGTATACGGCACGAGCGCCGCGTAACGCTTCCACACAGCGATTGTCACAGCGCAGGGCCTCCCGAAAGTGGCCTATTGCATCGGTGCTTCGGAGGCACTTCTCCCCCAGCACCGTACCCAGCCTCAGATGAAGCGCCGCGGACACTTCCGCGCTCTCGGCCCCCTCGAGGGCTCGCTCCAGCTCGGCGACTAGGCCTTGCCAATCGTGATATCGTTCCAGCTCATTCAGGCGCTCGTTCAGGTCCATCCGCTGCCTCGGGAAGAGGGGCTATCCTCGACGAAACGAATGTCGCCGACGTGGCGCGCTCGTTCGAGAAGGCCCTCGAACGCCTCGTTTCTCAAACTGTTACGCCCACTTGCCACCTAAGTTGTAGTGCCCAATGTTCGGCCTCCAGGCCGACTCCGCTAGAGCGTCTGGAGCTTCTGGACGAGATCGTTGCTGGTGGCGCATTGATCCTTGAACTTCTCCGCCCCCGCTTTTCCACGACACGCCCGTTTGTTGAACGACTTCAGAAGCCTGAGAGCCTTCTCCTTTTGCGGTGGATTCATGACCGCATAAGTACTTCCCAAGTTGAACGCGATTTCGGGGTGTGTCTTTCCGGCCACCTGGTTTGCTTTTTCCAGCGAATCGAGCCGGCCCTGGTCGTCCCCTTTTGCCTGATGAACGTTCGAAAGCAGGGTGTACATCCCGTACAGGGCGTTCTGGTTGCTCACGAGGGGTTTCGTGATGCGCGTCCCCTCCCTGAGCACCTTCTCGGCCTGGTCGTACATGCGCAGCGTCAAATACACCTCGCCGAGGGCCGGGTAGAAGTACGGGACGGTCGGATCCTTTTCGATCGCCTTGGTGTAGTTCTCGAGCGCGCCCTGCTCGTCATCCGTCCACAACAACGCGGTGCCGAGCCAGTGATAGCACTCGGCATAGTTCGGATCCTTCTCCAGGCAAGTCTGCAGCGGCTGCTTGGCAGCCTCGTAGGCGTCCGGGTTGCCGGCGCCCGCGATCTTGATGAGGGCGTATCCGCGGTTGTAGTAGTAGCTCGCAAATTCGGGGGCCAGCTGAGCGGCGCGGGCCAACGTCGAGGCCATTTTGTCCCACTCCTCTTGCTTGTGGTACGCGTTGGCCAGCTTCCAAAAGATGCGATGGTTGCTCGGGTCGAGGCGTGTGGCTTCCTCGTAGGACCGGATCGCGCCTGCGACGTTGACCTTGAGCGCTTGATCCCCCTTGTTGGCGAGATTGATTGCCTCGATGTGATCTCGACTGCACCCCAGCAACGCCGAGGCCAGGAGCGGAGTCACCCCGGCCAGTCCACACAACTTCCTCGTGAGCTCTTTCAACATCGACTCTCCTCAGGCGTCCGCTCGCCCTTTTGCCGCGGAAGCCTACCGATTTCTTCGCGCCCGCAGCTTGCGGACATTTCAGCGCACCGGCACTCGGGAGGCGACGCCCGAGCGACCCACACGACTGAACCGTCCTGACACTACCTTTCCCAGCACTAGGAAGTAAAGTCGCCGGCGCCCGCGCTGCGATCTCCCAGCCGCTCACGCTCCACACGGCCCCACGCAACGCTCCGTTCGGGTCCGCGGAGGCAGCACGCACGAAAGCCCAATCCAGAAATTCACGCTGGCGCGGCGAGTGGTGGGCCCCGTACACGGCACCGCCGCGTGGCGCGAATCAACGAGCGGCGAGTGGCGGGCACCCGTACGGCGCTGCCGCCTGGCCAGAATCGAAGGGCGCCGCCCCGCCCCCCCCGTCAGCACGCGGAGCGCTCAGCCCGGCTGCAGCATGATCGGGTAGACGACGGTCACGATGCCGCCCTCGGGCTTCGGGAAGCTGAGCCCGTAGAACGCCCGAATGACGCACTTGACCACGTTCGCATCCGGCAGATCCGAGCCACCGTTGGACACGTTGGACACAGCACCTTGCCGCCCGATCACGAAACGGACGGATACGCGCCCGGCGAGATTCGGGTTGCGACCCAGCCCCTGCTCGTAACAGAGGCGAAAGCGGCCGTAATTTTGGCGCACGATGCGGCGAATGACCTCCGCAGGCAAGCGGCCGTTGACCTTCGTGGCACCCATGCGGACTCGGGGAGCGCGGGTGCGGTGGCTTCCGCCCAGCCGCCCATGCCCGGAGCCGAACCCCTGCCCGGTGCCGGTGCCGGCGCCGTGCCCCAGGGTTCCGATGTTCCCCAGCCCGACGCCTTCGCCACGCCCACCGCCACCTTCGCCGATACCCGAGAGGCCGAGCCCGCCCGAGCCGAAGGCCTCGCCGATTTCGCTGCCCCACATGTTGCCCATGGCGCTCACGGAATCCGTTCCGAGAGAGGTATCACGACCCCAGGCCGCCGTCGGTGCATTCGGATCGCCCGCCGCCCCGGTGTTGAGGAGGCCGATCATGCCGAACTCCATGGCCTCGCGCAGCGCCGCCTGGCGCGCCAGGTGGGGATCCTGATTGTCCTCTGGCCCCTGCACGGCGTAGCGCTTGTTCGTGTCCTTGCTCGTCTCTTTGCCCATGGAGCCTTCTTCGGCTTTCGCCCGGCTCCCGGTGCCGCCCTCTTTGTTGTCCGCGTCGGAATCGGAGACCTCGGCCTCCTCCTCCTCGAGCTCGCGCTCGGCCGCAGCGTTGAGGTACTGCTGAATCAGGTATAGCTGGTCCTGATCGATGCCTTCGTCATCGAGCAAACCGAGTGGTGGAACGAAAAAGGCCATCGCGGCTACGAGACCCCCGACGGACAGCAGGGAAAGGCCAAAGTAGGCCATCACGTTCCAGTCGACCCCCCCCGCCAACCCGTGGGCGACTGGCTTGCCCGCGTTGACGGCCGCGACCTGGAAAACGATGTCTCCCATCTGAACGCGCGCCTTGCACCCGTTCGCCAGCGCGAGCTGGTGCGCCCCGGGCAGCTCGCCGCACGCCTGCGCCTGCGCGCGCGCCTGATCGAGGCTGATTCGCTGGCCGTCGGGGCCCTCCACCTCTCCCTGCGCGTGCTGGGGGATTACCACGGCAATCGTTGACGCATCCCCGATGACGACGGGAACCTTGGTGGCTCCGAGCTTCTCGGCGGGTATGAAAAAGTCGCACGTGAAGGCCTTGCCCTGCTCTTCACCGACGTAGAAATTGCGAGGGGGTGAGAGGTGCGCAACGTGCAACACGTTCGTGCCCCACAGGATCATCACCTCGGCGGCCTGGACGTTGGAGAGCTCGACCTCCTCGGGAGCCACGTCCGGGCCCGACTTCACCATGGCGTAGGTGTAGTTCCCGGCGGCCTCGTGCCCGTGGCCGCCGTGACCAGCAGAGCCGAACGACTGCGCCGCGTACCCCCCCGAGGTGAATTGAGCCTGCCCCGCGTGACCCGCCGCGTACGCGTGGCCCTGCCCCCCGGGATTTTGCCCCCCGTAGCCTTGAGACTGCCGCGGGTCGTGGTCGTACCCGCCCGCATCGTAACCGCCCGCCCCCTGGCCCTGGGCCGCATACCCACCCGAGCCATATGCCTCGCCGCCATAGCCTCCGCTCTCACCGCCGTAGCCAGCGCCGGCCGCCGGGGCGTGATGCGGCGCGGAAGGGTGGGCGCTCCCATTGGCAAGCGGGGCGCCGTAACCGAGATCCGGAGCGGGGGCGACGCCGACCATGGTGCCGTGCATTGCGCTTTGACCAGTGCTCGGGGGGATGGACCCTCCGCCGACGGCAGCGGCTTGCGCAGCCCCGTACGAGCTCCCGGTGGCTGCGGCCACGGCCGAGCTCAGGGCGTGGCGGGCGTCGTACGCCCCCGTTTCAGCAGGCTGGGCATTTTCGAAAATCAGCTGCGTGCCGCCGATGTCAATCTGATCCCCGACGTTGATCCTGCATTTGTTGATCCGCTGACCGTTGACGAAGGTGCCCGGATCGTTGCCGAGATCGATCAACGTGATCTCGTGCACGCTCGCCACCTCGATGACCGCGTGCATCCTCGACGCCGCTTCGTCGTCCACCCGCAGGTGGCTCTTCGGATCACGCCCGACCTTGACGATGTCGTGGGTAACGGAATCTCGGCTGATGAGCTGCCCGCCGCGATACGAGGCGAACGTTAGAACGGCCTTTGCCATGCTTGGTCTTTTCCTGGTCGGAGGTCTTCGGCGGACAACGGAAAGGGGCGCCTCTTCTACAGCGGTGACTGCTTTGCGACCCCGGGCCGAGGCACGCTTACCGTCGCCTACTGGGGGTCTTGAAGCAAGGTCCGCCTAGATGTTTTCTACGGACTTGAGCATTTCGGGGACGAAAGACGTCCGGGGGCGAATCAGGGTCGTGCGCGCTGCCTTTTTGCGGACGCGAATGGTGGCGTCGTTGGGCCCGAACCCCCCGGCGTTCAGCGGGTCGTCGTCGAAAGAATAGCCGTAGCCGTCCTCCGTCGTCGACGTCTCCGTCTGGGCGAAGGCCGCCGGTGCCCACGCTGCCGAAACCAACAATGCTCCCACCAGGGCAACCCTGGCTCCCATCTTCCGCGCCTGCTTCATTTGCATCATCTCCTCGGGATTGCAGTAAAATTGTACACGCTTACGGCGGGGAGCGTCAACTCGCCAGAATGTGCCAGACCACCGCCTTCACCCCCCGACACCTCGGACACCGGGACCGCGGCGCTCCGCCCCGCGGCGACCCCAAGCGCGGGGTACGCCGCCCGAGGGGCCCCGACGAGCAGCCGCTCAAAGTCGAACAAACAAGCTATTTCAAGGATTTGCAGGAGCGTTCCCAGCCGCGCCCGCCTTGGCTGCCTCGGCCGCCTGCCGGTCCTCGGCCTCCTTGGCCTTGCGCTCCAGCTCCTCCTGCTCGACCCGGAGACGTTCGCCTTCCTCGATGAACCTCACCGTATCGCTGATGTCCTGAGCGCGATTCTTCGAACGCTTGACGGCCTCCGCGTACGCCGGCTGCCCCTCGGCCTTCTGGATGAATGCCCGGTATTTCTCCGCCGCCTCCTTGAGGGCGGGCACCGCCTGCGCGCTGTCCCCGCCTTTCGCCTTGTACTCCTGCGTCAGGATCGCCTCGTTGTAGTACGCCTCGGGCCGCGCGGGCTCGAGCTTCTTGCACTCTTCGAGGTGTTTCTCCGCTTCGGCGAGATATTGATCGTAGTTGGCGTCGTTGATCTGGCCTCGCAGAGCCAGCGCTAGACCGAGATGCGCCTCGTAGTCCTGGGGCTGTAACCGCAGCGCATCTCGATACGCCTTCTCCGCCTCCTGGAATCCGCGAAATGAGAGGCTCACCGCGGCGTAGTTCATGTGCGCCTCGAAGAAGTTGGGATCCAGCAGACGGGCCCTCCCAAAGCTCTGGACCGCCCCGTTGTAGTCCCGCAGCTCGACCAGGATGAGCCCCGCCGTGTTGTGGATGGGTGCGTAGTTGGGCGTTTTTTGGATACCCTGCTGGGCCACCAGCGCGGCGAGCTCGAGCTGCTGCCGGTTTGCCTGAGCGCGCCGGGAACCGGCCACGGAAAGCCGCCCACGCTTGCTCCGGCGCCCCTTCGTTCCCGTGGCCGCGCGCTTGGCCTGCTCCATGTAGTAGATCGCGAGCTGGTTCATCGCGGGCATGAAGCTGTCGTCGATGGCGAGCGCGCGCTGAATGTTCTTTTTCGCGCGCTCCATGTCGTTGCTTCCGTCGGTGTCCTCTATCTCGTTGCCCCGCTCCATCTGCAGCGCGGCGACGCTGACGAGAGCCTCGACATTTTGAAACTTCGCGTCCCGAATGACCTTCTCCAACGACCCGATGGCCGTGTCGATGTCCCCCGTCTTCTTGTACTCGAACAGGGCCATCTGGCCGCGGGCGCGGTGAAAGCCTTCCTTGCCGGCTTTCATGGCCGCCTGAAACTGCGTGACGGCTGCTTCCTCCTGACCGCAGCGCATGTATGACAGGCCAGCATTGTACAAGGCTTCTGGCAGTGGCTTGCCAGAGTCCTGCCTCTGCTGCTCCGAGACGGCGACGAACTCGTCCGCGCTACTCTTGCAGGCTTCCGGCGTCCAATCGTAGGCGCGATCGTGCGCCAAGAAATCCTTCAGAGCGTCGCCGTAGCCTTTCGCGGCCTTCTTGCTGATCTCGCTTCCACTGGCGCTCGTCTTTCCGGACTTCTGGCCCGCCGCCAAGCTCGATTGGGCTCCCGAGCCCCCAGCGCCAGCCCCGCCACAAGCGGCGACCACCAACGAAACCCCAAGCAGGGTGATAAACCTGACTCTCATAGTTCTTCCGCTCCTCGAAGCGCGACCGGCCGCGACGGCAGAGCCGACCCGGCCGCCGCGGCGTCAGTTGCTCGCCGTCTTCTTCCCATCGGCTGCCTCGCCATCGTCGGGCGCCCCACCGGGGGCCTTCTTGGAGCCACCCTCCTGGGGCAGGGAGAGCACCGGCTCGCCTCCGAGCTGCAGGGGGTACGGCCGCTCCGCCAGCACGCGATTGACTCGGTTCGGGTCGCCTTTGAACTCGTCAATCAAGTGGAACTCTGCTTTGTAGTTCTCCGCGAGCCATTGCTCGCAGGCTCGGCTGTACTCGTCGAAATACTGGTAGCGCACCGAATAGGCCAGGCACTCACCGAACGCGCTCTTCGCCTGCAGCTTCCACGGCTCGGACTTTTCATCCAAAGCGGCGTAGTAGGCCTGCTTGACCATGATGTCCTTTTGCATCTTCTTCGGGATTGGCGCTGCGCGGAAGTCCGCCACGAACTGCCCGACCAACCCCCCCACGCGGGAGCCGGCAGCAATCACCCAGCGAGGAGGCGGAACCGGCTGCATGTCGATGATCTTCTTGTACTCTCGGCTGGCCACGCTGATCAGCTTCTGCTTCTTCTGCATCCACTTGGCCACCTTGGTGTTGATGTGCTTGAGCACGTCTTTCGTCGTGCCCCTCCCCTTGTAGACGGGAAACTCCACCGCGTCGGCCTTCTCGCGTTTCGCCTCGGCAAAGTAAAAGATCGCCTCTCCCACTGCCGTGAGCGCCTTGCCGAGCCGCCGCTGCGCTTCGGCCGAGTTCGGGTACGCCTCCTCGATCGCGCCCGTTGCCTTTTCGGGATCCTTCCATGCGCCGACGACCCTGCCGTACTCACGACTCGCCTGCTTTCGACCCAGCTCCCGGTTGGCGCGCCCCAGCAGGGTGTGGGCCTGGAGCTTCACGTCGAGCGAAGCCTGCTTGTCGATCATCCGAATCGCGTCCCGTCCCAAACGCTTGATGACCGCCTCCCAGTCCTTCTTCTCGGCGTAGTGGGCGGCGATGGCGAAGGCAATCTGGGCCGCCTGCTTGGGCTTGCGCCGGCCGAAGTACTTGTTGAACGCCTGAGCCGCGGCGATGCCCTCTTCGTCCCGGCCGAGCCCCAAGTTGAGCACGACCGCGTCGCTGATGGCCTGATCCGCCTCTTCACCGCGGTAGTTCGTTTCCTCCGCGTACTTCATGTAGAAGGCGGCTGCCGCGTCGTAGACGGCAATTGCCTGGTAGTTCCCACCGATCTGATAGATGGCCTTCTTGGCCAGGTCGCTTTCCTGCAGGCCGTAGCGCGGGTTGAGCAGGATCCGCCGCACCGCGATCGACTTCGCCAACAGTCGACCCGCTTGGTACGCCTGCGCCGCATTGTAAAGGACCTCGTCCATGCGCCCGCACTGGGACTCCTTGCCGTTGGACAGCTGGTCCTCGCCGTAGTCGCGCCACAGCGCGATGTATGCGTCTCCAGCTTTCTTCAGCAGGTCGAGCGCGTCATCCGCAGCCTGACCGCTGTCCGCCAGCTCGACCGTCTTCTGGGCCGCGAGGCGCCGGATGTCGCACTGCACGCGCGTCAGAATGTCGCAGTTCTCCTTGTCTTCCGAGTATTTGTCGCCCGCGCAAAAGAGCTCGAGAAAGCGCGGCACGTCCTCCGACATCTCGTCGAGGCAGGCCGGCTTGGGAACCTCTCCCTTCGTCGAAAGGACGTTGAGGGCCTCGAGGTACAGCTGCACAGCGAAGGGAGCGACCTCGTGATCCGCGTGGTTCAACGCCACGTCTCGAAAGGCAATCGCCGCCTCGGCCCAGTGCTGGGACTCGTAGTACGTGCGCGCCCGGTGGAACTTGACCTCGACGTATTGCTCCTGCGCCTGACGGTTGTCCTTGGGCGGCTCGATGTAGCAGACGTAGCGGTTGAACGCCGCGATCATGCCCTTCTGCATCGGCGAGAACTCTTTCGGGGCGAAGCGCGACGCATTCCTGGCGCTGCCCTTGCCTTCGACATCGTCACGCGTGGGCCCGAGCCCGCGGCCGCGCCGATCCTCACCGCCTTTGTGGAGCTGATCGTACATCTTCTCGTAGCAGAGCACGGCAGCATAGGCGGCCTCGGGGGCCTGTTCACTCTTGGGGTTCTCCTCGACGACGGCGTCGAACGCGGGACCGCAATCCTCCCAGCGCTGCTGCACGTAGAGGAGGTCCGCCATCGCATAGCGGATCTTGTAGATGTTCGGCCAATCCTCTTTGACGATGCGCGGGAACGTGAAGCTCGCGAACTGCTCCTGCGTGAAGTTGTCGACTACGCGCTGGTATAGATACGAAGCCAACTCCATCGTCTTGGGGTCGTTGGTGCCTCGCGTTCCGCCCGTGCCGACGGACTCCAAATGCCAGCTCATCGCCGTTTCGGTCAGGAGCTCTGCGGCCCGGTTCGCGCACGAGAGCTTCGCCTCGTCCGCGTGCTCCTGTTGCACGAAACGCTCGTAAACCTTCAGCATGTTGTCGAGCTCACGCCGGATCGTGACCTTGTCCGAAGCGTTGATCGCCTGGACCGCCTGGCTGATGAAGACCTGGTATTCGCAGAACTGATCACCCTTGTCCCGGGCCATCAGGTCTCGATAGAGCTCAATGGCCTCGGCGTAGTGGCCCGTGTCGTAGTAGGAGAGGCCGAGATCCCTCATCATCTCGAGCGTCCTGTCCTGGCTACCTCGTTCGTCGCCGCTCAACGGGCGGAAGAACTTGTAGGCCCGGCTGGGCTTGCCCGCGACCGCGTAGACCGGAATCAGGTCGCGGCGCGCGGACTTGCGGATCAGCTTGGCGCTGGGCATCTCCTCGAACTTGTTCGCGTACTCGATGACGTCCTTGAACGCCTGGATCGCCTGGGCGTACTCGCCGCTGTTCCAGGCCACGTACCCGAGCTTGTAGAGCGCGTACCCGTACACCTTGTTCCGAGGCGGCGGATACTTCACCACCTGCCGGTACGCCTGCTCCGCGAGCGCCCACTTGCTCGGATCCGCCATGGCTTCGACGAAGAAGAGCTCGCCGAAGGCCAGGTACGCGTTGGGGATGTATTGAGAGTCCGGAGCCCTTTCGATCAGCTCGAGATACACTTCGCGCGCTCGATCGAGATCGCGGTTCTGCTCGTACTCGTATGCCAGGTAGTACAGAATCTCGTCGATCTTCGAGTAGTCCGGATAATCCTTGCGCATCCGGTTGTAGTATTTGATCGCGTTGGCGCGAGCCCGCTTGACGATCTGCGAAGCGGAAGCGGCTTCCTTGGTCGCCTGATTGTACTTGCCGCGGTTCTTGGCCTTCTTGGCGTCGTCCGCGTCGATGTCCGCCTTGATCTTGTCGCGGGACGCGGCCGATTCCAGCTCGACGTAGGCCTCTGCCAAGCGGCGCACCAGCTGCGCTCGATCCGGTGAGCGGCGCGACGTGCGCTTGTACAGGCGCTCGAGACCGCTGATCTCCGTAATCAAAAGCTTGCGGCCGCGCGCCTGAAGTCGCGTCGTACGCAAATCTCGCTGCCCCGCGGACATCTCTTCCGGCGCCTGCTTCTGATCGAGCGTGTCCCGCTTGGCCTTCTTTTCTCTGGGAGGGGGCGCCGTCTTGAAAGCGGCCGCGCGACGGCCGCCGACCTCGAATCTCGTGGGGCCCTTGGGGCATTCCTCCACCGCCTGATAGGCCGACTCGTCGAGGCAGGCCGCGTCGAGACGCTCGAGCCCGGCACCCCGCACGGACGGAGAAAGAAACACGCCGATGGCAACGGCGAGAAGTGTGGAAACGGTCTTCAGCTGCATACCCTCAAACTACCTTCCGCACGCGGACTCCACGACCTGCCGGTAGAAACCCAACTCGTCGCGCCAATACTCGCCGTCGAAGGGCCACAGCATGTGCTCCTCGTCCGGCTTGACGATGCCAAAGATCTTCGATTCAGCGGCGCTCACCTGGTTGGCGGCGATCGCCTGATCCAGCTCGTTGCGCTGGGCCGCGGTGATGTCGATGAGAATCTTCTCTCCGTTGCGCAGGTGCTCGTCCAGCTCGTCGAGATTGCGCTGGTAGCGCTGACGTGCGAGCTCCCCACTGGACTGAACGGCGTAGCGGCGCGCTTGCTTGAGCACGTCCTGGACCTGGTTCCCCAGAGCGGAGGTCTTGAAACCACCAGGAGACTTCTGGAAGCGCTGCATCTCCTCATCGAGGGTTCGAACGTACTCGATGCCGCGCAGCAGCTGCCGGTCCGAGAGAGAGGCTTCGACGATGCCCGCGATGGCCGGCGGTAGATCGGCCTCGCCCCGGCGAACCGTCACCAAGAACTTGAAGAACGGCTCCATCTGTTGTTCGCCTTTGAACCTGGCGAGCACTTTCTGGAGCTCATCCTGGATGGGCACGTACTTCTTGTTGAAGCGCGCGACGACCGTCGTGGCGGCGTCGTAGTTGCAGTTCGAGAAGTAGACGACGGCCTTGAGAATCTCCGCCTCCGGGTAGAAGGACCCTGGGAAGTACGGAGACTGGATGGTGTGGATGTTGCCGAGCGCCTTGGGGTATTGGCCCGCCATGAAGTACGCCCACGACTCCTCGAAGAGCGCGTCCAGCCAGTACTCGCTCGCCGGCTGAATGGCGTTCCAGTTCTTTACCGCGGCGCTGAGCTTCTTCTCGTCGACGGAAGGCGCGTTGGTTTCCGGGTCCAGCCGAATCGACGCGGAGTAGTAGGTGCGGGCCATCGACAGGTACGCCAGGTCGCGCAGACGATCCTCGTCCTCCACGCCCTCGACGCCGTCGTCGATCGCGTCCTCGACGCGCTGAAAAGACTGCACGGCAGGCACGGACTTGCGCAGCTGCACGTAGCTCGTTCCGCTGAAGAACTGTGCTTTGATGTAGTATGGGCTCCCACGCTCGACCTTGTTGAACAGCCGAATCGCCTCTTCGAAACGGTCGTTTCGGTACTTGTAGCGACCGAGCAGATAGTTGAGCTGGTAGAAGAGCTCCTTCTGCTTCTCGTTGTCGAACGCGGCAATTTCCGTGTCGCGGTAGCGCCCGACCTGCTCGACGATGTCGGCGGGCTCCGGCAGCTGGGTGGCGAGCTTGGCGAGCCACAGCAGCGTCTCACTGAACTTCAGGTGCCCGCGGTTGGACGCGATGAATCCGAAGATCGCGTAGCTGGCCTGGTACAACTTCATGCGGTAGAGGCAGATCGCCAGGTAGTACTGGGCGAGCTGCTTGTTCCCGTCGTCATCGCCCGTTTCTCCTGCCATGACGCTGAACATCCCCACCGCCGCTTGGTCCCACTTCTGGGCATCGAACAGTGTTTTTGCCGCCTTCGCGCCTTCGGTCATCGGACCAGCCGTGGCGGCGGGCGAGGCACTGGTCGTGTCGACCTCGACGTCCTCTTCGTCGTCGAGATCTATCACCCCGTCGTCCTGAGCATGGGCGAGGTTGGCCCGCGTCACCTCGTCGCCAGCAATCACCCCCCCAAACGCCAGACCAGAACCAACCACACAAACGCTCAGCCAGCGCCTAGACAACATGCGTCCTCTTCTTCTTTCGCACCGAGCCCCGGCTTTGCGCCGCGCCGACCCAGTGCCCGCCCGGCTCGGAAACAGCAACGAGAATCGATAGATACAAATAAACCGCCGTGCGGATGGTAGATATGCCGAAACGGCCTTGTCAAGGTGGCGCTCCAAAGAAGCGCGGGCGCACGAAACGACAGTGGCCACAATGACGAGTCTGGTGGCTGACGCGGTGCATGTAGCACCTCTCGGTCGGCGCGACCGCGGGCGCGAGGGCCGCCGCGGAGCGCTCGCGGCGGCCGCGCCGAGGGCTGCGCAAAACCTCCATGGAAGCCGAAACTTCGGTTTCGTGCTTGTCGTCGCGCGAGTGTGGCGTGCTATACCGCCGGCGGTGGCCGCCAGCAGTCGACAATCGCAATTTCGGGCGACGTCTCGCCATCGCCTGGGCGGTCGAGGCGCGGTGGGGTCCGCCAGCGCCGTCGGCGAAAAGTCGCTCGGTGCTGGCCGCGGGGTCGTCGGCAACGGGGTCGTCGGCAACGGGGCGCAACCGTGTCGGCGTCGCGGTCCACCGCAATTGGTAGCATGCGTGAGCGCAGTGGCGAGTCGTGGCTCGAGAGGTTGGCCTTGCTGAATAGTGCGAAAGAGGAAGCATCGGGGAACGGGGGCCTGCGGGGTGCGGGGGCGCCGCCTGGCAGGCCGCTCGCGCGGGCACCGGGGCAGCCCGGCATGGCAGGCGAAGGCGTCGGGGCCTCGAAGCCTGCCGATCGGTTCAGCGGGCGGAGCGCCCGAGGCGGGCGCTCGCTGGGGCGGCGGTGGCTCGGCTGGGCCCCGCTCTTGGCAGGCCTGGCTTGGCTGGGGTGCGAGGAGGGCGGCGTGGGCGATCCGTGCATTCCGGAGGACGAGTTCTTCGAGGAGTTTTCCGGTTTCTCGCTCGGCGAGGTCAACGTGGAGAGCCGCTCGTTCCAGTGCGAGACGCGCGTCTGTTTGGTGAACAAGTTTCAAGGTCGCGTCAGCTGCCCCTACGGCTCGAACGGCGCCACCGGGGAGGGGACCACGGTCGACCACGGGCTCGCCTGCGAGGTTCCCGGCTTCGGCGGCCGAGTGCAAGTTCCGGTCCCGCCATGGCGCACGGAGCGGCGCCCCGAGCAAGCCGTGTACTGCTCTTGCCGCTGCGATGGGGATGATCCCAACGCGAGATACTGTGATTGCCCGAGCGGTTTCAGCTGCGAGGAGGTCGTGCCGAGCCAAGGCCAAACGCAGGGGCAGCTCGCCGGGTACTATTGCATTCGGTCGGGCTCGAACGTCGATCAGATCGACGTGCCACTCGACACCTGCGAGCTGCCGCGCGAGGGCGAGGTCGCGCTGTGCGGCACTCCTCCTTCCCCGTAGTCGCGCGCGTCGCAGTCGCTAGCCCTGTCGCTCGCGGCCCTGTCGCTCGCGGCCCTGTCGTTCGCAGCCGGGACTGCGGCGCGCCCGGCGGGGCGATTCGATCGAGGCGCGCGGCCGGCCCGATGTGCCCGTGACCGGGCGCGACCGATCGGACCCGCCCGAGGCGACGCGGCCGGGCCAGGCGGCGGAGCGGCTCGTAGCCGAGTACCTGGGCTCGCAGGGCTTCACGATCGAGGCTCGCAACCTGCGGCTCGGACACCTCGAGATCGACATCGTGGCGCGCTGCGGCGATCTGATCGTGGTCGTCGAGGTGCGCGAACGGGGCCCGGAGGCCTGGACGACCGGGTTCGGGAGCATCCGCCACACGAAACGACAGCGGATCCGGCGGGCCGGCGAGCGGCTGTGGCGGCGGCGCTACCGACGTGATCCAACCGTCGCACGGCTTCGATTCGACGCCGCCAGCGTTGTCCAGGGCCCCGACGGCCCAGCGGTGGAATACGTGATCGCGGCGTTCTGACGCCGCGGCTCCGCGCGGCGAGCCGCGGGGGCGCGACTGCCGATCTGGAACGCCCCCGCAGCAAAGCGGTGGCCCCCAGCCCGCACTGTGCTCTACGCTCGACCGCCAGTGTCGAAAGAAATGAGGCGTCGGGGCCCCGCGTGGATGATCGGACTATTGGCCACGTCGAGCGGCTGCAGCGGGCTCTCCCGGCTGTCGGAGTGCGACGGGTTCGCCACCGCAGTGGGCGAGAACCTGGAACAAGTCCGCGAGGTGTTGCCGGACGCGGGCTCGACGGCGCCAGCGGACTACCGCCGCGTGGCCCGCCGCTACGAGAAAGCGCACAAGGCCCTGCTGGCGTTCGAAGCCTCGGACGAGAAGCTGACCGACGCGGCTGCCAAGTATCGCAGCGTCATGGCCCGGGCGGGCGCACGCGCGCGAACCTACGCCCGAGCGCTCGAGATGCCCGAGCGCACGCGCGCGCAGCGGCGTCGACGCGATGAAAAGCTCCGCAATACCCAAAAGCTCGCGCGCAGCGACCTGGGTCGGGAGTCCAGTGCCATCCGGAGGCTCGACGAGCTGTGTCATCCCCGATGAGAGCCAGCGGTCGTGCTTCGGCCGTCGCGCACGCCAACATCGCCCTCTGTAAGTATTGGGGCAAACAGTTGGGCGGTGATCACCTGGCCGCCGTGCCCAGCCTGTCACTGACCCTCGAGGCGCTCGCTACGCGCACGACCGTCCACTTCGACGCGGGCTTGCCCGAAGACGACATCTCGATCGATGGTCGACCAGCCGGCTCCCGTGAGTCCGCCCGGGTGCGGGCGCTGCTCGACCGCGTGAGGGCGCGCGGGGGCCTCCAGTCCAGGGCACGCGTGGTGTCTTCGAACGACTTTCCGACGGCCGCCGGTCTGGCGTCGAGCGCCTCTGGCTTTGCTGCCCTGGCCCTGGCGAGCCTCGCCGCCGCCGGCCTCCCCCATGGCCCGGAGCTGGTCAGCCGCCTGGCACGGGAGTCTTCGGTCTCGGCCGCCCGCTCGGCGTTCGGGGGGTTCGCGACGCTCGCGGCCGGTGCGGAGGCCGCGGCGCCGCTGGCGGTGCCGAACCCCGACGACTACTCGCTCGTCATCGCCGTGACCGCGCGGGGCCCGAAATCGGTCGGTTCGAGCGAAGGCATGGAGCTGACGCGCAGCACGAGCCCGTACTATGGCGAGTGGGTGCGCACCTCCCCTGGCGTGTTCGAAGAGGTGCGTACGGGGCTCCTGCAGGGGGACCTCGCTCGGGCGGGGGCCGCGATGGAGCACAGCACGCTGCTGATGCACGCGTGCATGATGAGCGCCAGACCCGGCTTGATCTACTGGCGCCCCGCCACGTTGGCGGCGCTCGCGCAGGTGCGCCAGCTACAGGGCTCCGGGCTCGAGGCGTTCTTCACGATGGATGCCGGCCCTCACGTCAAGGTCCTGACGCGGCCGGCGAGGGCCGAGCGCGTCGCGGCGGCGCTGAAGGCGACACCCGGCGTCGAACGGGTCATCGTGAGTGGTCCGGGCCAGGCCGCCCGCCGGGTGGAGGCGCAATCATGAGGGCGCGGGCACCCGGCAAGATTGTCTTTTCGGGAGCTTACTGCGTGCTCCACGGCGCCCCCGCGCTCGTCACCGCGGTCGACCGATTCGCAATCGCCGACACTTCGCGACCCCCGGAATGGATTGCCACCGAAGTGCGAGAAGCCCTCGGCGACGGCCCGCTGCCACACGTGGACGCATCGCAGCTGCGCCGAGGTGAGCGCAAGCTCGGCTTGGGCTCGAGCGCGGCCGTGCTGGTGGCCTCTCTGACCGCGATCTTGCCGCCCTCGGCGGTGCGGTGCGCTGGGTGGCGAGCGCAGCTGCAGGAGCGGGCGGTCGCCGCGCATCGCCGCGCCCAGGGAGGTGGCAGTGGCATCGACGTGGCCTGCAGTGTGTGGGGCGGAAGCGCCATCGCGGCGCTGGACGGCGAGCGGGTGCGTCGCGAGCCGATCGACTTGCCCGCGGACCTGAGCTTCGAGGTGTGGACGAGCGATCGCTCCGCCTCGACCGCGGAAATGCTGCGCGAGGTGCGCCGCTTCGCACGGCGCGACGGCGAGGGGCACCACGCGCTGATGCAAGCGCTTTCGCAGGGAGCGCAGCGGGCGGCGCAGGCGGGGCGGCGCGGCGATGGGGCCGAGTTGCTCGCGGGCATGGGAACGCAGCTCGAGGGGCTGCTCGAGCTGGGGCGGCGGGCCCACGTGCCAATCGTGACGCCCGAGAACGTCGCGCTGGCCGAGCACGCAGCCCGCGAGGGAGCCGTGTTCATGCCCGCAGGGGCCGGAGGCGGCGACGTGCTGCTGTGGGCGGGACCGGCTCCGAGCTCCGCCGGCTTCTCCGCGGCTGCTCGCCAACTCGCGCACGAGCCCCTGTCGCTTGGGCTCGGCGCCGCCGGGGCCCATCAATTCCTCTGACCGAAAGGCGCTGATTGTGACTCATCCTTCCAGAATTCCGGGGTTCTACCGGCGCACGCTGCACGAGCGCCGCGAGGCCATCAGCGCTCGGATCGACGTGGGGCCCGACGAGCTGGCGGTACTCGACTCGGGCGGTCTGTCTCCAGACCAGGCTGACAAGACGGTCGAGAACGTGTTGGGCACCTACGCTCTGCCCTTCGGTCTGCAGCTGAACGTGCGCGTCAACGGCAAGGACCGCCTCGTCCCGATGGTGGTCGAAGAGCCCAGCGTCATCGCTGCCGCTTCGAACGCAGCTCGCATCATACGCGCCAGCGGAGGCTTCGAGGCTCGGGTCGACCAGGCCGAGATGACCGCGCAGGTCGAGCTCGACGAGGTGGCCGATCCGCACGCGAGCGCCGCGCGCATCGCCGCTCATCGCGACGAGGTGCTACATGTCGCGGCGCTCGCGGTCCCGGGCCTGGTCCGGCGTGGAGGCGGCCCGAAGGAGATCGAGGTGCGCGACCTGGGAGACGGTGTGCTCGTCGTGCACCTGTACGTGGACTGCCGCGACGCGATGGGGGCCAACCTGGTCAACTCGGTGGCTGAGGCCGTCGGTCCGCGGCTCGCACAGCTGGCCGGCGGCAGGCTGGGACTGAAGATCCTGACGAACTTGTGTGACCGACGGCGGGTGAAGGTTCGCTGCCACGCGGCTCCCGAGGACCTGGCGCTGAAGGACGATCCGCAGTCCGGCGAGGACGTCCTGGACCGAATCGTGCGAGCCAGTCGTTTCGCCGAACGCGATCCATACCGGGCCGCGACCCACAACAAGGGAGTGATGAACGGCATCGACGCGGTCGTCATGGCAACCGGCAACGACTACCGGGCGGTCGAAGCCGGCGCGCACGCTTGGGCCGCCAGCAGCGGTCGCTACCGCCCCCTGGCCCTCTGGCGTCGCTCCGGGCAGCGGTTGATCGGCGAGCTCGACCTGCCGCTTTCCCTGGGAATCGTCGGAGGCACCCTGCGCGTGCACCGGGCCGCCCGGCTGGCGCTCAAGATCGCTGGAGTTCGTTCCGCCGATGACCTGGCCATGCTGGCCGCCTGCGCAGGCCTGGCCTCCAACCTGGCGGCGCTGCGTGCGCTCAGCACCGAGGGGATCCAGCGGGGGCACATGAGCCTGCACGCGCGCAGTGTGGCCCTCGCCGCCGGGGCCACCGGAGACGAGGTCGACGCGGTCGCCGCGCAGTTGGCGCGGCTGCCAGGACATGTCACGGTCGATCAGGCATCACAGGTGCTACGTGGGCTACGAGGACCTTGAACCGTGGAGCGCCGCCGGGTGAGAGGTGCGGCCGAATCCGGGCCGCCGCGCGCTGGCCCGTGCCCTGCCCCGCCGCGAGCCAGACTTGCCGTGGAGCCGCGCCCGCCCCGGCCCTCGAGGGCGATCGCCGGTTGGCTCTTGGCGGCGGCGGCCTGCGGCCTCGGTCCGGCGTGCACGGGGAACGGAAAGACCCAGCGAATCGTCAACGGCGCACTGTCGGAGGAAGCCAGCATCGGCGAGTCCGGCTACCAGGCCTTCGGCGCGGGGGCGTACCTCGAAGCGCGCGGCGACTTTCAGGGCGCGGAGCGGGCCTACCGAGTGGCGATTCGGCGCTCCCCCGATAGCGCAGCCCTGTGGGCGCGGGCGGGTGCGCAGGCCTGTCACCGCAGCCTGTCGGCGGCGGAGCGCGACTTCGCACGCGCCGAACAGCTCCGTCCGCCCCACCCGCGATTGGCGCTGGAGCGCTCGTACTGCCTGCAGCGGCACGGGCGGGCGGCTGCGGCGCTGTCCGCCGGTCGCCAAGCGGTCGCGGACGAGCCGGGCTCGGCGGCCGCGACGCTGCAGCTGGCGCGGCTGTTGGCGCGAGCGGGTCGACAGGAGGAAGCGAGCCGGTTGCTCTTCGCCTTCCTGCTTCGCAGCCCCAATCGCCTCGTCGCCGTCGAGCTGGCGCGCGTCTCGGCCCATGACCGGCCAGAGCTGGCTCGTTGGGCCCGTGCGCTGCCGAGCTCGCACGCGCAGCTGCCCCCCGAGCTTCGCTCGATGGACCCAGGCTCGCAGCCCAGCGCGCCCGATTCGGAGCGCCCGGACGGGACGACCTCGCTCGCCGAGCTGCGGGCCCGCGCCGATCCGCAGGACCCCGACGCGCTGATCGAGGCCTTGGCGCTCGCGCTGGCGCGCGAGGACGACGCGGAGGTGCGCGCGCTGCTCCGCGAGACGCGAGCCGCGCGCCGCCCGGCCCGCGCTCGCGCGAGGCAGCTCGAGTCCCTACTGCGCGTCCATGTCGGCGCCGCGGCGGCCGATCGCTGGGGTGCTGGCTACGGGCTCGGCTCGACGGCTGACGCCCCACCGAGAACGCCCGACCCCGAGCAGGGCTCGTCGCGTCATTGAGTCGCGGCGGGCGGCTGGGTGGGGACCGGCTCTTGCTGGTACTTGGCTCGTGAGAAGCTGAGCTCGAAGCTCTGCTCCAGCGTAGCGCCCGCTTTCACGACGACTTCTTTCTGCACCTTCCCCTCCAGGCCGAGCGCGGGCGAGAACGCCGTCAGCGTCACCTTGCCGGGTGGCAACCCGCGGATCTCGAACTTCCCGTCGAGGCCGGTGACTCGAGCCGTCGGATACCGCACGACGTACACCTCGGCCTGCATGAAGGGACGCGTTTCGGCGACGAGCTGGTAGCGACCCGCGCGGGGCGCGAAAATCGGAATGGGGCTGCCCTTCGTCATCGCCACGCGCAGCGCTGGGGTGGGGCTCCCGGCGAGCCGAGGCATGTAGGAATGCGGATCGAGATTTGCGATCTCGAGGTGTTGACCCAGCGTCATCACGTAGGTGCGCGCGTCGAACGCGCAGCCTTCGATGACGACCGGAACGGCGGCAGACTCCGCCTCGATGAAGCCTTCGTAGCCGGTGGCCGTGACGAGAGCGTCGGCGAGCTGACCTCCGGGGCCCTTGCGAAACAGAGCCCCGTAGGTCGCGAGGGCCCGGGGACAGCCCTGTGCAGGCACCGCCTCGGCAACCCAGTCGAGACGGGGCGGGTCGTCCCCCACCGCGGTGACGACACCGCGCACCGCCCCCGTGGGCCCCGTGTACACGGGCAAACCAGAGGGGTTGAGCGCATTTTCAAGCTGCGCCTTCGCCTCCCCCGCGGCTTTCTCGGCCGCTTCTTCGACCCTCATCGGCCGCTCGACCTCCGACGGGGAATCCTTCTGCTGTTGACAGCCCAGCCCACAAAGAGCAGCAAGACCGCACAAGAAAGCGACCGCTACCCTTGGGGTGGCTGGCAGTGAGGTGGCCCGGAATGACATTGCGCGACCGTTGGTACAACCTCCGCGGCAGCTCGAGCAACGGCAGCGCCCTCGGACGGGCGATTTTGCCCCTAGCCGTCGCGGTCGCGGGTCTGGTCGGTTGCGACCGGATGGCAGAGCAGCTCGCGGAGCCCGCGGGCGCGGCAGGCGGCGAGCCGCACCCAGCGAGCAGCGAGCCGCACCGGGCGACCGCACCGCGCACCGACCTGGCCTTTGGCGTGACCGTGCACAGGCTTCACCCCTGCCCAGAAGGCGCCCGGGCCAGGCGCTTGCTGGTGGCCGCCGAGCTCACGATCGAGGCGCGTCGGGGGTCGGTCGCCGCCAATCCCTACTATGCGGGAGTGGTGGACGAAGCCGGTCGATTGTACCGGCCTCGACTCGCGGGGTGCGAGGAGGCGCTTCGCGCGGGCGTCCTGCAGCCGGGCCAGGCACTTCGCGGCTGGATTTTCTTCGATGTGCCCGTGGGGCGACCCCTCGCGCACCTGCTGTACGCTCCGCGGCTGCAGGGGGACGGGACCCGACCCCTCGAGCAGGAAGCCCGCGTGGCACTGCCGGCGATGGCCTGGTGAAAAGCTCCCGAGGAGCAGCCTTCGGGCAGCCGGAAGGCCGGCTCCCGGGATGAAATCCTACGGAGGCACGGCCGAATCATGAGCCAGCTGCCTGATGGCCCGCTGGCGCGATAAATCAATCCATCGGAGGCTCACCCGAGCACGCAAGCCCCGAGCCGTTGCCCGAGCGTCGGGTGCACAGGCCCCGACACGCGCTCCTGGCGACGCTCCACAAAACTAGTTGTCTGCTGAAGTTATTCCAACTCGCACGAAGTGCCGTTAGGGTACACGAAGGAGGTGATGGGCCTTGTTTTGCCCCAACTGCGGATCCAAGAACGACAGCGCGGAGCGTCCCTGTGACAAGTGCGGCTTCCGCCTGAGCGGGCTACAAGCGCCCAAGTTCAAGGGAACGATCATGCTGTCCTCCGATCAATCGGTGAAGGACATGCTCGCCGCGCATCGCCAGCAGTCCGAAGCGAACCGCAGCCAGCAAGCCAGCGCTGCCCCCCAACGTTCGTCGGCCTCCGCGGCCGCCGAAGGGCCGCCGCGTCGCAAAAAAATGGCCGGCACGATGCTGGGCGTGGCCCCGCAAGTGGGAGGGTTCTCGCCCCCGCCCAAGCGCCCCGCGGAGCCAGCGGACGCCGAGCCAGCCGCCGAACGGCGCGAACGCGGCCCGGAGAAGCCGGCCCCGGCCCTCCGCATGCCCTCGGCTGCAGCGGAGCGGGCGTTCGCCCACAGCCCGACCGGAACCCAGGTCTCCGAAGCCCCTCCCCCGAGTCCCATCTCCGAGATCCCCATTCCCGCTCGGCCCGAGCCCCAGGCACCGGAGCGCGTGGCCGAGGCCTCTGGGCCGGAGCCTGCAGCGGCGCCACACGGGCAGCGAGAGGAGGAGCGCCACGGCCCCACGGACACCGTCCCGTTGCGCCGTGACGAGCTGGGCGCCCTGGCGCAACAGGGTGCTCTGGCTCATCAGCAAGCGGCGCTAGCCCGGCAGCAGGCCGCAGCCGCCGAGCGGGAGGCTGCAGGGCAGCCGCACGGCACCGTCTCTCACGAGGCTGCGCGGCGCGATGCGGGGCCGCACGGCACCTCCCCGCAAGGCTCGCCGCCCCAAGCCGGAGCGCGGTACGCCGACGATGACGAGCCAATCTCGATTCCGGGAGCGCCGCGGCGCGCACCGATGAAGGGTTGGGAAATCCTGCTGACGATCCTCACCCTGGGCATCTACGCCTTGCTGCGCCCCGGCAGGCCCCGCCGGCGAGCGTAGCTCGCCTCTCTGCGGGCTCCTCGCCCCGTGCGGGGGTGTGGCGAGGCTCAGGTGTTGAACCGGAAGTGCATCACGTCTCCGTCCTGGACGACGTACGCCTTGCCTTCGATGCGCGCCTTGCCGGCTTCGCGACATTTCGCTTCGCTGCCGTACGACAGCAGGTCGCGCCAATCGATGACCTCGGCCTTGATGAAGCCCCGCTCGAAATCGGTGTGGATCACGCCGGCGGCCTGCGGGGCCGTCCACCCGCGGGGGATGGTCCACGCCCGGCACTCTTTTTCCCCCGCCGTGAGGTAGGTAATCAAGCCAAGTAGCTCGTAACCCGTGCGAATCACCTGATTCAGACCGGCCTCGCTCAACCCGGCGCTCTCGAGGAAATCCGGGCGATCCTCCGGATCGAGCTCGGCGATCTGGGCTTCCAGCTTCGCGCAAATGGGGACCACCTTGGCGCCGCCGCTCTCCGCGTGGCGGCGCAGCGCCGCGAAGTGTGGATTTTGTTCGAGTGCCCCCAAGCTCTCCTCGTCGACGTTGGCGACGTAGAACATGCGCTTGTTGGTGAGCAAGTGAAGGTCTCGCAGGATCTCCGACTCCAGCTCGCCCTCCACCTCGAAGCCGAGCGCGCGCGCGCCGGCGTCGAGATGCGCCGACAGCCGCTCGCACATCGCAGCGGCGGCCTTTTCCGTGGGATTGCCCCCTTTGCTCATCTTTCTGGCTCGCTCGAGACGCTTGGTGACCGAGTCGATATCGCGCAGGATGAGCTCGGTTTCGATGGTCTCCAGGTCGGCGACGGGATCCACCCGGCCGTCGACGTGCGTCACGTTCTCATCCTCGAAGCAGCGGACCACGTGGGCGATGGCGTCGACTTCGCGGATGTTGGCCAGAAACTGATTGCCGAGCCCCT
This sequence comes from Polyangiaceae bacterium, assembly GCA_050299315.1. Taxonomy (GTDB): domain Bacteria; phylum Myxococcota_A; class Polyangia; order Polyangiales; family Polyangiaceae; genus SZUA-265. The sequence continues at coordinate 101,693 of JBNKVS010000030.1, forward strand.
CCCCTTTGGAGGCCCCCTTGACGAGCCCGGCGATGTCGACGAAGCGCAGCGTCGTCGGTACTTTGTTGCGAGTCTCGAACAGCTCCGAGATCCGATCGAGCCGCTCGTCCGGCACCGGGACCACCCCAACGTTGGGCTCCACGGTGCAGAAGGGGAAGTTTTGCGCCTCGGCCTTGGCCGATGATAGCGAGTTGAAAAGAGTGCTCTTGCCGACGTTGGGCAGCCCGACGATGCCGCATGAAAATCCCATGGCCGCGCCGACTAGAGCACATTCTCCCGGCCTCCACGCGGGGAAAATCACCCCGTCTCGCCGCGCCGGAGAGCGCGCCTCGGGCCGCGCGTGAAAGCCGCCGCTCGCGGTCCGTGGCTCGGCGCCACGCCGGCGGGCTCCGCGCCACCCGCCGCCGAAGGCTCCATTCCTCGGGTCGACAGGCCCGTAGGCCGCCCCTCGGCCGCCGGCTACCCCGCGCGCTGGCGACCGACCCGCCCGGCAACGAGCTCGACGAAGCGCGGGACGCAAGCCGTGGCGCCGGGCGTGTCCTGGGCGCCGTCGAGCGCCGCCTCCACGTCGAGCCCTTCGCCTCGAAGGATTTCCTCCCTCGACCGAACGTATCCCCCGATCGACCAACCGTCGAGCTCCGGGTGATACTGCACGCCCCACATGTTCTCGCCGAAGCGGACGGCGGCGTGCGGCTCCAGCGCGGTACGGCCGAGCACCTCGGCGCCGGCAGGCAGACGAACCACCGAATCCACGTGGGTCGCATTGGCCAACAGCGTACCGGCCTCGCCGATGACGGGATCCTCTCCGACCAGCGTGAGGCTCACCGTGCCGATCTCTCTGCCGCGTGGATTTCTTTCGACCACCCCCCCCAGCGCCTGACCCATGATCTGGTGACCGAAACAGATCCCCAGCGTGGGTACGCCGAGCCGAAACAAGCTGGCGACGTAGCGCTGCGTTTCGACCATCCAGGGAAGCTGCTCCGTGACACTGGCAGGAGAACCGCTGATCAACACGCCGTCGGCTTCGCGCGGATCCGGTACCCCCTGGCGGGCATCGACGATACGAAACGAAACACGCTCGCCTTCGGCCCCGGCCATGCCGTCACTCGCAATCCGGCGAATCATCGAGCCGAAATCCCCGCGTTGGCGCTGAACCTCGGGAACCGGGTCACCCGCGACGAGTATCAAGATGGTGCAGTCGTTGCTGGTCACGCCTTCCTTCAATAGCACTCATCGACCCTTGCTGGCGAGCACCGGTGCCCCGGATGAGGACGTGCTACGCTCTGCCGAGTGACTGACTCCGCTTCGCCACGGCGCCTCCCCGTAGGTCGATCCCCACAGCACAGCCCGTCTCCCCAGAGCGACGGCCGCCCCTCGGAGAGCGAACGCCCCAAGTCACTGACGGCAAGGGCCCGGGTCGCACCCCGGCAAAGCAATGGCCTCGCCGAGTCGGAGCGCGAAGGAAGCGGGCAGCTCAGCCTTCCCCTGACACCGCGACCCGATCGAGCGCTGAGCCCCATTCAGCGGCAAGACCGCGTCTACGTCAATCGCGACCTCAACCTCACCGACATCGACTGGCTCGGTTTCGACATGGACTACACGCTCGCCATCTACCGCCAACAGGCGCTGGACGACCTGAGCGTGCAGCTGACGGTGGACCGCATGCTGGCGCGCGGGTACCCCTCCAGCCTCAAGCACCTTCGGTTCGACACCCGATTCCCCATACGCGGCCTGCTGGTGGACAAGCGCTATGGCCACGTGCTGAAGATGGATCGGTTCAAGGTGGTGCACAAGGGCTACCACGGCCTGGGCCGCCTGGGGCGCCGCCAGCTGCACGAGCTCTACCAAGAAAAGCAGATCCGCCCCCACACCGCGCGCTACCACTGGATCGACACGCTCTTTTCCCTCTCCGAGGTCACGAGCTACAGCGCGATCGTGGACGCGCTGGAAAAGGGCGGTCACGTGCTCGACTTCGCCAAGGTGTTCCAGGACGTCCGGGATTCGATCGACGAGGCGCATCGCGAAGGGCACTTTTACCGCGGCGTCACCAGCGACCTCGACGCGTACCTGGAGCGGGACCCGTACCTCGAGCGCACACTCCACAAGTTTCGCTCCGCTGGCAAGCGTCTGTTCCTGCTCACGAACTCACCCTGGTCGTACACCGACACGCTGATGAGCTATCTGCTCGGCGTGCCAAAGGGGAGTTGGCGGCACTATTTCGACGTGGTGATCGTGGGCGCGCAAAAGCCCAGCTGGTTTCGCGAGGGGCGCCCTCTGCTCGAGCGCGACGGGGATTCGCTGGTACCGATCAAAGGTCCCCTGACCCGGGGCCGCGTCTACGAGGGCGGCAACCTGCGCGACTTCGAAAGGCGCCTCTCGATTCGCGGCAGCCGAGTCCTGTACGTCGGCGATCACATCTACGGCGACATTCTGCGCTCCAAGAAGGAATCCACGTGGCGGGCGGCCATGATCATCCAGGAGCTGGGCGCGGAGCTGAGCGCCCACGACAGCTGCGGAGCCGAGTTTCGCCGACTCCACCAGCTGGAGGTGGACCGCGACCGGCTGGAAGACGAGCTTCGAGGGCAGCAGGAGAAGTTTCGGGGATTGTCCAAGGCCGACGAGCCCACGGCCTCCATCTCTCGCGCACGTCGCAAACGCGACATCGCGAATCTGCGCGGGCGACTCACGGAGATCGACCGGCAGCAGCGCAGCTTGCGCGACCGCATCGACGCAACGTTCCACCCATACTGGGGCTCGCTGCTCAAGGAGGCGGGCGAACGCAGCAGCTTCGGAACACAAATCGCGACCTACGCCGACATCTACATGCGTCGAGTCTCGAGCCTCCAGTATTATTCCCCGCTGCAGCACTTTCGATCACGCCGCGACCTCATGCCACACGAACACTGACCGACCCATCGGTTGGGCGCCCTGAAACGCCGATGTAGGCGCGGGAACCAACCGGTCAAAAGGGGTGCCTTTTTTTCCGCCGCGAGCTAAGCAACGGGCGAGGAGAAACTGCGCGCAATGGATCTAGTGGAGTGGCTGCAGCGGCTGATGACCAATTTCGGTGCGGGCTGGGTGATGTGGCTCCTGATCGGGCTGAGCGTCATCTCGGTCGCCATCATGCTCGAGCGAGCGTGGTTCTATCACACGCTGAAGGACGACACCGAGAAGCTCGCCACGGCTCTTCGGGAGCACCTTCGCCAGCAGGACATCGTGGGAGCTCGCCGAGTGCTGGAAGCCTCCCCGAGCGCCGAAGCCGCCGTCGTCATGACGGGGCTCATGGAGGCTGACCGCGGTCCGCAATCGGCAGGCGAAGCGATGAGCGGCGCCAAAGCGATCCAGCGGCTCAAACTCGAGCGGCGTCTGGCATACCTCGGCACGCTGGGAAACAATGCCCCCTTCGTCGGTTTGTTCGGCACCGTCATCGGCGTCGTCGAGGCCTTCGAGGTGCTCGGTACGCAAGGTGCTGCGACAGCCGCCGGGGCAGGCGGCGTGATGGCGCCCCAGGAGGTCATGGCTGCCATCGCCGAGGCCTTGGTGGCCACGGCGGTCGGGCTGTTCGTCGCGATTCCGGCCGTCGCCATGTACAATATCTTTCAGCGCCGGCTGAGGTCCATTTTAGCCAACACGGACGCGCTCGGGAGCGTGCTGCTGGCCCACCTGGTCGCCTCGCGCCCGACGACTGCAATCGCGCCCGACGCCGCGGAGTAACCTGGTGGCAAGCAGCAGCAGCAGCAGCGACGACGACGACGGGCTGATCAGCGGTATCAACGTGACACCGCTTGTCGACGTGACTCTAGTGCTGTTGATCGTGTTCATGGTCACGGCCAAGATCATCGTGTCCCAAGGCATGCCGATGGATCTACCGAAGGCGGCCAGTGGGGAGGAGGTACAGACGGTCTTCAGCGTCGACCTGACGGCAGACGGCAAGACTCGCGTCGACTCCTTGGGTGTAGCGGGTGACGAATCGATTGGCGATCTGGCCAAGGAGGCCAAGAAGAAGAACAAAGACATTCGCGCCGTCATCCGCGCGGACCAGAAAGTCGAGCATGGCCGCGTGATCCGCGTCCTGGACACTCTGAAAAAGTCGGGCATCGCCAAGATCGCGTTCGGCGTTGCCCCGGCCGGCGTCGAGGCTGCTCCGGATCCCGCGCCCTGACAGTCGGACGATGAGCGCCCCTGGCTCCGGCATCCCGATGTTGCCCATCCACGCGACCGGCACGAGGCCGCAGGCTGCCCCGACGATGATCGCAATGCAGCAATCCCCTTTCTTCAGCGTCTACCGACTCGATCAGAAGCACCGCTGGATGGGGCTCTTGGCGTTCGCCCTGGCGCTGGCCATCCACGCGCTCGGGGCTGGCCGCGCGCTGGCAAGCCTGCAACACCTGAGGGACTTCGCGCGAGAGGTACGCCACGCCGTCGACGATCGCATGGCTCAGAGCATCGAGGTGGAAATGGAGACGGCGCCGCCGGAGCCCGAGCCCGAGCCCGAGCCCGAGCCCGAGCCGGAACCCGAGCCTCCGCCGCAGGAGCCGCCTCGCGCCCCTCCGCCGAGGAAGCGAGCTGCCCCGAGAGCCAAGAAGGAGGCACCACCTCCGGCGGCGGCCCAGGCCGCGAAGGTGCTCACGGCCGAGCCCGATCCGAACGAGCCCCTCGACTTGACCGGGACGACCTTCGTGCAGGGGACGGCGAGCTACTATGCGGGCGGCGTCACCGCCTCCGACGGCACCTCGCGGCGGGCGGTGCGGAGCCAACGCGCCCGCGGCTCGGGCGAGCGGGGCGGCACGGGGCGCACGGAGGGGGCCGATCTCTCGGCTTCGGCCCGACCGCTGCAAACGACGTGGGACTGTGCGTTTCCTCAGGAAGCGGAGTTCGAGCAGATCCACCACATGCGAGTACCCGTCACCGTGGTCGTGCTGCCCAACGGTCGAGCCAAGTCGGTGCGGGCGATTTCGGATCCAGGCTACGGTTTCGCGCGAGCCGCAAAGCGCTGCGCCAAGAAGAAGCGCTACGCCCCCGCGCGCAATCGGCTCGGCAAGGCAATCACGTCCACACTGGCCGTGACCGTGAACTTCACCAGATAGCTCGCGGCGAGCGACTCGCCGCCACCAGGACGACAACCCCGACGAGATGACGAAACCTCCCGAAAGAGCCGCTCACCCGCCACCTCCCCCTCCGGGGGTCGAGAGCGAGCGTACGCCGCTCTCGGGGGCATCTCGCTAACCAACTCGACCGCGTCGGGCCGATGGATCGAATTCAGCAGATTCGCAGTGTTCAGCTCTTCGCCAGCTTGGCGGATCGGGCGCTTTCGCGCGTTGCGGCGATCGCACACGAAGAGCTGCACGCCAAGGGCGAGGTACTCTTCGAGCACGGGGACGCGGGCGACAAGCTCTACCTGATCGTCGAGGGGAGCATCCGCATCGGGCGTACGGTGCCGGGAATGGGCGAAGAAGCGCTGGCGATCCTCGGCCCGGGGCAGGTGTTCGGCGAAATGGCCCTGTTGGACGAATCGCCGCGATCGGCGGACGCCCGAGCCCACACAGCCTGCAAGCTCTTGGCGATCGCCAAGGACGACTTCGACGATCTGCTCTTCCGAGACAAGGCCCTCGCCTACGAGGTGCTTTGGAGCACCGTGAACCTCCTGGTGACTCGGCTGCGCAGCACCAACGACAAGCTCACGCTGTTGGGTGTTTCCGGCAAGTTCTGAAGGCGCTCGGCGGCCCACGACGCGAACCCGTCGGCGCGCGGAGCTGCCGCGCAGGTGGCGCGCGCGTGCAGCGCACGCTTCGATAAGCAAGGGGAGCTGCTCCCCATCGAATGGTCTTGGGGCGGCGCGACCGAGGGGATGCTGAAGGCCCATTGGCCGCACGGAAAACACTGCTCTTTTGAAACTGACAGAGCGCACCAGCAACAGAAAATCAGCCAAGACCGGCTGACGGTTTGACTTCAGACACCCGTTCAGTAAGATGGCGGCTCCATGCAAGGGCTCACGAAGCGCCAGGCGCAAACTCTCGACTTCATCCGCCAGTCCATCGAGCAGCGGGGCTACCCGCCCACCCTGCGCGAAATTGGGGAATCCATGGGCATTCGTTCCACGAACGGAGTCAACGATCACCTTCGCGCACTCGAACGCAAGGGGTACCTGCGCCGCGAAGACATGAAGAGCCGGGCTCTGCGCCTCGTTCAGCAGGAGCCGGAGAGTGCCTCCTCGGACGACGACAACTTGACCGAAGTACAGGTACTGGGGCGAGTCGCTGCCGGGCTGCCGCTTCTCGCGGAAGAGAACGTGATCGACACGGTGCGCATCGATCGGAGCCTCGTCCGCGGAGGGCGCGACGTCTTTGGTCTGAGGGTTCAGGGCGACTCCATGATAGACGCCGGAATCCTGAGCGGGGACTACATCTTCGTGCGCCGGCAGTCGACGGCCGAGCGCGGCCAAATCGTCGTCGCCCTGATCGGGGATGAAGCAACGGTGAAGTACTACTACCCGGAGCGGGACTACGTTCGCTTCCAACCGGCGAACGACCAAATGGCGCCCATCCTGGTCCGAGCGACGGATTTCCGCGCAACCATGCTGCTCGGAATCGTAGTCAGTGTCTTCCGGCGGCTCTGACGAGGCGCGCGCGGGTGGAGCGCGCGCGAGGCAGGCGCCACGGGCTTGTTGAACGCCGCGGGGTCCCGCTCGCCCGAAGGGGCTCGCAGACGGCTCTCGGGGGTTTGCTCGAGAAATGGGCGTTCGACGGCGGCGAGTGGTCGGCGGGCGGGTGCCAGTCCGCCCGGGGCTCGCGAGGGGGTCGCCCGGCCACGGCTGGTTGAGCGGCTCGCGGCTGCGGCGATTCCGTTTTCTTCCTGGCTCGAGTTCTACGATGATGAAAGCTCGTCGCCAGCCCATGAAACGCTCATCGCCAGCCACGGCTCCCCGCAGGCGCCCGAAGAAGCTCGCGCGGCAGACGAGGCGCTCGGCCACGCGGGCCGCCGTGGCCCCCCTTCTAGCCGCCGTGTTGCTGGCGGGATGCGGACCGGCGTGGTTGGCCTTCAAGGTGAGAGATGCGCGCGTGGAGCTGCGAAGAGCCGAGATTCTCGGGGCGCGAGAGAAGGCTCCCTACGACTACTTCGCCGGGGTGGAGTACCTCGAGCAAGCCTTGGCGCAGGAGGCACGAGGGGACTATGGCGTGGCCATCGGGCTCGCGGGAAAGTCGCTGGAGCTGGCGCGTGCCGCTTCCGAGAGAAGCCAGACCCGGCGAAGGTGACGACCGAGTGATGCGAGGCCGCGCGCGCGCGGGGGTTTCGCTCGCGGCGAGCGGATTTCGTCGCGGCCTCCTCTCGGTGGCTCGTGCACGGTCGGCAGCCCCCCGGCCGCCCGTCGCTTCGCGTGATCGAGCGAGCGGTGGCTTGGCCGCGCGGCGGCGCTCGGGCGTCGAGCGGCGCGGCGCGTTTGGCGAAGGCTTCGCGGGCGGGCAGCCGCTGGTAGCCGGTCGATGCAGCACCGTCTTGGCGTGGGTCGCGCTGGTGGTCGGCTGTGCGGGAGCTGCCCCATACGCCCAGCAAGTCGGAGAGCTCGCGCAGCGGCTGGAGCGAGCTCGCGAGGGCGGCGCTGCGGAATGTGCGCCGCGGCTCCTCGCCGTCGCGGAGAGCCAGCTCCATTTTGCTCAGCTGCAGTTGCAGCAAGGCGATTCCGAGCGAGCGAGCGGGCACCTGCAGCGCGCTCGCCTCCACACCACGGCGGCCGAACGAGCGACCCTCGCCGTCGAGTGTGCCGCGCCGCGTGCGAAAGCGGCGGCGCCCCCTTGAGGCTTGCAGCCCGGGGCGGCCCCGGACCAAGCTCCTCGCCATGCCCGTCTCGCCCGACAATGATCCCACGGTAGAGTTTCTCACTCTGGTTCGGAGCGCCCGGGAGCTACTGGTCGATCACGAGATGAGTGGCACCTGGGCCCTGCCCAGTGAAAGGCGTGGAAGCTCCGCCTCCGACACCTCGACGGAGCCCGCCGCCCGCGAGCCCGCGAGGGCAAGCGCTCCACCCGAGCCGGGCCCCGCGAGGCCGGCGCCCCTGCCCCCCTCCGGGGAGCCGAGGCCCCCGGAAGCTGCGCCGCCCGCCCTCGCGGCAAACGCCGAGCTCGAGGTCATTCGCGCGGAGGTCGCCGCCTGCCAAAGCTGCCCGCTGCACTCCCAGAGAAGCAATACGGTCCTGTCACGAGGCTCGGGCCGAAGTCGGCTGATGTTCATCGGCGAGGGGCCAGGTGAGGAGGAGGATCGCCAGGGGCTCCCGTTCGTGGGGCCCGCGGGGCAGCTGCTCGACCGAATGATCGGGGCCATGAACCTGGATCGGGACGACGTGTACGTGTGCAACGTGGTCAAGTGTCGCCCACCCAAGAATCGCAAGCCGGCGCCCGAGGAGATGGCCCGGTGCATGCCCTATCTCGATCGGCAAATCGCCGTGATGCGCCCCTTGGTGATCGTCGCGTTGGGGGCCACCGCAGTACAGGGACTGCTCGGCACCACCGGCGGTATCACCCGGCTGCGCGGGCAGTGGAAGCTCTACAAGGGCCGTATTCCGGTCATGCCCACCTTCCACCCGGCGTACCTGCTGCGGCAGCCTCGGGCCAAGCGCGAGGTGTGGAACGATCTGCAGCAGGTTCTCCAGCAGCTGGCCATGCCCGCCCCGCGCTGAACCGCAGCGCCCCCCGACGGCTCGGCGGAGAAGCGCGACGGCGCGCGACGCGGCCGCGCGGCGCGGCGCGCGCGAGGAAACGCTCGCTCGGCTGCCGGCCACACGCCGCGGTGGACCCAGCGGGCCCGAACGCCCGCACCCCTCGCCTGGCTTCGACCGCTCGAGGATCCGCCGGCAGCGACGCGACGCCCGGCGACCGCCGAACCTCGCGGCGCAAAGACGCCCGCGCAGGGACCTCGAGCGGGGCCCGCACTCACTCCAAAGCGGCGAGGAACCGCTCGGCGTCGAGAGCGGCCATGCACCCCGTGCCCGCCGCCGTGACCGCCTGGCGGTAGGTCCAGTCCGCCACGTCTCCCGCGGCGAAGACGCCGACGACGCTGGTTCGGGTGCTCCCCGGCGTGACGCGCAGGTAGCCATTTTCCTGCACCTCCAGCTGCCCCTGAAACAGATCGACCATCGGGGTGTGACCGATGGCCACGAACATCGCGCCACACTCCAGCGTGCGCACTGCATCCGTCTTGAGATCCCGCACCTGGACGCCCGTCACCTTGCCCTTGGCAGGGTCGAGGACCTCTACGACGACGTGGCTGCGGAGAATCTCGATCTTGGCGTTCGACTGCACGCGCCGCTGCATGGCCTGAGAAGCCCGGAACTCGTCCCGCCGGTGTACGAGCGTGACCTTGGAGCACAAGCCCGTGAGGTACGAGGCCTCCTCCATGGCCGTGTCTCCGCCGCCGACCACGACCACTTCCTGACCGCGAAAGAGCGCGCCATCGCAGACGGCGCAGGCGCTCACGCCGCGATTCTTGAGCGCCTCCTCGCTCGGCAACCCCAAGTAGTTGGCGCGAGCGCCCGTGGCCACGATGAGCGTCTCGGCCAGATGCAGCTCGGCGTCGTCCTCCCCGACCCAGACCTTGAAGGGACGTTCGGACAGGTCCACCTTCTGGACATCTTCCGTGATGAAGCTGGTTCCCTGCGCCTCTGCTTGATCACGGAACGCCTGCATCAGCTCCTGACCCGTGACCCCTTTGGGGAAGCCAGGGTAGTTTTCGACGTCCGTCGTGAACATGAGCTGGCCCCCGGGCACGAGCCCCCCCGCGTTGAACCCCTCGACACACAGGGGCTTCAGGTTGGCGCGAGCGGCGTAGATCGCCGCCGTCAGCCCAGCCGGACCGGAGCCGATGATGAGAACTTTGTGCGTCGGTGCTTCGCTCATGTGTCTTCCCTTGATTGGTCAACCAGCACGATAGCGGCTGGCAATGCTTGCTGTAGACCCGTTCCGGCTCGTAGCCGCTGCGCGAGTTGCGAGCAACCGGCAACGGCCGTACCCGAGGTCCCGCCGGCGTGGGCGCCAACGGAAGCGGCGTGCCCCCCCGCGAGGGCCTCCACGCCGGGCCGGGCGTGGGAGGAAACGAGCTCCCACCGGAGGCGATGGCGGCGAAACGGCGGCGACGCACCCGGGAGCGCGGCGGCGACCGCTGGAAACGCCACACCGCGCCCGGACTCGAAACCGGCTCGACCCGCCCTCCCCCCCCCGCAACGGATGGTCGCACGAGCGGGATACAGCGTCGAAGCCGGACCCCGGACGGGACTGAGCGCGTCGCAGCAACCCTCGGCACCCGAGGAGCCATGGCGCCCCAGGCGGCCAACCAATCAAGCTGTGAACCGAAAGGGGCCGCAGGCGCGCAGGCCCCTCGGCGAGCGCCCCCGCGGCAGGGCCACGGGGGGACGCTGGGCCCACCGGCGACAGACGGACTTCACGCTCTCACGGGTCGGGCCTTGAGCGCCGCCCGCCCCTGCTTGACGTACGCGCTGAAGTGCACGCTCTGAACGCCGTGCTGCTGCATCAGGGTGTCTCGATTTTTTCGCAGCGTGGCGCTGAAGCGCTCGAAGGTGAAGCCCTGCGTGTTCTCGCCACACTGCTCTTTGAGATTGACGAACTCGTCGTACACCTCGCGCCACCCGGGCTCGGTGTCGGTGTCCGCGTTCTCGAGGGGCGACGCGGCGACGGCGGCGGCGGCGCTTCCTGCGGCCATCCCCACGCCGAGCGCGGTCTGCTGGAGACCACCGCCCTTGCCGCCGGACTGTCGGCGGGGCAGAGGCGGAGCACCAACCCCCCCGACCAGCGTGCCGTCGTTGTCGGGAAGCGCCGGCGGTTGACCGCCCGGGAGCGACGCACCGGCGCCATTCGACCCATTGAGAGCGGACGGAAAGCCCTGGCCCATCGGCGCATCGTGGCTCGCCGCGACGACGGCCGAAGGCGGCGAGGATTCCGGAACCCCGAACGCGCTCATCTGCGGCTGATCACCCAAGTCGCCCAGCGCCTGGCTCAAAGCGACCGAAACGGGCGGCTCTCCTCCCCCCCCCCGCTCGAGCACGAGATTCAGGTCCAGCCCGACCTGACGGAACGGACCGCGAAGCTTCTCGACGGCCAAATGCTCGCCCTTGCCGCTGACCAGAGCCCCAACCTGCTCTCGAAAGGAGGCAAGTGGCGCCGTCGCCTCCCAGCGAGTCAGAAACAGGCCCACTCCAGCAGCCAAGATCACCGTGAGAAAGACGACGATGAGCCCGACGGCCTTCTTGTCTTTTTCGTCGGCCGCACGCAGCACGCCCAACATGCCGCCCAGGTGGGTAGCCTGTCTGATGACGGCGTACCCCGACCCGAGCTGCCAAGCCTCGCCGGGCAGCCGCGCGAACACGACGCTCAGCCCCTCGCCGAGCTCGTGAACGGCGGTGCGCCCCTTGCTCTCGTAATCCTCGTCCTCCTCGAGCTCGGGCAGCCCGGAAACGATCTGATCCAAGCCGGAACGAACGAACCCCTCCGGCGCACCCACCCCCTGACGGCGCCCGTCCGCATAAAACGCCACCGCCACGTTGGAGATGGACGAGACACGCTGGGCGAAGGCGTCGTCCACCAGGTGGGCACCCACCACCGCGCCCACTGGCAGCCCCCCCCCATCCACCTCGACGGGGCGTGCAACCATGCGATACAGCCGCCCCATCATGATCGTGTCATCTCGCACGTAGCCGTGCAGCGCATCGGCGACGAGTGGATAGCCACCCATTTCGAGCGAGGAGACCGAAGAGGCCTGGTCGAAGCCCACGTGGGCCACCACGCGACCCGCGCGATTGACGGCCAGGACCGCGTCGAATGCTTGATCCTCGGGCATGTTCCTCGCCGTCTGGCGCAGGGCGCCACGGAGCTGACGCGCCGTGGACGCCGAAGCCTTGCCGGAATCGCCGTTGGAGGCGGCCAGCGCACGCGCCACGCGTCGATCGGCGGCAAAGCGAATCAACTGGGAGGCCCCCTCGCGCGCCGTGTTGCGCAGGTACCACGACACGACGCGGCTGTCCGACGCGAGGCCTTCCGATACGGTGCGATCGCTGAGGCGATCGTGCTGGCTGATGGCGAGATCGAGCACGACGACGGCGACGCCCAAGCAGAGAGCCAAGAAACCGAGCCAAAACCGAGACGCTATCATGCTTCGCTACTTCTTCCCCCGCCCGCCGCGAGGTTTGGTGGCAACCACGAGCGGCTTGCGGGTGAGGTTGACCGGGCGGCGCGCAACTTTCACGGCTCGAGATCTCCCCACGGGGGCCCCCGCGAAGTAGGCCTGAAGCTCGTAGTCCCCGGCGGCCAAGCTCAGCTCGAAGTCCCCGTCGGAGGCCGGGTATGCCACCGCGACCACGCCTGGTTTCGCAACGATCCAGCTGCGAATGCTGGGAGCGAGCTCATCTCGAAACTCGTACGTGCCTGCCTCCTTGGCCGTCCACCGTCGACTTGCCCCTTTGTTCATCGGTGCGGGCGGAAAAGTCTGTAGCTCGACGCCGAAGAGCCGGTGGGTGAACGGGTCTCCGTTGTTGAAACGGATTTCGGTGCCCGGCAAGACCACCATCGTCACGGGATCGGTGCGCCCGCCAGCCACCTTGACCGAAATCGGCGCCGGCTTGCCCGCAGCGCGCCCGAAGGCGACCACGCAGATCTCCTTGGTTGCATCCGGAGTCAGCCTGCGCAGCTGCGCCGGGACCGTGGTGACCGGCTCCCGAAAGGAATACCCATGGCGGTCCGGAGACTTCGCCTCGAACCAAACCGGGTTGCGCAAGTGCTGGTGGCCCGTGATTTTGCCGCGCACGGAGGCTGCCTCGGCATCGGGGCTCCCCAAGCACACGAGCATGGGAAGCGCCACGCGTGCGGCGCAGCCGGCGGCTCTTCGAGCCAGGCTCTTCGACGCGCGCAGCGCCGCGGATAGGTTGCCGAAATATCCCACTAAACCCCTCGGAGAATCGAATCCAACGCGTTGCAATGCTCCTCACACCTCGTCCAGACGCAGGACGGACTGCCGCCTGACGCGGCCTCACGGTATCGAAATGACGGCCAAGGTGAAAGAGGAGCCTAGTCCCTCCTTCAATTGAAGCCGGGGCACGCCGAAAGCATGGAAGCGGTTCCGCGCGGATTTCCGCGCCCTGTCGCACCGGACCCAGCGAATCGCCGACCCACGCGGCGGAGAACGGCGCCGAACGGCTCCCCGAGAAAAAAATGCCTCGACCGCGACGCGCCGCCACGCCCGCACAGTGTGCAACGTGTCGGTAGCCTCGCGCGAAGCTCGGGTGACACGGATCGTCCCCATCCCACGCAGACTTTTCGAGCAGGAGGAAAGTTTCGAGTGACCCCAAATCGGCTCGTGCAACGGCGACGCCCGCGCGACCGAGGGCCTGCGCCCCGGGGTTTGGCCGAACCCGTCCGCGAGCGCAGGCGAGGCCGACGGCGAGCGGTCGGGGCCGCGGGCTTGCCGCTCAAAGGCCAGCGAACCAGTCGTACGCCGACCCCAGACAAAAAAGCAGTGAGCGGGCCAGCCTCAGCCAACCCGCCCAGTGCAGCTCCGTACCGCCTGAGCCGAAGGTGTTTAGTCGTACAATGAACCCCTAGCTTCGCTAGGTGGGAACCTCGAAGCCGGCTTCTGGCTTCCCGATGAGCAGTATCCGGGCCTAGCACTCCACCGACTCGTCGACTCCCTGGTCCAAATATAACAGGGATTCATCGAGCGCACCGTTCGAACCCCGCAGAGGGAACCCGTTTAAGGTAGCCAGCGGAAGCTTGGCGTCAATCTCGAAGCACGTGCCTCGCTTCAAGCGGCCGGCCCCATTGATGAAAAGAAGTCGCATGGCGCAGACTGCGCTCGGCCGACGCTGCGCGAATTTACTCAGTAGACATGGACCAGAGATCGTGCATCCGGCACGCGCGTGCCCGGCTCGAAACGAGCCAACGCGAATCCCGAAAACTTGGCCCAATCGCCGCGGCGAAGCATCTGGTAGGCATGAGCCGTAGTGCAGCCGCCAGCGGATCCAGCATAGGACACATCTTCCACCTGCCCGTCACCTCGAATCGGTCGGCTTTCGCCCAAGCCGCGAGCGCTTCGCAGCGCATCCTGGTCGAGCTTTCGAGTGCACCCCCTTCCTCCAAGGGGCGCCTGTCCACCTTCGTGCAACAGGGCGTCGAGCGCGAGCTCCAGAGGAGAGGGGCGGCCACCGGAGCCAGGCAAAGCTCGGCGCCTCGCATCCAGCACTACCTGGAAGACGCTCTGTACCGGGCGCGGCTGCTCGGAGCGGGCGGCCTCGCAGTTTCCTTTGGCGGCCTGCGGGGCCTAGCCGACGAAAACGACACACTTTCGCCCGCGGACAGCCGCACGCTCCGCGAGTTGCTGGACCTCGCCGGGGACCACCCCCTGCAGCTGCTCTTCCCCGAAGGAGCCGAAGGCCTTCGGGTTCACCCCGAGCCGATGCCGCTGGTGCACTGGCTCCCAGACGCAGACGCCGCGGGCCATGCCGTAATCGAGTACGAGTCCGAATCGGAGACGCACGCCGAGGGCGAGGTCGGCGGCGCTCTCGGAGCGCCCGAGGACGAGACCGAGGGCGCCCTGGAAGCGGGGGCGATTGGGTCGATGCCCACGCTCTCACCCCCCGCCCTGGGAGCGTTCCTGCAGCGCGAGGATCCGCGCGAGCAGCCCGCTCGAAGGGTGGCGACGCCGGCAGAAACCTTCGGCGATCCGTGTGAGACGGAGCCCTACACGCAGCCCGAACCCCGCTCCGCGGCGGCTGCGGAGCCCGGCTTCTCGGCGACCGCCGAGCCCGCCTTCTCGGCGACGCTGGAGCCGGAGCCCTCGCCGAGGCCCAGCACCGTCGTGCTCAAACACCCCCCACCAGAGCCCGACGACGAGCGTCAGGTTGCGGAAGATTGCCAGGGCTGGGCGCGAGAGCTGCAGCGGATGTCGGGGCCGAAGGTGCACAGCGCCGTGGAGAAAGCCTTTGCCACCGCTTACGTCCCGCTGACGAGCCACGCCGCGGCGCATCGTGCCCCCGAGCAAGCGGTCCAGGCACTCTGCGCCTGGGGCGAGGATTTCGCCCAGGGCTACTCGGCGGCCTTCGAGGAGATGCAGCACCATCGCAGGCGACCCAAGATGGTCAAGGACGTGACCTCGTTCGCCACCCGATGGGCAGAGTTTCACCGTGTGACGCACTGCGAGCTGTTGGTCGTGAGCGGCCTGCGCTTCGACCTGGGGCAGCTGCTCAACCGGAAGCTCGCGCAGCAGCTCGGCAAGAAGGCGTCCTGCACCGACCACGCGCTCCTTTGGTCCGCTCTGCCCAGCAACTCCTACAGTCAGGATCTCGGCGCGTCGCGCCGGGCCGAGGCGGCCTGTGCCCCGGCGCTGCGAGGGACGGCGTTTTGCGCGACGCGTCTGCAGCGCCTCGACAGCTTGGAGCCCGAGCTTCGGCAAACCGGGGAGCCGGAGCCCGAGCGGCTGCAGCGGCTGGCGGGGGAGCTGGCGGACGAGATCGCGCCTTGGATCGAGCAAAAGGTGACGGACACGCTCATCGTGCTGTTCGGCGATCACGGCTTTAGCTGGCCGCGGCAGGGCGTCGGAACGCCCGTCGCCAGCATCGGCGGAGCCCTGCCCGAGCAGGTGCTGGTTCCCGCCACCGCCTGGATCACCGGCGCGGCGCCGCGCCGGATCTCCCCTCCCCTCGGCGAAACCGCCCGCTGAGAGACTCGCTCGGGCCCCCGCGGGCACGTCCGCGAGCGCCGAAGACGCGCGCCGCGATCGAGCCCGCCGCGGCGCAGGGCGCCTCCGAAGTTGCGAGCGCGGCGGGCCCGCCCAGCCCGGCCCCCCCGGAGCGTGCCGCCGGGCCGCGCCCGGGCCGCTGCCTGACTGAACGGATTGCGAAACTGGGTCGTACTTGGCCGTGAGGCACGGGCGCATCGCCCGAGCCAATGGAAAGCACGGCAAGCGCATGAGCGGGGTCCACGGGGGGGAATTGGTTGCTCGGGCACTCGAATGCCAGGGCGTACAGCGCGTGTTCTCGGTCTGCGGGATCCACGTTCAACCCGTGTACGAAGGCTGCGCGGCACGCAGCATCGACATCGTCGACACGCGCCACCAACAGGCCGCCGCGTTCGCCGCCGACGCGCAGGCGCGCCTCTCCGGGCGTCCCAGCGTGGTGGTGGCCACCGCCGGCCCCGGCCTGACGAACAGCGTAACGGCGCTGGTCAACGCCAGACACGCCGAGGTGCCGGTGGTCTGTATCGCCGGCGCCCCTCCCGTGGCCCTGGCAGGGCGGGGCGCGCTCCACGAAATGGACGCGCTCGGCCTGCTCGCTCAGGCGACCAAATGGTCGGCGAACGTGCTGGACATCAGCCGCATCGAAGAGTCCGTCCACAATGCGTTCGCCGTGGCTCAATCCGGGATTCCGGGGCCGGTATTGCTGCAGTTTCCCCTCGACGTGCTGATGCAGCGAGCGCCGCCGGCGCGGAGCACGAGCGCGCGCTCGCGCCCGTCGCGCCCGGCAGCTTCCGCCGAGCAGCTCAGGCAAGTCGCCGGGCTGCTGCAGGAAGCGCAGCGCCCCGTTCTCATCGTGGGCTCTCAGCTGCGCTGGAGCCAGCACGCGGACGCGGTGCAGGCCGCCGCCGCGCAGCTGAACCTGCCGGTCTTTCTCAACGGGATGGCCCGGGGCGCGCTGCCCAAGGACCACCCCTCCCTGTTCTCGCGTAGCCGCAAGAAGGCCCTGCGTGAGTCCGACCTCGTCCTGCTGCTGGGAACGTCGCTGGATTTTCGCGTCGGCTACGGCCTCGGCAGCGAATGGAACCCCGACGGGCGGCTCGTCCACGTGCACCTGGATCCCGCCGAGCTGTGCCGCAATCGCCCCGACGCGTTGGGAATCCTGGCCGATTGCGGGGAGTTTCTCAGCCAGCTCTCGAAGCTCACGGCGTCGGAGCTGGACCCCAGGTGGAACGACCAGCTGCGAGACCTGGAAAATCGGGCCGAGCCCGCTGCGGTCCCCGAGAAGGGCGCGCCCCCCTGTGGCCAGCTGGTCTGCGAGGAGCTCGCGACACGCCTCGGACCAGACGACGTCTTGATCGCGGACGGCGGCGACTTCGTGGCGACGGCGACGCGCAGCATTGGCCTTTCGGACCGGCAGACGTGGCTCGACCCCGGCCCCTTCGGGGCGCTCGGGGTCGGCTGTGGTTACGCCCTGGCGGCCGGGCTCGAGAGGCCGGAGGGGCGCAGCGTGGTGCTCTGCGGCGACGGGGCTTTCGGCCTGAGCGCGCTCGAGTTCGAGGCGCTGGGGCGTCATCGCCTCAACCCCGTCTTCATCATCGGCAACGACGCCGCGTGGGGCCAGGTTCGACGCTTGCAGCGGCAGCAGGGTGTCGAGCAGCCGCTCGGGACGGAGCTTTCCTACGCTCGCTACGATCACGTCGTGCAAGCCTTGGGGGGTCGCGGCTACT
Organism: Polyangiaceae bacterium; assembly: GCA_050299315.1. Taxonomy (GTDB): domain Bacteria; phylum Myxococcota_A; class Polyangia; order Polyangiales; family Polyangiaceae; genus SZUA-265. Next base: position 119,146 of record JBNKVS010000030.1, read on the forward strand.
GGGTGGACCGCTACGAGGACCTGGGCCCGGCTCTCGATGGCGCTTTCGCCGCCGACGTTCCGAGCTGCGTGAACGTACGGCTCGGCGGGGGGTGACGCGAGCCGCTCCCGGGGGCAGCGCCCGCCTCGCCACGGGGCGACTCGCCACGGGCGGAGGGCTCAGCCGCCGGAGCCGCTTTGCTCGCGCTCCAGGTAGCGGAACACGGTGCGGGGGTCGACCCCCAGATCGCGCGCCGTCTGGGTTCTATTGCCGTTGTTGCGCTCCAGGATCTCGAAGACGTACCGGCGTTGAAAATCTTCCTTGGCCTTCTCCAGCGGCACGATCGCGGGCTGATTGTCCGCTCCCAGATCGAGATCCTCCGGACCGACGAGCGCCTCGTCACACAGCACGAGCGCCTTCTTGATTCGGTTCTGAAGCTGGCGGATGTTGCCGGGCCAATCGTACTTGCGCAGCGCGCTCATCGCGGCCGGAGAGAAGCCCTTGACGCGACTGTTCGTCTCGTCCGCATACTTGCTGAGCAGCGCCTTGGCGATGATGAACACGTCTTCCCCGCGCTCCCTGAGCGGCGGCAACCAGAGGTTCACCACGTTGAGGCGGTAGTAGAGATCTTCGCGAAAGTCCCCGGTGGAGATCATCGACTCCAGATCGCGGTTCGTCGCCGCGACGATACGAATGTCGCACTTCTCGGGGCGGCTGTCCCCGACCCGGTGAACCACCCGTTCTTGAATGGCGCGCAATAGCTTGACCTGGAGCGGGGCGGGCAACTCCCCGACTTCGTCGAGAAACAGAGTTCCCTTGTGGGCCTGCTGAAATCGCCCAGGGCGGCTCGCGACGGCGCCGGTGAAGGCGCCCTTGACGTGGCCGAACATCTCGCTCTCCATCAGGTTCTCGGGAATCGCGCCGCAGTTGACCGTCACGAAGGGCCCCTCGCGCCGATTGCTGAGGCGGTGCAGCTCGCGGGCGATCAGCTCCTTGCCGGTCCCCGTTTCCCCGGTGATCAACACGTTGATGTCCGTGCCCGCTACCTTTTGTAGCTTGCGAAATACCTCCTGCATCGATGGGCACGCGCCGATGATCTCACCCAGCCGCTGATCTTTGAGCTCGGCCGAGAGCTTCGCCTTGTCGGCCCGGAGCGCCGACAGGAGCAACGCGTTCTGCAGCAGGAGGGAAGCCTGCGCGGCGAAAACGGTGAGAATGTCCAGCTGGCGGCGCCCGAACAGGTGAGCCACCTCGTCGTTTCCGACGTAGAGCGCTCCCATCACGCTGCCCTGGTGGAGCAGCGGCGCGCACATCACGCTCGACAGCCGCATGGCCACCACGCTGTCGCTACTTCCGAAAACCGTATCGTTGACGGCATCGCTGACTATCACGGGAAGCTGCTTTTCGAGCACGTGCCGAACGATGCTGTCACTGATGCCGCCATCGCCCCCTTCGAGTGCCTCGCGGCGTACATTTCGCGCGGCGCGCACCCGCAGGGGAGCCTCGTCGCCATCGGCCGGGTCGACCAACAGCAGCGCCCCGCGGCGCGCCTGTGTGACCTCGATGACTCCGTCCAACAGGGCCTCGAGAAGCTCGTCGGTCGACTGCAACTTCATCAGGCGCTCGCTGAACTCGAACAGCTTGCGAACGCTGGCGAGCTCGCGCTCGAGAGCTTGTGCCTGGTCGTCCCCCAGGGCGCGCGGCCCCTCGCTGAACATGCTGAAGGAAAGGCGGGCCCCGCCCAACCGCAACTGGTCGCCGTCCGCCAAGCGGGCGCGGCGCTTCTTCTTGCCGTTGATCTCAATCTCCGCGCTTCGATCCAGCTCTTCCAGCTGAAAGTCGCGGCCGTTGAAGACGATCTGGGCGTGGTGCCGAAGCACCCCTTCTCCGGAGAGGGGCACGTCGTTGCTCGATCCGCTGCCCAAAACCATCAACGCCTTGTGAATCGCAATCACCTGGGGGGCGCCGTGCCCGGCGAAGTAGCGCAGTGTGGCCATGCAGCCTGCAAAGTACCGTCTAGAGCGGCAGTAGAAAGTACGAAATCTTCGACACGGCAAGCCGGCTCGCTCGCGGCCGCCGCACCCCCGCCACCGCCTACTCTCGCTTCAGCGGTCGGCGCTGCAGATCCTCCACGGCCGCGCGCGCCGTCTTGCCGTCGTACAGGACGCGCCAGACCTCGCGGCAAATCGGCAAATCCAAGCCCAACTGGTTGGCGAGATCCCACGCGCTCTGCGCGGTCGTGACCCCTTCGGCCACGTGACCTATCACCTTCAGTGCTTGCGGAAGAGTCCGCCCTCGCCCCAACTCCAAGCCGACGCGGCGGTTGCGCGACAGCTCCCCCGTGCAGGTGAGCACCAGGTCCCCCAGACCCGCCAAGCCAGAAACGGTGTGCGCCATGCCCCCGCGGGATGCGGCGAGCCGACCGACTTCGGAGAGCGCGCGCGTGACCAGCGCGGCTCGGGCGTTGCTGCCCAGCCCCAGCCCATCACTGGCGCCGACGGCGATGGCGACCACGTTCTTGAGGGCTCCGGCAACCTGGACCCCCACGGGATCGTCGCTCGTGTAGACGCGGAAGCTGCCAAACGAAAACGCCACCTGGACGCGCTCGGCCAGCGGCAGGCTCGAGCTCGCCGCGACCACGCTCGTCGGCATCGAGAGGCCCACCTCTTGGGCGAAACTGGGCCCGGAGAGCGCCACCGAAGGGCACCCCGGGCCGAGCACGTCTTCGACGATCTCCGTCGGGAGCCGAAGCCCCCCGTTCTCGATCCCTTTGGCGGCGCTGACGTACACGCGGCCCGAAGCTCGCCCCGCGGCCCCCAGCGCCTCGAGCACGGTGCGCAGCCCGTGGCAGGGCACGGCCAGCACGAGCAGCTCGGCACCCGCCGTGGCCGGGCCTAGCTCCCAATGAACCGAGACCTCCGGCGGCAGCTCGATCCCGGGCAGGAGCGGATTGACACGCTGAGTCAGCAGCGCTTCGGCCGCTTCCCTCCGGCGCGCCCACAGGCCAACCTCGTGACCAGCCTGAGCGAGATGCCGAGCGATGGCCGTCCCCCAGGCGCCGGCGCCGAGCACGGCCACACGCTCTCGTCGTGTCGGTTTCATCTCGTAAGGAAAGCGACTTTCGCCTGGCGATCCAGTCCGGGTTTCCCCCCCGGCGCCGAACCGTGTCAACGCTCGATCGGAAACCGGCCGTATTTGTGGTCGATGAAGCCCAACCGACCGGCCGGAAATCGTTCCCCGACCCGCTGCGCCACGCGACGGCCCCGACCCGCGACGGCGCGCGCGCGGCTGTCGCGCATCGCGACCTGCCTCTGCCTCGCCGCGGCATGCACCCCCTCGGAGTCCGCGGGGCTCGCGGCGCTGGCGCTCGTCGACGAAGGAGTACTCAACGATCCCGGCAACAAGTCGCTGCGATTCGATCTGCTTCGCTACGGCCTCGCGAAGTTCTGCCGCGAGATGCAGAGGCGCGGAGCGCCGATCCGCATCGAGCCGAGCCAACCCATCACGGGGCGTTTCTTCGCCGATGGATGCCGCGCCCAGATCGTCGATCAGCCCGGACGGCAGGGCGTGATCGTGAGCTACCAGGGCGTCGGCTACGGCTGGACGGCCATGACCGGGAGGCTCGGCTTCACCACGGCGGGCACGGCCCAGTACGCGGTCGACTTCCAGATGCACGACGCGCGGTTGTACGTGTACTTTCGACCGCTGCAGGTATCCGCGACGAGCTTTCAGCCGCGCCTGGTCGAGTCGGCCATCGCACGGGTCGGGATCGCCTTGAGCGGCGTGGACGCCGCCGGCGTCGGGCAGCGCATGGTGAGCGACCAGCTCCAGCGGGGCTTCACCGTGGTGCGGCACTCGACGCGCGGCGAGACGGAGATGTCGATGGGGATTCTGGCGGTGGGCGAGCGACCCCAACGACCTTTCCACGTCGATGAGGCGGCCTGGGCCGCGCTCGCCAACGAATCGACCGAGATTGCGCCAAACCAACAGGATTTCGTCGGCGGCGTGCACCTCGACCGGCCCGGGCCCCTCAGGCTGACGGCTCGCTTGGCGGGCCCCGCCGCCGTCGACCTGCTGCTCGTCCCGGCTCTGGCCGGTCGCGCGCTCGTCGAACAGTACACGTCTGCTCAGGGTCCGGTGGCGCTGAAGGCGCCGCCTTTGGCGCAGTGGACGGTGCGGCGCGGCCAGCCCCTCGCCGCGGTGGTTCCGCTCGGCGCCGGCGACTACTTCTTGATCCTGGACAACAGCCCCGCCGTCGGCCGCGCCGCGCCCGCTCTGGGAGAATTTTCGGCGAAAATCGACTATCTCCTGCAGCTTTCTTCGGCCGACTGAAGGCGGTCGGCCTCGGACTGTTGCTCAGCGTGGCGGTCGCGGGTAAAGAGGCTCGGACGCCCCGTGCTGCAATCCACGCCATCGATTCGAACGGACTCCCTGCGCTACCTGTTCTGGGGCTTCTGGTTCTTTCTCCTGCCGGGAGCCATCGCCTACGGGGGAACGGTGTGGCTGTCGGGCCACCCCGCGATGGGCCCCCTGTACGACTTTGCGCAGGAACAGCGAGTGCCGACGGGCATCGTCTTGTTCACCCTGGCCGAAGGCGTGGTGTGGTACTTCCGCCACCGGCTGCCCTACGCCGAGCCCTTCGCGGCCGCGCGCCCGGGGCTGCCTGCCGAGCTGAGACCCGTCTACGAAGAGGCGGGGCACCTGGTCGACGAGGTCGATCGCATTTTCACCCGCCACGGTCGAGCGATCGTGGACAAGCTGGGCGAAAGCACGCGGGACGAGGTCGCCGAGGGGGTTGGCGCGCTTCGCGACAGCATGGATGCAGAGCCCTTCGACCGAGAGCGCTTCGAGCGCGCTCTCGCCCGGGCCCAGGAGCTGACCGAGGGCAAGCTGGACGCCTGGCGCAAGGGCGAGTTGCGCGAGTATGCCGAGAGCATCGGCGTCGCCATCGTCGTCGCGCTGCTGCTTCGCGCCGTCGTACTCGAGGCATTCAAGATCCCCAGCGGGTCCATGCTGCCCACCCTGCAAATCGGCGATCACATTTTCGTGGTGAAGTTCGCCTACGGTCCCAAGCTTCCGCTGGTCGGCACGCGTATTCTGGAGAACATGCCGCCCGAACGGGGCGACGTGATGGTGTTCGAATACCCGGACCCGAACGAACGCAACGAGCGGCAAGACTACATCAAGCGGGTGATCGCGATTCCGGGCGACACGCTCGAAGCCGAGCGCGGCCACCCAATCATCAACGGCTGGCGAGTACCAAACTGTCGCGTCGGCCATTACGAGTACGGAGCCAGCGGCCCGTTCGGGCGCCACAACGGCGAGCTGTTCGTCGAGTACCTGGGAGAAGCGGCGTTTCTAGCGCTCTACCGCAACGGTGGCGCCGCTCCGCTGCATCAGGGCCCCTTCCACGTCAAGCCGGGAGAGGTCTGGGTCATGGGCGACAACCGCAACAACAGCCTGGACTCGCGCGCTTGGCTCAACGCCGACGGTACCCACGGAGCCGGAGTGCCCTACGCGAACATCAAAGGACGAGCCTTCGTGGTGTGGCTCCCGCTCGACCGCCTGCTGCTCAACGTGATGGGCGACCCGACTCTACCCAGCGGCTCGAATCCACAGTTGGTCGCGCGCATCGAGGAGTGCCTGAAAAGCCGCCCTCCGCTGTCGGAAACGACGCCCCCGCCGCCCGGGGGCGGCCCCGTTCGAGCGCCTTGAAGGGCGCCGCGCAATGCTCGCCCCCACCGACCCAGCAGGGCCCCCGCCCGCCCGCTCCGAGTCAGTCCGCGGTTTTCGCTGGGCGACCACGCCTCAGCGCGATCCCGAGCGCAAGCCGCATATGGTGCACCTCGGTGGAGCGACGCCAGCAGAACACCATCGCGACCGCCCACATCATGAAAATCCCGGCCCCGCCGAGCTGCAACCACGGCCCGCCCACGCCCGTCGCCGTGGCGAGCGAGAGCCACGCCTGACTGGCCACCACCTTCGCCAGGCACATCCCGGCGACCTTCCCGTAGATGGACATCGCCTGCGACTGCCAGCGGCGGAACGCCTGCGGATCGACGCCCACTCCGGGGGCGCTCTTCGCCTCGAGGCGCCGAAGCATTGAAAGCGACATGATCAGCGCCGCCAGTATGTCGTCGATTCCTATCACCCGAGGCTCCCGGAAGGTGGCCGCAACCGCACTGCAGCCCAACCCGGCCTCTACCGTATCCGAAGGGGCCAGCGAGCGACAATCGGGCGGGCTTCGACGGCGCCGCGCAGCGGGGCTCGTTGGCCGCGGCCTTCGCCCGTTTCATTTGGGCACGGCCGGGCAGGATCGCGTCGTCATCATGCCACGGCCCATTGGCCGTTCGACCAATCGGCCGCCACCCGTCGGAGGGGGCCGTGCAGCACACTTTGCCTGCTGTGCCTTTGCCGCTAGATCACAACGCACGGGAGCCAGGCTTCCCATATCTCCATGAACGCATCGGCCCCCAAGCTCAGCAGTCTCTCGAGCGACTTCGATCCTTCCGCACTGCGCGGCACAAAGCTCGGCAAGTACGAGCTACTGGCACAAATCGGCAAGGGGGGCATGGCCAGCGTTTGGGTGGCGCGCGACACGACCGGCGCCCAGACGCAGCCGGTGGCCATCAAGGTCATTCGCGAGGAGCTCGCTCGCGATCCCAAAGCCCGGACCATGTTCCTCGTGGAAGGCGCGGTCGTAGCCGGCATTCGGCACCCGCACGTCGTTCGGGTCTTCGAGGTGAGCCAATCGGCGGGCGTGCTCTACATGGTCATGGAGTGGGTGGAAGGCGCCGCCCTGCACGCGCTGATCTCGGAAGCGAACCGCCGCAAAGCGATTCCCGCCGAGCATGCGGTGCGATTGATCGCCGACACGGCGGGCGGGCTGCACGCCGCTCATGAAATGAAGGACCAGAAGGGCGTGCATCGCAACTTGGTGCACTGCGACCTGTCGCCCCAGAACATCCTCGTCGGCCTCGACGGTACGGTAAAGCTGGTGGATTTCGGCGTTGCGAGCACGGTGGGCCGCCTAGGGCCGGGGGACGCCCCCTTCGTCCGCGGAAAAGTCGGGTACATGTCCCCCGAGCAGACCCGAGCGGAGCCGCTCGATCGCCGCAGCGACATCTTTTCGCTGGGCATCGTACTGTTCGAGCTCACGACGGGCTTCCGGCTCTTTCGAGGCAAGGACAGCCGCAACACCATCGAGCTCGTGCGCCAAGCGCGCATTCCGCGGCCCACGCAGATTCTTTCGGGATACCCGCGGGAACTCGAGGCGGTCGTCCTCAAAGCGCTGCAGCGCGACCTGGCCCTGCGCTTCCAATCGGCGGAAGAATTCAAGGCGGCGCTCGAGCAATATCTGCACGCGGAGCGCATCGTCGTCGCTCCGGCAGGCGTGGGCGGGCTCGTCAAGCGCGTGTTGGGCGGCAGAATCGAGCACCATCGCGCGCTGATCCGCGAGGCGGTGGTCGCGCTCGACGGGGGGCCCGACGCGCGGGCCGCATGGCTCGCCAAGCCGCAGGCCCCTCCGCCGAAGAACAGCGACGCCACATCGCGAACCTCCACCTCGAAGGTGGCACTCCCGAGCCTCCCCCCCCCCCTCCCGCACCGCCGCGGGCCCCAGCACAGCGGTCGGGCATCACTCGGAGCCAGATCAATTGGATGCTCTGGTTGGTATTCATGGCCGCGGCCACGGTGTTCGCTTGGTGGCTTCAATAGTCGCTGCCCGGGGGGGGGCGCTCCCGGGGCGTCCGCACCTGCTCCGCAATGGTCCGCACGCGGGTCCGCCGCGCTGCCTCCCCCGGTGGCTCGCCGATTCACGGGAAGCCCTTTTCCGGGCGGCCCTCACCCAACCACTGGTCACCGCGGCAGCCCGGAGCTAGATCGAGGTCGATGTCGGATCCCGCCACCGCGTCCGGTCGGCCGAGCCTAGAGGGGCTGCGGGTCGTCAGCTTCGAGAGCCGGAGGGCCGGCGACATGCAGCGACTGCTCGCCAAAAGTGGCGGGTCGGTTCTCGTCGCACCGTCCATGCGGGAGGTGCCGCTGTCGGCGGAGAGCGGCGCGATCGCCTTCGGGCGCGCGCTGCTCGGCGCGAGTGTGGATGGGCTGATCTTGCTGACCGGCGTCGGGTGCCGCATTCTGGTGGACGCGATGGCCGAAGCGCTGGGGCGCGAAGCGGTGATCGCCGCGTTGGCCGACACCCCCCTGCTGTGTCGTGGCCCCAAGCCGGCGGCAGTCCTCAAGCAGCTCGGCCTCACCGCTACGGTGACGGCGCCGGAGCCGAACACCTGGCGTGAGTTGCTGGAGACGCTCGATGCGCGCTGGCCGCCCGCCGGCAAGCGGGTCTTCGTGCAGGAGTACGGCGCGGCCAACCACCAGCTGTTGGAAGCTCTTCGCGCCCGCGGCGCGGCGGCCGTCGAGCGAGTGCAGGTCTATCGCTGGGCGTTGCCGACCGATACGGCCCCCTTGGAGGCGGCGCTGCGCGCAATCGCCGAGGGTGAGGCCGACGCGGCTCTGTTCACGAGTGCCCATCAGGTGTCGAACATCCTCTCCCTCGCGGACACGCTCGGGATCCGGGATCGGGTCGTGCAGGCGCTCGAGCGCCGAGTCGCCGTGGCCTCGGTGGGCCCGGTGACGAGCGAAGCGCTGGTCGAGCACGGCCTGCGGGTGGACATCGAGCCGCAGAGCCCGAAGATTGGGCCATTGGCCGTGGCCCTTGCGCGCCAAGCACGTGCGACGATCGAGAGAAAGCGCCGAGAGTGACCATGTCGCGCGCCGAACGCCAACCCTCCCTGGCAAACCGAAGCGCGGAGGACTCGGAAAATCGGGACATCGGCCTGCTGGCACAGCTACTGAGCGCTTGCCCCTACCCCGCCCTGCTGGCGCGCCGCAGAGACGGCCGCATCGTAGCCTGCAACGGACGGTTCGCGGAGAAGCTGGGAGCGGCCCCTTCCGAGCTGCACGAGCGCTTCGTGGGGGATTTGGTCACGTGCTCGACCGTGCGCGCGGAGATGGCAGAAGCCCTCGCGAGTGGCTCGGCGCTCGTCGATCGAAGCGTTACCCTCGTGGGGCCGGCGGGACGAGCCTGGCTGGCCGAGCTCAACGCAGAGGTGCTGCCGTGCTGCTCACACGACTTCTGCCTGTGCTCTTTCGCCGGCAGGTCGGGGTCCGCCGCGCTGCCCGTCGATGCGGCGGCCGTGGGCGAAGGCTCCACCCTTCGCTTCGAGCTGGACGCAGAGGGCGTGGTGCTCGTCGTCTCGGAAGAAACGGCCGAGCGCCTTGGATACGCGACGGATCAGCTGCTCGGCAAGCCACTGCAGACCTGGATCCATCGAGACGACGTGCCCAAGCTCAAAGAGGACCCGAGCGACCCGCGAGGTGGCAGAGCCCTCGAGCTGCGCCTGCGCCACCGTGACGGGAGCACGCACCGCTTCTCCGCGGTGCGCTCCCGGGCGCTGGACTCCGCGACCGTCGTCCTGGCCGGCAGGCTCCACCCGACGCGCCCCCCGGCCCGAATCGCGGCGGGGGACGAGTGGGAGAGCGTCAATCGGTGTCTGAAAGAGGCGCGACATCAACTGCTCGAAACGGAGAAGCTGGCCAGCCTCGGGAGCCTGATGGCCGGCATCGCCCACGAAATCCGCACCCCCATGGGCGCCGTTTCGAGCACGCATTCGACGCTGCAGCGAGCGCTCGAGCGCCTCCGCACCCACCTTCTCGAGCACCACCCCGAGGTCGCCGGGGACCGAAAGGTCATGCAGCTGCTCGAGGTGGCCAAAAACGCCACTCGCGTGGTGGGGGACGGCTCGACGCGCGTGCGGGAGATGGTGCGCCGGCTCGGAAGCTACAGCTGCGCCGACGTAAACACCGCCTGCCGGGTCAACATCAACTCGATCGTCGTCGACACGCTCGCCTTGTTACACCACGAGCTCAAGCACCACATCACCGTCGAGAAGCACCTCGCCCCCGAAGCGCAGGTGCTCGGCTATCCGGGCCGCCTCAATCAGGTGCTGGTCAACCTGCTGGTCAACGCCGCGCACGCGGTCAAAGCCAAGGGCGGCGGGACGATCACGATTATGACCCGGTCGGACCCGGATCACGTCGACATCGCCATCGCCGACACGGGCATCGGGATTCCCGAGGAGAATCTCGCGAAAGTGTTCGACTCGGGTTTCACGACGAAGGGGGCGGAAGGGGGATCGGGGATCGGTTTGGCCATCTCCAACGATATCGTTCGCGACCACGGGGGCACCCTGAGCGTCGAGAGCACCCCGGGGCGCGGCACGACGTTTCAGATCCGGCTGCCGCGGGACATGGGCGGCTGCGCCCCCTAGCGGCGAAGCCGCGCGCCCCCTAGCGGCGCGAAGCCGCGCGCCCCCTAGCGGCGAAGCCGCGCCCGCGCTGGGGTCGACGCCGAGCGCGCATCGAAGGAGGGCGGCGGCCCCGTTCGAGGCTGCGGCGCACGAGCGCGAGTCGACCGCGGCGCGGAGGGGGCAAGTCTTTCCGCGACAGCGGCCACGAGGGCATCAGACCGCCGCGCGACACCGCCGTCTCGGACATCGCCCTACACCGGCGACCCGGGCGCTGCGCGGCACGCCGGCTTCCCCGCAACCACCGTCGCTCGGCACGCGCCCTCGGGGCCGCGGAGGCCCAGCCGGAAGACGGCGCACCGCGCCGGCGCAGCCCTCGCCCTCGCGACGGGCGCGGCGGTCTCCCCCCACACGAAAGGACGGCCCGTTGACAGGGGTTTGCAGTTGAAGACGGCGCACCGCGCCGGCGCAGCCCTCGCCCTCGCGACGGGCGCAGCGGTCTCCCCCCACACGAAAGGACGGCCCGTTGACAGGGGTTTGCAGTTGGTGTGAGCATCGACTCTCAGTGCGTAGCCCAGCCCGACCTTGCTTGATATCGCGAGCATGGCCTCCGCCGCGGGCTCCGCTGCCGCGACCGGCGCCCGCTCGCCCCACCGACGGGGCCTCCGGCACGCGTGAAGTCATCGAGCGAAGGGCTCGGGGGCCTGCGGCCTTCGCGAAAAGCAGCCCTCCGCGCAACCTGGAAAGGGTCCATGCATGTACGAAAGTATCGTAGAGCTCCTAGAGAGTAGCTGCTCCAAGTTTTCCACGAGCCCCGTCTTCGGCACCAAGAAGGGCGATCGCTGGGAGTGGATCAGCTACGCGCAGTTCGACGAGCTCGTGCGCGCGTGCATGTCGGGCCTGGCCCTCGCGGGCATTTCTCGAGGCGATCGGGTCGCGCTCGTGGCGAACAACAGCTTGCCCTGGGCAACGGCCGCCCATGCGACGTACGCGCGAGGCGGGATCTTCGTTCCCATGTACACGGCTCAAGCGCGCGACGAGTGGCGCTTCATTCTCGAGGACGCAGGGGCGAAGGTGGTCTTCGCCGCAACCGATCGCGAGTACGACATCCTCACCCAACTGGTGAAGGAGCTGCCCAGCCTCGAAAAGGTGATCGGGATCTCGCTCCCAGAAGACGACCCGAACAGCTACGCGGCCCTGCTGGCGCAGGGGCGCGCCAAGCCCATCGAGAGATTCTACCCCAGGGCAGACGATATCGCGGGGTTCATTTACACGTCGGGCACGACGGGTGAGCCCAAGGGTGTCGAGCTTTCCCACGGGAACATCTGCTCGAACTGCCACGCCGTCCGGAAAGTCCTGCCGCTGTCGGGGCGCCGCTCGCTCGCGGTCCTCCCCTGGGCGCACGTGTTCGGGCAAACGGCGGAGCTGCACTACTTCATCCACGAAGGGGGGGCGCTGGCGATCAACGACGACGTAACCAAGATCATCCCGAACCTGGCCGACGTGAAGCCCACGGCGCTGGTGGCGGTGCCGCGAATCTTCAACCGCATCTACGACGGCGTCAATCGGCAGATGGCCGACAAGCCCGCGCCCATTCGCGCACTGTTTCGCTCCGGGCTCGACATCGCCCAAGCGAAAGCCGACGGGAAAGCCCTGGGGCTGCGCGAGCAGGCAACGCTCATGCTCGCCGACAAGCTCATTTTCTCCAAGGTACGCGCGCGCTTCGGCGGGGAGCTGGAGCTCGTCATCAGCGGAAGCGCGGCGCTCAACCCGGACGTTGCACGCTTCATCGACGCCCTCGGCATCATGGTCTTCGAAGGCTACGGCCTCACGGAAACGGCTCCGGTCGTCAGCGTGAACTACCCGGGGCACCGCAAGATTGGCAGCGTGGGAAAGCCCCTGCCCGGCGTGCGGGTCACCATCGACGAGAGCTCGGGAGACTCCCCAGGAGAGGGTGAAATCGTGGTTTTCGGCCCCAACGTGATGAGGGGCTACCACAACCGAGCGGACGAGACGACGGCCGTGTTCACGCCGGACGGCGGGTTCCGCACGGGGGATATCGGTCGCCTCGACGACGACGGCTACCTCTACATCACCGGGCGGCTCAAGGAGCTGTTCAAACTGGAGAACGGCAAGTACGTGGCTCCTTCGGCGCTCGAGGAGCAGTTGAAGGTCTCCCCGCTGATCGCCAACACGTTGGTGTACGGCGCGAACAAGCCCAATACGGTCGCGCTCGTCGTGGTCGATCCGGAGGGTGTTTCCCACTGGGCCAAGCAAAACGGAACGACCATCTCCGACCCCTGCAGCGACGAGAAGCTCAAGGTGGCCTTGATGGCGGAGGTGGAGCGCTGCAGCCAGGGCTTCAAGAGCTTCGAGGTGCCGAAGAAGATCGCCGTCATCTCGGAGGATTTCACCACGGAAAACGGTCTGCTGACTCCCAAGATGAGCGTCAAGCGCCGGAAGGTGGTCGCCAAGTACCAGAGCGTGCTGGACGGGCTCTACTGAGTCGGCGCGCCCGATTCGATTCTGGCAGGATCCTCCCCTCGCGGCTCGGCGGGCTGGCCCTCGACCGCAGCGCCGATTCGCCGCGCGCGGCGCCGGCGGGCCGGCGCCGCGCTGCGACTCGGCTCAGAAGCTCCTCAGACGGTCCAGCGCGCGCCGCTCGCTCTTGGTGGGTCGCCCCGCCCCACGCTCGCGCGCCGCCACGCGTTCCTCCTTGGGCGGCGGGGGGGGCGAGTGATCCTCGTAGAGCTGCTGCGCGAGAGCTGCCGACAGCCGCTTGTCCGCTAAATCGACCACCTGCCAGACGATGACCCCGCGCGGCGACTCGGCCCTTACCTCATCCCCTCGCCGGACCGGGTGGCTAGCCTTTACGTTTGCCCCATTCAGCTTCACCAGGCCCCCGGTGCAGGCCTGCTGCGAGAGGGAACGAGTCTTGTAGAGGCGAGCCGCGCACAGCCAGCGGTCGATCCGAACCGATTCCATTCACCTTGCATTGTACCTGGGGCTCCTGGATCTCGGCACTCGAAATTCCGTGACCCGGACGGCGCCCCGACGCGCGGGAGTGCGCCGAATCGACCGGTCGCAAGCGAACGGGGCACGGCCTCGTCCCCCGCAGCCCCCAGCGGGCCCCAGCGGCCGCCTCGCCGCTGGGGACGAAGGGGGGGCTGCGCCGCCGAGCGACCCAATGGTCATTGCGGGGCTCGGCGCCTTCGCGATATGCGAACTCCCCTCCTCGCCATTGGTTCTCATCCGTTGTTGCCCACCCTCGTCGTCACCCCCCGTCTGAAGCCTTCACTGGTCCGCGGTCACCCGTGGATCTATCGAGATCACTTGAAGCAAGTCGCTGACCTCGCGCCGGGCAGCTGGGTTCGTGTGGCGTGCGAAAACTGGGCGGGGCTGGGGCTGTACGATCCCGATTCGCCACTGGCCGTTCGCATCTTCGGGCGCTACGAGGAGCCCTCCTACGAGTGGTTCCTCGGCCGCGTTCGCGGTGCCCACCGGCGCCGCGCCCGCCTGCTCGCAGGAGGCGCCACGAGCGCATATCGGCTCGTCAACGGCGAAGGAGATGGGCTTCCAGGGTTGGTCGTGGACGTATACGGAGCTTTCGCCGTGATTCGCCTCGACGGCACCGCCGTGGAGCCGTTGCTGCCCTGGGTCACCGCAGCCGTAGAGGCCGTCATCTCGCCCAAGGGGGTCGTTCGGCGCGCGGGCGGCGGCTTGGAAGTCCTCGCAGGCCGCGCGCCTCCCGAGCGGCTCATCGTCTCCGAGCATGGGTTGCGGTTCTATGCGGACATCGCCGTTGGGCAGAAAACGGGGCTGTTCCTCGACCACCGCGACAACCGTGCCCAGCTCGCCCCGCAATGCGCTGGGCTGCGCGTCTTGAACCTCTACTGCTACACCGGCGCGTTTTCGGTCTACGCGGCCAAAGCGGGTGCGGTCAGCACCGTCAGCGTGGATCGAGCCGCGGATGCCGTGGCGCGCGCGCGGGACAACTTCGAGCTCAACGGGCTTCCGCCCGCGGGGCACGAGTTCGTGGCCGAGGACGTAGGGCGGTTTCTCGAGCAGTGCGCCCAGACCGACCGGCGCTTCGGCGTGGTAATCACCGACCCACCCAGCTTTGCCAGAAGCAAGTCTCAGCGGAGGAAAGCAGTGCGGGCGTACGAGAAGCTGCACCAGGCAGCCCTCGCCGCCGTCGAGCCCGGAGGCCTGTACGCGGCGGCCAGCTGTACGTCGCAGGTCGACCTGGAAACGTTTCGCACTTCCCTTCGAGATGCCGCGGCCAGGCTCCGGCGCCCGATGCAGATCGTCGCAGAGTCCGGCCAGGCCATCGATCATCCGGTGAGCCTGGCTCACCCCGAGGGGCGGTATTTGAAGTTCGTCGCTCTTCGCTGCATGGCCTGACGCACGCCGCTTGCGCAACGCGGGATCCGAGGGCGATAGCTTGGTGGAACACCCGGGGGGGGCAGCCTGCCGCGCAAGCTCGGCCAACCGGTGACGAGCGCACTCGGGGCTTCGTCTGATAGCGCCGACCGCCACATCCCGCAGAAATACCACGCCCTGGCGCCCGCGATGCACGGCGTTGCGGAAACGACTCTCGCGTCCAGCACCACGGAAATATCCGCCTGGGATACCGCCGCGATACGCTTGGACGGGCCTTCCCCCAGCGAGTATGCTCGCGCCACAACGATGCGCCGAAGAAATTCGCTACGCATCCGACCCTCGCTACCTCGTCGCCTGATCCCAGCAGTTCACTTTTGGTAGCAGCAGGTTTTCCGTGGATTGGGCAGTTGGCTGGAACCGTGTCCCCTTGGCTCGACAATAGATTGAATCCGTATGCATCTCGGCCTCGCGTGGCGCGTTTCAAAGCGGCGCTCTTGGCGTCTCTGCCCGTCGTGGCCGCGGGGTTGGCCGCCGCCGCGTGTTCACTGACGGATGAGCCCTTCGAAGCGCGCTCGCTGGTGATGGACGCGGGCGCGCTCGAGGCCGCGGGGGGGGCGTCGCCCGGGGGTGCCGACACGGGGACCGAGCCCGAGGCGAACTGTGAAGGGGAAGACTGCTGCGAGTCCGATGAGGACTGCGGCGCAGCCGAGAGCTGTGCGGCAGGCCGCTGCCTCCCCGTATCTTGCGAGCTGTCGGAGAACGTGGCGGCCTGCATGCCGATGCTGTGCAGCGGCCCCGACTGCGGCGACGGCTGTTCCAACGGCACGCTCGACCCCGGCGAGGCCGACGTCGACTGTGGCGGCTCGTGCACGGCGCCGTGCGCGGACGGGCAGAGTTGTTCCGAAGCGGATGACTGCTCATCCGGCAGCTGCGTGGATGCCCGCTGCGCGGCGGCGAGCTGTTCGGACGGCGTGCGCAATCAAGACGAGGCGGACGTGGATTGCGGGGGCAGCTGCGAGGTGCGCTGCTCCCCCGGGCAGTCCTGCAGCCAGGACGCCGATTGCCAAGCGGATGGCATCTGCGATTCGTCGTCCGACACCTGTGCCGCCTTGAGCTGCGACGACGGACAGGTCAGCGGCGACGAAACGGACGTCGACTGCGGCGGAAGTTGCTCGGGTTGTTCAGCCGGAGGCACCTGCGGGGCAGACGAGGACTGTGAAGACGGGGTGTGCTCCGAGGGCGCTTGCGCGGAGCCCAGCTGCTCGGATGGAGTCGCCAACCAGGACGAGACGGGAGTCGACTGCGGCGGAAGCTGCGACCCCTGCACCGAGGGGTTTCCGTGCGTAGGAGGCGCAGACTGCACGACCGGGGTCTGCGGCGCTTCGGGTTGCGCCGCGGGCGGAAGCTGCTGCCAGGCGCGCACCTGTACCGACAACGTACGAAATGGCGCGGAGACGGGGGTCGACTGCGGCGGCGCAGGTTGCCCGAGCTGCCCCGTGGGGCAGCCTTGCAATCTCGACGGTCAGTGCCTCACGGGCCGCTGCGTGGACGGCCTTTGCGCGCCCTTGCCCCCCTGTGAAAACGGCGTGCTCGATCCCGGGGAAACGGATGTCGACTGTGGAGGGCCTTCCCCTCAGTGCGGTCGCTGCGAGCCGGGGGAGCGCTGCAACGGCGATGGAGACTGCGACCCGACGGCAACGTGTGGGCCGACCACGGGCGTGTGCGAGTCGTGCGCGGACTCGGTTCACAACGGCGACGAAACCGACGTCGACTGCGGCGGCTCGTGCGGCGAGTGTAGGCCCGGCCAACAGTGCTCGGTAGACGCCGACTGCGACAGTGGCGCGTGCGAGGGCGGCTCATGCTGCGGCGGAAGCGGGAAGGACTGCCAGCGCTGCGCCCAGCGGCTCGCTCCGGCCAACCTGGCCTGCGACACGATGGTCAACCCCCTCGACATCGGCAACTGCCAGGCGTTCCTCGGCTGCGTCGCAAGCGCGCCCGCCTGCGCAACGCTCACTTCGCCAGGCTGTTCGGATGGCGAGCTCAGCGCCTGCAATGGCAACACCTTCGGCGGAGTGGCAGGCGAGGGCGTGGTGCGGGGACGCCAAATTCTCGCGGCTGCCGGCTGCCAGTGAGTGGGCGGGCCGCTTGACCCGCGCGCCTGAATCGCGCGGCTAGCACGGAGCCGCGCGACGCCCCGGGGACGGGTTTCCCCGCGGCCGGTCCCCCCGCGAACCCTTCACGCGAAGGCCTTCAAGATCTCCTGCTGGATGCCTTGCAGCTCGCTGTATGCCTGGTTGATCTGGCTGACCTTTTGCGTCAGCTTCGCCATCAGCTGGCGCTTCTCGAGGCCATTGCGGATGATCAGACGCAGGTCGTCGTTGTCCCAAGGCTTCTCGACGTACTGGTAGAGGCCGACTTGATTGATGGCCTTGATGGCGTTCTCCTTGTCCGCATAGCCGGTGAGGATGACGCGCGGCACGTCCGGGCGCAGCTCGCGGGCCTTCGCGAGAAAGGTGATGCCATCCATCTCTGGCATCAGAAAATCCGAGATGATCAGCCCTACTTCGTTCGTCCTGATGTACTCGAGCGCCTTGTGCGCGGAAGTAAAGGTGACGACATCGTAATCCGTTTCGAGGGTCAGGTAGGTCGAGAGGCTGGTGAGCACCATCTCCTCGTCGTCGACGATGACTACCGTGTCTGTCTCCATTCAGCGCGCTCCTTCGGCGGAGCATCCAAGCCCCAGCCATCCGTCGAGTCAACCTCGGTCTGCGCACGGCAGCGGTCAACTCCTGCTCGGACATAAACCACCGGGCCGACCAGCCTTCCACTCAAGATGGCACGCTCTCGTCGGGCTGCCCCGAAGCGGCCCCAACGCGAGACAGCATGCCCCGCAGCCGACCAGCGAGCGCTTTTAGAACACCTTGAGTAATCGCGACGTCGTCGGCGAGGATATCGACGAAATCGGCCTTGTCGATCCGCAACAGGCGCGCCGGGCCGTCGGTCGTCGCGGACACCACGCGCAGCTCGTCGTCGAACAGCGCCCACGTCCCGAAGGCATCCCGGGACCGCGCGCGCGCCACTTCAGCGCCATCGCGGTGTAGCCGCACCTCACCTTCCAAGACCAGGAACATCGAGTCCGAAACGTCCGAGACGCCGTACAGGGTCACGTCGGGGCCCAATTCCACCTCTTTTGCGATGGTGGCGAGAGCCGCCAGCTTTTCGGTCGAAACCTCCGAGAAGACGTCGACGTTTTGCAGAAAGAGGACCTTTTCGATCACCGTGAGCATGGCGACCTCCGGTTTATCCGCAGCGCGCCCCGGCACAAAGCACGATCGGCGCCCGCGACGCGAGGCGCGGAGGACCCGCCGCAGCCCCGTCGGGGGAGAGGTCGCTTTCGAGCGCCCATCGATGGCGCACCCCCTGGCCCGGAAGAATCCGGGGCGAGGGCTCCGCCCCTCGCCGGGCTCCGCGGACCGCCGCGCGGCGACCCGCGTGACGCTTCCCGGTCACTGGCGGCGTTGAGCGTCGACTCGTGGCAGCGTGCGGCCTCGCGGCGCGGCGACCGACGGCTCGCGGGGGCGATCGGCGCTTCAGGCCAAAGAACGAGAGGGGGCGCCCTCGGCCCCCGCAGCCGGGGCGCCCGTCGACGCCGAGCCGTCGAGGACCAGCCGGGCCGTCTCGCGCACGATCGGGTCGTCATCGGCCAGCGCGGCTCGAACGTGCGGAATCAGCTGGGGGTCCGCGAGGGCGCGATACGCCGCGCAGGCTCGCAGCCACGCGTCGGGCCCACGCACCATCTCGGCGAGGTGGGCTGCCAACGAGCCACGGGGCGCGGGGCCCTCGACCGGGCCCGATTCCAGGAACGGAACGACCAGCGACGCATCCTCGGAGCGCAGGACGTTGTCCAGAAACTCGAGCGCGTGCGCCCGCTGACGCGCGCTCGGATGTCGAGCCGCGCCCCAGGCCCCCACCATGTCCTGTGGTGCGTACAGCAAGCCGAGGAGACGAAACACGTTGTCTCGACACGCCTGCCACTTCTCCTCGAGAGCTCGCCGAAGGAGGCGCTGCTGCGGCTGCTGACCCGGAGACTCGGCGGCCGCCCAGTGCGCCAGCGAGCGGCCGTACTCCACCTCCCACTTCAGCTGCGGCCCCAGGCGCGCCAGCTCGAACTCCAGCACCACCTCCTGGCGACGCAAGCGGAGCAGCGCCGCAAGCACCGGTTGCCTCACCGCCGGCGACTTGTGCTCCAAGGCCCTCACCAGCGCGTCGACGGCGGACTGATGCTTGACGCGCGACAAGGCGCGGCAGGCACCAACCACCACCGAGCGCTCGGTGCCGGGCACGAGCAGCCGCGTCAGCTCCGCCACGGCGCGCTCGCCGTAGCGAGAAAGCGCGACAATCGCCGCCCCACGACCGCTGCGGTCCCCGAGCCGCTCGATGAGCCAAGTCACGAGCTGCGGCTCGACGGCCAGTCCGGCGCTCTCGATGGCGGCCTCGACGACCCGCTGATCGGAGTCGCGAGTCAGCGCGGTCAGCGCCCGCCGGCGCAGCGCGCCGGCCGGCACGTGACCCAGGGCCCGCGCCAGCTCGACGCGTGCCTCCGCGGCGCCGGAGCCCTCCAGCGCCAGGGTGGCCTCCACCCGCTGGGGTCGAAGCCAGTCCGACTCGCCCCGCAGCGCGCAGGCGCCGAGCGCCGCAGCCCGTAGAACCGCGTCCGGGCTGTCGAGCAGCGGGGCGAGAGCCACCTCGACACCCTCGGGGGTGTGCGCAGCGATGTAGGCGGCCGCCTCCCGGCGAACCTCGGGGTCCGGGTCCGAGAGGGCGCGCCGGGCCAGCGGGAGGTACTCGCCCCCCGGTAGACGCGAGAGCACGCGCAAAGCCCGGAGCCGCACGCCGGCGGACTCGTGACCGACCAGAGGCAACACGACGGCCGAGCTGCCCCGGTCCGCCGCCGCATCGATCAGGTCGAGCGCGTAGATGACCTCGCGATCATTTTCGGAGTGCAGCGACGCGCGCAGAGTCTCGAGCACCGTCTCGTCGATGGCCGACAGAACCACCTCTTCGGGAAGCACCTGCCGGGTTTCGAGCGCCCCGCGAAAGGCCTCTACGTGGGCCGCACGCGCGCGCGTCGAAAGCCACCCCCAAAGCACCGCGACGGCGAGCGTCATCAGGGCCAGACTCCGATAGCCTTCCCCGGGCAGCGCTGCGGCGAACGCGAGGGCTCCCAGCGCCCCGATGGCCGTGCCGGCGTTGTCGACCGCAGCGTCGAACACCAACCGGGCTCGCTGACGCACACGCCCCGGCACGGGGACGAAGAGCATCTCGAGGCCGGACTTGTACAGGGAATGCCGCAGCCCGACGTCACTGGCCTTCAACATCGTGGCCCCGAGCAGCGTGGGCGCACCGAGGGCCGCCGAGGCGGCGGCGCCCAACGCCGCGGGCAGCGAGAGCAGCGCCCCGGAGACCCCGACGCGGCGAAGCACCCGCGAGGTCAGCGCCAGCTGAAAGACGAACGCGGCCGCGTTGATGTATGCGAAGAAGCGGCCGAAGTAGGCCGCCTGCTGGTCTTCGGCAGGTAGCTCCCGGTCGACCCAGTAGTTGAACTGGACGTCCACCAAGGCGCTGGCCAAGGCGCTGAGCAGCGTCATCGCCAGGATGATGCGCAGCAACCGCGATTCGCGCAGGTCAGCCGCGATCGTCTGGGAATCCGTGCGCGCGTTGGGCCCGGGCCGCTCGGGGGTCCCGCGCAACCGGAAGACGAGCGCGTATCCGAGCGTGAGGGCCAGCAAGCACAGGGGGAGCAGCTGCACCGTGCCCCACCTCTCCGCCGCGAAGCGCGTCGCGCACCCGCCCGCGACCGCTCCGGCGATGCCGAGCGCTCCGACGAACGGAAATACCCGGCGCGCCTGGCGGGCGTCCACCACGCTGCCGGCGAGCACCCACAGGCCCGCCGTCGTGAGCTGCCCGTACAGGTTGACCCAGAGGTAAAAGCCGAAGACCGAGACCCCGTCGCCGACCACGGAGAGCCCCCACCACCAGGCGGCCAGCGTGGTTGCGAAGAATACGAACAAAAGCCGCACCATGACCTCGACGCGCAGGCGCGCCGCAACCCGGGCGAAACCCGCCGCCGCCGCACCGCCCACGATGGCCACCAGGGCCATTACCAGCGGCAACCGCTCGACGCCCACCCGGCTGAGG
Organism: Polyangiaceae bacterium; assembly: GCA_050299315.1. Lineage (GTDB taxonomy): Bacteria > Myxococcota_A > Polyangia > Polyangiales > Polyangiaceae > SZUA-265. Next base: position 140,010 of record JBNKVS010000030.1, read on the forward strand.
AACAGCGCGTTGCGCGCGGGCTTGAGCATGTAGACGGAGCACAAAAGCAGCGCATACGCTCCCGCGAGGGAGGCGGCTCGAGGCACGTCTCGCGCCTGAAGGCCCGTGATGCCGAGCAGGGCGCGGCCGCCCAACGCCATCAGGCGCGTCGGCTCCCCCGAGAAGCGCCGGCTTCGATGCGATGGGGGGCCATTCATTGCAAGTTTACTCGGCTCGGTCCGGAAGGCGTCGCTTTTTGGGCAGTGGGCAGAAAAGGCCTTCCGACGACAGCGGAACAGTTGCATTCTCGACGGCGGCCAGGCAACCCCGCCCTGCCCTCGGACGCTCCGGCATGCCCGAATTTACTGGAACTCCACGCTACCAATGCCTGAGGCGCCTCGGGGCGGGGGGCATGGGCGTCGTCTACGAGGTGTGGGACCGCGAACGGCGCCAGCGAGTGGCCCTCAAGACCCTCGGCCACGTCAGCGCCTCGGCCATCTACGACCTCAAGCAGGAGTTTCGGGCTCTGGCCGATCTGCGTCATCCGAATGTCGTCAGCCTCTACGAGGTGAGTCACGACGACGATGCGGATCAGTGGTTCTTCACCATGGAGCTGGTGGAGGGCGTTTCGTTCCTACGATACGTCACCGCGCCGCCGGCCGAGATGCCTCACCCCGCTCGACCGGCTGGGCTCCCCCCCCTGGACACCAGCGCGACACGGCAGGATTCCCTGGTCGACGATCGGCTCGACGAGCGGCCGGCAGGCCCTGATGAACCCAAGCTGCGGGCCGCCCTGGCCGGGCTGGTGACCGGCGTTTCCGCCATCCACCAGTGCGGAAAGCTCCATCGCGACATCAAGCCCAGCAACGTGCTCGTCACGGCCGAAGGGCGCGTCGTGATTCTGGACTTCGGCCTCGTCCAGCTCGACGAGCGCCCCAGCGAAATTGCGGAGACCAGCCTCGCGCACGGCCCCGTGGTGGGAACACCGGCGTACATGGCCCCCGAGCAGGCCGCGGGCAGGCGAGCCGGCGTGGCGAGTGATTGGTACGCCGTCGGCGTCATGCTGTACCGCGCGCTCAGCGGCAAGCTGCCCTTCGGGGGAAGCGTCTCCGAAGTGTTGCGGCACAAGCAGGAACGCGAGCCCCCGCCCCTGGCGCGGCTCGCGCCCGAGGCCCCGAAGGACTTGTCCTCGCTGTGCATGCGGCTGCTGCGCCGTGACCCCCAGAAGCGGGCTGGGGAGGCGGAGCTGCGCGCCGCCCTGCTCCTCCTCAAGAGCACCGAGCGGCGCAGCTCGCCTCCCCGCCAGCGCAGCGCCCTGTTCGGCCGAGCTGACTCGCTGGGTCGACTGGCGGAGGCGCTGGAAGAGTCGCGGCACGGCGTCGCGCGCTGCGTGTTCGTCGGGGGTGAGGGGGGCGTCGGAAAAAGCGCCCTGCTTTCGGAGTTCGCGCGCCAGCTGCGCTACGATCAACCGGAAGCGGTGATTCTGAGCGCCCGCTGCTATCCGCGCGAGAGTCTGCCGTTCAAGGCGTTCGACGGCCTCATCGACGAGCTCAGCCAGATCCTGGCCCGCATGGACGACCGCGACGTGATCGCCGTGTTGCCCCGCAACCGCCGAGCGTTGCACGGTCTATTTCCAGTCCTCGAGAGAGCCAAGCCGCGCGGCCTTTCGATGTCCACCGGAGAGCTCGACTCCTCCGGGGCTCAGAGGCGGCGCGCGGCATTCGCCGCGCTCAAGGATCTGCTCGGGCGTCTCTCCGATCGTGCAGCCTTGGTGCTACTGGTGGACAACCTGGAGTTCGCCGACGACGACAGCGCCGCTCTGCTGGCTTCCCTGTGCTCGGCTCCGGATCCGCCCGGGCTCCTCTTCGCCGGAAGCTTCCGCATCGGCAGCCCCCTGCCGGCGGACTGGAAGCCCTGGCTGAGCGGGGAGCACGAGCGGGTCGGGAGCGGCCGGGCGACGCTCGAGCGACTATCCCCGTTGAGCCCGGGTGACAGCCTCGAGCTTTGCCGCGTCCTCTTTCGAGGGGACGAGCGCGAGGCGGTACGCGTGGCGCGGGAGAGCGGCGGCAACCCCTTGTTGATGACCATCTCGAGTGAGAGGGAGCCGGCGGCCTCTCCCCCACCGGACGACGAGCGGCCGGGGCCCCCCATGGCGCCGCTGAGCGCACACCAGGCTCTTGCGCAACGGCTGAGCGGCGAAACGGCGGAGGGGCGGCGCGTGCTCGAGGCCGTGGCCGTGGCGGGCGCCCCTTTGTCCGTCGAGAGCGTGGGCGAGGTGGCCGCGCTCGAGCCCGGGCCGCTGCAGCAAGCGATTGGAGAGCTCGTCGCGGGGCACCTGCTCGAGGTCGGCCACAGACGTGCCCGCACGACCTTGACGACGAGGCACGACTTGATAGCCCAGGAGATCCTACGCACTCTTTCGGATGGCGCCAAACGAAACCTGCACCGGCGAATCGCCAAGGCTCTGGCGCTCCACGAGCCCGATCCCGAACGTCAGGCCCACCACTTCAGCGAAGCGCGCCTCCCGAAGCGCGCTCGCCCGCACTGGCTTGCGGCGGCAAAGCGCGCGACGGAGGCGATGGCCTTCCACCGCGCCGAGGCTCTGTACCGGCATGCCCTCGATCTGACCCCACCAGAGGATCGCGCCGAGGGATTGGTCGCACTGGCGGATGTATTGGTGCAACAAGGAGAGCCCGCCGCCGCTGCCAACAACCTGCGCGAAGCGGCCCGGCTCGCGCCCGGCGGTGAAGCCTCGACACTGCGCAAACGCGCTTCGGATCTGGAGCTCACGGACCAGCAGCTCGATGCTCTCTTCAAGCCTACGGCGGCTGCAACTCCCCACCTTTTCGACGGGATCGCGCGGGCCGAGGTGCAGCAGTTTCTCGCTCGCGGCACGGTCGTCGAGGCGCTGCGCGGCGACCGCGTGGCCGAGGCCGGTCGGGGAGAGCCCTCCGTGCTCTTGGTGCTGTCCGGAGAAGTCGCCCTCGACTCACCACAGAGTCCGATCACGCTCCAAGCCGGCGAGCTTTTAGGAGCGGTTCCGTTCCTACAAAGCTCGGGGCGACAGAACGACGTGTACGCCACCGTGGACGGAACGCGAGTGCTCGCACTGACCCGGGCCGGGCTCGACGCCCTGAGTGAAACACAGCCACGGCTGGCGCTCCAGCTCACGGTCAACCTCGCGAGGTTCTTGTGCTCGAAGCTACTGGAGCTGAGAGCGCGAGCCTTGGGCGCCGGCAGCTGAGGCAGCTCGCTCGGCCTTTCGCGGCCGGCGGGCGGCCGTACCAGCGCCAAAAACCCACCGCGTGGCCTTTCCAGTCCGTCCACGCGCCCTGGCCTGGCCCATTCGCCGAGGGCGCCTCGTCGATCGCTCGATCGGGTGCGGCACTTCCCCGGCGCGCGTCCCGCTGCGGGCCATGGTCAGCGCCATTCCACATCCGTGAAATGGCTCGTGGAAGCGTGGGAGCCGGAGGGTCGAGCCGAAGACCCCGGAGGTGCTCGGACGTGGGACTCGTCGCGGACACGCAGCGGACATTTCGAAAGCCGCGGCGGGGGGGAAAGCCGTGGACGGAGCCTTCGCGCGCCGAGGTCGGCGATTCCCTCGAGAGACGCTCGCCGCCGGGCCCGCATGAGTCGCTCCGCGACGCGGAGGTGGCAGTAGGATATCTGCCCACCTTCCTGAAGCGAAGACAAGGAAAGCGAACGGCGCCTTTCCCTGTCGGGTCCAATGGGTTTCTGCAGGGCTTCCGGCAACTGGCGGGAGCAGACACGGAGGTGACGTTCTCCGTGGACGGTGAGGGAGCGCAAGGCGCCGACGCCGTGATCCTGTTCGTCGGCGAGGCGCCGTGTGCCGAGTGGCACGGGGACACCGCCGATCTGGCTCTCCCGCAGGCGCAGCTGGATCTAGCTCGCCGCGTCAAGCAAGCTGGGACTCCCCTGGTCGTCGTGGTCGTGAGCGGCCGACCGGTGATCCTCGGCCCGCTCGAGCCGATGGCAGACGCGATCGTCGCCGCCTGGCTGCCGGGGACCGAAGGGGCCGGCTTGGCCGAGGTACTGACAGGAGCCTACGATTTCACGGGAAGGCTGCCCCGCAGCTGGGCACGCAACATGTCACAACTCCCCCTCAACGTGGGGGATGCAGACCACGACCCGCTGTACGCATACGGCTTTGGCCTGAGCTACGGCCGGGCATCGACCGAGTGAGGCGCGCCGCCGGCCCTGGGCTCGCATCGCGGCTCGCCGGCTCGTGCCGTGCAGACTCTTGCCGCCTCCCGGGCACCATCGCCCAGAGCCCGCGGGCCCCTCGGGCGAACGCGCCGCTCGGGATGCCTCCCGCGCCAGCTCTCACCCCGAAAGAGGGCGGCATGCGAACAGGCCGCGCTCGGCAGGTTCCGTGACGAATGGGCCCAGAGGGCGCGCAGCAGCTCGGCCCCCCACCGGGGAGCCGCCCACCCTCGGAGCGGTGAACGCTTGGTTTCTCCGCTCTGAGCGAGGGCTGCTCGCGGGTGATACGTCCCCCGGGCCTCGCGCTGGCGACGCTCCCGCTCGCGCCGGCTCGCACCCTCGAACCCCGCTTCTCCGACCGCGCCTCTCGGGGACGCTGCGTCGCGGACCACGCTGCTCAAATCGCGTCGTCGCCCGTCTCACCGGTGCGGATGCGGACGGCACTGTCGATACTGGACACAAAGATCTTTCCGTCCCCGATCCGGCCCGTCTTGGCGCTCTTCTCGATCGCGTCCAGCACCGGCTGCGTCTGGTCGTCCGCGACCACGACTTCGACCTTCACCTTCGGAACAAAGTCCACCACGTAGGCAGATCCGCGATAGACCTCCTTCTTTCCTCCGGTGCGACCAAATCCCTTAACTTCCGTGACCGTCATCCCTTGGACCCCTACCTCGGAAAGGGCGTCCTTGACCTCGTCCAACTTGAACGGCTTGATGATGGCTTCGACTTTTTTCATTGCACTGCCTCGATGTTCTTATGCGCGCCGGCCGGAACGGCCCCGACGCTTCGGGGAGGTTACACCACACGATGTTTCAGGAAGAAAGCGCCGACACCCGGCCGGCACACTTTGCCGGCGCGAGCCACGCTTTCGGCACTGCCCCACCGCGGCCGCAAAGTATCCCTTTTTCTCAGGAGAGCGGGTAGCTTGTCGAGGGCTGGCGCGAGCGCTTCGAGCCACCGCCCGAGGGCGACTCGGTCATGGATCTGTACGCGCCCATTCAGCTATTCGGCCGAATGATTGGAAAGGGCTCTTGGAGGGTGAGTCCACCTCGTCGGACGTCCTCCCCAAACCCATTGCATACCCACCAGACCTATCTGTATTGGCATATGCTGTCGTCATGAGTTGCGGGCCGGTCGTGGCACGCGCTGGTCGGCCGCATGCCGGACGGACGTTTGCCGTAACCTCCCTCTCCCCCGCTTGAGCCAGCCGCTTCCTGCTGCGCCCGCCCAAACCCAGCATGTCTCACCAAAGCTCTGCCGTCGCCGCGATTGGAAGCGTTCTTGACGGAAAGTTCCGGGTTATCAAGGAGATCGGTCGCGGGGGCATGGCGGCCGTATACGAGGCCGAAAACGTCGACATCGGCAAGCGGGTCGCCATCAAGGTCCTGTCGGCCGAGCTGGCCAACTCGCGCGTGGTCACGGAGCGATTCATGCGCGAGGCGCGCGCGGCAGCGAAGATTCGCAGCCCGTACATCTGCGACGTCTACGACGTCGGCACGTATGCGGGCCGTCCCTTCCTGGTCATGGAGCTGCTCGAGGGCGAAAGCCTCTACGACCGGCTGGCGCGTGATCGGCAGCTGCCATTTCCGGAAGTATTGCGAATTGCGAGCGAAACCGCGCAGGGCCTGCAACAGGCCCACGACGCGAGCATCATCCACCGAGATCTAAAACCGGAAAACATCTTCCTGACGCGCTCCGGCACCGACGAGTGTACGAAAATCGTCGATTTCGGGCTCGCCAAGTTCTACGACCCGCATCTGGAGGGCGGCGAGGCAGCTCGGCTCACCAAGGCCGGAGCCCTGTTCGGAACCCCGGCCTACATGAGCCCGGAGCAGGCGAGCGCCCAGGGCCCGATCGGGCATCGCTCGGACCTGTGGGCGCTCGGCTGCATCGTGTACGAAATGCTCGTCGGTCGCACGGTTTGGAACGTGGACCAGGGCGTGGCCATGATCCTCGCCCAGATTGCAGGCGGCCCGCTGCCCACGCCGACCAGGGTGAACCCGGGACTACCTCGGGCCTTCGACACCTGGTTTGCCCGGGCCCTGCAGCGGGACGAGACGAAACGGTTCGGCAGCGCCCAGGAAATGGCTGAGGCACTGCGCTGCGCCTTTACGCAGCCCTCTACGCCCGCCGCCCTCATGCCGCCCCCCTCCCCGGCCGAGAGCCGGACGGTGGATGCGCTCATACGCGGCGAGCCGATCACCATGCCGCCGCAGCTCAAACCCCCGGTGAGCTCGACGCCCGTCGCCTCCACCTCGGCGCCGCTGTACCCGACCAGCCCGGGCGCCCTGCGGCCGATGGGAAGCCGGGTACTGGCCGGGGTGTTCGCCGCCATCGCCGTCGGAGTGCTGGCGACGCTCTCCTGGGCGGTGATTCAAAACCCCGAAAAGATCCAGCGAATGCTCAGCCTCGACAGCTCCCCGAAGCCGGTGGAGACGGAGCCGTACGCCCTCCTCGTGGCGACGGGGCAGGAGCAGCTGGCCGACGGGCAATTCGAGAAAGCACTCGAAACCTTCGGGCGAGCCTTCGAGCACGGCGAGCAGCGCGCGGCCCGCTCGCTGCGCAGCCACGCGTTGGCGATCGAAGAGGCCGGAAACGCCGGGCCCTGCCACGTGCGTGGGCTCGGCCACCCGCGTCCATTTTCCGAGTACGTCGGCCGCGTCACGCGTCCGACCCTCGCCTGGACGGGGGAGCGCCTGTTCTTCGGCTGGGCCGCGGGAGAGAAAGACGCGCCGCGAGCGGTCGTGGCGGCCGAGTTGGATTTCGCGCTTCGCCGGATCTCCGCGCCCCTGCTGCTGACTCCCGAGGTGCAGGACGCCTACGATCCAACCCTGCACCAGGGCTCGAAGCACCTGTCATTGCTCTACACGGACGCCCGCGGCAAGTCCTCGAGCGTGCGCGTGCGGCGTGTCGACGAGAGCAACTTGCAGGTGGATCCGCCCGAGCTGATATCGAGTTCGGAAGATGCCTACGCGTACGATCCGCAAATGGCGCAGAGCGCCAGCGGCGAGTACTGGGTCATCTACTCGGAGGCCACCCACCGGCGTGTCCACGATTTGTTCGCCCGCCGCCTTTCCGTGGACCTCGAACCTATCGGAGATTCGATCCAGTTGACCGCGTACGCGGTTCCCGACAGCAAGCAGCGCCACACAGCGTCCGTCGCCAGCGTGGACGTGACCGACGAGCTGCTCGTGGCCGCCTACCGAGAACGGCGCGGCCGGGACAAGGTGATGCAAATGCGCGTGAGCCTCAAATCGAGCGTGCTCGGTGCTGGCGGCGTTCGACGCGAGAGCGAGGAAGGCTCGGAGGAAGGCAGTGAGGAGGAGGATCGCTTCGCGGGGCAGGTGCTCGCGCTGAGCGATGCGGCCGACACCCGCACGACCCCGCAGGTACAATGCTTCGCTGGCGGGTGTGTCACCGTGTGGTCCGACGAGCCCACGGGAGCGCACGCGGCGATGACGGCCATGTCGACCGGAAAGGTGCTGTGGCAGCGAAACTTTTCGCCCGCCGGGATGCGACCGACCATCGGCACGAGCGCGCGCGGCAACGTGGTGTCCTGGTACGAAAACAGCCGCGTGCTGATGGCGTCGGTGGATGAAGAAGGGATTGGCGAGCCCACGGTGGTGGCTCGCGTCGGCGGGTTGCAGCCATACCCCCAAGTTGTGGCTGGTGGTCAGTCCGGCCAATGGTACATTGCCTGGCGGGCCTACGAGGCGGCAAACTTCGAACCGTTCGTGGCGCGCGTCGATTGCAATTGAGAGGGTCCCACCGAAGAGCACTTCGCGGCCGAACAGCCCCGCACGAGCCGATTCAGGCGCACGGACCGAGAGCACGAAATTGACACCCCGAGCCGCGACACAGAGCGTTGCCTGCAGTTGCGGCGAAGCCCGCCTGGTAGCCCCATGCCACGAAGACACGCGTTGACAATTCCTTCTCGCAGCGCCTTGCACGCCCAACCTCTGGAGACGCGCCGGCTGTTTCTCTCGCCGGTCGACACCGCCGACGGTCCCGAGCTGTGGCGAGTCATCGAAGCGTCGCGAGCACACCTGGAATGCTGGCTGCCCTGGGTTCCGTTCAACAACACGCCGGAAGCCAGCCAGCGCTACGCAAACGCCTGCGCGAGCGACTGGGACGGCGGTCGGGCGCTGCGGTTCGCGATTCGTGAGCGAGCGACGCGGGAGCTCATCGGAGTGGTCGGGCTCGATTCGTGCGTACACCTGCACCTCTCGTGCGAGCTCGGCTATTGGCTCAGCAAGAGCCGCTGCCGCCGCGGCTTGATGACGGAGGCGGCGTCTGCCTGCGTGGATTTCGCCATTCGGCAGGTCGGGATGCACCGAATCCGCTGCGCCGCGGCCACGGAGAATTATGCAAGCTTGGGGGTCATTCGCAGTCTGGGCTTTCATCCGGAGGGCGTTGCGCGTCAGGCGGAGTTCGTGGCGGGTCGCTGGGTCGATCACGCCGTCTTCAGCCGACTCTCGACGGATCGTTGAGGAGCAACCGTGACGAGCGCCTCGGGCATCACTCAGCGGCTGAAGGCCCGACTGAGGCGCACGGGGGATGCAGCGGTCGTCACTCCCCGCCCCACGAAGGCCTCCGATAGCGACCCAGCACGTCCAGGTCTGCGTTTCCTTCCGCTCGTCCCGACCATCATCGTGCTCGTCGGCGCGGCCACGGCCCTGGCCAGCACCCAGCTCGGTGTGGACGAGCTGCGCCGCCGAAGCGACGAGGCGGCCGCGCTGCGCAGCGCGGTCCTGGGCGCAACCCTGGCTGCCCGCCTCAAAGCCACGCCACACGTCGCCGTCGCCACCAGCCAACCTGGCGGAGAGGGCAACTTGCACGCTCAGAAGCCGCTACCCAGCGCGGCGTCGGGAAAGCCGGCGCAGAAGTCGGACGCCTCCACGGAGGATCCAGCGGGGCCGCCCGCGAGCCCCGCCGATCGAATGCGTGAAAAACCCGATCCCTCCTTCAACCGCACTGTGCGCAACGCCGCAGTCGCGTCGGCCGCGGAGTTCGCGCTCGTCGATTCCCACGGCGCCATGGTCCACGGCGAGATGGACGAGCCGCCCGGCCCCCCCGGCATGCTCGCTCTGCTCGAGGCCGAAGCGGGGGAAACGGTCACACGGCACGGACGCAGCAAGTTTCAAGCAACTCCGCTGCAGGCCCCGTTCGAAGGCCTTTGGCTGCTCTGCTTCGTGACCCCGGAAGAAATACCGTATGCCACCTCCATGTTGGTCCGGTCGGTCGTAGTCTTCACCATCCTTCTGGTTACGGTGGCCGCCCTGGTGGCCTATTACCTCGCCCGCTCGGTACACGCCGACGTGAGCTTCGTGCGCGACCGAATCGTGGCGATGGCGGCGCCCGAGGGGCGCCCCTCGGGCCGCCCCATCGTCGTGCGCGCGATCGATCAGGTGGGCCAGCTCACGGTGGCGTTCAATCGGCTCGTCGAGCGCTTCTACGCGGCCGAGGAAGCCTACCGTCGCGATCTCTCGGGCGCATTGAACTACGAGCGCGAGCGCAGCGATTTTCTGGCGGCCCTGAGCCACGAATTGCGCACCCCCCTCAACGTGATCCTCGGGTTCGCGGACGTGCTGCTCAGCGAGGTGGACGGTCCGCTGAGCGACGAGGCGAGAGAGAACCTGCTCGTGGTTCGGCAGAGCGGGGCGCACTTGCGCTCGCTCATCAACGACATCCTCGACCTCTCCGCGCTCGAAACGGGGCGCCTGAACCTGCAGCTCAAGCCCACGGATTTGTGGGCTGTCGCCAGCGACGTGGTGCGCGAGTCGCGCTTGGCCGCAGAGGACAAGGGCCTCGAGATATCCCTCGAGGGAGAGCCCGTCCGCGCCGTGGCCGATCAGCTCCGCGTGCGCCAGGTGCTGGGCAATCTGGTGAGCAACGCCGTCAAGTTCACGCAGCAGGGCAAGATCGCCGTGGGGGTATTCCTTCAGGAGGACATGGCGAGCTTGCGGGTCACGGATACGGGGCCCGGCATTGCCGTGGAGGAGCAATCCTTGGTCTTCGAAGAGTATCGACAGACCGGCGACTGGCAAGCGCGCGGCGCGGGGAGCGGGTTGGGGTTGGCGATTACCCGGCGCCTGGTGCGCATGCACGGGGGGCGCATCGAGCTGAAGAGCCGCTTGGGCGAAGGCTCGAGCTTCACCGTGCTGATCCCCGTGGCCGGTCCCAAGGGCGGGGGCTCCCTGGATTCGACCAGCACGCCGAGGGGCGACACGCTCCGGCTCTCCAGCGACGTGATCGACAAGCTGCGAGGCCGTGCGCCGTGAGCACGGGGCCTCGCAAAGACAGCCCGACGCTGCCCCGCCGCGGCCAGGCGATTCCGCCGGTGGGCGAGGCGGGCCGCAAGAGCATCGTCGACGACCTGCGCAGCGTGGTCATCCTCACGCAGCTGGGCTTTTCGCTCACGCTGGCGACGTTGCTCGCGCTCCTACCACCGCTTCTGCTCCTGTTCACGCCAGAGCAGAGTCCCAGCTCGGGGCAATACCTCTTCGCGACGACCGTGGTCGCCGGGCTGTGTGTCGCCGGCGGCAGCTGGCTCGACACGCGACGGCTCATTTTCCTGCTTCAATCACTGCGCGAAAACAACGACGTGGTCGCCGCTGGCGACGTCCGCGCGCTCAGCGGTCAGGCGCGACGCTCGAGCGTCAACTGGCTGTGGCCGCATTTGCTCTCGTTCTTGCTTTTCGTCGGGCCGACCCGGCCCCCTTTGATGGACCAAACGACCGGTATCGCCCTGTTTGCCTTGAGCTGCGCGATCACCGCCACCGTCGCCCTCGCGCTCTACGCCACGCTGCGCACGTCCTTTTTGCGCGTCATCGAGCTGATTCCTCCCGCCGTGATGACCGAAGTAGTGCTCGAGAAGGAGCACTCGACGGAAAGCCGCGACCGAATCAGCCGTCGCCTCGTCGTAGCCGTGGTCATGCCGACACTGTTCGTAGCCGTCGGCTGCGCGTTGATCGTCAGCGCCCACGTGCGCCGCGCCGAAGAGAAACACCGCGCGGACATCGCCAAGGTGATGGCGCGCGCGGTGTTCTGGAAATCCGGGGGCAGCACCGACGATGTCGGCCTCTCTGCCGCGTACGCGAAGGCCACCGAGCTCGGGTTTCCAACCCACGTGATCGACCGCCGGGAGAAGTCCCTGCCCCGGCGGCTGGCAGATGGGCTGACCGAGCTCGCCGCTCCCTTGCCCGGCCGAGACGGCGGAACCGCTCTGGTTCGGTTTCACGGGTCCACGGTCGGCGTGTTCAGCGACGGCTCCCTCGTATTTGCGGCGCTGGCGGTGTTCGTTGCGGCGGCCCTCGGCCTGACGCTCGGCAATGCCCTGACGCGGGATCTCTTCCAGGCCACCGCCGAGGTCCGCCGCCTGGGAACCCGCGGCTTTCTGGCCCGCGACGAGGAGCCGGGGCGCCCCCCCCGCTTTCGCATCGTCTACGATCTGCAGCGCGCGGTGGCGGGGGTTGCCGAGCGATTTCGCATCTTCGCCCAAGCCCAACAAGACGCGATCGCGGCTCGGGCCTCCGCGACGCGCATGCGCGGGCAGTTCTTCGCCAGCGTGAGCCACGACCTGCGCGGGCCACTGAACTCGATTCTCGGCTTCACCGAATTGGTGAAGATGGAGAATCTCAGCGAGGGGCAAGCGGAAAGCCTGCAGGTCATCGCCGACCGCGGGCAGGAGCTCCTGACGCTCATCGAGACGATCCTGGACGCCGCGCGCATCGAGGTCGGGCAGCTCTCGCTCATGTTCGACGAAGAGCCCTTCAGCGAGCTGTACGCCGATACCCTGGAGAAGGCAGCTCAGCTCGCGGGGGACCGCAAGCTGCAGATCTACGAGGAGCTCGAGCCGGGCCTGCCGCCCATGGTGATGGACCGTGCTCGCGGTGCACGCGCCATCGCGACCTTCATCGCGTACTCGGTCCGCGCGACGGAAGGTGGCAAGATGTGGATTCGCGCCGAACGGGCTGGACCGGATCACATTCGCATCGACGTGGACGTTCCCGCACGCCTGCACAGCGCCGACGATCTACGGCAGATGCTCGAGCCTTCTGGGGGGCTGGCAAAGCGCGAGCACCGCGGGCTCGCGCTCGCGCTTCAGCTGGCCAACTCCGTGGTCAGGTTGCACGGAGGCAACGTTCAGGTGGTCAACCGCCGCCACAAGGGCTCCATGTTCTGCATCACCTTGCCGACGGCGCGCGACCGCCCCTCCGGCCCCAGCATCCCCTCGCCGCTGCCCAGCGGGCTGAGCGGAGGCGCGGCGGTCCGGTCGAGCAAGCCCCCGGCCCCCATCGAGCCGCCCGCACCAACGCTAGTCAGCCCGGAGGCGCCCCCCGGGGAGGCAGAGCCACCCGAGCACGACCCGGACGAGGCGCCGGACACGGAGCGCTGACCCTGGACTCGGCGCGATGAACGAGATTTTCGCGCCGAAACGCCCCGGCGGTCGCCGTCGGCGCGCCAGGCCGTTTGCAACCGGCTCTCGCCCTGATACGCCTGCTGGCTGACGATGGCCTCCAAAAGACCCAGCGGAGAGGATGCCGCGCTTTCGCAGGAGCGCGAGCTGGACGCGTCCGCTCATCACGACGACGCCCGATTCGACCGCATCTTTCGACCGGATACCCTGAAGGACTTCGTCGGCCAGGAGGCGCACCGGCGAAATCTGGCTGTCTACGTCGAGGCGGCGAAGCAGCGCGGCGAACCACTCGACCACATTTTGCTCTGCGGCCCGCCCGGGCTGGGCAAGACGACACTGGCGCACATCTTGGCCCGTGAAATGGGTGTGACCCTGCACATTACCGGAGGGCCAGCCATCGATCACAAGGGTGCGCTCACGGGGCAGCTCACGCGGCTGGAGCGCGGCGACGTTCTTTTCATCGACGAGATTCACCGCCTCAGCGCCCCGGTCGAGGAGGCACTGTACCCGGCGATCGAGGATTTTCGCATCGACGTGGTGACGGGGGAGGGTCCTTTTGCCGAGAGCATCTCCGTCGACGTGCGACCGTTCACGCTCGTCGGAGCGACTACCCGGGCCGGCCTGTTGACGAAGCCTCTCCACGAGCGGTTCGGCGTGACGCTTCGGCTCGACTTCTATTCGGTCGAGGAGCTGCGGCAGATCATCTGCCGCAGCGCAGCCCTGATGCGGGTGCCGTGCGAAAGCGAGGGGGCTCTGGCTCTGGCGCGTCGCTGCCGCGGCACCCCCCGCATCGCCAACCGTCTGCTTCGGCGTGTGCGCGACTTCGCGCAGATCGAAGGAACTGGCACCGTCAACCCGGGAATCGTGGAACACGCCTGCGCGCGGCTGGCGGTCGACGAAAGTGGGCTCGACGAGATGGATCGACGCCTGCTGCGCCTGATCATCGAGACCTATGAGGGAGGTCCCGTCGGGGTGGAAACGCTTTCGGCCGCCCTCGCCGAGCCGCGCGACACGCTCGAGGACGTGTACGAGCCGTACCTGCTGCAGCAGGGGTACATCGGCCGCACGCCTCGAGGACGAATCGCAACCCGCAAAGCGTACGAGCACCTCGGGCTCCCGCTCTCGGAAAAACGGCAGGGTTCACTCTTCTGAGTGCGCGGTCGAACGCGCCCGCCCGGGGAGCCCTCGAAGCCCCCCGAGGCCGGCGCCCACCGAAAAACCCACCTGCCCACCGCTCGAGCAGACGGCCCCTGTTTCGCGCGACGAGCTCAGCGATCGCTGAGCGCCGCCACACCCGGCAAGATCTTGCCCTCGAGCAGCTCGAGCGAGGCGCCCCCACCCGTCGAGACGTGGCTGACCTTGTCCTCGATGTCGAACTTCTTCGCGGCCGTTGCCGTGTCACCGCCGCCGATGATGGTGGTCGCGCCCGACGCCGTCGCGTCCGCCACGGCTTCGGCGACGGCCCGGGTACCGGTCGCGAATCGATCGAACTCGAACACGCCGACCGGGCCGTTCCACACCAGCGTCTTGCTCGCTCGCACGACAGCCTGGAACTTGTCGCAAGACTTGGGCCCGCAATCCAGCCCCTGCCAACCATCGGGGATTCCCGACTCGTCGGTGGCCTCACCCGTGTTCGCCGTCTCGCTGAACTCGTCGGCCGTGACGTAGTCGACTGGGAAACAGAGCTCGACACCGCGCTCTTTGGCCTTGGCAACCAGACCGGCCACGATCTTGGAGCCATCCTCGTCGAACAGGCTGTTGCCGATCGGCATGCCGTCTAGCACCTTCTTGAAGGTGTACGCCATGCCACCACCGATGATCATGGTATCGACCTTGTCGAGCAGGTTCTCGATCAGCTGGATCTTGTCCTTTACCTTGGCTCCGCCCAAAATGGCGAGGAACGGGCGTGCGGGCTCGGAGAGCGCCTTGCCGAAGTACTCCAGCTCCTTCTGTAGGAGGCAGCCCGCCGCACGCTTCTCCAGCTGAACGCCCACCATCGAGGCGTGTGCGCGGTGCGCCGTTCCGAAGGCGTCGTTGACGTACACGTCTCCGAGCTGGGTCAAGGACGCCCGAAAGGCCTCGACGGCGGCCGGCTCGGCTCCCTTGCCCTCCTCTTCCGCGTGAAAGCGGAGGTTCTCGAGCAACACGACGGAGCCCGGCGCCAAATTGGCGCAGGCTGCCTCCACCTTCTCGCCCACGCAGTCGCCGAGAAAGGTGACGGGCCGCTCCAGCCGTTGCCTCAACACCTCCGCCACGGGAGCGAGCGAGAACTCCGGCGTCGGCTTGCCTTTGGGGCGCCCCAGGTGGCTCATCAAGACGACCGACGCACCCTGGTCGAGGGCGTATTTGATGGTGGGAAGCGCCGCGTCGATTCGGGCCGTGTTGGTGATGGCGCCATCCTTCATCGGTACGTTGAAGTCGACGCGAATCAGGGCGCGCTTGCCCGCGAGATCGAGATCGGTGATGGACAGCTTGTTTAGATTCATCTTGGGCCTCCAGGTGTACGCTTCTGTGGGGGCTGTTTGCCATGCCCCGCCTCCACCGTCTGCCTCGAAACGAGGGGGGCGGAGGGATTTTTTCTCGTGCGGGGGAACCGCTCGAACAACTTGACGACGAGTGCGATTTCGGGCGCTTGCGCGCGCCGCGGCAGCCCCCGTTGCTCCGTATGCGCACATCGAAGGGTGCGCAGGCAAGCGCGAATGCCACACCGAGGGATCGTGCAACTTTCTCGAAACGAGCGACGTTGCAGGGTCCCCCTGTGAGTCGCGACCGGGCCCGTTCACGACCTGGACTCGCATCCGCGCAATATCGCTGCCAGAAAACGTGCAGGTACCACGAAAACGCTCCATTTCGAGCAAAATTTGTGTGAACGCGCGGGGCGGTAGGGCCTTCACAGCCGGTTTTGGCGCACGTAGGCTCCGGGCGACTCTCACCTACATTTCAAGTCGAGGTGTTTCATGATGGCCATGGCCAATTTCAACAGAAAACGGCGGTTCCCCAAGCCGTCTCTCCCACAGACCGTTGGACTGCTCGCCGCCATTGCCGTCGTCGCCGGAGTCTGTGCGTGGGCGGCTCCCGCGCTCGCCGACGAGCCGAGCGCGGCGACGCTCACTTGGGAGCAGTTCAGAGACAAGGTGGGCATGACGGACGAAGCGTCCATCGAATCCACCCCATTCGGGAACGCGGGCGGGTATCCGGTCGACTACCTGTGGACGGCTGTGGCCGCGATCCTGGTGTTCTGGATGCAGGCCGGGTTCTCTCTGGTCGAGGCCGGCTTCACGCGCGCGAAGAACGCCGTCAACATCTTCATGAAGAACGTGATGGACTTTGCCATCGGCAGCCTCACGTTTTGGGCCGTGGGCTTCGGGCTCATGTTCGGGGCGAGCACGGGGTGGATCGGAACCAGCGGCTTTTTCATGAGCGGGCTGGGTGACAGCAACTGGAACTACGTCTTCCTGTTCTTCCAGACCGTGTTCTGCGCGACCGCCGCGACGATCGTTTCCGGGGCCGTCGCCGAGCGCACGAAGTTCGTCGGCTACCTGGCGTACTCCGTCGTTCTCTCGGCGCTGATCTACCCCGTGTTCGGCAGCTGGGCGTGGGGAGGCCTCTTCAACGGGGGCGGCTGGCTCGAAGGCGGCGAGGGGAGCATGCTCGCCTCGATGGGCCTGCCTGGTTTCATCGACTTCGCCGGGTCGACCGTGGTGCACTCGGTCGGCGGTTGGGCGGCTCTGGCCGGAGCCATCGTGATCGGGCCGCGCATCGGCAAGTTCGGTAAGAACGGCGAGCCACGGCCCATTCGCGGTCACAGCATGGCGCTCGCCTGCCTCGGCGTCTTCATCCTGTGGATGGGCTGGTTCGGCTTCAACGCCGGCAGCACCACGGGCGTGACGGGCGGCGGCACCGAGCCCTTCGGTGGGGCGGGCAAGGCGCTGGCCTTCATCGCGATCAACACCAACCTCGCAGCCTCTGCGGGCGCCATCGCAGCCATGATCGCCTCCTGGAAATCGGCCGGAAAGCCTGACATCGGCATGACGCTGAACGGCGCGCTCGCAGGGCTCGTCGGCATCACCGCGCCCTGCGCGAGCGTCGCGCCTTGGTCGGCTGTGGTGATCGGCTTCGTCGCCGGATTCCTCGTCGTCTGGGCCGTGGCCTTCCTCGAGAACAGCCTCAAGATCGACGATCCGGTCGGGGCGATCAGCGTGCATGGCATCAACGGCGTCTGGGGTACCCTGGCCGCGGGCATGTTCGGGCCGAGCGCCTCGATGAAGCAGATGGCCACCCAGCTCATCGGCATCGGAGCTTGCTTCCTGTGGACGTTCACGACGGCGTTCGTGATGTTCAAGATCATCAATCAAACCATCGGCCTGCGAGCTTCGCAGGAGGACGAGATCGACGGTCTGGACCTCAGCGAGCACGGCGCGGAGGCCTACCCCGCGGACATCGTGGGCGCCGCCCGGGCCCCGATCGGGGAGCCCGTGTTGGGCGAGCTCGAGACCAGCAAGGCCTGAACCCGGCCGCTGACGCGCAAGCGAGGCCAGCCGTCGGCCTTTCGAGCTTCGACTCGATAGGCCGAGGCGACCGTGCGAGAGAGCCGGCCCCCGCGGGGGAGCCGGCTCTCCGCTTTTTGTCGTTGCGCGATGGGTCCGCGGGCGCCAGGTCGCCGGCGCTCCGGGTCGAAAGAGCGCGCGCTCGACTCCGGGTCGGCTGGCGCCCAGCGGGCTCGCGGCTGGAAGCCTCCCCCGCGACCGGTCGCGGCGCCCCCGCCGTAGCGCACCGAGGCCGCCGCCATTCCCATCGACCCGAGCTCATTCGCTTGCCGCGCCACACCGGTACCGACCCAGCGCCGTCGGCGAGCGCCGACCGCGAGCGCCGACCGCGAGAGCGAGGGCCGTCCGCGAGCTGGAGGCGTTCGACCGTCACGGGGGGCGCGGCTCGCCTCGCACACCCTCAGCCTTTGCCCCGCGACTGCAAACGCCAGCTCCCCACGGCGCGGGAAGAACGCGCAGGCGCGCCCGCAACGGTGACCGACGGCTACTCGACCGCTACTTGTCCTTTCGAATCGTGCGGCCGGCTTCGTCCGCGATCCGGTCCAGAAGGCTCGCCAGCTCCCGCTGAGCCTGGCGACTCAGCTCGGGTTCCTCGGGGCCCGGCTGCGACGACGGCGGCTCCGAGGGAGCCTCGCCCGCGTCGCGCGCGCGCCGGCGCCGGCGATCGCGAGCCCACCGCCGAAGTGGCGACACCATCAGCCGCGCAGGGGTCACGCCACGCTGCCGCAGGAGCCGCGGCAGGGTCCACGCCTCGGCTCCGTCGAGCGGGGGGATGGGCAACAGGTTCAGCCCGGCGATCCACAGGTTCGTCACCAGCAACACGTGAGACAGCGACGCCGCCCAAGGGGCGGTTGCCGGGCCCCAGAGCCATACGCAGGTGATGGCGACGGCGAAGAGCAGCAGCTGAGCCAGAACCCCACCCCAGGCGATCCACGCCCGCGTGAGGGCGTCTGTGTTGCCCCGCCAAAGGCAGCGTCCCCCCGCCCAGCTCAGCTCCAGAGCCGTGACCGTCAGGCCCGCGCGACGCACGAGCAGGGCGTGCCCCAACTCGTGCACGATCACCAGGAAGACGAAGCCCAGCCAGGCGATTGGATCGAAGCCCGGACCAGCGAGCACCAGCATCGCCAACCCGACACTCCAGTGAACGCGCAGGTCGACGCCGCTTACCCGCCCGAGGTCGAGATGGCCGTCGTTGAAACGCATGGACCCATTGTGAGGCCACGAGCAGCGCGCGTCAGCTGAGCGTCGGGCAATTCGCCGGGTCAGCCCGTCAGACGCTGACCCGTGACCAAGTCGAAGACATCCCCGGGCATCCAGAGTCGAAACCCCAGCTCTTCGGCCCGGGGGCGAAACTTCTCCATGTCGTCGGAATGGTGCATGAGGACGACCTGACGCCGAATCCGCTCGGGAAGCCGAGCGATGTCGGCAAAAGCCCCGTGAACTTGACCCAACGACTCCGTAAAGGTGCAGTCGTGAAAGAAAACTGTCGTTCTTGGAGAAAGGGTCGCAAGAAGCCCGGGGTTCACCACGGAGTCCCCGCTCCACCAGGCGATGCGGCCGGAGCCGTCGGGGATCGAGATTTCGAACGAGGTGGATGGCTTGCCCACCACGTGTTGCGTCTCTCGCGCCAGCAGCGAAATCTCGTCGAGCTGGAACACCTCGGCGTGCGGCCAGGGCCCGGCGCCTCGAGGCTGGCGCACCGTCGGGGCCTGCACTTCGAAGTAGTCGCTCAGGCGACCCTCGCGCGCCTCTCCCTTCTTTCCCGCAAGGTAGCGCAGGGAGGGCGCGAGCACTTCCCACAGTTCGTCCAGCACGGCGCTGTGGGCGACGAGGCGCGCCTTCGGCCCGCCCTCCCGAATCGCCGCGACGCCCCCCTGACGCTGGTAGTAGCGGACCAATGCGAACTCCTCGAGCCCGAAAACGTGATCGCCATGCACGTGGGTGACCAATTGGCCGTCCAACTGATGCCAACCGATCCCCGCGCCGTGCAGCTGCTCCGGCGCTTGCCGCCCGCAGTCGATGAGCCACCGGCGACCGCCCGATAGCTCGAGCAGAGAGCACGTCGTGCCATATCGCCGAGAAAACGCCTCTCCCGTGCCCAGGGCCTGCAGCCTCAGCCGTGGGCCTGCGGCGAGGGCTACGCGGCCCACGAGCGACCTCCGCCCCGCGCTGCAGCCCTGATGTGACCCCGCGTCGACGAGAGCCACGGCGCGGGCTCCCACAAAGCGAGGGGCAGCCGCTGCGACCACGCACCCATCGTTTTCCTCGCCCACACGTTCAGGCCGCCCGATGGCGGCCCGACCCGCTCGCGCCGTATCCGATGGCTTCCCCTCGCGAGCCGGAGCGAAGCTGGGGCGCCGCGATTCGTCCGCCAGGCCTGCGACCACCGCATATCGAAAGCCTGCCAGATACGACGGCGTGCGCCCAGTCTCGCGCGCGGTTCCAAAAGCCCCGCAGTCGCCTCGGATATATAAATCGGCCGTACTTTCCCGCCTCTACGCGCGCGCCGCGGCTCGGGATCGTTCGGGGCAACCTTCACAAATTCCACAGCTGTCCGTGCTGTCGGCACAGGAGTGGATCGGTGTGCGGCGCACCGCTCGCGCGTCCATCCCGCGTCTCGAATGAAGTCGATTGAGTTCTACAATCTGCCACGCCCCGCCCAGGAGCGATTCGTCGCAGCTTGTCAGGGTACCCTGGAGCCGATTCCACTGGCCGTGCGTCTAGCGCCCCAGTACGTGGGCAGCCGCTGGTTTGGCGGCGCGCTGGGGGGCCTGGTGGCCACGGCGGCCTTCGCCCTGCAGGGGTTTGGCGATCTGACACATCCCGGCGCCATCGCCGGCCTCGGCAAAGCCCTGCTATATTGCTTCGGTTTCGCGGTGAGCTTCGGGTGCCTCGCTCGTGGGCTCACGCTGCGTGACCAGGCTTCGAGCCTGCCTTTCGCCCGCGGCGTCTACCTGTTTCCGGTGGGGGTAGTGGAGGCCCTCTCCTCCGACCTCGTGGTTCACTCGCTCGAGGACGTAGATCAGGTGAGGCCGCAGGACGGCGTGCTCGAGCTCACGTTCCGCGACGGATCGCGCTTCGACTTCTCCACCCAGAGAGAAGAGCACGCGCAGGAGGTGGCGAGCGCCGTGAACCTCAGTCGGGAGCGACTCGGCGAGGCCTCCAAGAGGGACAGCATTCGCCACCTGGCGGCTCTCGACCCGCTGTGTGAAACCACGTTCTCCAGCCCGCTTTCCCGCGATGTCCCCTTCAAGCGGCCCACGACCACCCGGGCGCTCGCTCTGCTGGGCCTCGCGATCGTTTCCGGCGCAGCGCTCGGAATCGGCTCCTGGAAGCTGCGCAACCGCTTCAGTGAGCGCCAGCTGATCGCAGCCGCGAAAGAGGCGAACACGACCGAGGCGTACCGGGACTACTTGACGCGCGGTGGAGAGCGCCCGGAAGTCTCGAACGTGCTGCTGCCGCGGGCCGAACTGCGGGAGGCGCAATCGGCCGGCACGGTCGAGGCCATCGAGCAGTACGTCTCGGCGCACCCGGACAGCCAGATCGCCGACGAGGTGAGCGCCGCGCTGCGAGGCGCCCTGCTCTCGGCGCTCGAAAAGGCAAAGGCTCCCGGCACGCTGGAGGCGCTGGATGGGTTCGCGACCACTCACCCGCGCCACCGCCCCGTGGCAGCGGAGCTGACAGCCGCACGCCACGCGGTGTACGCGACGGCCGCCGCGAAGGCTGCCCGCCAGCTGCGCAGTCGCAAGAGTGGCAAGAACGACCCCTCGGTGTTCGCCGGCAAGCTCGTCGAGCACGCCGAGAGGCACGGTCCCGAGGTGCAGATTCGATTTCGCGGGCTGCTCGGAAAGTCCGTAAAGAATGCGGACTCGTACGTGCAGCGCAGCGCCTATTTCCAGGGCACGCGCACCCTCCCCTCGCGCTTCTTCGGCGCAAAGGAGATGGCGAGTCGCGAGCAACTCGCCGGCGAGATCCTGGTCAGAGTGTTGCAGCGGCTCTTCCCCGAGGAGATCGTCAAGTTCTCCCTCGCGCCCGCCCTGCCTTCGCTCGACCCGGAGGAGCCCGACAGGAGCTTGCCGGAGACGAACGTCCCCACGATGTTCATCGACCACCGCACGGAGCTCTCGGGAGGCGTCTTCAACCGTCGCCCGCGGGGCGTGTTCCTCGGCGTGGGAATCTTTTTCAAGGTGCGCTTCGTCATTCCGGGCGAAAGCTACGACCTGCACCACGACATCCCGACCTGGCGCACTCCTTCTGCGCGCGTGATGAAGCTGGAGAAGCGCACGACGGGCGACGTGTACGAAGACATGGCCCGCCGCTCCTTCAGCCAATTTCTCAGCAAATACCTGGCTCGCCTGTTCACGAAGACCCCCGAGGACATCGCGTTGCCCGCGCTCGACTTGCCGCAGGAGGAGTGACCCACCCGTCCTTCCGCAGCGGGTCGGTGCCTGGCGCGGGCCAGCAGCCCGGGATCGGGCGGCAGCCTCTCGCGGACGCCGGTTGGGCACGCTGGCTGCGGGCGCGGCTCGGCATGGGCCGGGCCCGCCTCGGGGGGCGCCCGCGGCTGCCGTGCGCGCACTGGTAAGACCCGCGGGCGCAATTCGCAAGCCCCCCCCGGGGCCTTTTCGCCGATGCGCGCCGCCCGCGAGCGCGGGGAAGCGATCGGCTCGTTTTCACCCGCCGAGGTCCGCGCGTGCCCCCCTCTCCGCGGCGATGGGATTGATCCAGGTGCCAGCCCGTGGCATGTGCTAGCCGCGATGAGCCACGTGATCATGGTGAAGAAGCTCCTCGAGAGCGGCGAGGCCTGCGCCAAATGCGGGCAAGCCGAGCAGATGCTGCGAAAGCGCGGCGTTTGGGACCGAATCGACGAGGTGGTTTGGGCCGAGGAGGGCAAGCCGGATTCGGCCGGCATGCGGCTGGCGGCCGAGCACGGCGTGGACCTCGCGCCTTTTTTCCTCGTCTCGCAGCAGGGGCGAGCCCCCGAGGTCTTCACCAGCACCATGAAGCTGATTCGCGCGTTGAGCGAGGAGCCCACGGCGGCCGAGCCCCGAGCCGCCGGGGCCATCGGCGACGAAGAGATCGCCGAGCTCGAGGCCTCGCTTCGCGGCCAGGCGCCGGAGCAGATCCTGCGCTGGGGCCTGGAGCGCTTCGGGGCGGGGCTCGGCGTCGCGTTCAGCGGCGCCGAGGATGTAGCGCTCATTCACATGGCGAGCGAGAGCGGCTTGCCATTTCGCGTCTTCTGCCTGGACACGGGCCGACTCCACGCGGAAACGTACGCGTTCATCGAGAAGGTGCGCACCCACTACGGGATCGAAATCGACCTGATGGCGCCCCAGAGCTCCGAGCTGGAGCCATTCGTGCGGCAGAAGGGGCTATTCAGCTTCTATGAAGAAGGCCACGCCGAGTGCTGCTCGATCCGCAAGATCGAACCGCTGCGAAGAGCCTTGCGAAGCCTGGATGCCTGGGCCACGGGACAGCGGCGGGATCAGAGCCCAACCCGCGCAGAGCTGCAAGTGCTCGAAAAAGACAGGGCGTTCTCGGGCCGCGGGCAGCAGCTGCTGAAGCTCAACCCGCTCGCTCATTTCAGCTCGGAGCAGGTGTGGAGATACCTCCGAGACCATCGGGTGCCCTACAACGAGCTGCACGATGCCGGATACGTCTCGATTGGCTGCCAGCCGTGCACGCGCGCGGCTCGGCCTGGCGAGCACGAGCGAGCCGCTCGGTGGTGGTGGGAGGAAAGCACGAAGCGGGAGTGTGGCTTGCACACCGGGCCCGCTGCGCGCTGAAGCGCCCTGGGGCCGAGTGGCGTGCAACGCTTCCGGCACCCTGAGCGTTTCCAGGCGCCCGGGCCGCAGGGGCGAGTCCGCTGCGCAAGGCGCCCCGTGCCCTTCGTCGCACCCCTTCGAGGAGGAGGGAGCCTCCGGTCACAGGCCGCTGCGGACGCCTCTCGCTCGGCGGCGGGTCCCGAGCCGCACGGCTCGCAAAGCCGCCACGCTACAAGGTCGGCCCGGAGCGCGACTCCGCCGCGGCAAGCGCTCGGTCGAGCAAGTCGCTGTCACGCAGGCACGGGTAGCAGTCCTCGGTTCCGTCCACCCCACAGCTATCGCGATGCGTCAGAGGCCGCAAGCTCAACAGGGCCCTGCGATCCGCGTGCTCGACGACTCGTGGCAGCACGCGCTCGTAGTCCTCGCAGCTTCGCGCCTGTCGCAAATCCAGCACGACGGACAGTGCCTCGCTGGCTTTGCTTCGCAGATCGGACGAGTAGAGCAGGTCGAAGGCGAGCCTCGCTGCGGCACTGCCGCCCTGAGCCTTGGCCCAAATCGCGTACATCACGTCCGGCCCTTTGGTTCCTGGTAATTCGGCGAGCGCACGAAAGGCCGGCACCATCGTGGCCGGATCCGTCGCGTACCCCATGACTCGCACGAGCTGGTTTCGCGTCGAGTCTTCCGAGCCAAGTGTAGCTAGGAACGCGGAGAGCTCCCGGCGCGCCTGCTCGGCCTTCCCTTCTTCCATGGCGAGCGTGTCATCGGCGGTCCGCTCCCCGCGCCTGCGCTGGGCGAGCTGAAACAGGGCGGATTGCTCTCCTCGCCGAGCACGCTCCGCGAGCCTACCTCCGGGTGCCGGGGGCTCCGGCGTTTTCGCCTCGGGCTCGCGCGCTCGAAGGGCCTGCACGGAGGAGGCGCTTTCCACGGCGCTCGATTCGACCTGCGCCTGGGCCTCACTCGATTCCGTGCGGGAGCCCGACAAGAGCACCGCGGCGAGGCCGGTGATGCCGGCGACGAAAAGGCCCCAACTAGCGATTGGCAAAGCCCGATCCCACACGGATCGAGCGCTCCGCGACGGGACCGAAGTGGCACCGTAGGGCGGCAGGGATCTCGGGCGATTGAACCAGCCCTTGACCTGATCGACGCCCGAGGCGAGCGGGCTCGGTTGCGGCGGCTGCACGGGAGGGTCGGTTCGCGGCAGCACCACGGTTCGAGCATTCCTGGACTGCTGAAACACTGGAATCACCGACGGCACGGGATCCATCGGGGCAACGGGGGGACTGGGCATCGGCGGTTCCGACGCCTCCGGGAGCGGCAGACCGATGTGCGTGACGGCGTCGTCCTCGTCTTCCTCCATGGTGGAGAGGGCGAGATCGGGGACCGGTATGGCAGGCGGGGTCGCCGCAGCGCGGGCCGCACGGGCCGCGGCCTCGTCGTAGCTCGGCAGAGGCGATGTGTTGCCCGACTTGGGCTGAATGTTTGGAGCGGGCGGCTCGCCATCGGAGCCGGCGGGAGAGCCCGTCGATGCGACCGACTCTTCGGGCGCGGCCTCGGCTTCCGCCACCGCGGGGATGTCCCGCCCGCCAACCGCTGGCGGCACGGCCTCTTCCGGCACGGCCTCTTCCAGCTCGGCCTCTTCCAGCTCGGCCTCTTCCGGCGCGGCCTCTTCCGGCGCGGCCTCTTCCAGCTCTGCCTCTTCCGGCGCGGCCTCTTCACTCGACGCCGAGGGGCCGGAAGCGGCAACGGACGGCACGCTCGCTTCCGAGGCGGCCGCCGATTCGAGCAGGTTGACGTGGACGCCAGGTGTCACGTCCGTCAATTCGCCCTCCACTTCGTCCAGCGACGAGGTGAGCTCCGTTTCCGTCCCGGTGTCGTCGGCCTCCGACACGCGAGCCGCCACCTCGGCCACTGGGGGCTCGTCGGCGAGGGGAGCCGGCGGGGGCTCGCCCGCGACGGCTGTGCTGGAGGGTCCCGAGGCGTACGACTTCGGGACGGCAGGAACCTCCCTCGCTGCGACGGGCGGGGGAGCCGACGTGACGCTGGGCACGGCCGGCTCCGACGCGGCCGGCACCGAGGCAGGGTGGTCGACCGCCGACTCGGGGCCACCCTCCGCAGTCGGCGGCTGGCGCGGCTTGGACGCCGCGCCGAGGGACGACGGCTCGGTGACGGGAGACTCCTCGCCCGGAGACTGGCTGCTGCTCGACTCGACGCCGGATGACGTGACCGCCGAGGAACGCTCCGCGCTCGTGGCAGCCGCTGACGGCGGCGCATCACCGGCCGACTCGGCCGCCGCCTTCGCCGCGGCAAGCGCCCCCTCGCGCAAAGTGACCGCTTCCCCCGAGCCACTCGCGAGCGCATCACGCGGCGCGCCCCGCGCAGCGGCGGCGTGCGCCGGGAGAGCATCACTCGAAGCGGCATCATTCGAGAGAGCCGCCCCGGCAGATGGCACCGCCGGTGGTTCCTCGTCCGAGTCCATCATGAGCTCGTCGAGCGAGACGCTCTCCTCCTCGAGATCCTCCACCTCGGCGCCAGAAACCTCGACGTGCGTAGAGGCCGGGTTCGACGCGTCAGTCGCCGATTCGTCCTCCGTGCCCGACCGTTCGGCCGTGCTTTGCGCATTCGTTTCGCTTGCCATGCTTTGCCTTACCAGACGCCGCCGCGATAGTGGTGGGATTGCGCCCTACCGTGGCTCCAAAGTTGCACCGTTCCGAGGCAACTATACCGATATTGCCGGGGTCGGTTCAATCCGGGCCGCGCCTTTCCAGAGGGGCTCCAAGTGCGCTGATTCCGAGGCGACATGGCCCGCCGGCCTCCCGCGCAGCGAGAGCGACGGCGATGGCCGCGGGGGGCTGATGGCACAGGCTCGACGCATCGGCAAGCCAGCGGCAGCGCGCGAGGGAAATCCGCCATGGCGCCGAGGGATGGCCCGCGTCTCGCAAGGCGTGGAGAAAGCGGAGAGTCTTGAGTGCGTCGAACCATTCGTGCAGTCGACGATGAAGAACGATCGCGCCTCGGCACCCGCGGGCCGCCCGCGCGAGGGCATCCCAAGCGCCCAGCCGATCCGCCGCGCCCACCAGCTCGCCTGCCGGCGAGAGCCGGGCCGCGAGCGTGCGCGCGCGATCCACCTTGGGATCGCAGGCAAACGCATCGAGCACCCCGAGCCACCGCCGCAAGTGCTCGAACGACTCGGGGTCGTAGAGTAGCGCTTGCTCCTCTGCGCCTTCGGTGATGCGCCTCGTCGCCACGCCGGTGCCGAGCACAGTGCGGTCGGACGTCCGCGACAGCAGCCGCACTCGACCACGAGGCGCACGGTGAATCGTGCCCACCTTCGCGAGCTTGCTCAATATGTGAAAGTCTTCTCCACCAAGCCGCTTGGGGAAGCCGCGCACCTGCGCGTACGCCGCGCGGTGAACCGCGAGGCAACTGCCGATGCTGCCATACGCGTAGGGGCTGTTGGCGTGGCGCAGGCCGAGAACGTAGTATCGCAGCCGCACCTCGTATATCCACGTGGCTTGATCCACGGCGCTGCCCTCGAGCCCGGGAACGTGCTCGAACGGATACACGAGGGCCGAGTCCCCAGGCGCGCCTTGCGGCTCGAAGTAATCTTCGGAGAGCTCGGCGTCCGCGTCCGTGCAAAACAACCACTCACTTTCGAGCAGCCCGCGCCGAGCCGCCGCCAGCGCCAAGTCGCAGCCGATCTTGCGCGCCAAGCCGACCCCCTGGCCCCTGGGCAGGCTGCGATCGGGCCGCGCACGATCGATCACCAGCAGGCTCGAGCCTCGCCGGCGTCCGAGCCAAGCGCCTTCGGCGAGCGGCCGAAAACCCTCGGTGAGCCCCTCGAGCAACTCCCGATGGAGAGGCCAGGTTGCCTCGGCGCGATCGGCTGCGGCATTGACGACCAACACCACGAGCACGTGCCGCCCCGCCCTGTCGACACTCGACAGCAGCCGCGCCAGCAACTCGGGGCTCTCCCGATGCACCGGCACCACCAAGGCGGCCGAGTAGGTGCCCCCGAGCGCGGCGGCGAGCCCCGCCTCCACCGCCCCATGGCGCTCGAGATACTTCTCGCTCGTGGACCGATCGCTCACCGCGCAGCGCCTCCCCGGCGGTAGGAGACAGGCGCGCCCATCACCGGGCGCGCCGAGCGCTCTGATGAACGGCGAGACGCACGGGCCGACGGGGCGGCGAAACGGTCACGAGGATTTGGCGGCGCCGAGCTCCGAGCGCGAGAGCCGGGCAACCTCGGCCAAGAGGTGGACGTTCGTGACGACGGCCTTCTCGAACGCCCCCAAGTGCATCGACTCGTTGGGGCCGTGCGCGCCCGTTTCCGGATCCATCACGCCATTGAGCACCAAGGGAAGGTGACCGTAGCGTCGCCCGAAGAGCGCGACGAACGGGATGGACCCGCCGATCCCCACGTGCATCATGGGGCGCCCGAAGCCCTTTTCGTAGGCTCGATCGACCGCATCGAACACGGGCCCCCGCGGCTCGTAGAGCCAGCTCTGCGCAGCGCCGGCTCGCTCGATGAGCTTGACCCGAACGCCCCCGGGCGGCTCCCTCGAAAGCTCCGCTTCGACCAAACCGCGAAGCTCTTCCGCGCTCTGCCCCGGCGCCAGGCGAAACGACAGAACGGCAGTGGCGCTCGCGCGGATGGCATTCTTCTCTTCGCCCGGGCGCGGCAGGGAAGTGGAGAGAATCGTCACCGCAGGCTGGCGCCACAGCCACTCGGCGGCGGGGCGCCCCGCTTGCGGAAGGGGACGGACACCGGACAGGAGCCGCGCTCCGGCCGCGATCGTCTCGTTCGTGGGCGGGCCTCCGCGGGCGCCTCGCACGAATTCCTCGGGCACCTCTCGCCGACCGATCTTCAACCTTCCGTGCTCGTCGAGCAGCCGCCCGATCAACAGCACCAAAGCCATCGCCGGGTCCGGGGCCATGTTGCCCCACAGGCCGGAGTGCACGTCCGAGCGCAACGCCTCGCAGCGCAACTCCAGCTCCATGAGGCCGCGCAGCGATACGGTGAGACCCGGAACGTCTACAGCGGGGTTCTCGCAATCCGTCAGCACCATCAGGTCGGACTCGAAGGACTCCGGAAATGCGTTCATGTAGCGCTCGAGGTTGGGCGAGCCGATCTCCTCCTCGCCCTCGATCACCAGTTTGACGTTCAGTGGAAGCTCCCCGGCCTCCTCGAGCCACGCGCGCAGGGCCGCCAGGTGCGAAACCCACCCGCCCATGTCATCTGCCGAGCCCCGAGCAAACAGTCGATCTCCCTTGACCACGGCCTCGTGAGGGGGTGTGTCCCACTTCTCACCGCGCACGGGTTGAAGGTCGAAATGCCCATAGATCAGCATCGTCGGGCGATCGGGCCCGGCTCGACAGAGCTCGGCCACCACGAGCGGAAGCGCCCCTTCGACCTGCAGCACTTCGGAGCGCTCGCAACCGAGGGCGGCGAGATCCCCGCGAAGCACCTCGGCAAGGCGGCGCACGTCCGCGTGGCGCTCGGGCTCACAGGAGATGGCGGGGATCTCGAGGTACCCCCCCAGCTGCTCGAGGGTTCGTGGAAGCTGAGCGCGGGCCCGGGCCGCGACGCGCTCGACGAGATCGGAAGGGGTACTCACAGGGCCCTCGTGATGGCGGGGATGCTCAAACGAAAATCGTCCCCTCCCCCACCACGACGCACTGCCCGCCGACGCGCAGGTGGGTGAGAACCCCCTCTTGCTGCTCCGCCGTCACGTGCAACACGCTCGGCCTGCCAATGGACGCGCCCTGCTCGAAGATGAAGGACTGCTCGCGATTCATGGGGACCAGCTGGTGGCGAAGTAGGTAGGCGGCGAGAGGGCCGCAGGCGCTCTCGGTGGCCGGAGCCTCGGTGACCCCGATACCAGGCGCGAACATGCGCACCGTGGCCGTCGATGTCTCGTGGTGAGCCTCCATACAGAACGCGTACAGCTGCGGCGCCTCGAACCGCCGAACCGTCCGCTCCCAGATATCCTCGCGAAGCCTGGCGCGCTCCAGCGCCTCCAGGCTGGCGACGGGCAACAGCAGGTACGGCAGTCGCGACGCCACGGCCTGCACGGGAAGCCCCGGCACCAAATCCTGGCTGGTGAGCGAGATGACGGCCGCGGCCGTGTTCGGCTCGGGGTACTCCGCGCCGAAGCGCGGCAGCTCCTGCCGGGTGGTCGTGATGGGCGAAGCCAGCGACACCGAGACCGGGCCCGACACCTCGTCGAACACCATGCGCTTGGGGGCGGCGGGGTTGCGCTGACGGGCCTCGAACGCGAGGGCAAAAGCGGTGCCGATGGTGGGATGACCCGCGGTAGGCAGCTCGGCGGAGGGAGAGAAAATCCGCACGGAGTAGTCGTGGGCCTGATCGAAGGGCGGAAAGACGAAGGTCGTCTCCGGGTGATTGAGCTCCCGGGCGATGCGCTGCATCCGCTCCGTGTCGAGCCCCCGGGCGTCCGTGAAGACGGCCAGCGGGTTGCCACTGAAAGGCTGGGACGTGAACACGTCCACCAGCCGGTAGTGGTAGGCGCCAGAGGCGCTCCCTCGAGCGGTCGCGGAGTCCCCGCGGGGACGAAAGGAGGAAGTTTCCGAGAAGCGGGAAGAAGAGGAAGAGGGGGGCACCATGGGGCTCGAGGCGCCGGCAACGAAAGTCGCCGTCGCGACTGGAAGTGTACACCCGTTTTCCCGCGTTGAAACCCCTCCTTTCGGGCTTGTCCCGGGGGTACCCAGACAATAGGCTGCCTGCCAAAGCGGCCGGGCTCCAACGTGCCCGCCCTGCCCGCCTCGTTTGTGCGGCCCCCCCGCCGCGGAGATGCCCATGCCCAGCCCTTCGTCGAAATTGCGCGGCGCCGTCGCGCGCCGCTTCCGCCCCACTGCGACATCTTGCCCCCCGGCCCCCTCCACGGCGGCCATCGCCCTGCTCGGCCTCGTCACCAGCCAGGCCGCCGTCTGGGGCTGCCAGTCCCAGGCGGGCGCGGCCGCCAGAGGGGAAAGGAACATTCCCCAGTCCAAGTGGCGGCATGAGGAGGAAACGCACTTCAAAGGCCTGCTCCAGCTGACGGACGGAGGCGAGAACGCCGAGGCCTACTGGTCATTCGCCAACGACCGGCTGATCCTGCAGGCCCACGAGGGGCAAGGCTGCGACCAAATCTACACGATGGATGTGAGCGGTCCGCTGCCCGAGCGCACGCTGGTGTCCACGGGCAAGGGGGCGACGACCTGCGCATACTTCCTGCCGGGTGACCAAGAGATCATCTACTCGTCCACTCACCTGGGGGGTGAGGAGTGCCCTCCCAAGCCCGACCACAGCAAGGGCTACGTGTGGCCGCTGTACGAGAGTTTCGACATCTTCCGGGCGAACGCGGACGGCTCGGGCCTCAGGCCCATCACCAGCGAGCCCGGCTACGACGCCGAAGCGACCGTCTGCCCCGTCGACGGCTCGATCGTGTTCACGTCCGTCCGGGACGGCGACCTCGAGCTGTACCGGATGGACGCGGATGGCCAGAACGTCCAGCGGCTGACGCACACACCGGGCTACGACGGCGGGGCCTTCTTCAACGAAGACTGCACGAAGATCGTCTGGCGCGCCTCGCGCCCCACGGGCGAGGCGCTGAAAGATTTCAATCAGCTGCTCTCCGAAGGGCTCGTCCGGCCGAGCAAGCTGGAGATTTTCGTGGCCGACGCGGACGGCAGCAACGCCGCGCAGGTGACACACCTGGGCGCAGCGGCTTTCGGGCCGTTCTTCGCGCCAGGGTCGAAACGAATCCTGTTCTCGACCAATGCCGGCGACCCGAAGGGTCGCGAGTTCGACATCTGGGCGGTGAACGTCGACGGAACCCAGCTCGAACAGATCACGCACACGCCGGGCTTCGACGGCTTCCCGATGTTCTCCCACGACGGCAAGTACCTCGCCTTCGCCTCGAACCGCGCCTCTCGCCCCGGCACGTACGACACGAACGTGTTCGTCACCGAGTGGGTGGATCACGAGCCGGCGCCCAGCCCGCTCGACGCCATCAGCCGAATCGGCAAGGACATCGAGTGGCTTGCGGACCCGGCTCGCGAAGGCCGAGGGGTGGGCACCGAGGGTCTGGTGGCCGCTGGCGCGTACATCGAGGCGCGGCTGAAGGAGCTGGGGCTCGAGCCCGCCGTGGACGGCAGCTTCCGACAGGAGCTAGAGGTGGTCACGGACGTCAAGTCCGGATCGGGCACCTCGCTGAAGGTCGCGGGCACCCCTCTCGCCGCAGGCGCCTTCCAACCCCTGGGGTTCTCCGCCACGGGGAGCGCTTCCGGAGCGCTCGTTCTCGCCGGCTACGGGATCGAAGACGACGACAAAGGGATCCACGAGTACGGCAAGCGCAACGTCGAGGGCAAGATTGCCGTCGTGCGCCGATTCGCGCCCGACTCCGAGGCAATCGTCGAGGAGGCCGACAAGCGCCGCTTCAGCGACCTGCGATACAAGGCGTGGGTGGCGCGCGAGCGCGGCGCCAAAGCGCTGATCGTGGTCGACGCGCCGCTGCCTCCCGGCGGCGCCGGGAAAGACTGGAAGGCGCCGGACGAAGCGAAGTTTCCCGAGCTGCACCGCAGCGGCTACGGGGATGCCGGGCTACCAGTGGTCATCGTACAGCGGGCCGCGTTCGCCGAAGCGCTGAAGCGGCTGGAAAAGGGGCAGCGGGTCGAGGCTGCGCTGGCAGTCGAGCTGAGCCTGGAAAAAACGTCCGTCTTCAACGTGCTCGCCAAGCTCCCCGCGGCGGAGGAGGGCAAGCTGCCAGGCGCCATCGTCGTCGGAGCCCACTACGACCACTTGGGCTATGGGGGGCCGAATTCGCTTGCGCCGGGCGATAGCTCGCCGCACGTCGGCGCAGACGACAATGCCTCGGGCGTCGCGCTCGTCTTGGAGGTCGCCCGAGAGATGAAGGCCCGCGGAGGCGGCCGCCGGGATGTCATCTTTGCCGCGTTCACTGCGGAGGAGATGGGCGCCCTGGGCTCGACCCACCTAGTCAACAATCCTCCGGCCGGGCTCGAACCCAAGGAAGTCTGGGCGATGCTCAACTTCGACATGGTCGGGCGGCTGTCGCGCAACACCGTATCGATCCTCGGCGGCGAGAGCGCGCTCGAGTGGGCCACCATCGTTCCGCAGGCATGTGAGGCCACTCAGCTCGAGTGCACTCTCAGCGGCAGCGGCTACGGGCCGAGCGACCACAGCGCCTTCTACGGGGCGGGTGTGCCGGTTCTTCATTTCTTCACGGGGGCACACAGCGACTACCACAAGCCCTCCGACCAAGCCGACCGCATCAACGCTCTCGGTGTCGCCCGAATCGCGGATCTGACCGAGCGGGTGCTGCTCGCGGCGCCCGAGCAAAAGCTGACGTACAACAAGCTGCCGCCCGAGCAGCCGCAGGGCGACATGCGCAGCTTCAACGCTTCGCTCGGCAGTATCCCCGACTACGCCGGCCCACCGGATGGCAAGAAGGGCGTGTTGCTGTCCGGCGTCCGCCCGGGCAGCGGGGCGGATCTGGCGGGGATGCAGCGGGGCGATATTCTCGTAAAGCTCGGTGATCGCCAGATCGATAGCGTCCACGATCTGATGTACGCGCTCAATGCGGCCAAACCCAACCAAACGGTGAAGGCCATCGTGGAGCGGGCGGGCAAGCCCGTCGCGCTGACGGTCACGTACCAGGAGCGGGGCCAGGTCCGCGGCAATCCGCACGGCCCGGCCAAGGACGAGGCAGCGCAAGGCGCCTCGCCTCACGCGGCCCCCTCGCCGCACGGTTCCTCCGACGCGCCCGCTCACGGCGAGCCGGGTGCCCATGGCACGCCGGCGCACGATCCGCACGGCGCGGCCGGGAGCTCCCCCCCGGCGAGCGCACGAGCCCACGGTTCGAGCCCCTCCGGGCAGTAAGGCACCCGAGCCATCGAATCGCCTCCGCACGGCGCGAACCGCCCCCCTCGGCTCTACTCCGACCTCGCTCGGCTTTGGCCGCTGCTTTCGCCTCCCGAACACTACGTCGAGGAGGCTGCGGTGCTCCTCGAGCAGTACGCTCGGCACGCTCCGGCCCCCGCGGCGGGTCGGCCGCACCTGCTCGAGTTGGGTGCGGGCGGAGGGCATCTGCTCGCGCATCTGCAGCAGTCCTTCACTTGCACGGCCACCGACGTATCGGGCCCGATGCTGGAGCTGTGTCAGCGGCTCGTGCCGCGGGCGCGGGTGAAGCTCGGCGACATGCGTGACCTGCGGCTCGCTGAGCAGTTCGACGTGGTGCTCCTGTGCGACGCGGTGGACTACATGAGAACCCCAGCGGACGTGCGGGCCGCGTTGCGCACCGCGGTGGCCCACCTGGCGCCCGGGGGATTGCTGTTCGTCGCCCCGACCTATACACGAGATGACTTCTGCGACCGCGAAACGGCGGAAGAAAGCGCCGAATCGGAGACGGAAGAGGTCAACTATTTCAGCTATGTGCACCGCCGCGGGGGCGAGCTTTCCGGCTACGAAATGATCCTGTTGTACCTACTGCGTGAGAAGGCCACCGGCCAGGTTCGGGTGATCGAGGACCGGCACGAGTGCGGGTTGTTTTCCCTCGAGCAATGGTGCGACTTCTTGGCCGAGGTCGACCTGCGCACGGAGCACGTCGAGGACGACAAGGCTTGGACGCTGCTGCGCGCGTGGCGAGGCGCAGCCGCCGATCGCGGCTCGCCACACGCCGCCCGCGCGCGCTGAGGCCCTCAGGTCGCTGAGCCGTTGAGGCCCGGGACCACTCGAGTCAATCGCTTGCGCACGGCCTGACGCGCCAACTTGAGCAGGACGGCGCCTTCGCCGCAGTCCGCGAGGACGCCGAGGGGGATCTGGAAGCCCCCTTTGTCCGCGCGGCCGCCTCCAAAGGGTCGGCCGTTGGCGTCGACGCCAAACGCCGACTCCATGAAGAGCGCCGGGTCGACACTGGCACTGTTCGTCCGCAGCGACCCGTCGATGCGATCGTCGACGACGCCGAAGACCACCACGGTGTCGATGTCTTCTCGACGAAGGATGAAATCCGCCGCTGTCGGAATCGCGTCGCGATTGTTCGACGACACTCGCCCCACCGAGGCGAAGGCGAACTCCCGAACGACCTCGAGGTCCAGCAGGGCGCGGCCGATCGCCGTCATGCTCTCCTCGGCCATCAGGTGGTGGCCGACCCGCAAGAGCAGGGGCGAGTCCACCAGCGGCTTCAAGTAGGCCGCCGCGCTGAAGTCCGCCGAGGTGGCCAGGGAGAAGTCGTCCGTATCCGTCTCGATCCCGAAGAGGAGAGCCGTGGCGACCCGGGTGTCCTCGATGGAGTCGCCACTCAGGGGACACAGCTCGGAGAGATACTGAGCGTAGATTGTGCTCGTGGCTCCCACGTCGGGGCGGATGTCGGCGAACCCGGCCGTCAGGTTGGCGGGCTTTCGATGATGATCCACGACGGTCAGCAGCTCCAGCTCCTCCGGCACGTCGATACTGCTCTCGGTGCTGCTGGTATCCACCAAGGAAAGGAAGTCGAAGCTGTCGAGCTCTTTTCCGCTGGAGATCTGCGTCATGTTCACGTTGAGCAGCTTGACCAGCGCCCGGTTTTCAGGCCGCGAGACCGGCAGAACGTGCGCAATCGTGGTGTGAATATCCATGCGCTCGCAGATGCGGCGGTGTGCGAGAGCGCTTCCAATGGCGTCCGGATCCGGATGGCCGCTAAGGAGCAGAACCAGTGACTTCCCCCGGGCGCGCTCCAGAGTTTGCTCTAGCTCAATATGTGGTTGCCGGTCGTTCATAGCTCAGGGCGTCTCTCGAGACCCGCTTGGAGGCGACATTTCCCGTTCAATACCAAGGTGCTGTCAATCCACAAAGCACCCTCGGCCACCTGGAAGGGGTATGGCAGGCGGAGCAGATCCTCCCCCGATCGTTCGGCCAACACATTGAGTCAGACCGCTGCCTACGTGTTGCGCTACAGCTCACCTCGATCGCCCAAACGACGGCTCTCGCAAAACTATAACGGAGGGTCTCCCCGGTCGTGCCGACGTCCGGCGGCGTCGCATCACCACCCGCCCCGCCGCTGGTCGCAGGTCGTCGAAGGGTCGCGACGAGCACGCTGGCCTTTCACGGAGCCACCGCGAGCCTTGGAGCTTCGAGCGCGCTCGACTACGGTCCCGGAGGCGGCATGCGCGCGCTCGCGGGGCGACGTGCCGTTGCTTTCATGCCTCGCGCGCGAGCCCCTCGCCCCGACACGGGCGCGAGCTCGACCGTTCTTTCCCTCCCACGCGCCCCCGACGTGCTGCAAAAACTCCTCGCCCTCGTCATGCTCGTGCTGCTCGTCGGTCACGTCTTCTTCCGACCTCAGCTACGGCAGCTGGGCGCACGCCTGGACAAGTTCGTCTCGATGATGGTCATCGCGATCGTCATTTCCTACGTCGGCCAGCTCATCATCCTGTGGGCGACGAGCCACTGAGCCCCGCTCGAACTCGATCGGTTAGCCGTATGACCGTCGGCGCGGCAGAGCCGGCCACCCGCGTGGCAATCCCCCCGGGCGCTTTCTCGCGCATCTTCCTCGGCGCCCCGTGCCACGCTCGTCGCGCGCGCCTAGTCACCCGTCCCAGAAGTCCTTGCAGAACTCACGCGGCCCCTGACGGGGCGAGGGCCGCGCGAATTCTGCGACAAACGCGCTCCTTTTGGCCGAGGTGACCCTCTCTTCATTTGTCCTGGCACTACCGTGCTAGGACACTAGCCCGGGCTAGCTAGCACGCGGGCCGCTCCCCCCGAGCAGCTCGCCACCCTGCGATTCAACGCGGGGCCGTGCCTGCGAGAGCTCGGGCGCTACGCCGAGGCCGAAGCTCGCTTTCTGCGGGCCGCTGAGGGCCACGCCACGGTATCGAGCGGGCTACAGCGGGTCGCGGCGCGCGGCCGGTTCGGTCACGAGCTCTCCCAGTCGCTTCGCTTGACGCCGGAGGTCGAACTCCAAACCCTCCAGCTCACGGCCGCCCCGGTGCGGTCGTCGAGCCTCGCCTCGCTCGACGGACGCCTGGAGTTCGCGCGAGCCGGGCGCGGTCGACCACGCAGCGAGCGCGGCTCGGAGTCGTTCACCACCGCGCCGGCGAGCTCGCGGGCACGGCCTTCGTCACCGAGCTCGTGGGCGCCGCCCGAGCGAGCGGGCAGCCGTGGGTGCGCACCACGCTCCAGCTCGACGCCGAATATCGCCGACTGCTAGCCGGCGGCTCCGCGTCGCCGCTGTCGGGGCACGACGCCACCGTGGGGATACGACCGACATGCGAGGGCCAGCGCCACGGCGGCGGGGCGCGCTTGGCGGCGGCGGCCAACTTCGCCGGGGAGCAAGAGCTCGGCGCCGACCCCGGGCGCTTCCCCGCTGCTCGGGCCCGCGCGCACGCCTACTGGATTGCGATACGCCGCGCTCTCGCGCGCCCCTCGGCTACGCGAAAGCCTCCGTGAGCTGGTTCGGCCTATTTCTTCCGAGGGGCAGGCTCGCGCTCGGCGTGAGCGCCGGAGCGGAGTATCGGCGCTACCGCGGCGACAGTCGGCTGCTCCTCGCGGCCAGCGGCGTCGCCGGCACCGAATCGCAGCGGCGAGTTCACGAGCGTCGACGCTCGCCTCGACCTGCAACATCCCCTCGCCGTCGGCCTCGGCCTGGACGGATTCGCGAGCTACGCCCTGCGCGTCAATCGATCCATGCATCGACCGGACCCGTCGGACCCGGGCCATTTCTTCGACTACGAAGACCGCAACTTCACCGGGCACACCGCCCTGTTGGGGCTGCGCGCCACCTATTGACGGCCACCCCGCCGCCAGGTACCGGGAAGGAAATGCTGAAAAACCTCGCGCGTTCTTCCAACAAGGCAACCATCCCCCTCACGGTTCTCTCGGCGAAGGCGTTGCCGGGCTGGCTCAAGCGGCAACCCGCCAAGGTCAAGCGTTGGGTCGCCGCCACGAGTTTCCGCGGGGAGGCGCCGCAGATCTGCCTGCTGCCCACCGAGGAGGGGGAGCTGGCCGGGGCAATCGCCGGCGCCGACCGCCCTGCGGAGCCCTGGAGTTACTCGGCGCTTCCGCTGGCGCTGCCCAACGCGCGCTACCGCCTCGAGCCGGAGCCTTCGGCGGAGGTCGCCGCCGCAGCAGCGCTCGGCTGGGCTCTGGGGTGCTACCGCTTCACGCGCTACAAAAAGAGCGGAGAGCGATTCGCGACCCTCGTCTGGCCCCGCGCGGCCGATCGCCTCTCCGTCAGCGCGCAGGTCGAAGGGATCGCGCTGGCTCGCGACCTCATCAACACGCCCGCCCACGACATGAACCCCGCGGAGCTCGCTGCGCAGGGGGCCGCCGTCGCCAAGCGGCACGGCGGCAAGGCCAAGGTCCTGGCGGGTGAAAAGCAGCTCGCTCGATTCCCCTCCGTGTTTGCGGTCGGTCGTGCCGCCGCCGTTCCGCCACACTTGTTGGACTTCACCTGGGGTGACCCGAAGCACCCCAAGCTCACGCTCGTCGGCAAAGGCGTCGTGTTCGACAGCGGCGGCTTGGACATCAAGCCCGCCGCCAGCATGAAGCTGATGAAAAAAGACATGGGGGGAGCCGCCTTGATGCTGGGGCTCGCGCACGTGCTGATGTCCCTCGAGCTGCCGGTGCGCCTACGCGTACTGGTACCGGCCGTGGAAAACGCCATCTCGGGCAACGCGATGAGGCCGCTCGACGTGCTTTCGACACGCAAGGGCCTGACGGTCGAGGTCGGCAACATGGACGCCGAGGGGCGGTTGATCCTGTCGGATGCGCTGGCCGCAGCCGACGAGGAGAGCCCGGACTTGCTGATCGACGCCGCCACCCTCACCGGAGCTGCGCGCATCGCCCTGGGAACGGGCCTGCCGGCCCTCTTCAGCAACGACGACGCAGCGGCCGGGGCGCTCCTCGCGGCCGGAACACGAACGGGGGACCCGCTCTGGCGGCTGCCCCTGCACGAGGCCTACGCATCCGGGCTGCAGAGCCCCGTCGCCGACTTGAGCAACATCGGCCCCGGCGGCTACGGTGGCGCGATCACGGCGGCCCTGTTCCTTCAGAACTTCGTCTCCCCGAAAACACGCTGGATGCACATCGACACGATGGGATGGAACCTCGAGGGGAAACCGGGGCGGCCCGTCGGGGGCGAGGCACTGGCCCTGCGTGCGCTTACAGAAATGCTGGTCGAGCGGTACGCCGGGCGCCGCGCCTGACGCGGCCCGGCCCGACGGGAGGCGACCCCGCGTCATCGCCCGTTCCCGCCTCGGTCGCAAACCCCTGCCTCGGCGCGCCCACCGAGCCCCGTCGCCCTTGCGCCCACGTGCCCCCGCCGGCACGCACCCGGTGCCGGCGCCCCCCCGACGAGCTCCGTGTCGACGCCCCGCCACGAAATTGGCTCGGGCGCGTGATCGTGGGGCCGGCGGCCTCGAATCTGCTCTAGACTGAGCCGCCATGCGGCGCGACGAATTCCAGGAGGCCTTGTTGAAGGTCATGGAAGGCAAGCAGCACTGGGCGTGGTCCGGGTTCACCGAGGGAATGGTGGACAAGAGCCTGCTGCACGTTCACCTCGAGCAAGAGTACGAGTGCTACGTGCGCGACTTCCCCGTGATGGTGGGTCGCGCGTACGTGCAGTGCCCGATCGCCGAGGTGCGCCGCGAGCTCGCGGAGAACCTCTACGAGGAGGAAACCGGGGGGCTGGTGGCAGGTCGGCCGCACCCGGAGCTGTTCCTGGAGTACCCGCGCGGGCTGGGGATGGACCTGAAGCGCTTCGAGCGCATCGAGCCGTTGCCCGAGGCGGCGAGCTACCGAAGCGTGTTGGACGGCATGACCACCCGCGAGGGCTGGGCGGTCGCTGCCGCCGTCTCGACCCTCTTCATCGAGGGCACGGCCCACGAGCGCGGCGAGGTCGATGAACGCGCGCCGAAGCGCCCCGAAAAGCCCCTCCACGAGCACCCTCTCGTGAAACATTACGGGCTACCGCTCGAGCGGCTGGCCCTCACCAAGGCCCACCGAAAGGTCGAAGGGCAGCACCGCGCGGCCGCCTGGCGAATCATCACCGGGCACGTCCCGGAGCGGGAGCGGGAGCGCGTCGTCGGCGCGATGCGGGAGAGCTTGCAGGCTTGGCTCACGTATCGGGACGCCGTTTCCGCGGCTTGTGGCCTGAGGCGCGCGGCAGGTGGCGGCGTGGAGCGCGCCCTGCCCTGAGTTTTCCCCCGAGCCCCCCCTTGGGGTTGGTTCGGTGCGCGCCAGCGCTCCGCGCCGGAGCGCTGCGAAGCTCCCCGGGACTACTAGCCGGCCCAGCTCCAAAACGGGCCTCGGATCGGCCCGATGGATCGCCTTTCCCCCCGACGATCTCGGCCGTCGGGGGTATGAGGTGGCTCCCGCTCATGTGGCAAGCTCGAATCCGGCAGCGGCTCCGTCAATTTTACGAAGCGCTATTTCCCGAAGGGCACAGCCCTGCGTCGACCGCGCTGGCCGTATTCGTCGGCGTCTTCATCGGGGTGCTGCCAACGCTGGGGTTCGCCCTTCCCTTGACGGCGGTCGTCGCGGGGCTCTGCCGGCTCCCCAAAGGCCCGGCACTGGTGGCCTCGTTCGTGGCGACCCCCCCGACGCTCTTTCTATTCTTCTACCCTTCGGGGCTCGTGCTCGGCAAATACATGCTGAACCTGCCCGAGTCGGATTTCGATTTCGTCGGCGCGTTTCGCGAGATCAGCTTCCTCAACGCGACTGCTCAGCTCGCCCAGCTGTGGGCGGAGGCGAGGCGCCAGTCCGTCGCGTTCCTGGTGGGCATGCCCGTCGTGGCGTTCGTCACGGGCATCCTGGTGGCCTTCACCTCGTACTGGATCATCGTCCACCGCCAGGAAGAGTCCGAGTAGCGCTCGGCAATCCGCGGGCGCCTCCCGTGAGCTCGCACGGGGCCGCGATGAGGGCCCCCCTTCAGCTCGGCCGCGGCGACCCGCTGCCCGCCGCCTCCGAGTTCCACGGCGCAACGCGCACCAGCAGCACCATGCCGGGGATGGCAAACAGGGCGCACAGATAGAAGAAATTGCGATAACCGAGCTGTTCGACGAGGTATCCGGCGGAAGAGGTCGCGATCATCCTGGGCAGCCCGATGAGGCCGGTGAACAGCGCCATCTGCGTGGCCGCGAAACGCCGTGAGGCCGTTTGCGCCATGAAGGCCACGAACGCGGCACTGCCAAGCCCCACCCCCAGGTACTCGAAAGCCACGACGACCCCGAGGGCGATCAAATCCGGGCCGGTGGAGAGCAGCACGGTGAACCCGAGAATGCTGGCGAGCTGAACGAAGCCGAAAATCCACAGCGCTCGATTGATCCCGGTTCGAACCATGATCAAGCCGCCCCCGAGGCCCCCCGCGACGGTCGAAACCAACCCAACCACCTTGGCTACGGCACCGATCTGCTCGTTCGAGAAACCCACGTCGACGTAGAATGCATTGAGCAGCGCCGTGGCGGTCGCGTCCCCGAACTTGTAGAGG
Organism: Polyangiaceae bacterium; assembly: GCA_050299315.1. GTDB lineage: Bacteria > Myxococcota_A > Polyangia > Polyangiales > Polyangiaceae > SZUA-265. Next base: position 180,424 of record JBNKVS010000030.1, read on the forward strand.
AACATGAACGCGAGCGTGGCACCCGCGGAGGCAACCCCCTTGCGAGAAACGAACTCCATGAAGGCGCCCCAGAGCGCCGCGAAATAGGTAGATGGGCGCTTTTGCTCTCCCGTGTCGATGCTTGGTGCGATCAGCGTGCCGAGGATGCCCACCGCCATGAACGCCGCGACCATGGCAAAGACCGCGCTCCACGGAACCGACCCCGAGACGATCAGCCCGAGGCTGATGACGAGCTGGGAGAGCCGATACGTCTGAACCGAAAGAGAGTTTCCCAGCCCGAGCTCGTGGTCGCGCAACAGCTCCCGCGTGTAGGAGTTGATGGCGATATCCTGCGTGGCGCTGAACAGCGAAACGACCACGGCAATCGCCGAAACGGAAGAGAGCGACACACTCGGCTGCGCAAGCCCCATCGCGGCGATCGCCCCGAGCAAGCCGAGCTGCATGACCAGCATCCAGCCTCGGCGCGGCCCGAGAAAGGGCAGCCGAAGCGCGTCGAGCAGGGGTGCCCACAGGAACTTGATCGAGTACGGCCACTGGACGAGCCCGGTGATCAAGCCCAGCTCGGCGAGCCCCACCCCTTCGCGTCGCAGCCAGACCTGAAGGAGCGTCAAGAGCACGTACAAAGGCAGGCCGGAGGCAAACCCCAGCAGGCAGCAGGTCAGCATCGGGCGACTGCAGACCACCCGGAGCAGCTCGAGCCGCGATTCGTTCTTCACCCGCCCCCTGCCGAAGGCAGGGCCCAGCCTTCGAAACTGCGGCGCGCCGCGTGATGCTGCATCGTGGCAGGACAGTCGCACACCGCGCGGGCTTTGCGCAAAGTTGTGCGAGGCCTCCCCGGCGCCGCGCGGAGCGCCGACACGGACCGGCTGCCTTCGGGCCGAAGCCGACCCGACGAGCCGCGCCTTCGTCACGAGGCCGCCAGACGGCTCCTTCCACGGCGGCAAGGCCCCCCCGGCATCGCCGTCCGCGAGCGGCCCACGCGGCCCCGTTCAACGCTCCTGGAGGTCGCCGCGCCGCGCTGAGCGGCTGCGGGCCATGGGCGGCGCCGCGACGTGGACGGGTCGCTTTCGCTGGGCCGCAGAGCTCTGGTGCTACCGAGGCTCGGGCTCAGGCAAACTGCGGCAGCGTCTGACAGAAAGCCAGCCACTCCGTCGGTGCCGTGGCGGGGTCGATTCGCGGGGGAAGCATCGGCAACGACTGCGGGCGATGCGGCCGACGCAGGGGGATCATGCCCGCCTGCTCCGGGGTCTTGCTCCCCTTGCGGCGATTGCACGCGTGGCACGCGCTCACGATGTTGTCCCACCGCGTGCGGCCGCCCCGACAGCGCGGCAGCACGTGATCGAAGGTCAGCTGGGAGCTCGGCAGCCGCTGACCGCAGTACATGCAGGTGAAGTTGTCCCGGGCGTAGACGTTGATGCGAGAAAAACGAACTCCCCGCTTCACGGTGATGACTTTCTTCTTCAGCCGTATCACCGCGGGCATCTGGAGTGATACAGAAGGGGAATGCAAGGTTTCAGAATAGTCGACAACTACGTCTACCTTGTCGAGATAGAGCATCGTCACCGCGGTACGCCAGCTCACCACCTTGTGCGGGAAGTACCAAGGGGTGAGCACCAAAGTTCGCTTTGTCAAGCTGAACCTCCGGGATGCGTCCAATACGCATGCACAGCCCGAATCTAGCACGTCACCAGTAGAGGCGCACCGTGGGCGTGCCGGCCGCCCCAAATATCACCCAAATGACATCCCCCCCCAACATCGCTGAAAATTGGCTGCAAACGAGCGTGGAACGCGCGCTCGACGAACGTCCTCGCCCGCGGAGCGGCCGCCCGCGGCTCCATGGGGCGCGGCTCGAGAGGACTCGGCTCGAGAGGACTCGGCTCGATGGGGCGCGGCTCGAGAGCGTGCCTGTCGGACGCACGCCAGTCGAAGGAGCACCGTGCTGACTCGGGTGCAGGCTGGCCCTTTCACGATCAGCGGGGTGTCCGTGGGCGGCATCTACACCAGCCTGTTCGTCAAGGAGCTACGCTGTCTGTTGGACGCGGGCATGCCGCTTCGCAGTACCGCCTGCGCGGAGAGCATTTTTCTCAGCCACGGCCATGCGGACCACGCCAGCGGGCTGGGCTCCGTGATGGGAATTCGCGGCCTGTTGGGCGCACCCCCACCCAAGGTCTACCTGCCTGCGGAGATCGCCGATGCCGTGCTGACGAACCTTCGAGCGTTGGGGGGCGCGCACCGCTTCGCTCTGCCCATCCACTGCCACCCCGTGCTGCCGGGAGACGAGTTCGAGGTACGGCCCACGCTTCACGCACGAGCCTTCCGCACCGACCACACGGGCCCTTCGTTGGGCTACCAGTTCTTTCGACGCGTCGAGAAGCTCAAGCCCGAGCTGCGGGGCCTCGCGGGGCGGCAAATCGCCGAGCGGAAGGCTCGCGGCGAGGCCATCACGACGACGGAAGAGCGACTCGAGCTCGCCTACGCGACCGATACCCGAATCAGCGTTCTCGACACGCAGCCTTCACTGCTGAAGACCCCCGTATTGATCCTCGAGTGTAGCTTCCTCGATCACCGAAAGGGCCCTGCCACGGCCGAGGCAGGCGGCCACATTCACCTCGACGGGCTGCTGGGCAGGGCCGAAGCATTCGAAAACGAGGTCATCGTGCTGATGCACTTCAGCCAGATCTACTCCCCGTCGGAGGTCCGGCGGGTGCTGCGGCAGCGGTGCCCGCGCTCATTATGGGATCGGATTGTCATTTTCGCGCCGCAGCATGGCGCGTGGCCAGGCTGAGCACGATCGGTTGTCCGCTCCGTCGGCGACCGCGGCCTGCCCGTCCGCACCCACCCGCCGCTCGCTTGGCGGCCTCGGCAAGTATTGGCGATCGCCACACTTCATTAAGTAAAGAGCGGGCCGAGGCTTGCCAAGGCAACCGAGCGCAGCGGCGGGCGGCGGTGTCCAGCGCCGCAGCGAGTCACGAGTTGCGCTCGAGTGCGTCACCCTCGCGAAACGAAAAATCCGCTCGGTGTATCGACCTGAAACTTCCTATCCGCTAAAAGGCTGGGGATTCGGGCGAGGCCCGTTTTTCTCGATTCGCCCTAGGAGGGTTCAATGAAGCTTGAGTTGTCAAAGTCTATCGCGGCCGTGGCCGTTTCTGGTCTGACCGTCTTTGCTTGTGGAGGCTCGACGCCCCCCGCCGAGTCTCCCGAGGCTGCAGCCGCCGAAGAGGCTCCGGCCGCCGAAGAGGCTGCGATGGAGGAGGCCCCCGCCGACGAGGCGAGCGCCACGGCCGAGGGCAAAGAGTGCTGCAAGGGCATGAACGAGTGCAAAGGCAAAGGCGGCTGCAAGAACGAGGGCAAGAACGAGTGCAAGGGGATGAACGAGTGCAAGGGCCAGGGCGGATGCAACGGCCACTGCCCGGAGTGATCTCCGCGCAGACCCGATTCGCGAAGTAGCCAAGCCAGTTCTCCTCGCGCTGGTCGCGCGCCCCGACGACCGAGCCCTCTCGAGCTCGCGGGCGCGCCCCGCATGGCAGTCCGCCCCCGTCGGGCTGCCTTGCGGAGAGGTGAATCCGTCAGCCCAGGCGACGAGCCATTCTGGATAGCGGTCGGGCGAGGGCTTCCTCGCCCGACGCTATATTTCCAGCCCTCCGTTTCGAAGCCTGCTCGCGCGCAGGGGGGCGCTCTGGAGCCTTTTCGGCGCGTCGGAGCGCCGGGTCGGATCGCTGGATCCCAAGAGCAGATCTGCTCCGCCGCAGCTCCCGCTGGCTGGCCTCGGCCAGCGCGCGGCACCACCGGGCTCGCGAGCGAACCCGCCACGCCCCTGCACCGCGTCGCCGCACCGGCGCGCGAGCCCGCAGAGCATGTCGAAGCAGGCAGCGTTCGGCCGCAGCCCGCTTCCCCGAAGCCGACACAGGGCGAGCGCTCGAACCTCCCGGTGGCGAGCCGCCTTGGCCTCCCGCCGCGCCAAAACGACGAACGGCGCTCGAGCGGGCAAGCCGCGCCGGAGCGGCCCAGCTCGCCCCTCACCCCATGGGCGGCCCGACTCGATTCGGACCGGCTGCGGCGCGCCCGACGCGCGCAGGGCACGTCAGAAACATTTTTACCTTCTGAAACACTTCGAGCGCAGCGCAACTCGCACTAGAAGCGTACGTCGATCGGGCGCCAATAGCACTTTAGTGAAACACTCAGGCCCCGAAGAGCGCACAGTGTAAGATGGCGCCTGCGCGCTCCCACCGTTGGTGCCATCGTCCGTGCGTGGATCACCCAGTTTGCGAACGAATCGACTGGAGCCGAAAGACGGGCGCTCGCTTCGCTGTGCGATGGCTGAGCGCGTGTTTCATCGCCAATGGCTGCGGAGCGCCGCTGGACACCGCGGAGGCTCCGGAGCTCGGGCAGGCGCAGCAGGCGATTGTCGGCGGAGCTCTGGACGAATCAACCGAGGGGGTCGTCGGTCTCGCTCTCGATCTGGGTCACGAGCGAGCCGCCGGTCACTGCACGGGGACGCTGATCTCGCCGAATCTCGTGCTGACGGCACGGCACTGCATCGCAGGCACCAAAGGGGAAGGCAAGAAAGGCACCGTGCAGTGTGACAGCACGACCTTCTCTTCGACGATGGCGGCCTCCTCTCTGCTCATCTCTCCCGAGGCGGTTCGCCCCGTGGAGCGAGATGACACGAGCTTCGTGCGCGGTCTTCAGGTGCGCACGCTCGGGGCGGACTCCACGGTGTGTGGGCAGGACATCGCCTTGATCATCCTCGAACGCCCCATCGAGGGAATTTCCCCGATCGAGCCGCGGGTCGCGGGCGCACCGAGCGTCTCCGAGCATTTCTCCACGGTCGGCTACGGTTTGACCGATCCCGACGATCCCAACTCCGATGGTGCGCGCCGACGACGCTCTGGGAGCCAGGTCCGCTGTATCCACGACGAATGCGTGAAGCTCTCCAAGGGGGCGATTTTCGAGTCGGAGTGGGCCAGCGTCGACGCACCCATCTGCTCGGGTGACTCGGGTGGCCCCGCCTTGGACGCGGAGGGTCGAGTGTTCGGGGTCGCGAGTCGAGGCGACGTCGATTGCGAGATCGGCGTGTACGGGGACGTCGCGAGCTGGGGCCCGTTCATCGTGGACACCACGCTGGAGGCCGCACGAATGGGCGACTACCCGGCCCCCCCCTGGGCGCTGGCCGAAGCGGCGGGATCCCTGCAGGCCCACAGCAGCGCCGACCCAGACGAAGATTTCGACTCCTCACCTCTCGCCGGTAGCGGATGCAGCCTCACGGGGTACGCCTCGGGGGGCACGGGTCCAGGTGCGCCACTGACGGTCGTCGTGATACTGTCGTCGCTGTGGATACGCCGAAGGGAGACGCGAGCGGGGCAGCGCCAGTCATTGGTGTAACGGTCAGTATCGACGAGGGGCGCCGGCTGCGGCGGGGGAAGGACTATTGGTACCTCGGCCGCGCCTACACGCGGGCCCTGCGCGAGGCAGGCGCCGAGCCAATCTTGCTGTGCCCGGACACGAGTGTGGCTACCGCCGCGGCCTTGTGTGATGGAATCGTCCTCTCCGGCGGCGGGGACCTGCCCCCCTCGTTCGGGGAGCCGTGGGGCTCGCCCAGCCGGTTCGCCGAGTCTTCCGTGCGAATCGCCTGGGAGCGGCGGCTCCTCGACGCGCTGGTCGGTACCGACAAGCCCGTCCTGGGCATCTGCTTCGGCATGCAGCTCATGAACCTGCACTTCGGGGGCACCCTCCGGGATTGCCCCGGCGTCGAAGGCCCCTCCGGCATCGACCACGGCAGCGACGGAGCTCCCACGCGCCACGTCGTGAGCGCCACCACAGAATCGCAACTGCTGGCGGGGTGGCGCTGGGGTGAGGTCAGCTCGGCACACCGGCAGGCGGTCGACCGAGTCGCCCCCGGGTTCCAGGTCTGCGCCCGGAGCCCCGATGGAGTCGTCGAGGGCATCGAGCGTTGGCCCCTCACGGGGCTCGAGTGGCACCCCGAAAGCGACGAAAGCGGGTCGGAACTCTACGCTCGATTCGTGCGAATGGCCCGCCGCTAACGCCGCGGACCGCCCAGGCCGCGCGCGGTCGCCGCGGGCCGCGCGGACGCCCTCGGCTGGGAACCAGCATCGTGCGCAGCACGCCACGCGGATCGCAGCCCCTGCAGCTCCAGACGCGAACGCTTGGCGCTCAAGTCGCCGCAGGTTGGTCCGTTCTGTGCGCAGAGGATGCGCGTGCCGCGCTCCACGCTTTGGGGTCATACCTTGAGATTCGAGCTCATCCTCGCCACCTTCGGGGCCTCGCTTTGGACCGCATCATGCGTCGTGAGCAGCGCCGCCTCGCCCGAGAGCGACGCCGGGGACGGCGGCGGCGCGTCCAGCGGGGGCGCCGCTGGACGCGCCGGCGCGATGGCGGGCTCTGCTGGCTCGACGGAAGTCGCGGGCAGCGGCGGCGCCACTGCCCTCGATGCGGGTCTCGGCCCGCTGGATGGGGGCGGCCAGAGCGACGGTGGGCCCGACCCGCTCGAAGCGGCATGCTCGGCCTACTGCGCCGGGGTGGCCTCGTTCAACGATCGAGGCGACGCGGGAGTCTGCGACCCGACCTTCGACTTGGAGACCTGCAATCTCGGCTGCGTGGCGGTGGGTACCGGTGGCGACCCCGACTGCTTGGACGAGTACACCGCACAGACTGCGTGCTTTGCGACCTCGACGTTCTCCTGCAGGGCCCAATTCGTCGAGGTCGACCTGGTGCCGTGCCTCAGCGAGGTCGGGTCACTCGGTAGTTGCAGCGGTGGTTGAGACCCCCTGGCGGGGTGCCGGGTGGCGCCGCCCGCGAAAACCGAACGGAGGCCATCGGTGCTCCCACAGCGCCCTCGGTGGGGCCGAGTGCGATAGCCACGCCCGGCGAGCCAGCGTCGCGATCGCGACCGGCGATGGTTGCTTCTCGTACGGACGCCCCGCGCCCCTCACGCCGCGACACGGCGACATCCCTTTCGGGAGAGGGCCGATAGCCAAGATGCAACAGCACGCCAGGCAACGAACCGCGCGCCGGCTCTCCAGAGCGAGGAACGGGCGACCTGGAGCCTCCGCGCCGGCAGACGCCCGCCGAGCCTGGGTCGGCGTCTCGCGGGGAACCGGCTCGGCACGTGCTGCCCTTTCGACGCTCTGACTCCTCGATTCGTCGCGGCAATCGACCGGGTTGCCGCTCCAGACGAAAAGCAGGGACCGGGCACGCCGGGTCGAGGCGCGTCCCCGTTTGGCTCAGCGCTGGCCGTGGCCGCGCTGCTCCGTCTCGGCTCGAAGGTCCGGGGCTCGCGACGCCTCGGCCGCAGCGCGGGGCCGGCGCGCCTCAGAAGCTGCCGCGCAACTGCAACTGACCTCGCCGGTAGCCGATTTGAATGCGAGTCGGTCGCTGCTTGCCGGGGCTGCTCTCGTTCCCCGGGCTCAGGGTGACCCAGAGGCTCAACCCTCCTACCAGGAGCGCCGCGCCCGAGAAGACGTCGGATGCCAGGAGAAGCGAGCGAGCGCTGGAGCCGGTGGAGTCCAAGTCCTCTCGCAGGTTGCCCACGACCTGCGCATCGGCCTGGCGGAGCTGCTGCAGCTCACTCTTCTCTTCGGCGCCCATGATGCCGGTGACGACCGCGCCCGCGGCCAGCGCACCCGTGGTGACCCAGCCGGCGATCATCAGGTTCTGGTGGGAGTTGTCCTTGCTGATCGGGTCCCGCACGACGATCGTCTGGGGATTGTCCCGGCGCGGCACCAGCTCGAGGGTCACGCTGCGCTCATCGCCACCCGCGAGTGTCACCTGCGACGAAGCCGCCTCGTGCTCGGGGTGCCGCGCGACCACGCGGTGCACCCCGGCGTCCACGAGAAGAGGCCCGGATAGAGGCGCTTTGCCCACGACCGCGTCATCCACCACGACCTCGGCTCCCGGAACGATCGAATCGACCATGAGCCACGCCGTGCGCCCCGCAAGCATCTCCAAATCCGCGCTCACCGCAGACCTGCGGTCCTCGTCCAACTCGGAGCCGCCGCGGCGCAGGTACTCTTCGAGCGCGCGCCTCGCGTCGGCGTACCGGCTCAGCTGGATCGAAACCTGCGCGATGTTGTAGAGCACGCGGTAGTTCGGCACCAGCTCGTGAGCTCGGTTGAACTCGATCAGGGCGAGCGAGTAGTCCCCCTCCTCGTACAGCTGAATTCCGAGGTCGAAGCGCTGGCGGGCCTCGACCATCGCGTTCTGCTCGACGCAGGCGGCAGCCGGAGCCCGCCCCTGTTTCTGCGGGGACTGGTCCGCACCGGCGCGAGCACTGGACGCTGCCAGCTTTCCCCCTTGCGCCCAGGCCGACGCCCCCGCGGACAAGACCACGCAAAGCACGCGAGACCCGATTCGGAGAAAGCGTGGGAGAGTCGACCGGGTGCCCTTGCGTTCCTTCTCCTGTTTCACTTCTCTTCCTTCCGCCCAGAGCTCCGGGCTCATCCACCAAAGGGGTTGTCGAGATCGAGCCGCCGAGCGCGGCGACCCGGCTTCTTCGCGGCCAAATGCTCCGCTGGGTCGACCGCAGATGCGCGCGACGCCCTCTTCGCGACTCGCCGTCGGCTCTTGGTCGGGCTGCGCCGGGGCGCGGCACGCTCGAGCTCGAAGACGACTTTCTCGTCTCGATCGAAGGTCAGCTTCCGCCTCAGGGCGACGTGCCCCGGCGCCTCGACCATCACGACGTGCGGCTCGCCGTCGGCAGGCACCGTGAGCGTGAACGGAACGGCAACGGGCTTGCCTCCGTCCACGCGGAGCGTTGCCGAAGGCGGCTGGGCCACGAGCCGAATGCGGACGGTCCCCGTGCCGCCGGGGGTCTGCGGAGTCGAAGGCGGGGCAACTACTTCGGGCTTTGCCTCGAACCTCATGGGGCTCGCCGGCTCCGCCGCGCCTCCGCGCGCGGCGGCGGTTGCCGGCTCCGCGGAGCGGCCCGGCTCGCGAGCGCCCGGCGCAGACCGGGCCGATGAGCTCGACGACGCGGGACGATCCAGAGCGGCGGAAGCAGCGTTGCGAGAACCGGTCAAGCCGGCATTGGCCATGGCCACGATCGGGCCTAGCACGGCCGCCGCGGCGACCACCGGGACGAACCAAGGCGTCCGCTTCTCCGCGACGCTCGGTGTCGCCACGCCCCGCTCGACCGTGGATCGCATCGCTGCGCGCTCCGCCGCCGCGGGTGCCCGCCCCGCTTCGCCCTCGGCTGGAAGCTCGGGCTCACCCAGCGTTCGCATGGCGATCCGGAGGCGACGAGCCTTTTCCTCGATGAGCCCCCCGGTGTGGGTTTCGACGAGCTCGGCGATCTCGCGCTCCGCGGTGGAATGCCCGAACACAGCCAACCACCCTTCCAGCGCGATCCGCAGCTCCTCGGCCGTGCGATACCGGTCCTCGGGGCTCTTGGCCAACGCCTTCATGACGATCTCCGACAGCTCGGGTGGATAGTCCGCGGCGAGCGCCGTGGGCGACGCGATGTCCTCCTCGAGCAGCCGGTAAAGGGTCGAGAGTGCCCCGTCCCCGTGAAAGGGATGCCTGCCGAGGGTGGCCTCGTACAACACGCAGCCCATCGCGAAGATGTCCGCCCGGCGGTCCACGCGCGTCGCGGTGACCTGCTCGGGCGCCATGTACGACAGCTTTCCCTTCATCTCGCCCGTTTCGGTCGGCTCGTGGAGCTGGCCCGCAGCTCGAGCCACCCCGAAGTCGGTAACCTTCACGTGACCACTGCGACAGATGAGGACGTTCTGTGGGGACACATCGCGGTGCACCACTTCGAGGGGAGTCCCATCGGCGTCTTCCAGCTCGTGCGCCGCGTGTAAGCCCGCCGCGACGTTGGCCAGGATGCGCACCGCGATGGGCAAGGCGACTTTTCCCTCGGGCAGAGCATCCATGAGTTGGCGCAGTGAGGCGCCATCCGACCACTCCAACACCAAGAACCAATTCCCGGAGGCCTCCGCCAACTCGTGGACGCCGCAAACGTGCGGGTGGTGGATCATCGAGGCAATGCGCGCCTCATCCATGAACAGGCTGTGGAACTCGGTGTTGGCGCCATGGGCCGGCAGGGCCGTCTTGACCGCGACGATGCGCCGAACGGGCGAGCCGAGCTGCCGCGCCGCCCAGACGCGCCCCATGCCTCCTTGCCCGACGCAGCACAGAAGCTGATACCGCCCGAGCACATCCCCTGCCTGGGGCTCGTCGCCCGTCGGGAGAATGAGTGGATGAGAAGGGACCGAAGACACTTGTGTTTCAGTCTATCTCAGCGGACGGTGGCGGGCCACAGCCTCGCCAACCCGCGACCGCACGGCAGCCGCTCACCTTCACCCGCCGACATGCACATCGTCCAGAGCACAGCCGTACTCCTACGCGAAGGCCATGAGGCGGAGGCCGAGCGAGTGCCCCGCCCACACGAAGCGCCGAGCAGCACCGCCGTGACGAAGCTCGATGGGCCATGTTTCACGACGAGCTAAACGGATAGCCGCGTGCGTCGATTGAAAGTAACATTAGCAGAGCTGGTTGGCTTGCCACACCTTCCTCCACGCCGTGATGGCTTCTTGATACAATCTCTCACCAGCGCCTACCTCAGAGCGCCGGGCGGCGAGCTAGCTCCCGCCGCCTCGCCGGGGGTCGTGTGAGCGCCACCAAATCGGAGAGTAGCGCCTCGAATCGCTACCTACGCCCCGGGCAAAAGATTGGCCGGTATCGCCTGCTCGCCCTCGTGGCCAGCGGGGGGATGGCCCAGATTTGGGCGGCCAAGCCGGAGACGGGCGGATTCTCGCGAACGGTGGTGCTCAAGGTCGTACGGCCAGAATACGCCGAGGACGCAGAATACCGCCGCATGTTGATCGATGAGGCCGCGGCCGCGTCGGCCGTCCACCACCCGAACGTCTGCGAGATCTTCGAGCTCGGGCAGCACGAGGGGGTGGTGTTCATTGCGATGGAGTGGGTTCCGGGAGACTCCATCGCCGGGCTCATTCGCCAACGGACGCAGTACGTGCCGTTCAGCTACGCGCTCGCTGCGCGGGTCATCGCGGATGCTTGCGCAGGGCTGCACGCGGCCCATCTGGCCGTCGGCGCCGATGGCGAATGCATGAACATCGTGCACCGTGACATCTCCCCACAGAACATTCTGCTCTCCTGCCAGGGGCACGTCAAAGTGACGGATTTCGGCATCGCCAAGGCCAGGGACCAGATCCACTCGAACACTCGTGCAGGCGAGGTCAAGGGTAAGTTCGCCTACATCGCGCCCGAGCAGATCTTGGGGCAGGTCGTGGATCATCGCTCCGACATCTACGCGATGGGCTGCGTCTTGTTCGTGGCGACCCTAGGGCTGCGCCCGTTTGGACGCGGAACGCACGCGGTCATGTCGAAGATCGTCAAGGGAGATTTCAAACCGCCCCGCAAGCTCGTCCCGACCTACCCGCGCGGCCTCGAGCAGATCGCGGTCAAAGCGCTTTCTCGCGAGCCGGACCAGCGCTACGCCTCGGCCGAAGAGATGCGATTGGCGCTGGAAGATTGGCTGGCACACAGCGGGAAGATCATCACGCACAGCGATATCTCGAGGGCGGTCAACGAGAGGTTGAGCCCTCTGCTGCAGAAGCAAATCCAAACCCTCCGCAGCGCGAACCGCTTTACCGCACGCGAGCTGTCCAGCCGGGTCTCGGACTGTGTGGAGCTGAGTAGCCTGGAGGTGCCCACCGCCGCCAGCGGCTTGATCCAGGTACCCAACGCGTTCGACCCGGTCGCGAGCCTGCCGCCGCCCGCTTCGGCGGCGCACCTGCCCATCGACTCCCACGCCACTCAGCGCAGCATCGGCGTCGACGATCCGCGGCGAGAGCGCTGCCGGGGCGACATCGACTCGAGCGCGACGATCGCGAGCGACAGCCTTCGAGAAAGACCCACCATCGGGTCTCCCGCGCGAAGCAGAAGGGCCCAGTCGAGCCTCGACGGGTCGCTCAGAACCACGCAGTCCGCCGGGGCGCCACCCGGGCTCGGCCCACCGCCGGCCCCGTCCAATCACTGCCGCGAGCCGAGTCTGCCCCCGACGGGCGGACGCGGCGACGACCCGCGCCGGACGGTGCTGCTGGCCGCCGTGGTGCTCATCCTGATGGGGCTGGCCTTCCTCGCTGGCCGCCTCTGAAGGCGTGGCCGCGCCAGCGCCGCAGCGACCACGACGCGCTTCGAGCGCTGGCTGGACTGCGGCGCCCCGCCGGGGTCTTCCGCGCGGCGGCCACTCGCCCTCCGGGGTCGCGACCACTGGACGGGCGCATCGCCGATACCGATGGCCTCTCCGCCGCCGGGATGGCCTCTCGCGGCGCCCCAGACGGCGCCGAGGCCGGACCGACGGCCCCCGCGCGCGGCTGCCGCGCCCCAAAGCCGCGCGTCACGGGCGCACGATGCGCGCAGCCTCGCCCCCGAGCTCCAGAGTCTGGATGATCCGCGCCCGATCGCGGGTCAAGCGGCTGGCGGGAAGCGGCAGCTCGGGGCGGATCACTTCCGCGACCCCCAGCCGCTCGAGCGACTCCAGCTTGACGATCGAACGGTTGTACATCTCGGCACGTTGGCGCAGCGCGGGCCACAGCCGCGGGTAGGCCGGGTAGTTGTGCCGCAGGAGATCGGCTCCGATGCGCGGTGCTTTCTTGCGAAAACCCTTGGGGCGCGTGGCAATGACGATCAACCGACCCGGCCTCGTGCGCAGCGCCGCGACGATCGGAATGGCATCCGTGATCCCACCGTCGATGCAGGGCCGCCCCTCGACCGTCGCCACTCTCCCGTACACGACGGGAAGGGCCATCGTAGCGCGGAGTAGATCGAAGACGTTCGTGTCGTTGGCGACGACGTGGGCCGCCTGACCCGTGCTGCAATCCGTCACCGCGATGGTGAGGGTGGTCGGGGAGCGAGCCAAAGCCTCCGTGTCGAGAGCCAGATCGCTGCGGAACGCCTCGACGAGCCCCTCGATATCCATCAGGCGCCGCCCGCGGAGGAAGTTCCGGGCGGAGATCAGCTGAGCCCCGTGCGTGCGCTCGCGCCAGATCCACAGAGCGCGATCCATCTGCCCGGCGATCATGTAGGCGGCCGAGGCGGCTCCCGCGGAGGTCGCGAACACGCGGTCGACCCGCACGCCGCTTTGCCACATCTGGTGCAGGGCGCCGGCCACGAAGGCCCCGCGCAGCCCGCCGCCCTCGATCACCAGCGCCGTTCCCGTACCTTTTTCGTTCATCCGCTCGCTGCCCGATGGGAGACCCGCGAGCGCGCCACGACGCCGCGTCGAAGGTCGAACGCTCGCAATTAGCGGCACGGCCCGGCTGCGGCAAGTGTTCGGAAGCGGCGCCGCGCATCGAAACGGAGGCGACACGAACCTTTTCGTCACCCGGCCGGCGGTTTTGTGATTGAGGCTGGGTCGCCTGCGGGTACTGTTCGACTCGCCATGGCCGCCCCCAGCATGCCACCGCCCCTGCCGGTCCCGACCCTCAGCGGGCGCCAGCGCTATCTGCGCCGCGTCGTCGACCACGCGTTGCGCCACGGCTGGTGCACCGCGGCAGACTTCATCGAGCAGTTCGGGCCGATGCAGCTGCTCGAGAGTTTGTCCGGCGACGACGCGCTGCGAGTGAAGCTGCTGGTGGCGACGACCCGGGTGAACGAGCGCCTGGCCGCGCGCAAGACCCTCGAATCGGCGGCCGAAGACCTGGGCCTGGCGCTGGACGAGGGGCTGACGACCGCCGAGGAAGTGCTGCAGCTGCTTTCACCCACGGACCGCGTTCGGCACCTCGACACGCAGCAGCTGTGGAGGCTGGCAACCCTTTGGTACACGGCCTCGGGCGCCGAGCAACGCGGCGCTTCCCACGAGGAGCGCGTCGAGCGGCTCACCTTTCTCCTGCAAAGCGCTTTGGACGAGCACGTGCTGCGCCTACAGGACATCGCCGACGGCTTGGGCTTCAAGTGCATCGCCACGTGTCTGCCGCAAGTAGAGCTTCAGCGCGTGGTCGAATATGCGCTGAGCCGGGCGCGCGAGGGGCAGCTCCTGAGCGAAGAACAGCTCTTGGACGCCATGTCGCTGCAGACCCTCATGAAACACGTGCCGCTCGAGTACTCGTGGAAGCAAGTCGTCGAGCGACGCCTGGTGATTCCCTTGCAACTCGCTCCGCCCCCAGAGGGCGAGCCACGCAGCTCGAGCACAGCCGGCTCCAGCGAGGCGAGCTCGAGGCCGCCGCCGCCGCCGCGTTCGCGGCATTCTTCGGCGCCTCCCCGACGCGCACCGAGCACGCCCCCGCCATCATCGAGAGGGCGCCCGGTCGACACCGCTTCCCTGCCCCAATCGCTGCTCGAGCTGCAGCGCGGCCTGCAGAACGCCGCGGCCCAGAGCACACGCAGCTCGTCCGCGCCGCCGTCCCTCGCGGACCGGGTGGCGAGCGCTCTGGTCCCGGTCAGCGAGGACGACGGCGAGGCCACCCAGCTTCACGTCGCGGACGAGGAGACGCGCATCGACGTGGAGAACGAGCTGCGGCAGCTGGCGGCGCGCGTCGAGGCCGACGATGAGCTCGCTCGGGTGACCGAGGCGCTCCGACAAATCGACAGGCTCCCGCCCTCCGCCAAGGATCTCAGCCTCGTCGTGCTGCTCTCGATCGAGTCCATGTACGAGGACCTACGGCGAGCGACGGACGAGGCTTCTCGGCGAGCCGCCATCGTGGAGGCCTTTCCCAACAGCAATCACCTGCGCATCGCCATGGCGGCGCTGATCCGCATGCTCGACCCCGACAAGCGCACGAGCGATGCCATCGTGAGCGGCGCGAGCGACGAATCGCTCGTGGAGACGCTCCTGTTCGAAGAGCGCCGCTTGCTCGAAGGCTCTTCCACGTCGGGCCGCCCCCCCTCGGAGCCACGATCCGGGGGGCCGCACCGAGGCAACGACTGAGCTCCCGGCAGGGCCGAATGCCGAGCCGCCTCCCCGCCGCGCCCGCGCTGCTCGGGCTTGCACTTTTTCTCACATGCGCCAAACCAACTCAGGTCTTTCGACTGGAGGCACCAGAAGGCGTGCGGCGATACGAGATCATCTGTGAAAAGCACATCCGCAGGTGCCGTGCCCGCGCCGAGCAGGTGTGCGCCAGCCCGTACCAGGTGCTGGAGAGCACGGGGTCCCTGCACCGACCCAAACGCGCCACGAGCGAGCCCGGCCCCCGCAGCGTGGGGCCGCGGTATCAGCACGAGACCTGGCACGGCAGCCTGGTGGTCGAGTGCGGCGCGGAGCGAACGGTCGGCGAGGCCGAACAGCAAGCCCGGCCGCAATCGCCCGCTCCGCAATCGCCCGCCGTGAGCACTCCGCTACCCGACGGGATGCTGTGCATCCCGGGCTCGACACAGGCCTGCCTCGGGGCCGGCGCATGCCGCGGGGCGCAGGCCTGCGCCCGTGATGGTCGCGGCTTCAGCCCCTGTGATTGCGGCCGAAAAGAGCCCGCGCAAGCCGCCGAGGCGCCCGTACCCGCCGCCGTCCCCACCCCTCGAGTTGCGCCATGAATCGTCGGTCGGCTCGCATGAGGGCCTCTTCGAGGCGGCTGCGCCTGGGCTTCGCCCTACTCGGAATCTGCTACCTCGCGAGCTGCGGAGACGACGACGCGGACCCGGTGGCTCCTCCGGACGCCGGCGCGCGCCCCGCGGTTTCGCTCCTGCCCAGTCCGGCGCGGGAGCTCGATCCGCTGGTTTCCTCGCCCGCCCCCGAGCCACGGGTGGCGGACTTCCGCGACTGCCAAAGTGCACTCGATCTGGAACGAGGGGAGTGCGGGGTGGCTCCGGGATCGGAGCCCGTCGAGTGCAACGCGGGCTCTTCCCCGGAGAATGGATGCGATCAACGATTCATCGCCTGCAGCGACGGCAGCGAGTATCGAATCACCTGCGCGACTCGGGCCGATCAACCCCCGGCCACGCGCGTCGCCTGCGGCTGCTTGATCGACGGAAAGGCACGAGGCACCTTCTCCACGCCCTCGTGCCCCACGGCTCTTTCCCGCGTTAACGAAGGTTGCGCCTGGAATCTGGGAATGCGCGAACTTTTCTAGTGCGGCGCGACGGCCCGGGCGCACGCGCGCCCTCGGCCCCGGTGCGGTACGCTCCGCCCGGGAGGACCACTCGCGATCGCGCGACCCGCGCAGACCGCGGCGGCAGGGATCGCTCCCGAGATCGCCCCGCCAAGCGCGTTTTCGCCGTCGGATCGGGCTTTCGAATCGCGCGGCGCCTGCCACTGCGAAGCAATGGATCGCGGTGAGGTGCGGTGGCCAGCGGTTGGGCACTGCAGTATATTGCTGGCATGTGGTCTCTAGTGTCACGCTGCAAGGAGCCGTGCGGCGCGACGGCTGTCGTGCACGGCAGCTATCTCGGGCGCTGCTTCGCGCGCCGTGCGCCGATGCTGCTCTTGCTCGTCGGTTGCGCCGCCGGCGGCGGTAGCGAGGAGCCACCGCCCGAAGGGGACGGCGCGCCGTCCGATCGGTTCGGCGCGGGAGGCGCTTCGGGCAACCTCGGACCAGATTTCGGAGAAGGCATCGGGCGTTCGCAGGGGTGCAACCAGCTCCAGATCGGATTCGAGCCGCGCACCCCCACGGCGCTAGTCGTGGTCGATCGATCCTCGAGCCAGTGGGATGGCTACCCGAATCACACCTGGGAGCCGGTCAAGAACGGCCTGCTGGAGGTGATTGAGCGAGTGCAGGGGGACATGCGCATCGGCATCGTCACCTACACCGGGCAAAACGGCGGAACGTGCCCGGAGATGATCCCGCCGGTCAATCAGATCAGCTTCAGCGAGAACAACTACGAGTCCATTCGTGCCGCCCTCGAGTCGGTGGATCAACCGAACTACAAGGGAGAGACGCCCACGGCCGCGGCCATCACCGCCTCGATTCCCGTGTTGCTCGCGGATCCGAGCCCAGGCGAGAAGTTCATCCTCCTGGTGACGGATGGGGATCCGGATTTTTGTGACGATCCCAACCCCGTCTGCCCGATGGACGCCGTCGTCGGCGCCGTTCAGCGAGCCTACACCGAGGGAGTCAGCACGACCGTGTTCGGGCTGCGGAGAAATGGCGTCGCACTCTCCGAGCAGCACCTGCGCGACGTGGCCAACGCCGGAAGCGGGTTGCCCGTGGCCCTGCCCCGGGAGGTCAACGGAAGAATCGAAGACTTGCAGAACCGCTGCAACGCCCCCGTCGTCGGAAGCTACTCGCAGGAGGCCGGGCAGGCCGAATACTACCAGGCCAACGGGGACGACCTCGCCGGGCTCGAAGATGCGCTCAACGCGATCATTTTAGGCATACGGAGCTGCGTCTTCGACCTGGGTGGCTCGGTGGAAGTCGATTTGGAACGCGCCAGCCTGGCCACGGTGCAAATCGATCAGGACGCGCCGCTGGCGTACGACTCTCCCGACGGCTGGCGCATGCTGACGGAAACGCAGCTGGAGCTGACGGGTAGCGCCTGCCAGCGACTCAAGCAGTCCGGGACGCGCAACGTGTTCTTCGACTTCCCCTGCGACATTTTCGTCCCGCGCTGATCTGCAGCTCGCTGGGCCCGTGGCGATCGAGCGTGCCCGTCCGAGCGGCACGGCCAGGTGCGCCGCGGCGCGGCCGCCGTCCCCCCCCCCCGGCGCTACCCTTCGGACAAGGCCCTGCGCACCACGTCGAGCGCTTCGGCGACCTGGATGCGCTCCTGCACGCGGCTGTCGCGATAGCGAATCGTGACGGTTTCGTCCTCGGAGGTCTGACTGTCCACCGTCAGGCAATACGGCGTGCCGATCTCGTCGTGCCGCGCGTAGCGCCGGCCGATTGCGTGCTGCTCGTCGTAGCGTGCGTTGATGCCGGCGCGGAAGAACGCATCCGCAATGGCGCGGGCGCGCTCCGGCATTCCGTCGCGTTTGACCAGAGGCAGCACGCCCACCTTGTAAGGTGCCAGCCGCGGGTGCAAGTGAAGCACCGTACGCTCGCCTTTGCCGTCCTCCCCCGCGGGCTCTTCCTCGTACGCTTCGCACAAGAGCGCCAGGAGGCCGCGCGTCGCGCCCGCCGCGGGCTCGACCACGTGCGGAACGTACTTCCAGCCCTTCTTGCCGCTGTCGGGATCGGTCGCCTCCACGTCGTTGTACAGGATCTTCTTGCCCGATCCCTTGGCGTGCGCCTTGAGATCGTAGTCCGTCCGCGAAGCGATGCCCTCGAGCTCGTCCCAGCCCCAGGGAAATTCGTACTCGACGTCGAAGCAGCCGTCGCTGTAGTGGGCGAGCTCGTCGGGGGCATGCTTTCGCAGCCTCAGCTTGCCCTCGGAGAGCCCGACGCTCTTCCACCAGCGAAGGCGCTCCTCTTTCCAGTACTCCAGCCATTTCGGGCCTTCCCCCGGAGGCACGAAGTACTCCAGCTCCATCTGCTCGAACTCACAGGACCGGAAGATGAAGTGCTCCACCGTGATTTCGTTGCGGAAGCTCTTGCCCATCTGGGCGATGCCAAAAGGTGGCTTGAGCGACATGCTCTGCTGCACGTTGAGAAACTGTACGAACATCGCCTGGGCCGTCTCCGGGCGAAGATACACCTCGCTATCCCGCAGCGCCTGCTCGACCCGCGTGCGAATCACCTTGTCGTCCACCCCTTCGGCGATCGCCTCGCGGGCGCACTCGATGACGCGCCCGATGGGGTCCACCGGGCCCAGGCTGGAGCGAAACATCATGTTGAACTGCCGCTCCTCGCTGAGCAGCGGCGAGCCACAGTTGGGGCAAACGTAGCCGCGGTGGTTGCCCTTGGCGCCGAGCAGCTCCTTGCCCTTTCGTTCGAGCTCCATGCCCGCAGCCTGCTTCAGCCGCTCCTGTGCCGCCTTCGCTCGCCCCTTGTCGGCGAGCGTGATCGGCGCGTCCAACCCTTCGGCCACGCGCGGCGCCTTGTCGGCACGGAAGCGCTCCCCGCAGACTTTGCAGTCGACCAGCGGATCGGCGAAGTTCGCCAAGTGGCCGCTGGAGCGCCACACCTCGGGGTGCATGATGATCGAGGCGTCGATTCCGACGATGTCCTCTCGCTGGTGCACCGTCGAGCTCCACCACTCGGCCTGCAGGTTGCGCTTCAGCTCCACACCGAGCGGGCCGTAATCATAGGCGCTCTTGAGGCCGCCGTAGATGTCGGAGCTCTGGAAGACGAAGCCGCGCCGTTTGCACAGCGAGACGATTTTCTGCATCAAAGGAAGCTCGTCGGCCATGGCGGCGCAGGCTAGTTCCCCGGCCAGCGCCTGGCAATCCGTATCGGCGCCCGCCCCCGCCCCTCGGATCCAGCGCCCGGACCCGAAGACTCTCCAACCATTTTCGTCGTTTACAGAACCGTTGCGAGCACGGCGGGCGGGCGCTACATACGCCCTCCGTGCCGCTTGCCCCTTCCATTTGCCCCGCGCCGACGCGCGTGATGGCCGCGCGCGCGCCGCACGGGGGCGCTCGCGAGGCCAGCTTGGCGGCCGCCGCCCGCTGGCTGCAGCGCAGCTGGCCCGTGGTCGTGCCGAGCGAGACGGTCTACGGGCTCGCGGCCCGCGCCGTGGACCGTCGAGCGGTCCAGCGCGTTTTCGAGGTCAAAGGTCGACCCGCTGACAATCCGCTCATCGTTCATATCGCGGGCGAGCCGGGCTCGCCGGATCTGAAAGAGCTCGGGATCGGGCTCAGCGGCTTGGCCGAGGATCTCGCGGCCCGTTTCTGGCCGGGGCCCCTGACGCTCGTGGTGCCCTTCGTCGGCTCCCTGCCGTGGGTCACGGCCGGTCTCGACAGCATCGCGCTTCGGGCCCCCACGCACCCCTTCTTTCGAGCGCTGATCGAACGCACGGGGCCCCTGGCCGCGCCGAGCGCCAACCGTTCGGGGCGGCCGAGCCCCAGTTTGGCCCAACACGCCATCGAGGATCTGGGTGGCCGAGTGCCGCTCGTCGTCGACGACGGGCTCGTCGAGCACGGGCTCGAGTCGACGGTCGTCGATACCCGCGGCGGTCAGCTGCGCGTTCTGCGGCTCGGAGCGCTCCCGCTCGAGGCGCTCGCGGCTGCCGCAGCCGCCCACCGCGGCGTCTCGCTCGGTCGTGCCGAAACGCCCGAGGCCGCAGGACCGCCGCGCAGCCCGGGGATGAAGTACCGCCACTACAGCCCGCGGGCCCAACTTTGGCTGTACGCGCCGGGCGCGCGAGGCTGCCAGGAGCTGGTATCGGATGCCGAAGCCCTGCGCGCACAGGGGTCGGTGGTGGGTGCCGTTGCGGCGAGCTGCCCGGCGGCGGCACACACGAAGGCGCCGCCGGGAGATGCCGCAGAGCTGGCGCGCCAACTGTTTCGAATGCTGCGCGAGCTCGACGCGCTCGGGGTCGACCACATCTTGATTCAGGAGCCGCGTGCGGAGGGTATCGGGCGAGCCGTCATCGACCGCTTGCGGCGGGCCGCGACGCGCGTACGCAGAGGCGGGGCGTGCTCGGCCGCGCGAGGCGGCCGCGTCGAGGGGCCGGCGCTCGCGCCGGCAAAGGAAAGCGTCGGACGATGAGCAAGCCAGAACACTACGACTACTTGGTGATTGGGGGCGGCAGCGGGGGCATCGCCTCGGCGCGCCGCGCGGCGGCCCTCGGAGCGAAGGTGGCGCTCGTCGAAGCGGGCCCCATGGGGGGAACCTGCGTCAACGTCGGCTGCGTCCCGAAGAAGGTGCTCTTCAACGCCGCGAGCCTGATGGAAGCCCTGCCGATCGCCCGCGCCCATGGCATCGACTTGCAGCTCGGCGGCTTCGACTGGGGGCTGCTGCGGGAGCGCCGCAATTCGTACATCGAGCGGCTCAACGGGATCTACGAGCAGAACTTGGACACCTCTCAGGTGCGGGTGCTGCGGGGCCGAGCCCGCTTCGGAGCAGGCCCTTGCGTCTCGGTGGGTCGCGACCGGCTGTGGGCCGACCACGTGCTGATTGCCGTCGGGGGGCGACCGCGGCGCCCTGCGATCGAAGGCGCCGAGCTCGGCCTCGATTCGGACAGCGTGTTTCAGCTCGAGTCGCTCCCCGAGCGTATACTGGTGGTGGGCGCCGGCTACATCGCCGTGGAGTTCGCCGGGATCTTTCGGGCGCTCGGGGCCCGAACCACACTGGCCTTTCGGCACGACACCGTGCTTCGCCACTTCGACGCGGAGCTCGGCGAGGCGCTGCTCACCGAGATGAAGAGCCAGGGCATCGAGCTGGCTCCGCGCAGCGTCCCGGCTCGGCTCGACCGCGGGGAACGAGGGCTTTCACTCGGGCTCGCCGACGGGCGCAGGCTCGGCGAGTTCGACGCCGTGCTGTGGGCCGTGGGGCGCAGACCCTCCACGGCCGATCTCGGCCTCGACCACGTGGGCATCAAGGTCGACTCGAGCGGGTACGTTCCGGTCGACGACTTTCAAAACTCGCGGCGCCCGGGGATCTACTCCGTGGGTGATGTCACCGGCCGCTACGAGCTGACGCCGGTGGCGATTGCGGCCGGGCGCCGCCTGGCGGAGCGGCTATTCGGCGGAGACGAGGACGCCCGGCTGCAGTACGCGGACATTCCGACGGTCGTCTTCAGCCACCCCCCCATCGGGACGGTGGGGCTCACGGAGGCCGAGGCGAGGGAGCGATTCGACGAGATCGAGGTGTACAAATCTCGCTTCACGAACATGTTGTACGCCCCCTCGGAGCACAAGCCGAAGACGTTGGTGAAGATGATCACCCAGGGGCCGGAGCGAAGAGTCGTGGGGCTGCACGTCCTGGGCCTGGGAGCGGACGAGATGCTGCAGGGTTTCGCCGTCGCGCTGAAGATGGGGGCGACCAAGGCGGACTTCGACCGCACGGTCGCTATCCACCCGACCGCAGCCGAAGAGGTCGTGACGCTGCGCTAGCCCAAAGGCGGAGGCCCCGGGGGCTCGGAGCAACCGGCACGGGTTCGTCCGGCGGCTCGAGAGCCCGACGTGCCCGCCTCATTTCGGCGCAGGGCGAAACCAGCGCAGAGCGACACCGGCCAGCTTGGGTGGCTGCAGGGAGAGCATGTAGTCGGCTCGGCGGTTGCGCGCCTCGGGCACCGAGTCCGCCGTCGGCACGGCGAGCGCGCGCTCGCCCGCCCCGGCGAAGCGAATCTCGATCGGCAAGCCGGCAGCCAGAAAGAAGCCCGCAATCGAGCGCGCCCGACGCTCGGAGAGCGCCTGATTGTCTTCGTGGCTGCCGACGGTATCGGTATGAGCCAACACGAAAAGGGTGGGCTGAGCGGCCTCGGCTCGGGCCAGGAGCTCGCGGATCTTGGCCAAGCTCTGGCGCAGCTTCTTCTCTTCGGGCGGATCGATGTGCGCGGAGCCCGTCTTGAAGACGACGTCCTCGTGGGGCACCTCGACGTACCAGGGCGTAATGGCCGTGCCCTGATAGTAGCCGCGCGTATCGTAGCCGAACACTTCGATGCGCGTGATCGCCTCGCCCGCCGGCGTGGACCACCGCACCACGAGCGGCGTACCGGGCCGCGCGCCCTCGAACCGCCGCTCGACCTGGGCCAGGATCTTACCGCCGTCGCCCTGCACTTCGACCTTCACCCGATCCGCGGGATGCGAGAGCGTGACCTCCAGCACCCCCGCCTTGAGATCGACCTTCTCCGTGTCGATCGCCATGCGCAGCTTCTCGGACGCGGACGGCGGCTCGGCGAAGGCGACGGACGCGGCGCTGGACAAGGCGCTGGACAACCCGGCGGCGACGACCGCGGCCAGCACGCGACTCGGCCAACGACCACTCGGTCGCGCCGGAGCACGGCTGTCGGAACCACCCATCGCCTCCATTTTGACGCGAAATTCTCCGGACGGCACCGGGTTTGTCGGGGGGCGCAAACTCCGCGTGCTCGGTGCCGCGCGAGCTCGGCCGGCGGCGGCGAGGCGCGCTCGCCGCTCCCGCCTGGAGCGGCCGCCTCGCTCGGCCTGGGGGGGCCACCTCGGTCTGGCGCAATCGCGGGGGCGGGGGCCGGCGGGGCCGCGTCGGCCGCCTCGGCCCAGCGCCAATCGCGGGGGCAGCGCCCTGCCTCCTCGAGCCGGGCGCGGCCGCCTCAGCCCGGTGCGATCGCGGGGGCAGGAGCCGGCGGGTCTCCGAATCGGGGCGCGGGCAACCAGGGGCCCCCCCGAGTGAAGACGCGTACCACCTGGCCCGCGTAGCTTCCCGAGGGGAGCGCGAACGAGAGCACCAGAGCCTCCGGGCCGTCGGGCTCGACGCTCAGCGGCTCGGGACGGACCAACAGGTCGCGCCGTGTTCCGGGGGCCAGCCGCGCGAGCGACGCCCAACCCTCGCGATCGACTCCCAGCGAGTCCACCTGCGCCTCCTCGAGCCGGGCCGCCTCGCCCTGGGGCTCCTTCATTTTGGGCCCACGCATGGGACCGGTGAGGTGAATGTCTCCGGACAACAGCCGCGGCTGCTCCAGCTCGGGGTCTTCGACGACGAAAACCGTGCGACTGCCGCGCAAGCGCACCACCTCGCCCGGCAGCAGGCGCTCGGCCCCCCGGGCCAGACGGGCCACCGCAAAGCGGTTGAAGAGCTCGGATTGGATCACGCTCGCGAGAAACTTGGCGCGATTGCCGCCCGACTTGCCCAGTCGCCGGCGCCGAAGCGCCTCGACGGCCACCTGCAGGTTGGTCTGCCCCACCCCGAAACGCTGCCGCCCGAAATAGTTCCCGAGCCCAACCTTCGCCAGCCGCTCGACGAGAGCGCGCGCGCGGCCGAGCGCTCCGGGAGCGACGCCGACGATGCGAATCGTGAAGCGGTTTCCAAGCAGATGACCAGTGCGCAGCTTGTTGGTGTGGCGGCTGACCTCCAGCAACTCGAAGGCGCCGGGCAGGGACCACTCGCTCGGCGGGGGCCCTTGACCGGCCGGCACACTCAACCACTGGGTGGTCACGGCGTGCTTGTCCTTGAGCCCCGCGCAGCCAATGTCGCGCTCGCGGGCTCCCGTCACCCGCGCCACCGCCGCCACGAGGCTCGCGGTGGTGGCCCCGCGCTTGCGCACCCGAACGTACGTGTGATCGCCCTCGCCGCTCGGCTCGTACAGGGGGATCTCGTCGACCTCGAAATCCTCCTCGGCGGGCCCGATGTGCCCCCCCGGGGCAGGTAGATCGAGGTGCTCGAGGGGAAGCTCGATCGGCATCAGCGGCCCGGGAGCGTCGGACGGCGCGGCGGACGCGCGGCCCCCCGGGGCAGGTGTTTCTGGCGGCACGTGGGACTCGAATGGCTCGTGGTTCGACGAAGCCGCGCTTGACTGCGCATGGCGCACGTTGTTGGCTCCGCTGTCGTGCGTGATATTCAAGCCCTCGTAGAAGATCAACTGCGCGCCGCAGCCGCGGCCGCCCTGGGGTCGGAGTATGCCGAGGCGGACCCGCTGGTCCGCCCCGCCAACCCGCAATTCGGGCACTACCAGTCGAATCTCGCGCTGCCACTGGCTAAGCGACTGCGGCGCAAGCCCCGCGAAATCGCCGAGGCAATCGCCCGAGCGCTGGGCGCGCCAAGTGAGCTGTTCGAAAGCGCGAGCGTGGCCGGCCCGGGCTTCATCAACCTGCGGCTGCAGGACGGAGCGCTCTGTGCCGCAACCCTGCGGATGCTGGGCGACGCGCGGCTCGGCATCGCAGCCCCCGAAAGCCCGCAACGGGTCGTCGTGGACTACGCCAGCCCAAACCTCGCCAAGGAAATGCACATCGGACATCTGCGCTCCACGATCATCGGGGACTGTATCGTGCGCGTGCTCGCCTTCGCAGGGCACGACGTGATCCGACAGAACCACATCGGCGACTGGGGCACCCAGTTTGGCATGCTGCTCGAGCACCTGCTCGACAGCGGCTGGGATCGCTCGGCAGACCACAGCGTTTCCGATCTGAACGCTCTGTACCAGGAGGCCAAATCTCGCTTCGACACGGACGCCGGCTTTGCCGACCGAGCGCGCCGGCGAGTCGTCACCTTGCAGGCGGGCGACGAGCAGAGCCTCTCGTACTGGCGGCAGCTGATCGACGAGTCCTGCGCCCACATGAAAGAGGTATTCCGCACCCTCGGCGTGTTGATGACGGACGAGGATCTGCGCGGCGAGAGCTACTTCAACTCCCGCCTGGAGCGAGTCGTCGACGACCTCACCCAGGCCGGAGTGCTCGAGGAGAGCGACGGGGCGCAGGTCGCCTTCTGCGAGGGCTTCACCAACAAGGAGGGCAACCCCCTGCCCCTCATCGTGCGCAAGAGCGACGGGGGATTCGGCTATGCGGCAACGGATCTCGCCGCCGCGCGCTTTCGCATCGACGAGCTGGGCGCCGACCGCATCATCTACGTGGTGGGGGCGCCCCAAAGTGACCACTTCGCCATGCTGTTCGCGACGCTGACGCGCGCGGGCTGGGCAAGGCAAGCCCGTCTGCAACACGTCGCGTTCGGGGCGATCCTCGGAAGGGATCGCAAGCCCTTCAAGACGCGCGCCGGGACGAACGTCAAGCTGATGGAGGTGCTCGGCGAAGCCGTACAGCGAGCCCGCGCAACGCTGGAAGAAAAGGACCGAGGGCTCGAGGCAGCCGAGCTGGCTTCGATCGCACGGGCCGTCGGCATCGGCGCGGTGAAGTACGCCGACCTCTGCAGCGATCGAATCAAGGACTACACCTTCGACTACGAACGCATGCTCAGCATGGAGGGCAACACCGCACCCTACCTGCAGTACGCCTACGTTCGCATCCAGTCGATCCTGCGCAAGGCTTCGCAGGGAGCTTCCGGCGAAGCCACTTCCGCCGGCCCCCTGAGCATCACGCACGAGGCGGAGCGCGCGTTGATGCTCGACCTCCTGCGCCTCCCGCGGGTCGTCGAGCAGGTCGTCGAGACGCTCGAGCCGCACCGGCTCTGCACGTACCTCTACGAGCTGGCGGGGCGCGTCCACCAGTTCCACGAACGCTGCCCGGTGCTGAAGGCAAAAGACTCGGCCACGCGCCAGAGTCGGCTGAGCCTTTCTCGCGTGGCCGGCGACACGCTCGCCCGGGGCCTCGACCTGCTCGGGGTCGCGGTGGTGCCGCGAATGTAGCGCTGCCGGCCCGCTCAGGCCGCAGCGCCGCTTCGACTGCGAACCCGCATCCGAGGCGAGGCCCGAGCCGAGCCGCTGCTCAGAGAAAGACGGTGCCGGCGGGCGGCTCGCCGATGGCGGTGTCCAGCGCCTCGTCCAGGCGCTCTTCGTCGCCGACTTTCACTCCGATCTGCACGTCGACCACCTCTCCGCTGCGGCCGACCACGACGACGACCGGGACGCTTCGGAAGGGGTTGTAGCCGATGGAGAAGCCGACGAAGTCTCGCCCGGGCACGGCAGCCGAGGGCCAGCCGTGGCGGCGCAGGAAGGTCTGAGTCTGTGCCCACGCATCGGTGTCATCGAGCGAGACGAGCAGCGTGGTGATGTCTTCGCGGTGCGCGTCGAGGGTCCGGTACAGCATCGGCATCTTGTGCTCGCACACCGTGCACCACGAGGCGAAGAACACGACCACGAAGGGCCGCTTGCCGACGAGCTCGCGCGAGTCGTAAATGTCGCAGCGGTCGCTCGCCAGCACGAAGTCGGGGACCCGGCGATGCGGGTGAATGATTTCCGGGCGTTCGGCGAGCTCCCGCTCCCGCTCCACCGGGCACGAAGGCTCGCTCGCACGGCCGGCGTTTTGGAGGGTCCCGGGGTCGAACGCAGAAGCCCCCGCACAGCTGATTGTCACGGAGAGTAGCGCACCCCACGCGGCGGCGGTGCGCCAACGGGAAAACGAGGAGGAAGAGCTTGGTTTCACGACGTTCGGACCCTTCCTCTCACTAACGGACGAAAGCGTCGAAGCGTTATGCAAGAAGCGCCTGTGCCCTCGGACTGTGGCTTCGCTCGCAAGGAAGTGGCCCGAAACGGCGCCCTCGCCGGAGGCGCTCGTTTCGCGCACGCGCCCCGAGCTGCTGCAACGGGCGTCCCGGCGGCCCGTTGGCCGCCCGTTCCTTCCCGAGCGCACACGGCCGAGCCTCCCGCGGGGCGCCCACGCGCGGCGCAAAGCACCGCGCTCAGCGCAAAGTGAGCTGAATCGCGTCGCAGGGAAAGCGAATCGAAATGGACGCCGCGTCCTGCTGGGCCCGCTCACAGGCCGTCCCCAGCAAGCGCACGGTCCGCTCGTTCGGCATCTCCCAACCGTTCGGGTCTTGGTAGACGAGCGGGTCTCCGTCCATCTCCAGGGTCCCACGAGCGGCCTGCTGAGGCGCGACCGTGCCCTCCAGCTCGAGGTCACAGGTGCGCACCGTGCCGATGATTTCGTTGAAAGCGGCTTCCAGAGCGCGCGTGTCGAGCGCCTGGTAGGCCTCGGCGGTGTCGTCTCCCCCGGCGCCTGCCACGGCCAGCTCCTCGAGGTGGCTGGCCGTGACCTCGTCTCCCACGCTGATGACGCGAGTGGTGATGCCCATCTCGTACGCCGCCGTGACCGCCTCGATGCTGAGCGCCTTGCTCTCGGGGGCATCGTTGGAATCCGGATCTTCGCAGGTGTCCGGGTCCCCATCCGTGGCCAAGATGATCGACTTGGGCCCGTCCCCTTCGAACGCCGCGAGCTCTTCGGCGACGGCTCGGAGGCTCTCGGCCGTGGGAGTGTCCCGGGCCGGCTGTTGCAGCTGCAGAAGCGATACGATGGAGTCGAAGTTGCCTTTGGCCACCGCGACATCTTCGAGGACCGGGCACGCGCGGGGGCGCCGGCCTCCGCCATAGCCGCCATAGCTGGTGTACAGTGCGACACCAAACTGAACGCTGTGCTGCAGGCGACTCAAGAAGCCATCCGGAGCGCTGAGCGTTTCGACGACGGTATCCCAGCGGCTCTTCGTCACCGCGGGGTCCACCTGGGGGAAGGCCTCCGTCATGCTGCCGCTCTGGTCGATCAACAAGACGACCGTGGGCGTGACCCGCTGAAACTCCACGTCCAGGTCGACACAGACCTGCTGACCTGCATCCGGTGCCGCGCCGATGTTTTCCTTGAAAATCGAATCGTCGCCGAGCTCGCCGAGCGGATTGACCGCCAGGCAGTGCCCGGTGGAATCACAGTTCGAGCACTTGCCTTCGCTGCATTCCGAGATGCACAGACCCGCCTCACCGCAGTGCGTACCCGACTCGCATACGTCCCCCGATCCGCACGAGTCTCCCGCCGCGACCTGGCAGTCCGTCCCGGCAGCGCAGCCGGGTCCGGTCGACGAGGCGCTCGGCGGTCTCTGCTCGCTCGAGCAACCCGGAACGGCGACGGCCAAGAGCCCCAGCGCCGCAATCGCGCGAAGGCCGTTGGCTGCTTTCGAGCCCTGGCTCCAACGCTGGCCCACGACGCCTGACCGGCGCAGACTCGGAGCTCGTCGCCGCGATCCATCGGCTCCTCGATAATTGGTCCGTCCCTTGATCTCGTAGCTTCTCATCGAATCGACTTCGGTTCCCCGCAGCGACGCGGGCGCTCGGAAAGGAGCCTGGCGCGCCTGCGGTGGGAGCACTCGCGCGTGCCCAAGGCACGAGTGCAACTCCACGTCAGTATGAACGGTTCGAAGCCCACGACCACGAGCATTGTTGCAAGCGCCGAGTCACAGCAGCCGCGGGCGTGCCGAATGTCCCGGTGTCGACCGCCCCAATGGCGAGCGCGCGACAGGGACCCCCGTGCTCCCACAGTCGACCGGGACGACGCGATCGCCCCTTCGAGGCAAGCGCCGACACGCAAGGCTCGGCCCCGTACAGGTGCCGCGGGGTACTACAAGCCGGTAGAAGTGCGCCGGCCCCGCGCGCAGGCTCGAAGACAGAAACGCCTCAGTTGCCGCGGACGGTTCCCCTCGGCGCGCCGTGCGTGGCCGGGGGAAGCGCCGCGCCGCACTGTGCGGTGCCGGTCGTTCGACGCACGAGCTCCACTCGCACCCGCCCCAGCCGCGACTGCGCAGCGATGCGCAACGGCACGCGGCCGGGGCCATCGTCCAGCCAAATCACGAACGAGCGAGCGCTGGCCTCCACCCCCGGCCGCGGAAGGCGATGCGCCTCCGCTTCGATGCGATAGCTGAGGCGCGGCTGCCCCCCGAACGTGATCATTTCTGGTCCGCGGTACCACAATTGCACCTCCCACAGGTGACGCCCGAGCACGGCGTGCAGGGATGCCTGCTCGCCGAGCCGCGGCCGCCAACTGCGAAGGGCCGCCAAGGCCGAGTGGAGATCGTGGGCAATGCCCCCACCCGGCACCGCCTCCTGCCCCGTGCGAAAAGCCTCCCCACCATTGTCGTAGCGGTGGCGATATCGACCCGCGCCATGACGCACCTGGTAGTGCCTCAGGAGGTCGCCTTCCCGAAAGAAGTACTCGCTGCGCCTCGGCACGATGCTCTGCCCCTCGAACGTGGTGACCGCCTCTCCGCCGACCTTGCGGAGCAAGCTCACCAGAGGCGCCGACTCGACCGCCGTCTGCATCCGGCGGGCTTCGGCGGAGAGGCACGTGCGCGAATCGAGCCGAGCCAGCACCACCCCACCGAGATCGACCTCGGCGACGAGCCGTTCGCTGCTCAAGCCGAGAGCCCGACCCGAGTCGAGCACGCTGACCGCAGGCGGGGGCGCCAGGGCCGGCGCAGGCGGAGCACAGGCCAAGTGGACTAGCCACGCCCACAGCAGCGCGACGGAGGCAATGGGCCCGCGCAAGAAGCCGACCCACGAGCGTCTGGGCGCGCGGCGGCGCGCCGTGTCCCGCCCGCCCGCCTCGGCGCAGGCCCCGGCGGCGTGAGCCTCCGAGCCCAGCGGGCGGGCTCCGTCCGAAGAGCCTCGGTTCGCGCCCGAGGTCGAGCGCTCGGCGCGGCGTCCGCCGGTCACCGCCGCCCCCCTGCCGCTCGACCTCTGCCGCCCCGCCGCGTTCCGTTTTCGCGAACGGACATCGCGCCTCGCCGGTTGGGAGCGGGGTCAGAGCCGCCTGCAGGGCATGGGGCGCCGCCGGGGCGAAGTGCGCGTGCGAGCCAACCCCCGAGAGCCGTGAGCTGCCGCAACCCCGTGCTGCGACCTGTTGCATCCTCCCGCATGCACACCCTGCTGGTCGCGGCGAGCGTGCCGCCGCGAACCACCTCAGCGGGCTGTGAGAGGTGCCTCGTAGCTCGCCCAGGCCACGTGGGACTCGCCCAGCGAGATCTTCAAGCTGTGGAAGCCGCCTCCATTCCCCAGGCTGCCGCCCAAGATCTGCCCTCGAACGCGCTCGAAGATCTCCTTGGCCAGGAACTCCGTCGTAGTGTTCTTGCCGGCGAACTCCGCGACCTCGTCCAGGTTCCGGTAGTTCAGGGGCTGCAGTACCTCCGAAAGCAAGCGAGTGAGCGCGCCGATGTCGGCGATCAGCCCGTCCTCGTCGAGCTCGACGCGGCGCAACTCGAGATCGACGATGAACGTGGCTCCGTGCAGCTTCTGCGCCGGGCCGAAAATCTCTCCGCGAAAGCTGTGGGCCACCATGATGTGGTCGCGTACGGTCAGTGCAAACATGATCTTCTCTCGTTGGGGGGTTGGTGGAAGCGAGCGAAGTGCCCCGCATCCCTCGCTTCAGGGATAGGCGATCAGATGCGTCGCCACGCCCGAAGGCTCGGACAAGATGCGCGGCAGCTCGAGGGCGACCTCCGAGAGCCCGATCGCATCGCCAATCAAGGCGTCGAGCGCTGGCTCGCGGAGCAGAGAGACGGCGAGCTGCATCCGCCTGGCGTGGCTCCAGCGAGCCCGCATGCTCGTGGCCACGGAGCCGACCTGGCTGGAGGCGACGTGCAGACGGCGATCGTGAAAGTGGCCGCCGAGGCGCAGCGTGACGGACTTTTCGCCGTACCAGCTGAGCTCCAGGACGCTGGCCTCCACGCCGGCGAGGTCGACCGCCGTCTGCAGGCCCGCGCCGCTGCCACTGGCGTGGACGACCAGATCGCGATCCCCGCGGGCGGCCTCGGGCCGCACGGCGTGAAGCGACAGTCGCCGAGCGAGCTCGGCGCGCTGCTCGCAGATCTCCACGACCTCCAGATCCACGCCGGGCAACTTCGAAAGCAAGTGGGCCACGAGCAGGCCCACCGCACCCGCGCCCACCACACTGACGTGGCCCCCGATCGGTGGTCGCGCGTCCCACAGCGCGTTGACGGCCGTCTCCATGTTCGCCGCCAGCACGGCACGAGCGCTCGGGACCTCGTCCGGGATGGTCGTGATGAAGGCCGTGGACACGACGTAACGCTCCTGGTGCGGGTGCAGGCAGAAAACGCGCTTACCCACCCAGGCCGCTGGCCCCCTCTCGACACGACCCACGGAGCAATAGCCGTACTTCACCGGCAACGATAGCTCCCCCGCCTGGTGCGGGCAGCGCATGGACTCGACCATCGCGGGCGGCACGCGGCCATGAAACACGAGGGACTCGGTACCGCGGCTGATCCCGCTGAGCTCGGCACGCACGACGACCTGATCCGCCGCGGGAGCCGGCAGCGATTCGGGGCGCAGCTCGGCCACCCCCGGCGCGACGATCCACAACGCCTGCGTGACGAGACTCACTTGGGCTGCTCCAAATCGCAGTCGCCAAACAGCTGGCACTGAAAGAGCACATCCTCGCCGAGGTGAAAACGGGCAGTGGGGACGCGCAGCCGAAGCGGCCCCGGCAAAGTCACACCAGGTCGACCCTGGCCCAAGATCATTGGAGAAACGGTGATCTGCAACACGTGCAGCGCGCGGGCAGAAAGAAAGCGCGACACCGTGACGCCGCCGCCCTCGATGAAGACGCGACGCAAACCGCGCCGCGCGAGGGCCTGCACGACCGCGCGTGGCCCACAGCCGCCCGCCACCGGCACGATCTCGGCGCGCCCGTGCCGCCTTGGCAGGCCCTGCTCACGATGGACCGCCTCGTCGCACAGGAGCAACGTGGGCGCCAGCTCATCCTGAAAAATGCCCCGCGAGGCAGGCAACCGAAGCCGTGGGTCCACCACGACGCGCCACGGGTTTTCCCCGGGGACCAGGCGAACGTTGAGCTTCGGGTCGTCGTGGTGCACGGTCCCTGCGCCCACCAGCACTGCATCGCACAGCGCTCTCATGCGGTGGTTGTGGACCATGTCCTCGGGCCCCGTGATGGCCTCGGGGGCACCGCCCGGCGGCGCGATTCTTCCGTCGAGGCTCTGGCCGAGGTGGGCGACGACCAGCGCGCCGCGGGGGCCCCGGGTGCTTTCGCCACACAGCGGACCGTACAGCTTCCACAGCTCGTGCTCCGCCCAAGCGGGCTCCGGGCACTCCGCGCCCTTCGCACGCGCGAGCAGCGCCCGCCACGCGGCGGCCTCGGCCTCGTCGAGCGGCGCCTCGCCCACGGCTATTTCCCAGCCCCCCGCACGCGGGCGAGCGTCGGAAGAAACGCGATCACCGCGTCGATGTCCGCGTCGGACATCATGCCGGCGAAGGCGGGCATCTGGCCTTTGCCGAGGCGAACCACCTGCCGAATCTGGGCGGGCGCGACCTGCTCGAAGAACCCCGGCGCCGACAGATCGCGAGGGGGCGGGTTCATTCCCACGCGCGCGCCCCCGCGGCCATCCACTCCGTGGCAACCCGCGCATGTCCGGACGAAGATGCCCGCCCCGCGCTCGAGCTGGGTTTTCTCGCGCCGCTCGCAGGCAAGCCCTCCGAGCGCGGCCAGAGCCGCGCCCAGTAGAGCAGCGGCAACCCCCCCCTGCGCCCCACAACGGCACATCACGCCTCCCGGCCCCGCAGTGCCCCGGGGCCGACCACGACCGCGGCGCGCCGCGCCCTAGCGCCGCGCGCCGCGGAAGACGAATTCCGACGCAGACAGCGGCCCTTCGGACGGCTCCCGACGAGCCGGCGGCGACAATCGAAACGCGACACGAACGCTTCGACTATCGCGTTGCGGCCCCGACTTCAACCCACAGCCGAGGCGGGGCGGTACTCGCTGGCGCGCACGGCGCAAAGCGCGGAGAGAACCAACATCAGCGCACACAGCGGAACATCGCCACTGACCCGAGCCAGCAGCGAGAAGCAAAGCGTCACGCCGACCGCGGCGGGCCCTCGATGAACCAGGGCCCACGCCGAGAGCCCGACCGCCCCCAGCTCGGCGGCATAGCGCACAGCCAGCGGGAGCACCGGATCGGGATGACCGGTGAGGGAATCCAGTGCCCTGCCCATCACCACCCGCCAGGCTGCGGCACTCGCACCGTGAACCGCGGCGAGCCCGACCGCCAGCGCCCCGAACCCGATCCCCGAGGCAATCCAGGCGCCCCCCACCCATTGCCGAGCGAGCCACAGGCCCGCGACCCCGAGGCTGGCGATGTCGAGCAAGAGAGCGCCCGTGGCCACCCCGCGCGAGACCGCGAACAAGCCCGCGCGCGAGAGCTCGCCGGCGTCGAGTGCGAGCAGGCGCGCCGAGGCCGAAACGAGAGAGCCCAGCGTCACGAGGGCGAGCACGAGACCGGCCGCGCGCGAATGGCGATGGCGCAGCGAAGCGATGGCGGCCCCCGCACCCACCAGCCCCGAGAGCAACACCAAAGCGACCAGCCAAGAGCTCTCGAGCCGCTGGCGGCTGGAGAACAAAATCAGCGGGAGCGCGAGGGCGCAGCACACGACGGCGATCGGGCGAAATAGCGGCAGGCGGTAGCGCAGGCTGGAGGAGAGCAATCGCAGTGCCGTCGCCACCCCCATCACGACGAGAAACTGCGAGAGAAAGGCGGCGAGCTGCTCGAGCTCGGAGATGGTGGCGCTCAGCCCCACGCGCCAGCCCGGCAAAGCCGGGGCCAAGGCGCGCCCCAAACAGGTGGCCAACAGGGCGCTGCCCGCGACGAGCCAGGTGTCTCCGCGGTGAGGCACCTCGACCGCGGGTCGGCTCGAGCCGGGCCTCGACGAAACCGACATGACCCGGCCTCCCCCCTCGTCCACCCCCATCGCGAGGGCCGGTCTGGATCGGCCCGACGCCGGCGGAACGCAGCGCTGAGGTTGACGTTGAGCAGCGCCGCCACGGGTGGCGGCATCATCCGGCGGCTGTCGCAAAGCGCTCATGCTGCGCCACCGCGCTCGGCCGAGCCAGCAGCAGGGTGGGCCTCACGGGCGGTGCTCGGCCAGCCTATTCCCTCGAAGTGGCTCCGCGTCGCCCCGGCGGCTCCCCTGCAGTTGCTTCGAGGCAGCGTGAGTCCCTTCGGGGTCGGCTTTTCGGAGGTGCCCACGCTTGCCTCCCTCCTCGGGGGCAAATGGCTGCGACGGCTCGGGAGGCGCCGTTTGCTGCGGGGCTTTGATGATGTAAGGGCGCGCAAAGTACGTCGAGCAAGCATAGATGGGATTGCGGTGAAATTCCCAGTGCAGATACACGTTACCGTCGGGCGAGACGATTGACGAGGGCGGCGGCCCGAAGGGCGATGCCTTCTGCACGGACTCGAGCGCGCTGATGTCGAACACCGTGTTTCCACTCGATCGCGTCACGCCCATCTTCACGATCGAGCCGTTCTGTTGGCTGAGGACGATCTCGAGATTCGTCTTCATTTCATTGAAGTTGTCGCGCAACCCGGCGCTACCCGGCAGGCTGTCGAGAAAGCCGAGATAGTTGATCGCGAAAATCGGGTGCAACCGGTTGTGGATGCGATTCAGGTAGCTTGCGAACGGACGATGCGCCGTGTTGAGAGACGTTTGGTTGCCGGGCTGCACGGTCGCGACGTAGTTCTCGATGGCCGGGCGCCAGCGCTCGATGCCCACCGCCTTCCAGGACCCGCGGTGTTTGCTGCGACGTCGCTCGCCGTCGGCCTGGATGTCCCGCTGCAGGCGATCTTGCCCGATGGCAGCCAGGGCCGTGCCCGGCGTGAGGTTCAGGTTGACCCCGCGCTCCGTGACGCCCTCGGCGCCGAGCCCCAGAAAATCCAGCGGCTTCGCGGGATTGCCCTTGGCGCGGGCGGCGCGATACTCGCGCGCCTTCTTGGCCGCGCGAGCCTCGGCGGCCTTCCTTTCCTCGGGCGACGCCCAGCTGCCCCCTTCGGCGTTGACGATCTCCGGAGAGGGTAGCTGCTCTTCGACGGCCTTGACGGCGGCCACGGCCTTTTGGCCGGGGTCACTCTCCGCGGGACCGCCGCGAGCCACACCCGCCACCTCGGGGACCCCCGCAGGGCTGCTCACCGACTCCTCGGAAAGGGCCGCCGCCTTGTCCTCACTGTGCGCACGATTCAACTCTCCGGCGCGATCCTCGGACTGCGCCAGCTCCGTGACGTGCGAATCGCCTGGCTCCTCGGTAGGGCCGAAGTGCTGGGACCCGGGCGTGGGTTTTGGGTCGTTTTGATCGGTAGCGGTAATCCGAGCCTGCGTCTGCTTCTCGACGTGATTCGCCTTGTCCCCGATGAACTCCGCGCTGGGGTTGTCCTCTTGGTTCGGATCCTCGACGTGCTGATCCACGGCGACCCGCCGCGCCTCCTGCATCTTCGGCTGAGGAGGGAGCTCCGGAACCGCGAGCTTTTCGGCCTCCTTCTCCTCCTCCTCCTTCTTCTTTTCTTCTTTCTTCTTTTCTTCCTTCTTGGCGAGCGGCTTCTCCTTTTCGGCTGGCTCATCCCGCTTCTTGGGAGGAACCGGCTTCTCCCGCTTCGCCTCTTCGCTCTTCTTGCTCTGAACCTTCGGATCCTCGGGCGGCTCGGCTTCGTCCTCCGCTTTCACCTCGGAGGCCTCGAGCGGTGGCTTGGGCGCGTGCACGTCCTCTTGCATGCCCGGGTCCTCGAAGAGCGTGATCTCGGTGGTGTACTTGTCGAGCAGGTGGCGTTGCACTGCAGCGGCGAACTGGCGCACCTCGGCGCGTTCCTCGAGCACCTCGGCGACCTGCTCGGCCCCCCCACCCCAGGTGAGGTGGGCCAAGATGGCCGCCGCCACCCAGAGAAACAGCGGAATGTTCTGCTCGCGCGTCATGCGGCCGTTGCTTCCTGCCCGCTGCCGGACAGTCGGCGTCGAGTCCCTCACAACCTACCACTCCCTGGTACGCCCAGCAATCAGCCATTGGGCCAGTCTGAGCGGGGAAGTAGCTGTCATCAGCATGGCATTTGGGGTGGACGTAGGGTGGGTGCCGGGCTGCTGCACCCCTCACGATGACAAACGGCCCACCCCCGCGCCACTGCACCCTCGCGGGGTGACAATCGGCTGCCGGCGGGCTGTCCCGTCGGGACGCTGGGTGGGCGCGCGGGCCACATGGCAGCCGCCCTGTCGGCGGGGCCCGTCGGCAGGGCTGCCAGGAAGTGCCGCGGAACGGCCCTGCCTGCGAGGCCGCTGTTTCCCGCGCCGCTGTTTCCCCCGCCGCTGTTTCCCGCGCGGCGGGTTGCGAAGCCCGATTCGAAAGGCCGCTCTTGCCAGACCCGATTTGGCCAGGCCCCGTTTCTTTCGCAACGGTTCATCTCGGGCTCCTTGGCAAGGTCAGCTCGATACGCCGCGCGGCCCATCCGGCGGCGCCACGCGGCCCCTTCGTATCGACCCTGCGTTTCGAGGGGGCGCCGCCCCAGCGACAAACCCAGCGACAACTGCGCCCGGCCTGCGGGCGAAGGATGACGTGAGCGGCACCCGGCAACGGCGCCGAGCCCCCGCGAGGGAAAGTTGACGCTACGTTCTGCTGATGGTCGCCCAGTGCTCCGCGATCTCCTCGGGCGTCCACACACCCTCGACTTCCTCTTTGAGCACGCCGAGTGTTTCGCTTAGGCGAAATACGCTCAACTTTCCACCTGCGCAGCACAAGATCGTTCCAGTGACCGCCTGGCTGGCGTCACTCGCGAGAAAAACGTGCGCTGGGGCGATGTGCCGGGGCTGCATCGTGTCGACTTGAGCGAACATCGGCAGCTCCTCGGTGAGGCGGGTCTTGGCGATGGGGGCGACGGCGTTCACACGAACATCGTACTTCTGCAACTCCACCGAAGCGGTCCGCGTGAGGCCCACCACGCCCGCCGCCGCCGCGGCCCCGTGCGCTTGCCCGTAACCGCCCCTCAGCCCGGCCACGCTGGTCGTGTTCACGATCGCCCCGCCCCCGTTGCGCTTCATGTGCTCGGCAGCCGCCCGCAAACACAGAAAGCTGCCCGTCAGCTGCACGTCCACGGCCCGTCGCCACTGCACCACCGAGAGCCGGTGCAGTTGGGCGTCCACGCCCAGGCCGGCATTGTTGATCAGCGCGTGGAGGCCGCCGAAGCGTTCGACCGCCAGCGCGACGAGCGCCTCGCCCGTGCTCTCTTCGGCAACGGAGCGCTCGTCGGCCACGGCCTCGCCGCCCGCGGCGCGAATTTCCTCGGCGACCTGCTCGGCGCACCGTTCCCCGTCGGGCTGCCCCGCGAGATCGCAGCTGTAGTCGTTGACGACCACTTTTGCTCCGGCGGCGGCCAGGGCCAGGGCCGTGGCCCGCCCGATCCCTCGCCCGGCTCCGGTCACGATCACGACTTTGTCTTCCAGCAGGCTCATGGGGCGGTATTGGTTCGCTTCTTCTTCCGCGTCAACCACTGGCTCCGGGTCGCCCCCCGAGCGGGTGGTCGAGGCCCTTGGGCACGGCGGGCGCTCGACCCGCGCTCCCCCGGTCAACGCCCAGCTGACCGACGGGCGTCGACTGTGCCACTCTTTGCTCGTGACTCGCCCGTACGAAGCCTGGCTGCTGGACTTGGACGGCACGCTGTACCGTTCGGGGCCCGTGAAGCTCGCCATGGCGGCAGAGCTCGCGCTCCGAGGCCCGGCGGCGGTGCGCACGTTGCACCGTTTCCGGCGGGAGCACGAGTGGATGCGCGAGCACCAGAGCGAGCCCTGCGAAAGCCCGTATCGGCTCCAGCTGCAGCGCACCGCCGAGGCCATCGGAGCGGACCCCGCGGGCGTGGAGCGGCTCGTCTCGGAGTGGATGCACCTTCGCCCCGGCAAGTGGCTGCGACGCTTTCGGCGCAACCGCTTGATCGCCGAGCTGCACGAATTCCGCGGCGGCGGGGGCCGTGCCGCGCTGATCAGCGACTACCCGGCCCGCGCGAAGCTGCGGGCCCTCGAGTGCAGCCAGCTCTTCGACGCGATCGTCGCGAACGGCGAGCCGAGCGGCCCCCGCTTCCTCAAACCGCATCCCGAGGGCTACCTCCGGGCTGCCGAAGCGCTCGGCGTGAGCCCCAAACGGTGCCTCGTCGTGGGCGACCGACAAGAAGCAGATGGAGAAGCAGCCCGGCGCGCCGGTATGGACTTTCGGAGAATCAAATGAACAAGCACAGCGTCCGCACCATCTCGTTCGGGTTGCTCGCGGCGATCGGTTGCCAGCTCGATCGGCTGCCGGAAGAAGATCCGGCGGGCCCGGTGCTCGATTGCCGCGGCGACGGCGATTGTCGAGAGGGCGAAGTGTGCCTGCGCGACGGCGAGCCGCAGCCCGGCTTCTGCACCTGGGAGCCCTCGCCCGCGGCCAGCCAGGCTGGCCTCGACGCCCTGCTGCTGGAAATCGCGCCGCCGAGCGACGACCCGCTCTACGGCGGCGACGGGTACATCACGCGCGTCCGTGACCTCATGGCTTCGGTCGATGGCATCGAGCTGGAGCTGCCCGCCCGCGTGACCATCACGGGCCAGGTGAGCGCCGGCCCCGACCAGGAGGAAACGTGCCTGCCGCGGGCGCGCACCACGCTCCCCATGCGGCTGCGCTTCACGCCGCGAGAGCGGCTGATGGGGCTGAGCACGGAATACTACGAGGTCCAGACTCGCTTCGACGAGCAGAGCGAGGAGTACACCTTCGAGGGGCTGCTGCCCGCGGGAGACTACGACGTCTACTTGCGCCCCCTCTCGGAGCTGCTGCCCGAGAATTGCACGGCGGTACCCCAGATCTACCGAAACCGGCGCGTCGAGCTCGGGGCAGGTCTGCAATTCGAGCCGCTGCCCCCCGCCACGCTCGAGCTGACGATCCCGTGGAGCGACGAGGCGCCGCTCGAGGGCTGGAAGCTCGACATGGTTCACCCGGCCACCGGAGAGGTCATCTCCAACACCACCGTCTTGCGGGGCAGCCAGCGCGCGGAGGGACAAACGGCGGTCGTCGCGAGCCTCGTCTACTCACAACAGGATTCCGCGGATTTCGTCGGGCCCGCGGAGGAATGGATCCGTCTGCGCCCTCCGCCCGACGTGACCGCGGCGACTCTGCTGCTCGAGCGTGGCGGCATCGCGGCGCTCGAGCTGGGAGCCGCCACGTTGCCGGAGGTGGAGAGCGTGGGGCGGCCCGTAACCTACCAGCGCTGGTTGTGGGACACCGAGCGCCGAGGTGTTCCCGCGCGAGTCGAGTTCGTGGCGCGGCGCCTCGACGCGACGCCGGCGGGCGTGATCGCCTCGCTTCGAGTGATCGCAAGCGTCGGCTCCGACGGAAGCGTCGTCGCGAAGTTGCCTCCCGGGACCTATCGGGTGCGACAGGTCCCGCTGGCGGGAGAGGTGGGCGATACACTCCCGAGCACCCAAACCCAGGTGGACGTGTTCGCGGGTGCCGACGAACAGCAAGGCCCCGTGACGGTCGTGCCCCCCGGCGTGTCGGTCTCCGGCCGAGTGGTGGCCCTCGCCAAGCAAGGCAACACCGCCGTCGCGAATGCACGCGTGTGGGCGCTCCCCACACGATATCTGGACTCGGACTGCCAAGGCAGCAGCCCCTGCGTGATCGACCGGGGCACGGTCGAGCGCCAGGCGCGCGCCGAAGATCCGTTTCGGGCGCGGCCCCGCAACACACCTGTCAACCAGAGTGGTCAATACACCCTCGTCGGGCTCGACTGTGGGCCCTGCCAGGAATCGACGGGCGGCTACTATCACCTCACGGTTCGCCCGGACGAAAGCACTGGCTTGCCCTGGGGGTTTCTCCCGCGAAGCAACTACTTCGAGAACCGCAGCGGTGAGCAGATCGCAGTGTCCGCGCCGCTCGCGCGCCGCCTGATCCTGCGGCAACCGCTCGGCGAGCCCGTGCCCGGAGCCCTCGTCCGCGCGTACGCGCTCGTCGACGACCGGTTGGCAATTACCAATGACACGACGCTGCCCATATGTAACGCGGGACCACCGCCCGGAGAGAGTCCGTGCATCTTGGGCCTGCTGCAGGTTGCCGAGGGTCGAACAAATTCCAACGGCGAGTGGCTGATGCTGTTGCCTACCGACCTACAATCAAGTCCAATGTGAGCCCCCGGCCCGCACCGTGCCCAACGTGCGGACGCGACTCATAGGAGGTCCCGGCGTTGCACCGTTTCCGCTCACTCGCCCCCCGAAGGCTCGGGCCCGCCGCTGCCGCGCCCGCCGAAACGGATGGGCGGCCGGCAGCCTGCCGCGCCAATTTGCGCTGTGTAAATGCGTATTTGGTCCAGACAGGGGGCAACATTCCGAAACCTTTTCGAAAAACACTCCGCCGCCGTTTCGGCGAGTGGTACCCTGCTGGAATACTGTGGTCGCTGTGAAAAGAGAGCAACGCTTGCGTGTCGCGGAAGGGCCGGCAGCGGCCCCCTTGCCAGATGGTGATCTGGCGGGCGCGCTGCACGAGGTGTCCAACGCTCTGACGGTCGTCCTGGGGTGGCTGCAGCACGCGCAGCGGCACCTGGCCGATGGTGCCGGAGCCGAGGCACTGGAGATCGCCCGTTCGCACGCGGCCCTGGGCCACTCGATCGCGCGCCGAGCCGTAGGCGCGACGACGAACGAATCATCCGAGCTTCGCAGTGGGCGGGCGCTCGCCGAGGAAGCGGTGCTCGGCGTGTGTCCCGAGGCCGATCGCCGGCGCGTCGCGGTGAAGGTCGATGGTCCCGGAGGCGGAGAGCTCTTGCCCGGCCCCGCGGCGATCCATCAGATCTTGCTGAACCTCCTGCTCAACGCGATCGCCTTCACGCCCGAAGGCGAGGCCGTCGTGGTCACGGTGATCGACGAGCCCGCCGCCGTGCTCTTTCGCGTCCGCGACAGCGGCCCCGGCGTGCCGGAGGATCAGCGGGACCACCTCTTCTCCTCGGGCCCGTCACGTCGCCCGGGCGGAGCCGGCATCGGCCTTTCGTACTCGCATCGCGTCGCCGAGCAGAATGGCGGCGCCCTCGCGCTCATGCCCGGAGGCGGCGGGGCATGCTTCGAGCTGCGCTGGCCGATCCTCCGCGGCGCCACGCCTGCGCCTCCCGTGGCCGTTCCGCGCCCCCCGAAGATGCTCGACGGCCTGCGCGTCGCGGTGCTCGAAGACGACGGGGACGTGATGGGCATGCTCGAGCTCGGCCTCTGCTCGCGCGGCGTGACCCTCTATCAATTGGCCGACAGGGCCGCGCTGGAAGAGTTCTCGGACAACGGCGGCACGGTGGACGCAGCCCTCATCGATCTGTCACCCATAGCCAGTGACCCTCAGGGCGCCATCGACCGGCTCCGCAAGAACTCGCCTCGGGTTCAGGTCTTCTTGATCAGTGGAACGGTCATCTCGACCGACGCCGGGCCCAACATTGCCGGCTGGATCCGCAAGCCGTTCGACCTCGGAGAGGTCTACCAAGCGCTCGGCCAGGTCATTCCGGGCTGAGAGGGGTCCGCGCCGCTCGAGGGCCCGCCCCTGGCGGCATCGAAAGGCGCGCCGCACGCAACCACGGCGACGGCGCGCAGCACGCCGAGGCGTGGGGGATCGACGGGATCAGCCGGGGCGCGGCGGCGCGCGGACGAGCGCTGCCCGGCTGCCGCGGGCGGGTCATCGTGCAGCGGCACCGCCCCCGCCCCCCGCCGAAGCCCGGGCGAACGGCCGCGCCGCGCGCCGGAGCACGCGTGGTCGGCTTACCAAACTGGAATCCCCCAGAGCGCGTGGTCGACTTACCGAACTCGTGCCCCAGAGCGCGTGTGGTCGACTTACTGAACTAGTGCCCCCAGAGCGCGCGGTCGACTTACCGAACTGGTGCCCCGGAGCGCGGGTGGTCGACCTATTGAACTAGTGCCCCCAGACCGCTCGCCCCCCGCGCCCTTGCCGCACTCCGGCCCTCCCCCCGAGACGGCCGCCGCCGAGCTCCCGATCCTCGCGCGCCGGCACTTCCATGAGCCCCCGCGCGTTGCGCAGCGAGGGCGGCCCGCAACCCGCGCATGGCAAACCACTCGATTGGTGACGAGGGCGCAGCTCGAGCTGCGGCGAAGGACGAGGAGAACGAGGGGCACCGCGGCCGCAGCCCAGCTCGGCCGAGCGCCCGCGCACGGCGGGCTCCCGTTCGGACGGGTATCCGCTGGCTTCACCGAGGTAGGCCTTCCAGTTGGCCCGACAGCCTCGCGGTGAGCTCCCCCCGACTCTACCGAGCCAAGAGCGCCTCACGACCGGGCTTCTTCGCCGACCTCACTCGCCTGGGCCGAGGCGCCCCCCCCTCGAAGCACCCGCACCTTGCGCCGAGACCGAGCCGGCCTGGAGAGCCGACGGGCAGCGCTGCGTGGGTCCGCCCGCGGGGGCGGCGTCGGCGGGCGCCTGCGCCCTCGTCCCCCGGCTCTCGCGTCGAGCTTCCGCGCGGCCCGGCCGACGAGCGCTCTCGCGTTTTCTTCCGCCTGGCGGCGTTTTCCGGTTGCGCGCCAAGCCAAAAATTGACATCAACGGCAGCCTCGCGAAGGTGGCGGAATGGCAGACGCGCTAGCTTGAGGTGCTAGTGGGGTAACTCCCGTGGAGGTTCGAGTCCTCTTCTTCGCACTAATAGGCTCTGAGAGCCGTTGTTCGCCGCGGTGGCAGTCGCTGTGTGGACGGACTCGGGCCTTATTAGAGTCTTCTTGGCACTTGT